>NZ_JARWKQ010000005.1:0-351763 GCF_029846355.1 Cobetia sp. 2AS
GCAAAACAATCGCCTGCAAACCTCTTTCACCGCTGGTAACGCCATGCGTCCCCGGCAGCGGATGCGTACTTTACGCACGAACCGCCGTGAGGGCAAGGGCTTTTTCAAGAGATTGTCATCAGGGTGTCATGCATCTCGAACACCTCCCATCACCTTGGTGCCGATGCTCTATCGACCAGACCGAGAATCGATTGATAGCTGAGCCCGGAGTGCTCACTCAGCCCTATCTCGCAGGTGCGCGAATTGGAAACCCCGTAGTCGCAATCGGCCACTACCTCCTTCAGTCCCTTCAGCGCCGAGGCATTGAGCTCCGGTGTACTGAAGCCCTTGTCGCCGGCGAAGCCGCAGCAGGTGACCTCTTCCGGCACGACGACTTCACTGGCGCACTGCCGCGCCAGCGCCACGAACTGCTCTGCCAGCCCCATGCGGACACTGGAGCAGGTGACATGCACCGCGACTCTCGCCTTGAGCGGTGTGATCGAGAGATAGGGCAATAGATAGTCGAGTACCAGCTGCACCGGCTCGACCAGAGTCAGCGACACCTCGAGATGCTCGCCCGCATAGGCCTGAGCCTGTGCCAGGCACGGACTGGTATCACAGAAGATCGGCAGCCGTCCGCCGTCGCTCGCCTCCACCAGCGCCGCTGCCAACTCGGCGGCCTTGGCATCTCCCGCCTCGAACTGCCCCTTGGACTGGAAGGCCATGCCACAGCACAGCGCATCCACCCCTTTCGGCAGCACGACCTCGAAGCCTGCCTTGTCCATCAAGGCCAGCGCCATCTCGGTGACACTGCGCGGATCGCGATCATCAGCAGCGACCCCGAAGACACGCGTGGCGCAGGACGGGAAGTAGACGACATGCCCATTGGGCGCTGCACTGCGCCCCAGTGGCTGTGCGAGATGCTTGAGATAATCACGCGCAGCGGCGGCCGGCATGCTGGGAGTCCATTGCTGCACCCTGTCACCGGACACCTTGCGAGCGGCCTGGGTCAGGCGACGCATGTTGCGCGTACCGACGGCGCCATGCAGCCCATCCGCCAGCCTGAGCACGCCACGCATGCCACTGGTGACACGTGTGAAGTGCTCGCCGGCCCAATGCGCCACCTTCATCTTGCCTGGATGATCGGCACCGGCGTTCTCCTCATGACGCAGCCCCCGGATCAGATCACCGGTATTGATGCCGACCGGACACTGGGTCGCGCACAGGCCATCGCCCGCACAGGTCTCCATGCCCTGATAGGCATATTCCTTCCTGAGCACTGCCAGCTGGTCGCGCTGTGCATCATCCGGCGCCTCGAGCGCTGCCAGGCGTGCGATCTCCCGTCGGATGACGATGCGCTGGCGCGGCGTCAGGCTCAGGTTCTTCGACGGACAGACCGACTCACAGAAACCGCACTCGATGCAGCGGTCCACCAGCGGGTCCGCCGCCGGCAATGGCTTGAGGTTTTCCAGATGCAGGCGAGGATTGCGCGTCAGGATCACTTCCGGGTTGAGCAGATTGTCCGGATCAAAGGCCTCCTTGATACGCCACATCAGGGCATAGGCATCCTTGCCCCACTCAAGCTCTACATAAGGCGCCATGTTGCGACCAGTGCCATGCTCGGCCTTGAGCGAGCCACCATATTCCTGCCCCACCAGCTGCGCGACGTCATCCATCAGCGCCTGATAGCGCGCCACCTCGCCTTCGCGTTCGAAGCCCTGCGGGAAGACGAAGTGAAGATTGCCCTCCAGCGCGTGGCCAAACAGGATCGCCTGGGAGTAACCATGCCGCTGGAAGACCTCCGTCAGCGCACCGACGCCTTCCGCCAGCCGCTCGATGGGGAAGGCGACATCCTCGATGATCACGGTGGTCCCCAGGTCACGCACTGCACCGACCGCCGGGAACAGCCCCTTGCGGATCTTCCAGTACAGCGCATAACGCTGCGCATCCTGAGTGAAGGCCCACGACTCGCAGGTCTCGATGCCTTCCAGCACGCGGGCAACCTCGGCCATGCGCGCCTCCAGCTCCTGATGATGCGCGCCCCGCACATCCACCAGCAGCGCGACCGCCTCTTCCGGCAGGGTGCGCAACACGTCCGGCATGCCCGGTGCGTCCTCCACGGAGCGCAGCGCCGCGCGGTCCATCAGCTCCACCGCCGCGACCGGTGCCGTCTTCAGCAACATGGTGGCGCGACAGGCCGCATCGATGTTCGGGTAGTACACCAGCGCCGCCGCCTTGTGTGGCTCCTCGATCACGGTGCGATAGGTAATGGAGGCGATGAAGCCCAGCGTGCCTTCCGAACCGATCATCAGATGCTTGAGGATCTCGAGACCATCGGCATAGTCGACCAGCGCATTGAGACTATAGCCGGTGGTGTTCTTGAGCCGGTACTTGTGGCGGATGCGCTCGGCCAGCTCAGGGTCGGCGCGCACACTGGCCGCCATGCGCTCCAGCTCCGCGAGCAGACCACCATGACTGGCGCGAAAGGCCTGCACGCTCTCCGGCGACGCCGTATCCAGGCAGGTGCCATCGGCGAGAATGACGCGCAGGTCCTCGACGGTGCGATAACTGTTGTGTGCCGTGCCGCAGCACATGCCGGACGCATTGTTGGCCGCGATACCGCCGATCATGCAGCTGTTGATCGAAGCCGGGTCCGGGCCGATCTTGCGCCCGAAGGGTGCCAGCAGCTGATTGGCACGCGCCCCGATCACCCCCGGCTGCAGGCAGATGCGACTGCCCTGCTCCAGCACCTGCGCCCCTCGCCACTCACCGCCCAGCTGGATGAGCACCGAATCCGTCAGCGCCTGACCGGACAGCGACGTCCCTGCCGCACGGAAGGTCACCGGCAACTTGCGCGCTCGGCACTCGCGCAACACATGCCCCAGCTCCTGCTCGTCATGCACCCGCACCACCAGCTGCGGCACCAGCCGATAGAAGCTGGCATCCGTGCCGTAGGCCAGGGTGCGCAGCGGATCATGGATCAGGCGCTCACCGGGAATGTGCTGCGCCAACGTCTCGCGCAGAGCGTCATAGGCAGCAGCACGCGCCTGGGGTGAGGCATGCCCGCCCATGGCAGGGTGAGCAGTGGAGTCAGGGGCAGCAGCGACGGTCATGGCCAGTCTCTTTATCAGTCAGGATGTCTTTCAGGGTATCAGTCAGCACGGATCACGCTTACGAGGACTCGGGGGTTGGCGCACCCTTGGGTCAGGCCTTCCGATAAATTGGTCATACCAATTTACCCTTCTGTGCTTCGGCATAATCTAGGCGTCGCCTCGAAAGGGGTCAAACATCATGTAGTACAAGGTATCTAGACATTGGTCAAAGCAGCTTCATTGCATAAAATTGGTCTTACCAATTATTGATAGCACTCATCTCCCACGCGAGGCGTGGTTATCACACATATTGGTAAGACCAATGTCGGCTGTGGCGTGGAATGCCCACGGGCCACACTGATCATCGGCAGCGCCGCAAGCGCCCCTCTCTTGCATGCCGCGCTCTGGCTTTCCAGCGTTCGGTGCCGCCTTTCACCTTTGCCGCAAGGACACTTCCATGCGTTACGCCCCCGTCCGCCAACCCCGTATCGCCGATGTACTCACCGAGCGCCTCGAAAGCATGATCATCGAAGGCAGCCTGAAACCCGGCGAGCGCCTGCCACCGGAGCGCACCCTGGCCGAGCAGTTCGAGGTCTCGCGCCCCTCCGTGCGGGAGGCCATCCAGAAGCTGGCCGCGCGCGGACTGCTGACCTCACGCCAGGGCGGCGGCACCTATGTCTCTGAAGAGCTGGCGCGCGCCTGGTCGGACCCGCTCAGCGCGCTGCTGGGTCGCCACGGCGAGTTCAATCTCGACCTGCTGGAATTTCGCGATGCGCTGGAGGGCATCAGCGCCTACTACGCCGCCATGCGCTCCACCCCTGCCGACAAGGCAATGCTTCGCCAGCGCTTCGAGGACCTGGAGAAGAGCTTCGAGGGACGTGACCCGGAGCGCGAGGCCGGTGCCGATGCCGCCTTCCACCTCGCCATCGCCGATGCCGCGCACAACGTGGTGCTGCTGCACTCGATGCGCAGCCTGTTCCAGTTGCTGGAGAAGAGCATCGTGGCCAACCTGCGCCACCTGTTCGAGAAGCCGGAATCACGCCCGCGCCTGATCCAGCAACACCGCAGCCTGTTCGAGGCGATCATGGAAGGCCGCGCCGAAGATGCACGCAACGCCGCCCATGAGCATCTGGTATTCGTCGAGGATTCGCTGCTGGAACTGGAACGCGCCGAGACTCGTGCCCAGCGCGCCTTGCGCCGTGCCCAGGCGGCGCCGGATGACTCATGACACTCCGTCATGACGCTCTGGCTGAATATGAAGATCCGGATATGCAGTGCTTGAGATGAGGGCCTTAACATGAAGGCTTGCCGATGAAGGACACGCGCCTGCCCCAGCTGTGGCGTCTCGTACTGGCGGTCGCGCTACCGCTGGGGCTGATGCTGTGCGTGTGGCAGGCGGTCTCGATGGCGCGCAGCCAGGGTCTGGAGCGCCTGGGGCATGAGGCAGACAACGAACTGCGTCTGACCGCCGCCAGCCTGCGCGGACAGCTGAATCGCCACGCCTATCTGCCCAGACTGGTGGCAGAGAATGGCCAGCTGCGCGACTTTCTCGATCACCCAGAAGACCCCAGCGCGGAAGTGGCACTCAATCAGCGACTGGACCGCATGCGTGAGCTGGCCGGCATCTCGGACCTCTATCTGGTCGATGACACCGGCACGACCATCGCCGCCAGCAACTGGCGTTCCGCCAATACCTTCATCGGCCAGAACTATCGCTTCCGCCCCTACTGGCAAGACGCCATCAACGGCGGCGAGGGGCGCTTCTACGGGCTGGGCACCAGCTCCGGTGAGCGCGGTTACTTCTTCAGCGCTGCCGTCACCAGCCCGCAGGGCCGACGTGGCGTGGCCGTGGTCAAGGTGCAGATAGAGGCGCTGGAGGCGGCGTGGCTCGACCAGAATGCCGACATCATGGTCACTGATCCGCATGGCGTGATCTTCATCGCCAGCCAGGCGCAGCGGGTATTGCGCACGCTGGAGCCACTCAGCGAGGAGACACGCAACCGGCTGCTCGACACCCAGCGCTATGCCAATCAGCGCCTGCGCCCGCTGCGCCTGCATCACCGCGAGGCGCTACCGGAGCTGCTGGGCTCGTCCTTTGAGTCGCGCCGAGACACGACCTCCATCGAGCTGTTGCAGCTGACACCGGGGGATCTCTGGCAGCACGCCTGGCTGAGCCTGTCCCAGCCACTGCCGGACATCGGCTGGCGCCTGCATGTGCTCAAGCCACTGGCACCGCTGCGCAGCGGTATCTGGCAAGCGGCCGGACTCGCGGCCGGTGGCTATGCCTTGCTGTGTCTGCTGGCAGGGCTGGGCTGGCAGCGACTGCGCATCCTGCGTGAGCGTCGCCTGTTTGCCGAGCGCGAGCGCCAGAATCTCGCCAGTAGCCAGCAACGGGTGCGCGGCATCATCGACCGCACTCAGGCTGGCCTGTGCATCCTCGATGAGCGGGTCCGGCTGGTGTATCTCAATCCGACGGCCATCGCGCTGTTCGGCTCGCCCTTGAGTGCCGATGCCTCACCGGACGACTCACCCCGCCAGCCCAGCGCCCGCGAAGGGCGTGATCTGCGCGAGCTGTTCCTGCCGGCCGAGCGCCACCTGCTGGACCGCCTGACCCAGGCCCGCTCCGTCGGCCCACTGGAAGTGCATGGCCTGCGCGAGGGTGTCGCGGTGCCACTGGAGCTTTCCTGCTCTCCGCTGCCCAGCCCCAACGGTCCGCGCTGGCTGGTCACGGTCTTCGATGTCAGCGAACGCCGTGCCCAGGCCGAACAGCTCGCCCAGGCACGCGATGCCTTCGAGCAACGGGTGGTCGAACGCACCCGCGACCTCGCCGCCAGCAACACGCGCCTGAGTGCCGAAGTCGAGGAGCGCACCCGCGCCGAACGCGAGCTGCGCGAGACGCGTGATGAATTGATCCAGACCGCCAAGCTGGCGGTACTGGGGGAACTGGCCGCCGGCATCAATCACGAACTCAATCAGCCATTGGCCGCCATCCGCGCCTATGCCGAGAACGCGACCGCCTTCCTCGCCCGCGCCCAGACCTCCCAGGTCGAGAGCAACCTGCGCCAGATCACCGAGCTGACCCAGCGCATGGGCGAGATCAGCGCGCAGCTGCGTCAGTTCTCACGCAAGAGCGGTGACCGCCTGGAAGCCATCGATCTCACCACCAGCCTCGACTACGCCCTGCGCCTGCTGCATGCACGTTGCGAGGCACTCGGCGTGGCCCTCATTCGCGAAGCGAGTCCAAAGCTTGACCGGGTGCGCGCCGAGCCGGTACGTCTGGAGCAGGTGTTGGTCAACCTGATCGGCAATGCACTGGATGCGCTTGCCGACATGCCCCCCGAGCGCACGGAGCCCCCCAGCATCCAGCTCAACCTGCATGAGCAAGCGGGCAGCGCCGGCAATCAGGTCGTGCTGGAAGTCCACGACAACGGCCCCGGCCTTGAGCCATCGCAACTGGTGCGCGTGTTCGAACCTTTCTATACCCAGCGCGCCGACGGCCAGGGGCTCGGGCTGGGGCTATCGATCAGCGCGCGTATCGTCGCCGACCTCGGCGGCACCCTCGAGGCGCATCCCTCGCCGCTGGGTGGCGCACTGTTCCGGCTGACGCTGCCGGCACTCTCGATACACTCACTTGCGACGCCCTCACATCAGCCGTCGCCCTCACAACCCCCGATGCCACCCACCGCCAACCATTCACAGGAGCCGTCATGAGCGACGTCACGAATACCGACATGCAGGTGCTGGTGGTGGATGACGAACCGCACCTGCGCGACAGCCTGAGCCAGAGCCTGATGCTGGCCGATTACCGCACTCGCCCGCTGGCCAGTGCCGAGCAGGCACTGGCGATCCTGCGCGCCGAAGCGCCCTTCGAAGGTGTGGTGGTCACGGACATTCGCATGCCGGGCATGGATGGCCTGAGCCTGCTGCACGCGACGCATGCCGTGGATGACGAGCTGCCGGTGATCGTGATGACGGGGCATGGCGACATCGATACCGCCGTCGCGGCCATGCAGGCCGGTGCCTGGGATTTCATCGAGAAGCCCTTCGATCGCGAGCGCATGCTCGATGGCGTGCGGCGTGCGGTGGCCGCTCGCCGGCTGGCGCTGGAGAACCGCTCGCTGCGCGAACAGCTGGATACCCAGCGCAACAGCGCCGGCCCCAGGCTGGTCGGCAGCAGTGACATCATGCAGCGCCTGGATGCCCAGGTATCACGCCTGGCGGTGGTCGATGCCGACACCCTGCTGTATGGCGAGACCGGCGCCGGCAAGGACCGTGTCGCCCGCTGCCTGCACGAGCGCAGCGCCCGCGCCAGCAAGCCCTTCGTGGCGCTCAACTGTGGCGGCATGCCGGAGACGTTGATCGAGTCGGAACTGTTCGGCCATGAGAAAGGCGCCTTCACCGGTGCCAGCGAGCGCCGCATCGGCAAGCTGGAACACGCCGACGGCGGCACCCTGTTTCTCGATGAGATCGAATCGATGCCGATGTCGTTGCAGATCAAGCTGTTGCGGGTGCTGCAGGAGCGCAGCATCGAGCGGCTCGGCAGCAATACGCCACGCCCCATCGATATCCGCGTCATCGCCGCCACCAAGCGGGATCTGCGTGAAGCGGCCAGCGCCGGCGAGTTTCGCGAAGACCTCTACTACCGCCTGAACGTGGTCACGCTGTATCTGCCGCCACTGCGCGAGCATGCCGAGGATATCCTGCAGCTGTTTCGGCACTTCGCGATTCTGGCCAGTGAACGCACCAGTCTGGAAGTCCCGCCGCTGGATGCCACCACCCTGCAGGCGCTGCTGGCGCATGACTGGCCGGGCAACGTGCGTGAGCTGAGAAACTGTGCGGAACGCCATGTGCTGCTGGGCGGGCTGGAGGGCAACATCGGCGACAGCATGGCGGAAGGGCGACCGCTCACCGCGGGCACGAGTGGCCCGGCCGTGAACAGCACGGAAGCCGCAAGAGAGGCGGTCAGAGAAGGCATCACCGCCGGCATGGGCGAGCGGGATGCATCAGGCGAACCGAGGGACTCAGGCGAGCTGGGGGAACTGGAGTACAACGTGAAGGCAGCCACGCAGGCGCAATCGCTGCCGCAGCGCATGGAGGCGTTCGAAGCCGCGCTGATTCGCGAGGCCCTGGCGGCCAGCAAAGGTCAGGTGGTGATGGCCTGCGAACAGCTGGGACTGCCGCGCAAGACGCTCTACGACAAGCTCAAGAAGCACGGCCTGAGCGCCGAGCCCTATCGTGCCTGATGCATCACAACCAAGGCATCACAACCAAGGCATCGCAACGGAGATTCGCGCCGGCCTTCAGCCAGACGGCATCAGACGCCGGCCATCAGCCGTGACAGGCCTGCACCAAACACGGACAGCGGCCCCTGCAGGTGCATGATGTCCACCAGTACCGACAATGGTGGCAGCCAGGGCGTCATGGCGGCAATCACCGCCACCATCGCCAGCGAGTTGCCCGGCTCACGATAATCGAACAGCTTGAAGGCGGTGCCGAAGCTGCGTTTCAGGCGTGCCCCGACCATGTCGACGCTGTACATCTCATCGAGCAGCAGGTGGATCATGGCGCCGAACAACAGGGCCGCACCCTGCCACCAGGCCTGCTCTTCACTCTGGCCCAGCACATGCAGGCTGGCAGCCGTCACGCCCAGCGAGCACAGCAGTGACGCCAGCAGCGAGTGCCAGATACCGCGATGGACGGTGAAGCGCTTGAAGATGGCGCTGGCCACATAGCGCACGCCCAGATAGGTGGCGCCGCCCGCCATCATCAGCGGCCCTGCCAGCAGGCGGTCCTGCAGCAACAGCACGCAGGCCATGGTCGCCAGTACCGCAAACAGCGTGAACAGGATACGGATGGCGCGCGAGTTGTCGGAGTCGATATCCGGCAGGATACCGCCGAAGGTGGTCAGGCTCGCCAGCGGAACCCCCTCCGCCAGCGACCACAGGCCGCCCTGCCAGCCCGCCGCCGCGACGATGCCGCCGGCGAAGGCCGCTACGGTGATATGGGTACGAAAATTGGCCATGAAATACGGGTCGCGAGCCCTCGACGATGTCACTGGACCAGACGCCACACGCTGGCACTGGATATACGTCCAGATTATGACGCAAGCATTTCATGAAAAACAATGGCTTGTCCTGGTTTGTGCGCACCACTGCCACCTCTGCCTTCTGGATCTTGTGAAAAACCGACCCTGGCTTGCGGCAAATCCGGCCCTGAAACGAGCACTCCCCCACCGGCCTGAGCCGACGGGGGAGTGATCATTGCTGCGTCTGCCAATCTCCGCAATGGAGGTTCAGTCAGCGTAGTCTTCGGCCAGATGCTGATCCTTCAGCTTGACGTAGTTCACCGCCGAATAGGTGAAGAACTCACGCTCACTGTCCTTGATCGGGCGCAGCGCCTTGGCCGGGTTGCCGGCATACACATGCCCACCCTCGAGACGCTTGCCCGGCGGCACCAGCGCACCGGCCGCGATGATGACTTCATCTTCCACCACCACGCCGTCCATCACGATGGCGCCCATGCCGACCAGCACGCGGTCGTGAATGGTGCAGCCATGCAACACGGCCTTGTGACCGATGGTGACGTCATCACCGATTTCCAGCGGATAGCCGCCCGGATTGAAATCACTGGCGTGGGTGATATGCAGTACCGCGCCATCCTGCACGCTGGTGCGCGCGCCGATGCGGATACGGTGCATGTCGCCGCGAATCACCGCCAGCGGCCATACCGAGCTGTCATCCCCGAGGGCGACATCACCCAGCACCACACTGGCCGGATCGACGAAAACCCGCTCGCCCAGTCGCGGCGTCAGGCCCTTGAAGGATCTAATGCTCATGCCTTACCTCCTGAATTAGGCAACCAGCCTACTGCGCCAAACACCGGGATGCCAATAGCGCAACGGCCTGACTCGCGTTGCGATGTTTTCGACACCCCGTCCCGACGCCCCGCTTGCCGGCTCAACATGCCCCGCGCACCGCGCCGCGCCGTGCGCTGACTCAACGCAAGATTCACGTACCGATTACGCAAGCGCGCTTACTTGAAGAAGCTCCAGCCCAGCACGACGACGACCAGCGGAATCGAGATCCAGCGCAGCACCCAACGCCAGGTGCGGAAGAAGCCACGCGAGGTGCCGAGGCCTGCCAGCGCACGATTCTGCGGCATCACCCAGGCCGCGAAGATGGCGATCAGCAGCCCGCCGATCGGCAGGAAGAAGTCCGGCGGAATCGTCGTCACCGCATCGAAGACATTCATCTCGCCCAGCACGTGCACGTCCTTGAGGCTCGAGAAGGACAGCACCGACAACAGCCCCATCGCCCACACCGAGACACCGACCACCAGCGCCGCGTGGCGACGCTTGAGACCCCAGCCCTCCAGCACCTCGACGATGGGCTCGGCGATGTTGATCGAGCTGGTCCAGGTCGCCAGCAACAACAGCAGGAAGAACAGCGCCAGCAGCACGCTGCCACCCGGCAGATTGGCGAAGGCGATCGGCAGGCTGACGAACATCAGGCCGGGGCCGGAGGCCGGGTCCATGCCCTGGCTGAAGACCGCCGCGAAGATGGCGATACCCGCCAGCAGCGCCACACCGATATCCAGCGCCGCCACGGCGATCGCGGCCGTCGGCAGGCTCTGGCGCTCCGGCATGTAGGCGCCGTAGGCCATCAGGGCACAGGCACCGACCGCCAGAGTGAAGAAGGCATGCCCCATGGCATTGAGCATCACGTCCAGCGTGATGGCACTCGGGTTGGGCATGAACAGCCAGCTCAGCGCGGGGCCGAAGCCGGGCGTGCTGATGCTGTAACCGGCCAGCGCCAGCAACAGCACGTAGAGCAGCGGCATCATCAGGTTGTTGAGGCGCTCGAGCCCGGAAGAGATGCCGGCGGCCACCACGCTCATCGTCATCAGCATGAAGACGGTGTGGTTGAAGGTCATCGTGACCGGGTCTTCCAGGAAGGCACCGAAGGAAGCGCCGATCTCCGGCGGGCTCATGCCGCTGAAGTCACCCTTCAGCGAATCGACCAGATACTCGATCGACCAGCCCGACACCACCGAATAGAACGACAGGATGAAGAACATGGTGATGGCGCCGAACAGTCCCAGCCAGCGCCAGTGCGGGGTGCGGCCACCGCTGACGGCCAGATGGGCCAGCGCCTGCATCGGTCCGCGGCGTCCGGCGCGCCCGATCATGATCTCGGCCATCATCACCGGCAGCCCCAGCAACAGCACGAAGCCGATATACAGCAGCAGAAATGCCGAACCGCCGTTCTCACCGGTCATATAGGGGAAGCGCCAGATATTGCCCAGCCCGACGGCGGCGCCGGTCACGGCCAGAATGAAGGCTCGGCGACTGCCCCAGCGTTCGGTGGTTTCGCTCATGTCTGCTCTCGTGGTCTCGGTACGGGGAAGGATACGGGCCCCACTCAGGGGCCAAGGCCAGCAAGATAGCAGCCGTACCGGCCTCGGCCAATGCGACATGCGCGTGGCAACGCCCGCCTATCGAGGCGATAGATTGAATAACACGCGCCGAGGCCTCACATTCTAGGTATCCCCGCGGCAGCGGTGACGCCGTTTTCACGGCGCTATTGATGCGCAAGTTCTCCTTTACCGCTCACCGCTGCCGCCCACCCGAATGACGCGAGGTACATGATGTCGATCAATCCCCTGCTGGAACGCAACACCCTGCCCCCCTTCGACACCCTCAAGGCCGAGCACGTCGAGGACGCGATCAGCGAACTGCTGGAGCACAACCAGCAGGAGATCGAACGCCTGATCGAGGCCACCCGCGATGACACGCGCTGGGACAACTTCGCCGCGCCGCTGGAAGCGCTGGGTGATCGCCTGAGCCAGGCCTGGTCGCCGGTCTCGCACCTCAACTCGACCATGAACTCGCCCAAGCTGCGCGAGGCCTATCAGGCCTGTCTCGCCAAGCTGTCGGCCTACTCCACCTGGGTGGGCCAGAACAGCGACCTGGCCGCGGCCTATCAGCGCCTCGCGGACAGCGATGAGTTCGCAAGCCTCGATGAAGCCCAGCAGAAGGCGATCACCAACAGCCTGCGCGACTTCCGCCTCGCCGGTGTCGACCTGCCGCAAGACAAGAAGCAGCGCTACGGCGAGATCCAGGCGCGCCTGTCCGAGCTCTCCAACACCTTCTCCAACCATGTGCTGGATGCCACCCAGGCCTGGCACAAGGATGTCGGCGAAGAGGCGCTGGCGGGCGTACCGGAAAGCGGCCTTGAAGCGCTCAAGGCCAATGCCGAAGCCAAGGGCCTGGAAGGCTATCGCATCACCCTGGACTTCCCGAGCTTCTTCCCGGTACTCAGCTATGCCGACAACCGCGAGCTGCGCGAGGAGGTCTACACCGCTTTCGTCACGCGCGCCTCGGAGAAGGGTCCCAACGCCGGTGAGTTCGACAACGGTCCGGTGATCGAGGAGATTCTGGCCCTGCGTCAGGAGCTGGCCGCGCTGATCGGCTTCGACGACTACGCCTCGCTGTCGCTGGCGACCAAGATGGCCGACTCGCCGGCGCAGGTCATCGCCTTCCTGGATGACCTCGCCACCCGCGCCGTGCCGCAGGCGCGTGAAGAGTTCAACGAGCTGGCGGCCTACGCCACCGAGAGCCTCGGTATCGACGACCTGCAGCCGTGGGATGTCGGCTACGCCAGCGAGAAGCTGCGCGAGTCGCGCTACGCGATCAATCAGGAGCAGCTGCGCCCCTACTTCCCGGCGCCGCAGGCCATCGACGGGCTGTTCGAGGTCGTCAACCGCCTCTACGGCATCACCTTCAAACAGCGCGAAGTGCCGGTCTGGCACGAGGACGTCAGCTACTACGAGGTGATCGAGAATGACACCCCGATCGCCGGCTTCTATCTCGACCTCTACGCGCGTGAAGGCAAGCGAGGCGGTGCCTGGATGGATGAGTGCCGCGTCCGTCGCCGCCGCGAGGATGGCAGCCTGCAGTTGCCGGTCGCCTACCTGACCTGCAACTTCACCCGCCCGGTGGGCGATCGCCCGGCGCTGCTGACCCACGATGAAGTGGTCACG
This sequence comes from Cobetia sp. 2AS, assembly GCF_029846355.1. Classification (NCBI taxonomy): domain Bacteria; kingdom Pseudomonadati; phylum Pseudomonadota; class Gammaproteobacteria; order Oceanospirillales; family Halomonadaceae; genus Cobetia; species Cobetia sp. 2AS. The sequence continues at coordinate 13,113 of NZ_JARWKQ010000005.1, forward strand.
CTGTTCCACGAGTTCGGTCACGGCCTGCATCACATGCTGACCCGTCAGGAAGTCGCCGAAGTCTCCGGCATCAACGGCGTGGCCTGGGATGCCGTCGAGCTGCCCAGCCAGTTCATGGAGAACTTCTGCTACGAGCGTGAAGGGCTGGATCTGATCGCACGTCACGTCGACACCGGCGAGCGCCTGCCCGATGACATGCTCGAGCGCCTGCAGGCAGCCCGCAACTTCCAGGCGGCGATGACCATGGTCCGCCAGCTGGAGTTCTCGCTATTCGACTTCCGCCTGCATCATGAGCTCGACAAGCCGTCGGCCAGCGATGTCCAGGCACTGCTCGACGAGGTGCGCAGCAAGGTCGCCGTGGTGCCGGCGGTCGAGTTCAACCGCTTCCAGAATGGCTTCAGCCATATCTTCGCCGGCGGGTACGCCGCGGGTTACTACAGCTACAAGTGGGCCGAGGTGCTATCGGCGGACGCCTTCAGTGCCTTCGAGGAAAGCGCGGTCTTCGATACCGCCACCGGCCAACGCTTCCGTGACGAGGTACTGGCTCGTGGTGGCTCGCGTGACGCCGCCGAGCTGTTCCGCGCCTTCCGTGGCCGTGACCCGCAGGTCGATGCCCTGCTGCGTCACTCCGGCATCGGTGCCCAGGCGGCCTGACCTCGCCCCGTCTCGTGATGGCGCAAGCCTGACCACGAGCTGCTGACCATGCGCCCCTGACCTTTACCGGTCGGGGGCGTATCATATGGCGCATCATCCGCCCGAGGCGGGATTGCCAGACCTACCCTGACCCTGACTGGAGGCACCATGTCTACCATCAAGCGCTTCATCGCCGGTGCCGTCTGCCCGCGCTGCGGAGCAATGGACCGCCTGCGCACCTGGGAGCAGAACGAGACCCGCTACCGTGACTGCGTGTCCTGCGACTTCTTCGAACAGCAAGCCATCGAGGAACCGCCGACCCTCGCCGAGATTTCCACGCGCGTGAGCGACCCCCGCGAGACGCCGGCGAGCGATGAGGTTCAGCCGGTGCGCATTCTGGACCCAGGCAAGCTGCACTGACATCTGCTGTAGCGCTGCGACATGAAAAAGCCCCGCCAATTGGCGGGGCTTTTTCATGTCATCTCGGCAGGATGATCAATCGACCACAGACCAGACTACCGCAGATATTTCGATCACCGTTCAATCGACCATCGTTCAGTCGACCACACCGCAGGCAACGCGCGAGCCGCCACCGCCCAGCTTGGGCGTATCGGTGTAGTTGTCACCACCGGAGTGGATCATCAGCGCATGGCCGCTGAGATCGCTTTCCTTGAGGCGCGGTGCCAGCACCGGCAGCGCGATCTTGCCATCGGCATCGACGCTCAGTGCCGGAAGGTCACCGAGATGGCCATCACCGTAGGGGCCCTGGTGGGTGCCGGTCTCTTCTGGATCGAAGTGGCTACCTGCCGCGGCCGCGGCGACGGTCTCGCCCTCCTTCTCGGCCGGTTCGCAGCTGGCATTGGCATGCAGGTGGAAGCCGTGGATGCCGCTCTCGAGCCCCTCGATCTTCGGCGTCAGCAGCAGACCATCATCGGTATCCTCGGCCATGACACTGCCGACGGACTCACCGACGCCATCACTGCTGACGCGATGCATTTCCACCTCGGTGGCGGCCTGGGCGACGCCGCCGAACAACCAGGCGCCGAGCGCCACCGTCGCGGCGGTCTTGAGGGACTTTCTGGACGAGGTCGTAAAGGATGCCGTGTGCTGTGTCTCGTGATTCATGAGCAATCTCTCCATCACTGAGGCCGGCGTCACTGCCGACGCCTTGAGTGGCTTGCGGGCCGCTGTCACAAGCGGCTACCCGTCAGACCTCAGGGCGAGCGACGCCACATTCAATGCCGCTGTGCCAATTACTTGTCGCGCACGCTCGGAACGCATGACTCAACGAGAAGAGATCCCCAGATTTTCCAGCACCTTGAGACACGGCTCGGCCTGATTGAGAGTATAGAAGTGCAGGCCCGGCGCGCCGCCATCCAGCAGACGCTGACTCATGCGCGAGATCACCTCGGTGCCGAAGGCCTGGAGGCTCTCGCTGTCATCGCCGTAGCTCTCGAGCTGCCGGCGTAGCCAGCGCGGGATGTCCGCCCCGCAGGAATCGGAGAAACGCGCCAGCCTGGTGTAGTTGGTGATCGGCATGATCCCCGGGATGATCGGCTGCTCGATGCCGGCGGCACGCGCGCGCTCCACGAAATGGAAGTAGGCATCGGCATTGAAGAAGTACTGGGTGATGGCGATATCGGCGCCGGCCTGCATCTTGCGCGCGAAGTTCTCGAGATCGCTGTGGTAGTTGTCGGCCTGCGGATGGCACTCCGGATAGGCCGCCACCGCGATCTCGAAGTGATCGCCGGTCTCCTCGCGCACGAACTCGACCAGCTCGTTGGCGTAACGCAGCTCGCTGCGCGAGCCCATCCCGGAGGGCAGGTCCCCGCGCAACGCCACCAGGCGCTTGACGCCCTGCTCGCGATATTGCGCCAGGATCTCGCGCAGCTCGCCGCGGTCACTGCCGACACACGACAGGTGCGGCGCGGTACAGATGCCGCTGGCGCTGACCGACTGCACGGTGTTGAAGGTACGCTCACGCGTGGAGCCGCCCGCGCCATAGGTGACGGAGAAGAACTCCGGCTCCAGCGCCGCCAGCTGATCGCGAACCCCCTTGAGCTTTTCACGCCCGGCCTCGGTATTCGGCGGAAAGAATTCGAAGCTGATCCCTGACGGATGTTCGCTTGCACTCATGGGGCGGCCCTCGTGGTCGTCGTGTCCGGCATTGATGTCGTTATCGCCGCACACTTCGCGGTGTGCGTGCAGCAATACACGTCCGGCGCGTCACGCCACCGCCCCTGTACTGCATGTCGAGCATTCTGACCGCCGCCGCCGACCCCGGCCAATGAAAGGTTTTCGCCTCAACTTCAATACCATTCATATAAGAAAGTGCGTGTTTATAACCATTGCCGACAGTGGCGTCCTGCCCCTCAGTCCTGCCCCCTCACCCCGCGCGCAACCACGCGATCCGCAGCCGGATCAAGGAAAGGCGCAATGCGCGACATTCATGGGATGACGCTGACAGGGGCCACACGGCATGATGAGCCAAAAGGACAATGACGCTTCACAAGGAACCGTGATGGACCACATCGATCTGCAGCAACCGCTCTGGATGTTGATCACCTTCGTCGCCCTCGGCGCCCTCTGTGCACGCCGCCTCGCGATCGACCCGCGCCCCATCGCCACCTTGCTGATCTACGTGATCGCGCCGCTGACCTTCTTCCGCGGGCTGGTGCTCGGCGAGCCATCGCTGAGTGATCTGGGCCTGACGCTGGGACTGTTCTCGCTGGCCAGCAGCATCTGCCTGCTGGTGCGCCCGCTGGCCGCGAAGTTCTTTCCGCCGCAGGAAGCCGCCCTGCTCGCCTTCTCCTCGGGCACCGGCAATACCGGCTACTTCGGCCTGCCGGTCGCGATGCTGTTGCTGCCGCCGGAAGGCGTGACCCAGTACCTGTTCTGCCTGCTCGGCATCACGCTGTATGAGTTCACGCTGGGCTTCTACGTCAGTGCGCGCGGGCAGTTCTCGATGCGCCAGAGTCTGGTCAAGATCGTGCGTCTGCCGCTGATCTACGCCTTTCTGGCCGCTCTGCTGGTGGGGACGCTGGGGCTCGAGGTACCGGGGGCGGTGATGGAGGGACTCGACTACTTCAAGTACAGCTACACGGTGCTGGGCATGATGATCATCGGCATGACGCTGGGCGGTGTCAGCCTGCGCGAGATCGACCCGCGCTTCATTCTCGCGGCAACCGGCCTGCGCTTCGTGATGTGGCCGCTGCTGAGTCTGGGCAGCGTGATGCTGCTGGGCAGCCTGTTCGCCCTCGACCCGGTGCTGGCGCAGGTGTTGCTGCTGCTGGGCGTGGTGCCGATGGCCGCCAATGTGGTCGTGCTGGCCATCGAACTGAATATCCAGCCGGCCAAGGGCGCGATCGCGGTGATGCTGACCACCCTGGCGGCGCCGCTGATCATCCCGCTGTATCTGTCATGGATGCTGGCGATCAGCGGCCTGGGGTGAGGCTCAGGCGCCAGCCATCTCGGGCGTGACGGCATCGGGCGTCGCGGCCGGCGCCGGACGCGGCATCAGATGGCGCGGCGCCGTCTCGAGGATCTGACCCTGCCAGTCGATCAGGTGCAGCGCGCCTTCGGCATCTTCCGCCAGCGCGGTGCAGTGCTCGACCCAGTCGCCGTCGTTGCAATAGAGCACGCCTTCCTCGACCCGGAAGCCCGCCTGGTGGATATGCCCCCCGACATAGCCATCCAGCCCTTCGAGACGCGCCTGGCGCATGGCGGCTTCCTCGAACTGGGCCACATAGCGCTGGGCGGTGCCGCTACGACGCTTGAGCGCACTGGCCAGCGACCAGTACGGCAGCCCGAACATGCCACGCGCGCGGTTGCACCAGCGATTGAGCGACAGGATGAAGCCGTGCATGCCATCGCCCAGCTTGAGCAGCCACGGTGCGATGCGCACATGGGTGTCGAATTCATCGCCATGGGAGACCAGCAGGCGACGACCACTGCTGGTGGTATGGATCGCACGCCGCTCGATGCTCACGTTGTGCAGCTTCAGACCACACAGGCGACGGAAGGCGGCATCATGATTGCCGGGAATGTAGATGACCTCGCAGCCGCTGCGCGCCAGACGCAGCACCCGCGCCACCAGCGCCTGCTGGTCCTTGTCGAGCACTGCACGCTTGCGCATCGCCAGCAGGTCGACGATATCGCCGACCAGATACAGGCGTTCGGGACGCACGCGGCGCAGCAGCCTTGCAAGCAGCGCCGCCTGGCAGTCCGGAGTTCCCAGATGCACATCGGAGATGAACAGCGTGCGAACCTGACCGAGAGCGTCGGGAGCAGGCGGCATTTCAGCACGGGGAGCCGATTGCAAAGCGGTCATGTCAGTCACCTCCGGGTTGCCAGGCAAAATCGACAGGCGAGGCCCAGATGGCCCCTGTCGTTGCCCAGCAAGACTGAGGGGAGGCGATGACATACCCGTAACAGCGACATGAAAAAGCGATGACAGCCAATGCCATCAATCACTTGCAACATGGCAGAAGGAAAGATCGCGGGCTTTCTCACGCCTGAGGATCGTTGGCCCCCGCCATGGCTCGCCGCCGAGCGCGCTTCTGACGATACATGCGGTCATCCGCGATATGGATCAGATCATCGACATCCACATCGCCCTGCAATACCGGGTCGTGGGTGACGCGGCCGATGCTGACCTCGACCGGGAAGGGGATTTGCTGCTGCAGGCGTTGCTCCTGAAGATGGCGCATCAGCTGGGTCGTCGCCTGCTGGCTGGCCATATCACAGGCACCGGGCATCACGACCAGAAATTCATCGCCGCCCAGGCGGCATGCCAGCCCGTCTTCACCGGCCGCCAGGCCGACACTCCGGGCCACCAGCTGGATCAGGCGATCACCCTCGGCGTGCCCGAAACTGTCGTTGACGTGCTTCAGGCGGTCGACATCCACGAACAGGATCGACATGCATTGCCGGGTGCTCGTGCTCTCGGCCAGCATCCGCTCGAGAAAATCGAAGCCGAAACGGCGATTGGGCAGCCCCGTCAGCAGATCGTGATTGGCACGGTATTCCAGCTCATGCTGCTGCGTGAGCAGCTGCTGATTCATGTGGCTGAGCTCGGCGTTGCGCACCTCCAGTGCCCGGCGCAGCTTGACGGTACGCAGGAAGGTGGAGCTGCGGGCGTGCGCCAGCGCCGGCGCCATGATCATCGTCGCGATCATATAGGCACCTCCCGCGCCGGCAAGGTCCTTGAGCGAGAGCGGGCTCAGCCATAGAAAGAGCGGCAGATAGCCCAGTATCAACGGCAGACTACTGACCAGCTGGTACCGCCAGCCCCACACCAGCCACGCCGGCATGGCGATCAGCATGGAGGTCGAGAAGCTCAGGTTCCACAGCGATAGCGTGATGGCATCCTGGATCATCGTCGCGCCGAAGCAGAAATACAGATTGGCGCAGACGGCGCCGAGCAATGCGATATCGTCGGGCCGACGTGGCTGGCGACGCAGTAGCGTCACACACAGCACACAGACACCGAGAAGCAGGAAGCGCCCGAGCCACAGGGTCGGCCAGGCGTCAGGGACCTGGAAGTAGTCGAACAGCAGAAAGCACGCCAGACCCGCCATCGCGAACAGCACGAAGGTATGATTGAGTCGCGCCCGATAATGGCGAGACTCCTCATCCTCCATCTCACTGCATGGCATGAGGTGATCATGGAACGACACGGCACGTCCTCTCGGAAAGCTGGGGCATGGCCTCATGCTACACCTGCCGCCAGCCTCCCCCTATCCCGTCGGCTCGCGTCCCGCCAACGCTACTGCCACGTGTCCTGGCGGCGAGATGCACTCAGGGCCCGATACCGGGAAGGTACGGGCCCTGAACGTCTCGACGTGACTCGCGCCTTTCGCCTGCGGTCAGACGACCTTGCCGCGTGAACCAGCAGGCACATAGATGCGCGCGGAAGCGGCATCTCCCAGCCAATATCCCGAGAAGAGGCCATACAGCCCTGCCGCCATCAGGCCGCCGATGAACAGCGTGAAGTGGGTGATGTCACCCAGCGGCAGGAAGCTGATGACCAGCGTCACCGCCGAGGAGGCCAGCAGCGCCTTGACCGCCGCGACATTGACGCCCTTCTCGAAGAAATATTCGCCCTGCGCGCTGTCGGTGAACAACGCCCGGGTGTTGATGCCGCCCTTGTTGACCAGATAGTGATCGAACAGGATCACGCCATACACCGGGCCGATGGCCGCGGCGAGAATGCCCACGGTGTACTGGATGATTTCCGGATTGTTGAACAGATTCCACGGCGTGATGAAGATGGAGCCGACGGCGGCCAGCATGCCGCCCATGCGCCAGCTGATGCGGGACGGGGCCACATTGGAGAAGTCGAACGCCGGTGACACGAAGTTGGCCACGATGTTGATACCGATGGTCGCCAGCACCAGGGTCAGGATACCCAGCGCTGCCGCGACACCATTGTCGATGCGGGCGACGGTCTCCATCGGGTCATGCAGCATCTCGCCGAAGATGGGCTGGGTGCCGGACACCACCACCACGGTGATGACGGCAAACAGCAGGAAGTTGACCGGCAGGCCCCAGAAATTGCCGCGCTTCACATCACCGGGAGTAGCGCAGTAGCGCGAGAAGTCTCCGAAGTTGAGCGTCGGCCCGGCGAAGTAGCCCGCCACCAGAGCCGCGGCGATCACCATCTGCCACAGGGCGTCGCTGCCCGAGAGCGTCTTGCTGCCCAGGGTGAAGCTGATGTTGTCCCAGCCGGCCTGCCAGACGATCCAGCCCGCCAGCGCGAACATCACCACATAGACCGCTGGCCCGGCGAAATCGATGAAGCGGCGCACCGCATTCATGCCCCACCAGAACACCAGTGCCTGCAGCACCCACATGAACAGGAAGCAGTACCAGCCCAGCTGCGAGAGCCCGAACAACTGGGTCTCGGTCAACCCTTCCAGTGACGGCACGTAACGCAGCAGCACCAGCATCAGGGCATGCGCCGCCAGATACGTCTGGATGCCGTACCACACCACCGCGATCAGCCCGCGGATGATCGCCGGAATGTTGGCACCATAGATGCCGAAGGACTGACGGCATACCACCGGGAAGGGCACCCCCGTCTGCTGGCTGGGTCGCGAGATCAGATTGGCGAACACCTGCACCACCAGAATGCCGACCAGCATCGAGACCAGAATCTGCCAGCTGGCCAGCCCCAGAGTGAACAGGCTGGCGGCGAAGACGTAGCCACCGACACTGTGCACATCGGACATCCAGAACGAGAAGATGTTGTACCAATTCCAGTTCTGCTCGCAGGGGGCGAGGTCCTCGTTGATGAGCCGCTTGCTCGCGTTGCTCAGATCAGGGGGAATCTGGGGTGTCATTGTTGTCTCCAGAGGGGCTTGTGGGCCATCGGCCAGTCACGAGGCGGCATGCCTCGCCATACCCTCCCCTTATCAACAAGCGTGCCAGTGAAACACTTGTTGCGGATTTTCAATCTTCCAGCGTTTTTCCCAAGGCCCTCTCTGCACGACGTCCCTGCCAGCAACGCCATGTACGTGGCGACTCCTGAGACATCGGGCACCATCAACTTCCGCTGTATTAGCCATATGCACCACAGAAGTGCGCTGACGATGAAACCAACGTTGCGGCAGTGGGTATCACCGGACTGGCACGGATGCTGCTCGCGTATTGTCCACTCTGCTCGAACGTCTCACCCAACCCTGCCAGCCGAGCCCATCACAGGAGACACGCGCCATGTTGCGCCTCAAGGTCATCAATCCCAACACCAGCCAGACGATGAGCCAGCAGATGGCGCACTCGCTGCAACGACAGCTCGCGGATGACGTCCGGCTCGAGGTACTGACCGCCGAGCATGGCGCCCCCAGCATCGAGACGGCCGTCGAGGAAGCCATGGCGGTGGTCGCGCTGCTGAATCTGATCGCCCGTGATCGTGAGGGCCTGCTGGACACGCCCCCCGCCGATGGCTATCTGCTGGCCTGCTTCGGTGACCCCGGCCTGGAGGCTGCACGTGAGTTGAGCCCCGTGCCGGTGATCGGCATCGCCCAGGCCGCCATGCACATGGCCACGCTGGCGGCTCCCTCCTTTGCTATCGTCACCAGCATGACCAGCACGCTGCCGATGTCCGAGCAGCTGCTGGAGCGCTATGCGATGCGTCCGCTGTGCAAGGCCCTGCTGGCCTGTGACGTCCCGGTACTGGCGCTTTCAGAGGCGCGCACTCCCCCGCAGGCGCTGCTTGAGAGCTGTGAGCAGGCCAAGGCCAGCGGTGCCGGCAGCATCGTGCTGGGCTGCGCCGCGATGGGCCCGCTGCGCGACGCCATCGCTCGGGATATCGGTCTGCCGGTGGTCGACCCGCTGCTGGCGGGACGGGACCTGCTGCTGACATTGATGCGCCAGCCCGCCGTCACCCGCGCGGCACCGGGCGGCGAGGCCAAGCCGCTCAGCGGCGTCTTTGCCCGAGGCCTGGCGGCCCTTTGACCCGCAGGCGAGCCGCCCTTGGCTGGCGCCTCGCGACCGAAACGAAAACGCCCCCTCACTGCTGCCAATGAAGGGGCGTTTGCATTGGCCGACTCTGACTCAGTGCTTGTCGTTCGACTCTCCCGAGCGGCTGCGATCGCCGACCACCGCCGTCACCAGCTTGCCGATGCTCAGCCCCTGCACGAGGATCGAGAACAACACGATGATGTAGGTGGTGACCACCAGCGGCTCGCGGAAGTCGCCTTCGGGAATCGCCAGTGCCAGCGCCACCGAGATGCCGCCGCGCAGGCCACCCCAGGTGAGCACGCGCGTGGTGCCGGGGCGGAAGGTGTACCAGCGACGCAAGAGGCTCAGCGGAAGACCGATCAGCGCCAGGCGCGAGAGCAGGATCACCGCCACCAGCACCAGCGCGATGCCGATCGAGGTCAGCGTGATCGGCATCAGTACCAGTTCGAGGCCGATCAGCACGAACAGCACCGCGTTGAGAATCTCGTCGACCAACTCCCAGAAGCCGTCCAGATAGCGGCGAGTGTTGTCGGACATGGCGCCATCACGCGCCATGTTGCCGATGATCAGCCCCGCCACCACCATCGCGATGGGGCCCGAGACGTGCAGCGCCGAGGCCAGCGCATAGCCGCCCAGTACCAGCGCCAGACTCAGCATCACCTCGACCTGATACTGGTCGATGCTGCGCATCAGCTGATAGACCAGCGCACCCAGCGCCAGCCCGAGCAGGATGCCGCCGCCGGCTTCCTCGAGGAACAAGAGCCCCATGTGGCCGAGCTCGACCTCACCGCTGCCGGCCGACGCCGCACTCAGCAGTGCGGTGAACAGCACCACCGCCACGCCATCATTGAACAGCGACTCGCCGACGATGCGGATCTCCATGTCGGCAGGCGCGCCGGCACTGCGCATGATGCCGAGCACGGCGATCGGGTCGGTGGGCGAGATCAGCGCACCGAACACCAGGCAATACAGGTAGGGCACCTCGATACCGGCCCACTGGAACAGCCACCAGGCGGCGGAGCCGATCACCAGCGTCGAGATCAGCACGCCCAGCGTGGCCAGCAGGCCGATGGAGCGCCGATAGGCCTTGAGGCGCGAGAGGTCCACGTGCAGCGCGCCGGCGAACAGCAAGAAGGACAGCATGCCGTCCATCAGCAGGCTGTTGAAGTTGATTCGGCCCAACCAGTCTTCCGCGGTATCGGCCACGACGGTGGTCACCGCGAAGTGATCGAGCCCGATCACGCCCAGCGACAGCACCAGGCCGATGGCCATCACGCCGATGGTCGGCGGCAGGCGCAGGACGCGATGATTGAACCACATGCACACGGCAGTGATGGTGATGAACAGTGCAGCGAGATTGAGCATCCGAAAACGGTCCTTTGCAGTGGCGCCGATACCCCTGATGGCATGACGTCCTTGTCATTCTTTCCAGTTCTTCTGTCGCGTGAGCGGCCGCGTGGCTGTCTGAACTGAGCGTGACTGTCCAGAGCGGCTCATGGCTACCAGAACGGAGCGCGGCTACCAGAGATCGCCGTGGCGTTCACGGTGGCAGAGATAGAGACGCAGCTCGAACTCACGTTGATGATACTCCGGCTGCATGTGACAGCAGAGCCGGTAGAACGCCTTGTCGTGGGACTTCTCGCGCAGATGCGCCAGCTCATGCACCACGATCATGTTGAGCAGTGGCTCCGGCAGCCGACGGAACAGCGACGAGATACGGATCTCGTTCTTGGCCTTGAGCTTGTTGCCCTGCACCCGCGACACGAAGGTGTGCAGCCCCAGGGCATTGTCGATGACGTGAATCCGGTCGTCGTAGATCACCTTGCTGATCGGCGCCGAGCTGCGCAGATACCGATTCTTCAGCGCCATGGTGTAGTCATTCAGCGCCCGCGCACCCTGCAGCTGATGAGGCTCGGGATACTTGCCGAGAAAGAAGGCTGCCGTCTTGCCCGACGCCATCAGTTCACTCGCCTGCTGTTGGATCTCGGGGGCGTAGCCCTTGAGATAGCGTAGATCAGCCACTGGGCATCTCTCCTGTTGCTGTCCGAAGGAGGGCCAGAGACAAGAAAACCCGCCGAGGCGGGTTTTCTTGTCATGGCGCCGAAAGCGAGGGGCGAGACGTCCGCCACCTGCCAGGCCTGTCGAGCTGGCGAATTTACAGGCCAGCGGCAGCCTTGAGGCCAGCGGCACGATCGGTCTTTTCCCACGGGAAGGCGGTGAAGGTTTCGGTCTTCTGCTCGCCGCTCACGTCGGTCCAGCTGTAGCTGTGCTCGAACGGCTCACGACCGAAGTGGCCGTAGGCAGCGGTCAGCTGATACATCGGGTGCGCCAGGTCCAGCATGGTAGTGATGGCGTACGGACGCAGGTCGAAGTGCTCGCGCACCAGCTCGACGATCTTGGCATCGCTGATCTTGCCGGTGCCGAAGGTGTTGATCGAGACGGAGGTCGGCTCGGCGACGCCGATGGCGTAGGAGACCTGGATCTCGCACTTGTCGGCCAGGCCGCTTGCGACGACGTTCTTGGCCACGTAGCGACCGGCATAGGCGGCGCTGCGGTCGACCTTGGACGGGTCCTTGCCTGAGAAGGCGCCACCACCGTGACGGGCCATGCCGCCGTAGGTGTCGACGATGATCTTGCGACCCGTCAGACCACAGTCACCCACCGGGCCACCGATGACGAAGTTGCCGGTCGGGTTGATGTGGTATTCGGTGGTCTCGGACAGCCACTCGGCCGGCAGCACCTGCTCGATGATCTCACGCTTGACCATCGCGCGCAGGTCTTCCTGGGACACTTCCGGGTCATGCTGGGTCGACAGCACGACGGCTTCGACGGCGACCGGCTTGCCGGCTTCGTCGTAGCGGAAGGTGACCTGGCTCTTCGCATCCGGGCGCAGCCACGGCAGCATGCCGTTCTTGCGCAGTTCCGCCTGACGCTCCACCAGACGGTGAGCGTAGTGGATCGGCGCCGGCATGAAGGAGTCGGTCTCGTTGGTGGCGTAGCCGAACATCAGGCCCTGATCGCCCGCGCCCTGATCTTCCGGCTTGGTGCGATCGACGCCCTGGGCGATATCGATGCTCTGCTTGCCGATCAGGTTGAGGACACCACAGGTCTCGCCGTCGAAGCCGACGTCGGAAGAGGTATAGCCGATATCGGTGATGACACGACGTACCAGCTCCTCGAGATCCACCCACGCGCTGGTGGAGATCTCACCGGCCACGATGGCAACGCCTGTCTTGACGAGCGTTTCGCACGCGACGCGTGCCTGCTTGTCGCGCGCGATGATGGCATCGAGCACGGCGTCGGAAATCTGGTCGGCAATCTTGTCCGGATGCCCTTCGGACACGGACTCGGATGTGAAGAGTGAGTATTCGCTCATTGGTCCTCGACCCTCTTTTCGGATGCGGGGATGATTCGGCCACTGACGGCAGACTGCGTTGACGACCGAGTAGAAACACGCTTGCGGCGCACGATGAAGCTCAACACGGGCGGTTGAGCCTCGGGGGGGCGAGTTTACACGCCACTTATGTGAGTTCCTAGCGCAATGGGGCGCGTGGAGCCGTCCAATCGAGACCTTTTTGCGACAAGCGCTGCACACAGGGTAATAAGCCGTTGCCACCTTTGGACGAGCGCACATCCCGGATGCGATTTGCCGCGCCCTGTCATCTCGGTGACAATACCCGCCCGGAGATCACGCTCGGACGCGAGTCCGCGCGTACAAGGTTCACGCGACGCACTGTCCTTTCCGGCGCACTGTTTCAGGCGCACAGTCCTGAAGGAGACCCAGGCAGCAGCATGCCCTGGCTCTCGGGATGCACTGAGCGTCCGGCGCAGCACGCCGTGATTCATTGCCCCACTCTTGACGCCCGCAGGCGAGGAGCTACTGCATGCCTTCCCGTTTTGACCTGGCCAACGCCATCCGTGCACTTTCCATGGACGCCGTTCAGAAGGCCAAGTCTGGCCACCCCGGCGCCCCCATGGGCATGGCCGACATCGCTGAAGTGCTCTGGAACGACCACCTCAAGCACAACCCGGCCAACCCGAACTGGGCCGATCGTGACCGCTTCGTGCTGTCCAACGGCCATGGCTCCATGCTGCTCTACTCCCTGTTGCACCTCTCGGGTTATCAGCTGAGCCTTGAAGACCTGCAGAACTTCCGCCAGCTGCACGCCAAGACCGCCGGTCACCCGGAATACGGCTACGCGCCGGGCATCGAGACCACCACCGGCCCGCTGGGTCAGGGTCTGGCCAATGCCGTCGGCATGGCGATCGCCGAGAAGACACTGGCGGCGCAGTTCAACCGTCCGGGTCACACCGTCGTCGACCACACCACCTGGTGCTTCCTGGGTGACGGTTGCATGATGGAAGGCATCTCCCACGAGGTCGGCTCGCTGGCCGGCACCCTGGGTCTGGGCAAGCTGATCGCCCTGTATGACGACAACGGCATCTCCATCGATGGCGAAGTCGAAGGCTGGTTCACCGATGACACCGCCAAGCGTTTCGAGTCCTACGGCTGGCACGTCGTCTCCAACGTCGACGGCCACAAGCCGGAAGAGATCAATGCCGCCATCGCGCTGGCCAAGAGCCACGACGACAAGCCGAGCCTGATCATCTGCAAGACCGTGATCGGCTTCGGCTCCCCGAACAAGGAAGGCACCGAGTCCTGCCACGGCGCGCCGCTGGGTGACGACGAAGTCGCTGCCACCCGCGAGAAGCTGGGCTGGACCCACGCGCCCTTCCACGTTCCGGAAGACATCTATCAGGGCTGGGACGCCAGCGAGCGCGGCGCCAAGCTCGAGAGCGACTGGGATGCACGCTTCGCCCGTTACGCCGAAGCACACCCGGAACTGGCCGCCGAGTTCACCCGTCGCCTGGAAGGCAAGCTGCCGCACGCCCTGACCAGCGAGAAGATGATCGAGGATGCCCAGGCCGCCGGCGACAGCCCGGCCTCGCGCAAGGCCTCCTTCGAATGCCTGAACCAGCTCGGCCCGCAGCTGCCGGAACTGCTCGGCGGCAGTGCCGACCTGGCTCCGTCCAACCTGACCTTCTGGAAGGGCGCCCAGGCGATCACCCGCGAAGACTTCAGCGGCAACTACCTGCACTACGGTGTGCGTGAGTTCGGCATGGGCGCGATCATGAACGGCGCCGGTCTGCACGGCGGTTTCATCCCGTACGGCGCGACCTTCCTGATCTTCATGGAATACATGCGCAACGCCGTTCGCATGGCCGCCCTGATGGGTCAGCAGGCCGTCTACGTCTTCACCCACGACTCCATCGGTCTGGGCGAAGATGGCCCGACGCACCAGCCGATCGAACAGCTGACCAGCCTGCGCACCACGCCGAACCTGTCCACCTGGCGTCCGGCGGATGCCGTGGAGACAGCGGCGGCCTGGGATGCGGCCATCAAGCGTCACTCCGGCCCGACCGCGCTGATCCTGTCGCGTCAGAACCTGCCGCACCAGAACCGCGACAAGGCCCAGCTGGCCAACATCAGCCGTGGCGGTTACGTGCTGAAGGACGCCGCCAACGGCCAGCCAGAAGTGATCCTGATCGCCACCGGCTCCGAAGTCGGCCTGGCGATGGATGCCGCTGCCGAGCTGGAAGCCGCCGGTCGCGCCGTGCGTGTCGTGTCCATGCCGGCCACCGACCTGTTCGATGCGCAGGACGCGGAATACCGCGAATCCGTGCTGCCGTCTTCCGTCACCGCGCGCGTGGCGATCGAAGCCGGTCATCGTGACTACTGGTTCAAGTATGTCGGCCTGAACGGCGACATCATCGGCATGGAGACCTTCGGGGAATCTGCGCCGGCTGGCGACCTGTTCAAGCACTTCGGCTTCACGGTCGAGAACGTGGTCGAACGCGCCAACAAGCTGCTGGGCTGATCACCGCCTGACCCACCCCGTCGATGACGGAGTGGATGCAGATCGACGCCGCCGCCTCCCGCTGGGAGCGGCGGCGTTTTCGTCTGTGCGACACTCGGGGAGCCCTCAAGCGTCACCGGCTGTCGCCTGTAGTCGACGTGGCTCACACGAGTCGCGGCTTGATGACACGATTCATCCTGCATGAGCGGTCATTCTCCGGCGATCATGCCCACGACAGACAGCGCAGACGGCGACTACACAACCCCGCCAGTTGGGTAGTGTGACTACGTGTCCTTAGACGAAAAAAACCAGAAATCAGGCGCTTGCGCGCCTTTCGCTCCCTCCGCCCAGCAAAGCGATGCGCTACCATGGACCCCCTGAAAAACACTCGGAACACGACATCCTTGAACCACCAGCCGCCTCTGCCCACCGCCGACGCTCCCCAGGGAGACAAGGCGTCCCGACGCCAGGGAAACGCTCCCTTGCGAGTGGCCATCAATGGCTACGGACGCATCGGTCAGTGTGTACTGAGAGCGCTGGTAGAACGTGAAGCACGCGGTGAGGCACTGCCGCTGGAAGTGGTCGCGATCAACGAGCTGTCAGATCTGGACACCATCACCTATCTGACCCGCTACGACACCACCCACGGCCGCTTCCCCGGCACGGTGGAACAGCGCGACGGCCAGCTGGTCGTCAACGGCCATGCGATCAGCATCCTGTCCGAGGCCAATCCAGATTGCCTGCCCTGGCGGGCATTGGGGATTGACCTGGTGCTGGAGTGCTCCGGCAGCTTCAAGGACCGCGCCACTGCCGAGCGGCATCTGGCGGCAGGCGCCGGCCGGCTGCTGTTCTCCCAGCCCGGCGATACCGACGCCGATGTCGATGCCACCATCGTGTGCGGCATCAACCAGTCGGCGCTGGCCCCCGCCGAGGCAGGGCAGGCAGGCAGCGGCATGCGCATCGTCTCGGCGGCGTCGTGCACCACCAATTGCCTGATTCCGATTCTGACGGTGCTGGAAGAGGCCTTCGGGCTGGAGCGCGGCGTCACCACCACGGTGCACTCGGCGATGAACGACCAGCCGGTGATCGACGCCTACCACCAGACGGACCTGCGCCTGACGCGCTCGGCGATGAGTTCGATCGTGCCGGTGGACACCGGCCTGGCCAAGGGCATCAACCGCCTGATGCCGCACCTGGAAGGACGCTTCGAATGTCTGCACCTGCGCGTGCCGACCATCAACGTGTCCTGCATGGACATGTCCATCGAGGTGAAGCGGGACGTGAGCGCGGATGAGGTCAATGACCTGCTGCGCGAGGCCTGCGCCCAACGCCTGCAGGGCCTGATGGGATTGAGCGAGGAGCCGACGGCTTCCATCGACTTCAACCACGATCCGCGCTCGGGTATCGTGGATGCGACCCAGACCCGTGTTGCCGGCGGCCGGCTGATCAAGATGCTGTGCTGGTTCGACAACGAATGGGGCTTTGCCAATCGCATGCTGGACGTCGCCACCCATTGGCACGCCTGCGAGATGACAACGCCTCTGGCGAGGGAAGCTCTCTCCACCGATTCACGACCAAGGAACCCGTCATGAACGTGCAAACGATGACCGCCCTCGACCTGTCCGGAAAGCGTGTGCTGATCCGCGAAGATCTCAACGTGCCGATCCGCGACGGTCAGGTGACCAGCGATGCGCGCATCCGTGCCAGCCTGCCGACCATCAAGGCGGCACGTGACGCCGGCGCACGCGTGATGCTGATGAGTCATCTGGGCCGCCCCACCGAGGGTGAGCCGGAAGACCAGTTCTCGCTGGCACCGGTCGCGGCACATCTGGGCGAGCTGCTGGGCAGCCCGGTGCGCCTGATCAACGACTACCTCGACACGACACCGGATGTCGCCGAAGGCGAGGTCGTGCTGCTGGAGAACGTGCGCTTCAACAAGGGCGAGAAGAAGGACGAGGAATCCCTGTCCCGCGCCTACGCCGCGCTGTGCGATGTCTACGTGATGGATGCCTTCGGCACCGCGCACCGTGCCCAGGCCTCGACCCATGGCGTGGCACGCTTCGCACCCGACGCCTGCGCCGGCCCGCTGCTGGCCGCAGAACTGGAAGCCCTCGAGAAGGCACTCGCCGCACCGCGTGCACCGATGGTCGCCATCGTCGGCGGCTCCAAGGTCTCCACCAAGCTCGACGTGCTCAAGGCGCTGTCCGACAAGTGCCATCAGCTGATCGTCGGTGGCGGCATCGCCAACACCTTCATCGCGGCGGCCGGTTACAACGTCGGCAAGTCGCTCTACGAGGCTGACCTGCTCGATACCGCTCGCGCACTGATGGACAAGGTCGAGATTCCGCTGCCGACCGACGTCGTCGTCGCCACCGAGTTCTCCGACAAGGCCGAAGCCGTCGTGCGTGCCGTCGCCGACGTCCAGGACGACGAGATGATCCTGGATATCGGTCCGGAGACCGCCTCGCGCTTCGGTGCACTGCTCAAGGACGCCGGTACCATTCTGTGGAACGGCCCGGTCGGCGTGTTCGAGATCGAACAGTTCGCCAACGGCACCGAGCAGCTGGCGATGGCCATCGCCGAGAGCGACGCCTTCTCCATCGCCGGCGGTGGCGACACCCTGGCGGCCATCGACAAGTACGACGTCGAGTCGCGCGTCTCCTACATTTCTACCGGTGGCGGCGCCTTCCTCGAATACGTGGAAGGCAAGGTACTGCCGGCCGTTGCGGCATTGGAAGCCGCAGCAAGCTGAACCCGCCTGTGTCCTCATTGGCGCAGGCTTAGAGTCACGGCCACAAGGTCGCTCCCCGTCAGCTGACGGGGGGCACCCGACGCTTCTCCACTCGATTCCTCAAAAAGACAGGTGATGTCATGGCATTGATCAGCATGCGCCAGATGTTGGACCACGCAGCCGAGTACGGATACGGCATCCCGGCGTTCAACGTCAACAACCTCGAGCAGATGCGCGCCATCATGGAAGCCGCCGATCACACCGATTCTCCGGTGATCGTCCAGGCCTCCGCCGGCGCACGCAAATACGCGGGCGCGCCGTTCCTTCGCCACCTCATCCTGGCTGCGGTGGAAGAATTCCCGCATATCCCGGTGGTCATGCACCAGGATCACGGCACCTCGCCGGCAGTCTGCCAGCGCTCCATCCAGCTGGGCTTCAGCTCGGTGATGATGGACGGCTCGCTGGGCGAAGACGGCAAGACCCCGACCAGCTACGAATACAATGTCGATGTGACCCGCCGCACCGTCGAGATGGCCCACGCCTGTGGCGTGTCCGTCGAAGGCGAGCTGGGTTGCCTCGGCTCGTTGGAAACCGGCATGGCCGGTGAAGAAGACGGCATCGGTGCCGAAGGCAAGCTGGACCACGACCAGATGCTGACCGACCCGGAAGAAGCCGCCGACTTCGTCAAGAAGACCCACGTCGATGCCCTGGCCATCGCCATCGGCACCTCCCACGGCGCCTACAAGTTCACCAAGCCGCCGACGGGTGACACCCTGTCCATCCAGCGCATCAAGGAAATCCACGCCCGCATCCCCGAGACTCACCTGGTGATGCATGGCTCTTCCTCCGTGCCGCAGGACTGGCTGGAAATCATCAACGAATACGGCGGCAAGATTCCGGAAACCTACGGCGTGCCGGTCGACGAGATCGTCGAAGGCATCAAGCACGGCGTGCGCAAGATCAACGTCGACACCGATCTGCGTCTGGCCTCTACCGGTTCCATCCGTCGCTTCATGGCGCAGAACCCGTCTGAATTCGACCCGCGCAAGTATCTGAAGGAATCCGTGAAGGCGATGCGCGACATCTGCATCGCCCGCTACGAAGCCTTCGGTGCCGCCGGTCATGGCAGCAAGATCGACCCGATCAACCTCGAAGCGATGTTCGAGCGTTACAACCGTGGCGAGCTGGACCCGAAGATCAACTGATCGGGCGGCACCCGCCAAGGTCTCCCTGCCTGCCCTCACGCGAGCAGGCAGGGAATGAAGAGAAAGGCGACCCTTCGGGGTCGCCTTTTTTATGCGCCTCAGGGTGCCAGCCTCTCGCGCACGCAGGTATCCTTTCGAGATTCCGTTTGGCATTGATCATTCATCACCGTATCGCAGGAGACATCATGGCCTCGCTCAAGGATCAACTGTCCGGGCTTGTCTATTCCACCGAACATGGCGCAACCTGCCCTGAGTGTCGGCGTGCCGAAGCCGAGTGCGAATGTGCCGACCTCGCCGAGCGTGAACGCCTGGCAAGCCTCGATGGCGTGGTGCGTATCCGTCGCGAGACCAGCGGTCGCAAGGGCAAGGGCGTGACCACCGTGAGCGGGATTCCGCTCGCCGAGAAGGAACTCAAGGCCCTGGCCAAGACTCTCAAGCAGCGGTGCGGCACTGGCGGCAGCCTCAAGGATGGCATCGTGGAGATCCAGGGCGATCACCGCGAGACGCTCAAGGCTGAACTCACGCGGATGGGCTATACCGTCAAGCTGGCCGGTGGCTGAACGACTGCTGCGCGCACCTTTGCCTTCCATCTCGCTGCACAAGGGATTTCCATGCTGAACTTCATCACGCCACGCCGGCCTTCGGCTCGCACGCTCTCGCTCTCTGGCCTGCTGCTGGCCACGCTCGGGCTGGGTGGCTGCATGACCGGCCCGGACTTCACGCAGCTGGAGGCGCGCGTGGTGCCGCAGCAGGCCTTCACGGCACCGCCGGGTGCGATGCTGGAAGTGCGCCTGGTGGATGTCTCCCGCGCCGATGCCGAGGCCGGGCTGATTGCCAGTACCCGCTATGGCGGCCTGCGTGAAGGGCCTTTCCCGGTCAGCCTGCAGTACGATCGCAACGCCATCGAGGAAGGCCATCGCTATGCGCTGCAAGCCGATGTGCGCAGCGAGGGTCGCCTGTATTGGATCAATGACAGCGCGGTGCCGGTACTGGGTGACGCCAGCACCTCGCAGGGCGAGGTCGAGATCCCGCTCACGCCGCTGCCGCGTGCGCTGGGCCACTGATGGCGCGCTCGCCCGGCCCGATCAGTACGTTCGACTTGACCAGTACGCTCGACTTGACCAGTAGGCCCGTCTCTCACCGATAGGACACCCCAATGGATTGGCTGGAATACCTGTTACCTGTCTTCTTCCTTACCCCTCTGGGTGCCATCGCGCTGGTGGTGCTGGGCATGCGCGGTCTGCATGAGCGGCGCATCCAGTCGCCGCTGACCCGCCGCCAGCTGCGTGAACCGGGCCAGAGCCTGCGTGACCGTCTCGACGAGGCCTTCCAGGCGCTGTTTCTCGACGGGGCGCTCGGGCCGCTCATCACCTTGAGTCCGCTGGTCTACGGCATGGGGCGCATGGTATTCGGTGAAGAGCAGAACTGGCTTGAGTGGGCCGCCTACGGTCTGGCCTGTGCGCTGCTGGTGCTGGTGTTCGCGCTGCGCCTGACGCGACACTTCCAGCGCATCCGCAAGCTCAAGCTGGGGCTGGCCTGCGAGCTGTCCATCGGTCAGGAACTCGACCAGCTGATCCGCCCGGAACAGCTGACCAGCATGGTCTATCACGACGTGCCGGCCGATGGCTTCCATATCGATCATCTGGTGGTCACCCCCGCCGGCGCCTACGCCATTCGCACCAAGGCGCGCTCGCGGCCGCTGGATGCGCTGGGCGCACTCAAGGATGAGGTCAAACTCAAGGATGGTCGCCTGTACTTCCCGGGCTATCGCGAGCGCAAACCACTGCGCGAGACACGTACCGCACGCGACTGGACGGCCGCTTGGCTGAAGCGTGAATGCGGTGTCGACGTGCCGGTGAAGGGGCTGCTGGCGCTGCCGGGCTGGCAGATCGTGCGCGAGGGGACCCAGCGCGAGGATGACCCCGAAGTCGTCAATGGCGAGGGCCTGGCCGAGTGGCTGAGCACCCATTGCATGGCCCCGGAAGAGGGTTGCCCGACCCTGGATGACGCCCTCAAGCAGCGCATCAACGAGGCGATTCTCGACCGCGTCCAGGCCGAGCGCCTCGCCACCAGTTGATCCTCCGCCATGCTCCGACCCCTCGGAGCATGGCCGCGCCAGACAAAGGCTTGCCAAGGCGCCCCGCCCGGCGTTAAATACACGCCGGTCCAGCCTTGGCAACCTTATCGCGCTATCGCAATGATGGCGCTCTTGGCGACATATCCCGCATGAAACTCATCACCTTCGACGCTTTTCGTACCCTCGGCATTCCCGGTGTTCGTTATATCAAGCCGGAGCGCATGCTGGATCACCTCGACGAGATCCGCGCCGCCGATATCCTGCTGTTTCCCGAATACTGGCAGATCACCACCCTGGTCTACGGCCTCGGCAAACGCATCTTCCCCAGCCTGCCCAGCTACGCGATCGGCCACGACAAGGTCGAGCAGACGCGCGTCTTTCAGGCCATCTGCCCGGACAACGTGCCGCCGACCGAGATTCGCGGCGCCAGCCGTCAGGCAATCGACGATATCGAGGCGCGCTTCGGCTATCCGCTGATCGTCAAGGAAGTCAAAAGCTCGATGGGCGTCGGCGTGAAGCTGATCCAGTCGCGTGGCGAACTGGAAGCACATGCGGCGGAGCATCCGGTGCTGTATGCCCAGCCGCGCCTGGAGATCGACCGCGACCTGCGCATCGTGGTGGTGGGTGGCGAAGTCATCACCGCCTACTGGCGCGTCACGCCGCTGGGCGGCTATCGCTCCAATGTCAGTCAGGGCGGCGAGACGGCCTACGACAATATCCCGGCCCCCGCCATCGCCCTGGCCCTGCACCTGGCCGAGGCATTGAGTGTCGATCATGCCGGCTTCGATATCGCGATGGTCGATGGCCATCCGCTCGTGTTCGAGTTCAACCGCCTGTTCGGCAATCAGGGCATCCCGGACAGCTCGCGGCGCATCGGTGCCGCCATCCTCCGCCATCTGGCGCTCGACAGCAGCGACAACGACCCGACGCCACCGCTACTGACGCCGCGCCGGGTGCGCCGCGCGACACTCGAGGAAACCGGCTGACGCCTTGCGGGCGTACGCCCTTGCCTGCCCTGAACGACAAGACGCCGCCCAATGGGCGGCGTCTTGTCGTCTGACACTGGCCGTTCAACCGGCCAGGCGGTTCATCTCCTCACAGGCGTGAGGGACGGCTGTGCGGGTCGCCTTCGATATGATCCTTGGGCGGGTCCTGCCGCGGCTTGCCTGCTGCCGGCACGTCCTCGTCGGGTATTTCCCAAGTGCCGTCTTCAGTCCAGGGGTCGTCTGCCGGGAACTCCTCGATGTTGATTTCCTTGACCGTGTAATCCGGCTGGTAGCGCAGGTCATAGTGCGCGGCACGCACGATGGAGATGCACAGCATCAAGGCCACTGCCAATAGCGGCACACCCCCGATGATGGAGGCCGTCTGCAGGGTCTCCAGCCCGCCGATGAACATCAGCACGATGGGCATGAACGACAGGGCGAAGGCCCAGAACAGGCGGTTCCAGCGCATCGGCTCTTCATCGACTTCCTTCTGGACCACAGCGGCCAGGATGTAGGAGATGGAGTCGAAGGTGGTCGCGGTGAAGATCAGCGCCAGCAGCGTGAAGGCGAAGATCACCACGTAGTCCAGCGGCAGCGTGTGCAGCATCGCGAAGATGGCCGCGGTCGGGCTCTGGTCATTGAGGATGGTGACCACGTCCAGCTCACCGGACAGCTGCAGGTAGAGGCCGTAATTGCCCATCACCATGAAGAACAGGAAGCAGCCCATGGTGCCGAAGAACATCGAACCGGCGACCATGGCGCGGATGGTGCGGCCCCGCGAGATACGCGCGATGAACAGCCCCACGCTGGGCGCGAATACCAGCCACCAGGCCCAGTAGAAGATGGTCCAGTCCTGCGGGAAGTGCGTGTCCTCGAAGCCCTTGAACTCGGCGAACGGCTCAAGCCAGGTGGCCATGTGGATCAGATTGCTCATCACGCGGCCCAGCGCATCCAGGCCGGTATTGGCCATGAACAGGGTCGGCCCCGCGATGAAGATGAACAGCAACAGGCCGACCGCCAGCCAGAAGTTGATGTCTGACAGCAGCTTGATGCCCTTCTTGAGGCCCACGTAGGCGCTGTAGCCGAACAGGGCGGTACACACCAGCAGCACCACGATCTGCGTGGTCAGCGACTTGGGCACTCCGAACAGCTCGTGCACCCCCTCGTTGATCATCGGCGCCGCCAGACCCAGGGTGGTAGCACCGCCGCCCAGCATGCCGAAGATGAAGCTGATATCGATCAGCTTGCCCAGCCAGCCATGCGCCAGCTTTTCGCCCAGCACCGGCATCAGCGCCTCGGAAATCTTCAGCACGCTGTGGTGACGCACGTAGTAGAAGTAGGCAATCGGCACGGCGGGAATCAGGTAGATCGCCCATGCCAGCGGACCCCAGTGGAAGATGCCGTAGGCCGCGGCCCATTCCGCTGCCTCCGGTGTCTGGCCTTCCACATGGAACGGGGGCGACTGATAGTAGTAGACCCACTCGATCATCGACCAGTACAGGATGGAGGCCCCGATACCGGCACAGAACAGCATCGCCGCCCACGACACGATGGAGAATTCGGGCTTCTCCTCGGCATCACCGAGCTTTATCTGACCGATGTCGCTGAAGATGATGTAGATCATGAAGCCGCCGGCCCCCACGCCGAGCAGCAGATAGAGCACGCCGAGCTTGCTGGTGACGAAGTTCTTGGCCGCCGATACCCACATCGCGCCCTGCTCGGGGAAGATGACCAGGGGCAGCGTCACTGCCAACAGCAGGAAGATCGAGCCGAAGAAGGTCGGCTTGTCGATCATGTCGAAGGGCTTTTCCGGCCGATCGCCCGCCGCCCTGGCGGATACCTTTCGGGTTTCCTTGCTCATATATAAGCCTCATTTATCGTTATTGCTATGCATGATAACAGCTTATCATGAGTGATTGCGATACACGCATCCCCACTGCGTACAATCCTAGTACAACGATCCAAGCGGCTACGTAAAGTTAATTTAACGCAAGCAAGTCATTTATTAGCGCTTGGCAGGCCTTGGCGTTCAGGCCAAGAGAAGAGCAGGAAGCACGACGACAGGGCTGGCAGCGACAGGCAAATCAGCGGGGAAGACACAGCCAGAACAGGCAGCGCAGAGGTGGATAGCAGCAGGAGAGAAGGCCCATAGGGGTAAGACGCAGGAAAAGCGGCAGATGTCAGGCCGGAGAGCAGGCACCCACCAGGGAACGGCACGGCTGCCGTTCCCTGGTGGATGTAATCAGGCTTGAGATGATCGAGCTGATGGCGCCTCGGGCTCAGTCGCCGCGCAGACGGCCGCCCATCTCCTGGGCGAGATCCACCGCGAAGTGGTCCGTCATGCCGCCGATGAAGTCGAGCATGCGCCGATAGCTGCGGTAGAGATCCCAGTCCTTGGTCGGCGTGTTCTCGCCGATCAATGCCAGCACACGTTGATGCTTGAAGCTGGAGCGCCCCTTGGTATGCAGCTCATGCGCAGCGCCGATGAAGGCCTCGAGCAGGATACCCAGCGTGGTGTAGGCGCCAATCTCCAGCTTGGCCTTGCGCTCGTTGCGGAAGATCTTCTGGCGCGCCAGATTCTTGGCTTCCCGCACGCCCCAGCCGAGGTCGGGGTGGCAAAGGTCGAGCAGGTCTTCACTGAGCGTGCCGGCCAGCAGTTCCGTCTCGCGCTGCACGAAAGCCTCGGCGACATCATTGACGGCACGCTCCATCGCCGCGCCTCTCAACGCCGCCACCTTGCGCCGCTGGGAGGTGCCGCGGGCGACCATCTCCTGATATTCGCGCGGCTCGCCACCGCTGATGCCGGTGAGAATCTCGAACACTTCCTCGAACTGCAGGATGCCCATCTCGAGGCCATCTTCCAGGTCCAGCAGCGCATAGCAGATGTCATCGGCGGCCTCGACCAACCACGCCAGCGGGTGACGGCACCAGCGGCCATCGGCCCGTGCCAGCAGCCCGCAGCGCTCGGCGACCTGATCCAGCAGCACGCGCTCGCTCTGATAGCAGCCGAACTTGCCGCCGGCCGTGGCGTGCTCCACCGTCCACGGGTACTTGAGCAGCGTGCCCAGCGTCGCTGCCGTCAGGCGCATGCCGCCATGGAACTGGTTGTATTCGATCTGGGTGACGATACGAAAGCCCTGGGCATTGCCTTCGTAGGTGAGCAGGTCCTCGCGCTCGGCATCGCTCAGCCCGGCCAGCCGACCGTGATCACTGGCGGCCTCGGCAGCGAACCAGTCGCGGATAGCGTACTCCCCGGCGTGCCCGAAGGGCGGGTTGCCGATGTCATGCCCCAGGCAGCCGGTCTGGACGATGACGCCGAGATCCGACGGCGTGATCCAGTCGGGCAACTGCTCCTTGAGCTTCTCGCCGACCATCATGCCCAGCGAACGGCCGACGCAGCCGACTTCCAGCGAGTGGGTCAGACGCGTGTGGATGTGGTCATTGTCGGTCAGCGGGTGGACCTGGGTCTTGCGCCCCAGGCGACGGAAGGAACCCGCGAACACGATGCGGTCGTGGTCCTTGTGGAAGGGAGTCCGCCCCATCTCGCGCGATACGGTGCCCGGTGCGTCATGCAGGCGACTCGGTTCCAGCAGTCGCTCCCAGCTCATTGATGACATCAGGCAACTCCTTGGCAGACGCCGTGTACTGGCGTCGGCGAGCAGATAACAGGTGAATGACGCGCATAAAAAAAGAGAACAGGGATTGTGGCACCCTGCTCTCTTTCTCTCCAGACCGCTCAGGCTGTCCCCTGACCCGCTCAGGCTGTCCTCAGTCCTCGGCCAGCGCCGGCAGCAGCACCTTGAGCTTGCGGGTCAGGGTGTTGCGCCCCCAGCCCAGCAGCTCGGCGGCTTCGCCCTTGCGACCACCGGTATGCTTGAGGGCCGTCTCGATCAGGATGCGCTCGAAATCGGGCACCGCCTCTTCCAGCAGATGGGTGTGGCCGGCGGCGAGTGCGCGGTCCGCCCACTCGCGGAAGGCACCACGCCAATCGCCGGAGGCCGCCTCGGTGCCGCTGGCATCGCGCAGCTCCGGCGGCAGGTCCTCGATCATCACTTCACGTCCCGAGGCCATCACCGTCAGCCAGCGACAGGTGTTCTCGAGCTGGCGCACGTTGCCCGGCCAGTCGAAGCGCGTCAGATGCTTCTCCGCGGCCTCCGTCAGTACCTTGGGTTCGGTCGACAGTTCACGCGCAGCCTCGCCCAGGAAGTGGCTCATCAGACGCGGAATGTCTTCGCGACGCTCCGACAGGCGCGGCAGATGCACGCGAATCACATTGAGGCGGTGGAAGAGATCCTCACGGAAACGCCCATCCTCGACCAGCTTTTCCAGGTGCTGGTGCGTCGCGGCGATGATGCGCACGTCGACCTTGACCGGCGTGATGCCACCGACACGATAGAACTCGCCATCGGCCAGTACGCGCAGCAGACGGGTCTGGGTCTCGGCGGGCATGTCACCGATCTCATCGAGGAACAGCGTGCCGCCATCGGCCTGCTCGAAGCGCCCGCGGCGCAGCGCCGTGGCGCCGGTGAAGGCGCCCTTCTCGTGGCCGAACAGCTCCGATTCCATCAGGTCCTTGGGAATCGCGGCCATGTTGAGTGCGATGAACGGCTTGGCGGCGCGCGGCGAGTGCTGATGCAGCGCCTGGGCCACACGCTCCTTGCCGGTACCGGACTCACCGTTGATCAAGACGGTGATATGCGACTGAGACAGGCGGCCGATGGCGCGAAAGACTTCCTGCATCGCCGGCGCTTCGCCGATGATTTCCTTGGTCAGCCCTTCCGGCACGGCGGCGGGCGCCTTGGACTCACGGGCATGTGCCACGGCGCGCCGTACCAGCGCCAGCGCCTCATCGACATCGAACGGCTTGGGCAGATATTCGAAGGCGCCACCCTGATAGGAGGCCACGGCGCTGTCGAGGTCGGAATGCGCAGTCATCACGATGACGGGCAGGTCCGGGTACTTCTCGCGCACGCGCGCCATCAGATCGAGGCCATCGGTTCCGGGCATGCGGATATCGGTGATCAGGACATCCGGGCACTGACGCATGATGCTGGCTTCGGCCTGATCGGCCCGCTCGAAGGTTTCCACCTCGAGGTCGGGTTGTGCCAGAGCGCGCTCCAGCACCCAGCGAATGGCACGGTCGTCATCGACGATACAGACGCGGGCAGTCTCGCTCATGTGTGATCTCCAGAAGTGCCGGCTAGCGGAATGAGTAATCGAAATTCGGTATGGCCGGGGCGCGAGTCACACTCGATCAGCCCCTGATGCTGGTGCAGGATGCCCTGGGCGATCGACAGCCCGAGCCCTGAGCCTTCGGCGCGCCCCGAAACCATCGGGTAGAACAGCGTCTCGCGCAGGCTCTCCGGAATGCCGGGACCGTTGTCGATGATCGCCAGCTCGCAGACCAGCCGGTGGCGCTCGTGGCCCAGCGTGAACTGACGACGAGCACGGGTCCGCAGCGTGATCTCGTAGGGGGCGGCATCGGGCTGCGGTGAATCGGGCTGTGGCTGCTCATTGAGGGCCTGGGTGGCGTTGCGCGCGATGTTGAGCACCGCCTGGATCAGCTGGCCTTCGTCGCCGATCACCTCCGGCAGGCTCGGGTCATAGTCAGCGCTCAAGGTGATGGCGCTGCCTTCCGCCTGCAGCAAGGCCCGCACCCGCTCGGTCACCGCATGCACATTGACCGGCGCCTGCAGCGGCGGCCGGTTCGGCCCGAGCATGCGATCGACCAGATCACGCAGACGGTCCACCTCCTCGATGATGATGCGCGTGAACTCCACCATCTGCGGTTCGGGCAGGTCACGTTCGAGAAGCTGGGCGGCGCCACGAATGCCGCCAAGCGGATTCTTGACCTCATGCGCCAGCCCGCGTGTCAGCACCTTGACCGCCTCCTGGCGGGCGATCAGCGCTTCTTCGCGCGAGATCTGCATCAGGCGGTCACGCGGCTCTATCTCGACCAGCAGTTCATTGGCGCTGATGGGCGTCGCGGTGAAATCCACCGTCAGCGCTTCATTGGCCGCGTTGATGATCTCGGCCTCACGCTGGGTGTAGGGGTGCTGTTCCTCCAGCGCCTTGCGCAGCACATTGATCAGGGTGTCATCCAGCCCGGTCATGTTGTCGGGCGTACTGCCCTTCACGCGCACCAGACTCACCGCCAGCAGCGTCTCCGCGGCGGGATTCATCCAGACCATCTGCAGCTGTGAGTCCAGCACCACCACGGCAGTGTTCAGGTGTTCGAGCAGTCGTTGATGCATGGGTTTGTTCGCCATCTGCAGTACGTCTCCCTGTTCTGCAATAACCGCGCCAGTCTGGTGCAGGCACCGAGAACACGGCGTCCGATGCTGTGCAACCATTTCTGGCCCCTCATATTGGCACCAAAATGGTGCAGACGAAAAATCGTGCTCGAGCTCGCGTTGCCTCACTCCGCCACCAGATGGCCCGATATCGACTGGCCCAGACACGAAAAAGCCGCCCGAAGGCGGCCTGTCAGCGAAGGAGAAACGCACGAAGAAAGCAGGCCGCCCTTACGCTGCTAGCCTCCGCCTGCATTGGCAGGATTGTTGGGGTTGCGAGGCAGATTGACGCTGGCGCGCTGCACATAGACCACCTTCGGCTCGCTGGTCTGGCGTACGCGACCGGTGGAATCCAGTAACTCCGCCTGGATGACATGCTTGCCACGCTCCAGCGCCGGCACCATGAAGACGGTGCTGTGCATGGCGGATTGAGATGGCGCGCCGTCCACGGTCACGCGCACCTTGTCTTCCGGGCGCAGCTTGGGCTCGATCCCCAGGCGTACCGCCAGATTGCCCGCCTGCCCAGTCTGCAGCGTTTCCTCGTTGGACGGGCTCTGGATGGTGAAGGTGGTATAGCCACGGAAGGCCACATCCACCGCAGGTGCCCGGGTGCGGGTGCTCTCGCTGGATGAGGCAGTACTCACGCGCGACGGCGTGCTGCGCCGCGGCGGCAGGGATTCCGTCGACGGCACCACGCTGAGCGGCGTCAGCTGCACCTTGCTGCCGCCCGCAGGCTGATCACTGAAGACCACGTTGCCGTTGGCATCGACGTGACGATAGACCTGGGCCGCCTGAATATCGAACGACAGGCTCGACAGCATCAGCGTCGCTGCCAGCAACAGGCACTGCAGTGGCTCGGGGCGCGCTGCTGGCAGTACACGCGAGTCAGTCGCGGGGTTGGCGACGCGCAGGGAGGATACGAAGGGCCACATCCGAAGATTCCTGAAGAGAGTCATGGGAGGCCAGAAGCCGCAGGCAGCTCCAGCGGGTTGGGTCTATCGGCAGGCGATCCTGCTGCCTGATGACAAGGCTAACAAGTTACAAAGCTTATCGCGTTGATGCCAGCATTTGGGGCCTTCGACAAGATGCCTGTGGGCATTGACTGTCACGCAAGGCTACCACCGCGCCCTGCATATCTGTCAGCAGCATGGCCGATCCCAGGGAAAAGGATCAGGGGCAGAGCAAAGGATCAGAGCAAAGAGATAGAACGAAACAGGGCCATAATGAACAACAGGGCCACAACGAAAAACAGGGCCACACCTGTCGGTATGGCCCTGCTGTCGTCATCGTCGTGGGCTTGCCTTCACCTGGAAGGCACCTCCGTCAGATGGCGTGGCTAGCGAATGGCTGCCTCAACCTCTGCAGCGCTTGAACGCTGCTGTACTTAGACGCTGTAGTACATGTCGAATTCGAGCGGGTGAGTCGCCATGCGCAGGCGCTGGACGTCTTCGCCCTTCAGCTCGAGGTAGGCATCGATCATGTCGTCGGTGAAGACGCCGCCCTGGGTCAGGAACTCACGATCGCCGTCCAGCGCGGTCAGGGCCTGTTCGAGGCTCTCGGCCACGGTCGGGATGGACTTGGCTTCTTCGGCCGGCAGGTCGTAGAGGTTCTTGTCCATCGCGTCGCCCGGGTGGATCTTGTTCTTGATACCGTCGATACCGGCCATCAGCATCGCGGAGAACGCCAGGTACGGGTTGGCCGTCGGATCCGGGAAACGCGCCTCGACACGCTTGCCTTTCGGGCTGGCGGTGTACGGGATACGGATGGAAGCGGAACGGTTGCGGGCAGAGTAGGCCAGCATGACCGGCGCTTCGAAGCCTGGCACCAGACGCTTGTAGGAGTTGGTGGACGCATTGGTGAAGGCGTTCAGGGCACGAGCGTGCTTGATGATGCCGCCAATGTAGTAGAGGGCCATTTCGGACAGACCCGCGTACTCGTCACCGGCGAACTGGTTGTCGCCATCCTTCCAGAAGGACTGGTGAACGTGCATGCCGGAACCGTTGTCTCCGACCAGCGGCTTGGGCATGAAGGTCGCGGACTTGCCGTAGGCGTGAGCCACGTTGTGGATCACGTACTTGAGTTCCTGAACCTCATCAGCCTTCTTGACCAGGGTGTTGAACTTGACACCGATCTCGTTCTGGCCGGCGTTCGCCACTTCGTGGTGGTGAACTTCGACTTCCTGACCGATGGCTTCCAGGGTGTTGCACATGGCAGCACGGATATCGTGGAAGCTGTCGATCGGCGGGACCGGGAAGTAGCCGCCCTTCAGACGCGGACGGTGGCCCAGGTTGCCGCCTTCCGGCGTGGAATCGGTCGCCCAGGCACCTTCTTCGGAAGAGATCTTGAACATGGAACCGTTCATCTCGTTCTTCCAGTGCACTTCATCGAAGATGAAGAATTCCGGCTCCGGGCCGAAGAAGGCGGTGTCGCCCAGACCGGTGGACTTCAGGTATTCCTCGGCGCGCTTGGCGACGGAGCGCGGATCACGCTCATAGCCCTGCATGGTGGCCGGCTCGATGACGTCGCAGCGCAGCACCAGGGTGGTGTCTTCGGTGAACGGGTCGAGGAAGGCAGTACCGTCGTCCGGCATCAGGATCATGTCGGATTCGTTGATGCCCTTCCAACCTTCGATGGAGGAACCATCGAACATCTGGCCGTTCTCGAAGAATTCCTCATCCACTGAACGCGCCGGGATGGAGACGTGCTGCTCCTTGCCCTTGGTGTCGGTGAAGCGCAGATCAACCCACTTGACTTCGTGTTCTTCAATCAGGGCAAGTGTCTTCTCAGCCATGGTAATTCTCCGATGGAGCCGGCGGCTCTGGTTACAGTTGGTGTCAGCGTTGTCTGGGGGTTATTGCTCTATTTTGTAAGCCTTTTCTCTCATGGTCGGCGTCGTTATGCCAGCCATCAGACAGGATGCTCTAACAATGCAGCGAGCGTGCCAGAATGGCGCACGCCTCATCGGCCATTTCAGTAAGCTCATGAATATGCTGAAAAAAAACATCACCATCTTCATGCATCAAGCGCAAAAAACCGACCAAAGATGAGCCGACAAGGTGCAAAAATTCTTATCGCGCAGTGCAGATTCATCATTTGAGTGCACCAAAAAACGCCATTGCTCTACATTGGTGCAAAATGCTGAATGCGCGGTATTTCTCCACTCCCACTCGATGATCACGTCAGCATCACATTGCGGTCATTTCTTCCTTCCCTCCTCGCGTTTGCCTCAATCCACAAGTTTTTTTCGTCCGCGACAAGGAGGCGGAAAAGACTTGAGAGACAATCATTTGGGCACTTCAGGCCAGTTGAAGGCACTCGCTGACTCGCCTCGTGAATGCACGATGCTGGCAGGAGGCATGCCATGCCCCCTATAATGCGCCCCAAATCACAAGCGCCCGGTACGCGAGCGCCCATTTTCCGCACAGGTTCCCGTCGTGATCGAGAAACTTCGCAACATAGCCATCATCGCCCACGTTGACCACGGTAAAACTACCCTGGTCGACAAGCTCCTGAGTCAGTCCGGCACCCTGGACCGCAAGGCCGAGGGTCAGGAACGCATCATGGATTCCAACGACCAGGAAAAAGAGCGCGGCATCACCATTCTCGCGAAGAACACCGCGATCCAGTGGAACGACTACCACATCAACATCGTGGATACCCCCGGGCACGCTGACTTCGGTGGCGAAGTCGAGCGCGTGATGTCCATGGTTGACTCCGTGCTGCTGCTGGTCGATGCCGTAGATGGCCCGATGCCGCAGACTCGCTTCGTGACCCAGAAGGCATTCGCCCAGGGCCTGAAGCCGATCGTCGTCGTCAACAAGATCGACCGTCCGGGCTCTCGTCCTGACTGGGTCGTTGACCAGATCTTCGATCTGTTCGACAACCTGGGCGCGACTGACGAGCAGCTCGACTTCCCGATCATCTACTGCTCTGCCCTCAACGGCATTGCCGGTATGGATCCGGAAGACCTGAAAGACACCATGGACCCGATGTTCCAGTCCATCGTCGACATCGTCGAGCCGCCGAAGGTCGAGCTGGACGGCCCGTTCCAGATGCAGATCTCCGCACTGGACTACAACAGCTACGTCGGCGTCATCGGTCTGGGTCGCATCAAGCGTGGCGCTGTCAGCCCGGGTCAGCAGGTTTCCATCATCACCAAGGAAGGCGCTGTCCGTAAGGGCAAGATCGGCCAGGTCATGACTCACATGGGTCTGGACCGCGTGCAGACCGACAAGGCGACTGCCGGCGACATCGTCTGCATCACCGGTATCGAGAACCTCGCGATCTCCGACACCATCTGCGACACCGCCACTGTCGAGGCGCTGCCGCCGCTGACCGTCGATGAGCCGACCGTCTCCATGACCTTCCAGGTCAATGACTCTCCGTTCGCCGGTCAGGACGGCAAGTTCGTCACCAGCCGCAACATCCGTGAGCGTCTGGACCAGGAGCTGATCCACAACGTCGCACTGCGCGTCGAACAGGGCGAGACGCCGGAGAAATTCGTCGTCTCCGGTCGTGGTGAGCTTCACCTCTCCGTTCTGATCGAATCCATGCGTCGTGAAGGCTTCGAGCTGGCCGTGGGCCGTCCGGAAGTCATCATCAAGGAAATCGACGGCAAGAAGCAGGAGCCGTACGAAGAAGTCATCATCGACTGTGAAGAGCAGCACCAGGGCTCCATCATGGAAGAGCTGGGCTACCGCAAGGGCGAGCTGACCAACATGAACCCGGATGGCAAGGGTCGTGTGCGTCTGGACTTCATCATCCCGTCTCGCGGTCTGATCGGCTTCCGTGGTCAGTTCCTGACCCTGACCTCCGGTACCGGCATCCTGACCAGCCGCTTCGATCACTACGGTGACCTGAAGGAAGGCGCAGGCGTCGAGCGTCGCAACGGCGTCATGATCTCCATGGTACCGGGCAAGGCGCTGTCCTACGCCCTGTACACCCTGCAGGAACGCGGCAAGCTGATCATCGGTCACGGTACCGAAGTCTATGAAGGCATGCTGGTCGGTATCCACAACCGCGCCAACGACCTGGTCGTCAACCCGACCAAGGCCAAGAAGCTGGATAACATGCGTTCTACCGGCAACGATGAAAACATCGTGCTGACGCCGCCGATCCGCTTCACCCTGGAACAGGCGATCGAGTTCCTGGATTCCGATGAGCTGGTGGAAGTCACTCCGCTGCACATCCGTATCCGCAAGAAGTACCTGAAAGAGAACGAGCGCAAGCGCGCCAGCAAGTAAGCTGGCCCAGCCTGCCCCCTGCCTGATGGCAGGGGGCATCGTGCTCAAACGCAAAAGACCCGCCAACTCGGCGGGTCTTTTGCGTTTGAGCACTTTTCGCTGTTGCCGCAAAGGGCAGCATGACCATCTCTCTAATACTTATGAATGTCATTGCAGGAAGTGCGTCGCTATTAGGGCTCGCAGAATAAGGGAACTTTGCGCGATACCTTGGCCTGAGGCATCTCTAACACTTAAATGAGAGTTATATGACGCATATTCGTGTTGCGCATATAGCGTCTTCATCCAGAGCATGCCACTCGCGGCCAACGCCCCTGCGCAACCTAATGTCTTGATCTGTTGATAGCGCGCAATCACACGACACCGAGAGAGGATAAATCGTCGAATTCTAATGATGCGTCGCGTTTGAACGACGCAAAAACGAGACGTCGATGCGCAGTCACTAGGGTCAACGCAACGGAGCAGGTATCTTCTGCCGGAGCTTTCTTTATGCATATCCTGCAGTTAACGAAGACTTGTTCGCCACACGCCACCCGGAGCAGGGTCCTCTTACCGATCCTCGTGAGCACTCGCCATGTGTCGCCATTGCCAAGCCAGGTGTGTGCAATGCGTCACGAATACGCTCCAGAAGACCCGTTTGAAAGGATTCAGCAATGAGCATCAAGCAACGCCTCGAAGTCCTGCCATGGGACACGCTGGCGCGTTACCGCCTGATCGAGATCATCGCCTTGTGGGAGGGGCGAGTCACTTCGCGTCATCTGGGCAACGCCTTCGGTATCGCCAGACAGCAAGCCTCGCGCGTCATGAAGACCTACCGCGAGACGGTCGCCGAGAACAATCTCGAGTATGACCCCGTCATCAAGGGCTACCGTCCATCGGCAAATTTCTGCCCCATGCTGACGCGGGGTGAAGTCGATGAATACCTGCAATTGCTGGGCAATCACGACAATCTGAATCCGCATTTCACCGGGCTGGGACTAGGTCAGGCAAACACCGAGGCCCTGCGCCTGCCGTCACGCAGCGCCAGCCCGCCGGTGGTCAGAGCCTTGATCGAAGCCGCCAGTCAGGGCGCGCGTCTCGAGGTGACCTACGCCTCTCTCAACTCTCCCCAGGGGGAGGAGCGTATCCTGTGTCCGCATACGCTGGTCTACGCCGCTGGCCGCTGGCACGTGCGTGCCTTCTGCGAGAAGAACCGGGCTTTTCGCGACTTCGTGCTGTCTCGATTCCGCGCAGTGCCGGAGCTATTCGGTGAAGCCCTCGAGGGCAGCCAGCGCGAGTGTGATGAAGGCTGGGAGACGCGAGTCACCTTGAAGCTGGGTGCCGACCCGCGCCTGACCCCCGCCGAACGCGGCCTGATTGAACAGGACCACGGCATGGTGGATGGCGAGCTGCACCTGCCGACACGCGGCGCTCTGGTCCAATACGTCCTGCGCGAGCTGGGCATCAATCCAGACCATCTGGAAGAGTCTCCGCGCGCCCAGCAGCTGGTCGTGCTCAATCGCGACGAGATCACTGACTGGCTGTTCGTCAGCTCCAGCGCCTAACGCGGGAGTGAGTGGGCCTCCCCCTGCTCTCTCCCGGCTCTTCCAGTGCCCACCCCCTGTCCAGTCAATGCCCTCGCACTGACCACAAGTTGCCTGAATGGGCTATCCATCGTCGAGCGAAGTTTATATGATGACTTCTGCACACAGTCCTTCGCCCTTCCCGGCGGAGGACTGTTTTTTTGGTGTCCAGCAAGGCCTTGCTCGCAAGGGGCTGACACCACGACTGACAGGAGGTCTCATGGCCACACTTCCCTCGATCATCATCAATCGCCTGGACGCCGAACGCCTCGAGCGCCTGATTGATCGCGTTGCCGCCACCGACCGTCAGGTGGCAGAACAGCTTGAGGACGAGCTGGAGCGCGCCGAGGTCGTCGAGCCTCACGAGGTGCCCGCCGATATTGTCAGCATGAACAGCCGCGTGGAGTTCACGGACCTGACCCGCCAGCAGACTCTGATGCGCACGCTGGTCTATCCGCATGCATTGCCCGGCCAGCAGGATGGCCTGTCGGTGCTGGCGCCACTGGGAGCTGCCCTGCTCGGTCTCAAGGTCGGCAGTCTCATCGAGTGGCGGCTGCCGGATGGCAGCCTGCATGAGGTGCGTATCGAGGCGCTGCATTACCAGCCGGAAAGCGCCGGCGACCTGCACCGCTGACAGCGCCTAGCGCATCAGCAGACGGCGAATCAGACCATGGATGGCGCGCGCTGTCGGCCCGTCTGCATAGGGCGGGTACATCAGCCGCGCGCCATTCATGCGCCCCTTGGCGAAGATTCCCTTGGCCTTGCTGAGTGTCTGGAAACCTTCCTTGCCATGATAATGGCCCATTCCGGACGGCCCGATGCCGCCGAACGGCATGTCATCCTGCGCCACATGCAGCAGGGTATCGTTCAGGCACATTCCGCCCGCATGCGTGCCTTCGGTGACGCGCTGCTGTTCGTGCTTGTCGTGGCCGAAGTAATACAGTGCCAGCGGCCGGGGCCGGGCGTTCACATAGGCCATCGCGACGGATAGCGCATCCGCCGCTGCATCCAGCAACCTGCCCTTCTCGCTCGTCTCGCTATCCGCCTCATCCGCTGCCCCCGCGACCGCCAGGCCGACGATCGGCAGTAGCGGGCCGAAGATTTCCTCCTGCATCACGCGCATCTCATCGGTCACATCGAGCAACGCCAGCGGCGGCATCAGACGCTTCTCGACCAGCGCCGGGTCATTCCAGTCGGGGCTGTCGACCAGAGGCCTGAGCGTCGCGCCCTTCGCCAAGGCGTCCTCGAGCACCTCTCGCAAGCGCTGGTACTGACGCCGATTGATGATGCGCGAATAGTCCTGCGTCTCGCAGAAGCGAGGATAGAAGCGCTGGAAAGCCTCGCCCAGCGCCGTGACCAGCAGCGGGACCTGGTCGTCACTGCACAGCACGTAGTCCGGCGCGACGCAGGTCTGGCCGGCATTCATGCCCTTGCCGAAGGCCAGCCGCCCTGCCGCTTCACGACGCTGCGCCTCATCCGCCATCAGCTCACGCGACATGATCACCGGCGACTTGCCACCCAGTTCCAGCGTCACGGGGGTCAGGTTGTCCGCCGCGGCACGCATCACATGCTTGCCGACCGTCGTGCTGCCGGTGAACAGCAGGTGGTCGAAGGGCAAGGCCGAGAAGGCCGCCGCCACATCGGCCTCACCCGTCACGACGGCCACCTGCACCTCATCGAAGGCATCGAACAGCATCACACGCAGCGCCTCGGCGGTCTCGGGGGTGAACTCGCTCATCTTGATCATCACCCGATTGCCGGCACTCAGTGCGCTGATCAAGGGGCCGATCGCCAGATAGAGAGGATAGTTCCAGGGCACGATGATGCCGACCACGCCCAGCGGCTGATAGACGACGCGCGCAGAGGCCGGCTGGAAGGCGGCGCTGACATGACGCTTCGAGGGCTTCATCCAGCCCTTCAGATGACGGCGTGCATGACGAATACCTTCATAGCTCGGTACCAGTTCGGCCAGACGCGTCTCATGGGCGCTGCGGTGGCCGAAATCGGCGCTGATCGCCGCGATCAAGGCCTCCTCGTGTGACTTGAGCGCATCACGCAGCGAGGTCAGCCAGGCCAGGCGCTCGTTGGCGCTGGGCATCGGTGACAGGCCGTACGCGGCTCGCTGGTCTTCCAGCAGCGCCTGCATGCGAGCTATCTCGGCCTCTCCCTCGTGGTCTGATGAGGCAGTCGCAGCGTCTGAGGTGGCAGGCAGGTCGTCAACAGCACGGGGGTCTACAGGGGAAGCAGGCGTCATGAGGACATCCAGTGAGGGCCGGCGAAGCCAGCAGCGAAGACAGACAGCCACGAGTATGGCGTGCCAGGCGACAGCGGCCGGCGCGAGGAGAATCACCAGCGTGGCTCATCCCGTTTTAGAACACTCGTTTGATGGCGTCAAAGAAAGTCGCCTGCGCCGCTGCCGCGCACCGCAATGCAAAAAGCCCCCGCACCGTGAGGTACGAGGGCTTTTCGGGTGTCGACCGGCAATGGCGCCGGTGACGGGAATTCGTTGGCGCGCCCAGCAGGATTTGAACCTGCGACCCCTGCCTTCGGAGGGCAGTACTCTATCCAGCTGAGCTATGGGCGCGCATGCCAGGGTTGCAGTGAACCGAGGCGCGCTTATGGTAACGTCTTGATTCTACGATGTCGAGATATCCCGCCAGCCACGCGGTTGCTGCGCCTCCGGCGAGCGCTATACTGGCTCGATACACAGCCCCAAAAGGTGCACGCCATGCAAGCTCGCCGGCCAGCCGCTTTTCCCCACAAGCGCTCTTCCCTGTCACTTTCATTGAGCGCGATGCTGTTCAGCGTGCTAGTCAACGCGTCCGCACAGGCCGCAGACAACTCCCGCGAGGCGATTGCCGAGCGACTCAAGCCGGTGGGCGAGCTATGCGTAAAAGGTGATGCCTGCGCCGGTGATGGCTCAGCAGCGAGCTCGCAGCCGGCGGAGAGCGGCGCTGGCGGGCAAGCCAATGCCGCCAGCGCGATAGACGGCGAGAAGGTCTACGGTGGTATCTGCATGGCCTGTCACACCACTGGCGCCGCCGGTGCCCCGCGTCTGGGCGAGGCCAGCGACTGGGAAGGCCGCCTCGCCAAGGGCGACGAGACGCTCTACACCCACGCCATCGAAGGCTTCAATGCCATGCCGGCCAAGGGCGGCAACCCGGCGCTTTCCGATGAGGAAGTGAAGGCCGCGGTGGATTACCTGCTCGATTCCGTGCGCTGAGTCTCAGCGCACAGTACCCGACAATCAACATCAGCCCAGCAGCGAACGCAGGCCCGCGATGGCATCCCGTCCGCGGGCGACCTTCTTCTCCTGATCCTGCGGCTTGTCGGCCCGCCCTTCCCACTCGAGGTCTTCCGGGGGCAGCTCATCCAGGAAGCGGCTCGGCACGCAGTCCATCATCTCGCCGTAGGTCTTGCGCTGGCGCGCCAGCGTCAGCACCAGGGTGCGCCGCGCCCGAGTGATACCCACGTAGGCGAGGCGGCGCTCCTCCTCCACCGTGTCCATCTCGATGGAGTTGCGGTGTGGCAGCAGATCTTCTTCCAGCCCCAGCACGTAGACATGCGGAAACTCCAGGCCCTTGGAGGCATGCAACGTCAGCAGCTGCACGCGGTCCGAGTCATCTTCCTCGGCCTGCTGCTCGAGAATGTCGCGCAGCACCAGGCGTGAGATGGCCGCCGCGACATCGCCGGTCTCGGTATCACCGATCATCGCCTCGCTGCCTTCCAGCTCCTCCACCTCTTCCTGCGGATTGCCGCTGATCGACTTCTCGAGCTGATCGACCAGAATCCAGACGTTGGCCATGCGCCGCTCGGCGATCTTGGGTGCACTGGCGTTCTGGTACAGCCAGCCTTCGTAATCCACCTCGCGGAACAGCTCACGGATCGCGCTGATCGACTGGCCGGCGTCCATCTCGCGGCGCACGCGGTCCAGCGTATGGGTGAAGCGGCCGAGGCGGTCCAGCGCCCGCTCGCTGAGCTGCTCGCGCAGGCCCATCTCGCTGCAGGCGGCGTAGAGCGACACGCCACGCCCGGTGGCGTAGTTGGCCAGCTTCTCCAGCGTGCCCGGCCCGACTTCCCGCCGCGGCACGTTGACGATACGCAGGAAGGCGTTGTCATCCGCCGGATTGATCAGCAGACGCAGATAGGCCATCGCGTCCTTGATCTCGTTGCGCCCGAAGAAGGAGGTGCCGCCGGAGAGCTTGTAGGGGATCTGGTAGTGCTGCAGCTTCAGTTCCAGCAGGCGTGCCTGGAAGTTGCCGCGATAGAGCACCGCGAAATCACGCCATTCGGCGCCTTCCTTGATGCGCCGCGTGAGGATCTCCCCCGCCACGCGCTCGGCCTCGGCCTCTTCGTTGCGATTCATGATGATGCGGATCGGGTCGCCATCGCCCATCTGCGACCACAGTGTCTTGTCGTAGACGTGAGGGTTGTTGGCGATCAGGGTGTTCGCCGCGCGCAGGATGATGCCGGTGGAGCGATAGTTCTGCTCCAGCTTGATCAGGTTCAGGCGCGGGAAGTCCTCACCGAGAGTGACGAGGTTCTCGGGGCGCGCGCCGCGCCAGGCGTAGATCGACTGGTCATCATCGCCCACCACCGTGAAGGTCTGGCGCTCCTGCATCAGCATCTTCACCAGCAGGTACTGGCTGATGTTGGTGTCCTGATACTCATCGACCAGCATGTAGTGGATGCGCCGCTGCCAGCGCGCCAGCACCTCGGGATGATCACGGAACAGCACCACGGGCAGCAGGATCAGGTCATCGAAGTCGACCGCGTTGTAGGCCTTGAGATGCCGGTTGTAGGCCTCGTAGATCACCGCGGCGTACTGGGCGTCTTCATCCTCGGCATGCGACAGCGCCGCCCCGGGCAGGATCAGATCATTCTTCCAGGTGGAGATCTGACTCTGCACCGCGTTGATCTGCTCGGCGTCGGTGTCGGCTTCCTTGTGCATCAGCTCCTTGATCAACACCTTGGCGTCATCGGTGTCGAACAGCGAGAAGCCCGGCTTGTAGCCCAGCGTCTTCAGCTCGCCGCGGATGATGGTCAGGCCGAGGGTGTGGAAGGTCGAGACGATCAGCCCGTGGCCCTCGCGGCCCTTGAGCATCTTGCCGACACGCTCCTTCATCTCGCGCGCCGCCTTGTTGGTGAAGGTCACGGCGGCAATGTTGCGTGCCTTCATGCCGCATTCCTGCACCAGATAGGCGATCTTGGTCGTGATCACGCTGGTCTTGCCTGATCCGGCACCGGCCAGTACCAGACAGGGGCCATCGATGGCGCGCACGGCTTCCTGCTGGCGGGGGTTGAGCTTGGCGAGGCGATCACGGATCTCGGTCATCACGGTGTCCTGCTGGGCGAGGGGAAGTGGGTCATCTCAAACGCTATGCGTCAGATCAATCGAGCTGCACGGCGCCGGCGAAATCCAGCTGACGCCAGCTTTCATAGACGACCACGGCAACGGCATTCGACAGGTTCATGCTGCGACTGTCAGCCAGCATCGGCAGGCGCAACACCTGCTCGCGGGGCAGGCTGTCGAGCATCGCCTGTGGCAGGCCGCGTGTCTCGGGGCCGAACACCAGCGCATCACCGGCCTGGAAGCTGGCCTCATGCGGTGCGGTACGGCCACGCGTCGAGAGCGCGAAGATGCGCGAAGGCTTCACGGTTGCGACGAAGTCCTCGAGGCTGGCATGACGCTGCACACGCGCCCACTCATGATAATCGAGACCGGCGCGGCGCAGGCGCTTGTCATCCAGCTCGAACCCCAACGGCTCGATCAGATGCAGGCGGTAACCGGTATTGGCACACAGCCGAATGATATTGCCGGTATTGGGCGGAATCTCGGGCTGATAGAGCACGATATCGAGCATGAGCAGACTCGCGGCAGAAGGCGAAAACAGGGGGCTGGCCGGCGATGCTCACCTGGCCATGACAACGCAAAGCGGGCCCCGAAGGGCCCGCCATCTTACCGCAATGCGTGACTCACGCGGAGCACGCGTTGCCGATTACATACTCAGAACTGCAGGCGCATGCCGACCAGCGGGCCGGAATCCAGCGTGCGTTCGTCACGGTTCTCGAAGTCGGCCTTCACCTTGCGGTAGCCGACATAGCCTTCGACGTTGTCGATGACCTGATACCGTGCGCGCAGGCCGTATTCATAGCTGTGCTCGAGGTCGTTGCTGGTCGCGACGTCCGGGGTCACGTAGCCGTAGCCGCCCAGCGAGACGCGCGGTGCGCCCGGCAGGTAGTAGTAGCCGTAGCCGCCGAGGCCCAGACCGCCGCCGTCACCGTGGTCGGTGTCGTACTGGCTCCAGCGTGCGCCGAGGCCCACGTCGTATTCGCTGGTGCGCTCGGTGCCCAGCAGCTGGACGTGACCGGCAGTGACGTCGTCGTGGTCATCGCTGGACAGGATACCGCCGCCGAGCTGGACGCCATTGCTGATCTCGCCATTGATTTCGCCCTGAACGGCTTCAGTATTCAGGTTGAGGTCAGCGTTGCCGGCCATGGCCGGGGCGGACAGACTGGCCGCGAGGATGGCTGCCGAAAGGCCGAGAATGTTACGGTGAGCTGTCATGTATGCACCTCTGTACGTGACTGGGAAGGTAATGCTGCGCGGGTCATGAACGCTCTCAGGCGCCCTGGAGACCGTATTGCGCACGGTAGTCGCGAATCGCGACCGCATGCCCAGACAGTTCCTGCTGTGCGTATTGTTCCAGATATTCGAGCACCTGGTCGAGCGTCACGATACTGACCACGGGCATGGAGAAACGTGCCTCCACTTCCTGAATGGCGCTGTTCGCCTTCAGGCCTCCCTGACCATCGGGAGCGCGCTCCTGACGGTCCAGTGCGATCACGACGCCCGCCGCCTTGGCACTCTCGGCGTGGATGATCTCCATCACTTCGCCGATGGCGGTGCCGGCGGTGATGACATCATCGATGATCATCACGCGGCCTTCGAGGGGCGCGCCGACCAACGAGCCCCCTTCACCGTGGGTCTTGGCTTCCTTGCGATTGAAGGTAAACGGCATGTCACGATCATGATGATCCGCCAGCGCCACGGCCGTCACGGCGCCCAGCGGGATACCCTTGTACGCCGGGCCGAACAGCACATCGGCTTCCAGGCCTGATTCGACGATGGCACGCGCGTAAAAGCGTCCCAGACGTGCCAGGGCCTGTCCGGAGCGGAATAGACCAGCATTGAAGAAGTAGGGGCTCACCCGCCCGGACTTGAGCGTAAACTCGCCAAACCGCAGCACGTCCTGCTCGATGGCAAACTCAATGAACTCCCGCTGGTAGTCCTGCATCCGATATCACCTTTGAATTCGTTAGCCATTTACCAAATCGTCTAAAGCTCGGGTATCATACAGGCGCGACGAACCAG
The DNA here is from genome assembly GCF_029846355.1 of Cobetia sp. 2AS. Classification (NCBI taxonomy): domain Bacteria; kingdom Pseudomonadati; phylum Pseudomonadota; class Gammaproteobacteria; order Oceanospirillales; family Halomonadaceae; genus Cobetia; species Cobetia sp. 2AS. The sequence continues at coordinate 55,536 of NZ_JARWKQ010000005.1, forward strand.
GGACCACGTATGAAAATCGCTACAGTTAACGTCAATGGTATTCGAGAAGCGGTCAGCCGCGGCTTCCTCGACTGGCTTGCCAGTCAGGACGCCGACGTCGTCTGCATCCAGAACCTCAAGGCCAAGAGCTTCGAGCTCGACGACAGCATCCTCTACCCGGAAGGGTACGAAGGCTACTTCCTGGACGCCGAAAAGGACGGCTTCTCAGGGGTTGGCCTCTATTGCCGCCAGATTCCCAAGGCCATCATGTATGGACTGGGCTTCGAGCAGTGCGATAACGAAGGCCGCTACCTGCAGGCCGATTACGACCGATTCAGCATCTGCTCTTTCCTGATGCCTGACGGCAGTGATCCGGCTGCCAAGGGCGCCTTCATGGAGCAGTACCAGGAATACCTCAGCAAGCTGCGCCGCAAGCGTCGTGATTACATGATCTGCGGCACCTGGCATGTGGCCCACAAGACTGTCGACCTCGCCAACTGGTCCGACAATCAGATGACGCCGGGCTTCAAGCCGGAAGAGCGTGCATGGATGGATCAGGTCTTCGGCCCGATCGGCTTCATCGACGCCTTCCGCGAAGTCAATCGCGATGCCGACCAGTACTCCTGGTGGCCAGCGCTGGACAGTGACCAGCCGCGCGCCCGTCAGGAAGGCTGGCGCCTCGACTATCAGGTCATTGACCCGAACCTGCGTCGTCATATCAAGGACGCCTGGATCGACACCGATGCCACCTTCAGCGAGTTCGCACCGGTCATCGTCGAGTACGACCTCGAGCTGTGATGCACGCTGTCACCCCTTGAGCGTTCAGCCTCGGGCCACCCTGCCAGTCGCATGATGTGCCTTCGGGCACTGACGAAAACGCCCCCATCGCGCAAGCGGTGGGGGCGTTTTCTGTCTGGCCTCAAGCGCTCATGACATCGCCCTCATGACATGGCTCTGATGGCACAGCGCTGGGCCGCAGAACTCAGGCGTCGGCCGGCATGCCGAGTGCGGCGCGCTGCGCGGCGAACAACTGCTCACCGGTACGCTCGGCGAGATCCAGCAGGGCATTGAGCTCGGCGCGATCGAAGGCCGCGCCTTCTGCGGTGCCCTGTACCTCGATCAGCCCCTTGCCTTCGGCCATCACGACATTCATGTCGGTATCGGCCTTGCTGTCTTCCGGATAGTCGAGATCGGTGACCGGCACGCCCTTGTAGATGCCGACGGACACGGCACTGACCAGGCTCACCAGCGGGTCGGTCTTGATCTTGCGCTCACGCTGCAGGCCCTGCAGCGCGTCGACCAGCGCCACACAGCCACCGGTGATAGCCGCGGTACGCGTGCCGCCATCAGCCTGCAGCACATCGCAATCGATGGTGATGGTGTATTCGCCCAGCTTTTTCAGGTCCACCGCGGCGCGCAGCGCACGGCCGATCAGACGCTGGATCTCCACCGTGCGGCCACCCTGCTTGCCACGCGCCGCTTCACGATCATTACGGGTATGGGTCGCACGCGGCAGCATGCCGTACTCGGCGGTCAGCCAGCCCTTGCCGGAACCGCGCAGCCAGCGCGGCACGCCCGCCACGACAGAGGCGGTGCACAGCACGCGGGTCTCCCCGAACTCCACCAGCACCGAACCCTCGGCGTGACGAGTGAACTCACGGGTCAGGCGGATCTCGCGCGGCTGCTCCGGGGTACGGCCACTGGGACGGGTCACGTTGGCTTCGCTCATGGGGATTCCTTGTTGCAGTATTCGGGAGGCCAGAGTCTACACGCCGCAGCCACGGGCGACGACCTTCGCGCCACACGGGCCAGACCGGCCCCTGATCACTGGGCGCTCAAGAGCGGCACGCGTACACTTCAGGCTATCAGCGCGGTCGCTCATACGCCGCCCTCTTCTGACAGCCAACCGACAAGGAGCACGTCATGGTCCACAGCATGACCGCCTTCAGCCGCCAGACCCATGAAGCCGACTACGGCACCCTGACGCTGGAGCTGCGCTCGGTCAATCAGCGCTATCTCGAACCGCACTTCCGCCTGCCCGACAGCCTGCGCGAACTCGAAAGCACCTTCCGCGAAGGCCTGCGCAAACGCCTCAATCGCGGCAAGGTCGAACTCTCGCTGCGCTTTGACGCCGAAGCCGGTGCCGACAGCCTCGCCGTCGATGCCAGACGCCTGGGCGAACTCAGTCGCGTGCTCGCCGAAGTCGGTCAGCACTGCCCGGACGCCCCGCAGCCCTCACGCCTCGCCCTGCTCGACTACCCCGGCGTACTGGTACGCGAAGGCGCCGATCAGGAGCGTATCAAGGCCGATGCCCTCAACCTCTTCAAGCGCGCGCTGGACGAGCACATCGAAGGCCGCGCCCGCGAAGGCGAACGCCTCGCCGAGCTGATCAGCGCACGCCTCGATGGCGTCGACACCCACGTCGCCGAAGTCCGCCGCCTGATGCCAGACATCCTCGCCCGTCAGCGCGAGAACCTGCTCGCCCGCCTCGAAGAAGTCCGTGCCACCCTCGATCCGCAACGCCTGGAAGCCGAACTGACTCTGATGGCCCAGAAGGCCGATGTCGACGAAGAGCTCGACCGCCTCGACACCCACGTCGGCGAAGTCCGTCGTCAGCTCACCCAGAAAGGCCCCATCGGCCGCCGCCTCGACTTCCTGATGCAGGAACTCAACCGCGAAGCCAACACCCTCTCCTCCAAATCCGTCGTCGCCGACACCACCCGCTGCGCCGTCGAGCTCAAGGTGCTGATCGAACAGATGCGTGAGCAGATTCAGAATATCGAGTGATATCCCGCCAAAGGAGTTAGCCGGATGAGCAGACCCGAACCATGGAGTGGTGAAGAAGTCACAGCGATTGTCGAAACGTACAAGAAGATGCTGGTTGCAGAACTGTGTGGCCAGCATTACGTGAAAACAGACCACAATCGTGAGCTTGCCGAGAAATTAAATAATCGCTCAAAGGCTTCTATCGAATTTAAGCATCAAAACATCAGTGCCGTACTACGAGATGCTGACTGCCCCTATATCAATGGCTACAAGCCGATGAGCAATTATCAGGGCATGCTGGTCGATGTTGTTGAGCGCCACCTACTTCGTACTGAGCTATTCGATCAGGCAGCACGCAATGCAGCAGACCGGCCAGTCATTGATGCGCCGGCCCCAAAAGATACTTCCATTATTGTCACACCGCCGGAGTCTAAAACACCTCAGACCAGCGTGCAGGAAGCCAAACAGCGTTACGCGACGCCCACGCCGGTTAAGCGCGACTACTTGGCGCGAGAAGCCCGCAACCATGCTCTAGGGAGTGCTGGCGAGCGCTTTGTGGTGGCCTTTGAAAAGATGCGCCTCAGAAAAGAAGGCCACACATCGCTGGCCGAGAAGGTCGAGCATGTGGCGGAAACCCAGGGCGATGGATTGGGCTATGACGTCCTGTCTTTTGATGCGGATGGACGAGAGCGCTGGATCGAGGTGAAGACGACGGCATTCGCCAAAGAGTGCGCTTTTTTCATCACGCCAAATGAACTCAAATGCTCGCAAGCCAATCCTGAGCACTACCATCTTTTCCGCATCTTTAGCTTCTTAACCCAACCCAACATGTACTGCTTGAGGGGGGATCTTTACCCGCAATTGACGCTCAATCCGCAAAGCTATCGCGCACATCTACTGTGAATGGCTGGCTCCCGTGTCCTAGCAATTGAAACTCAGCCCCACAGCCACAATCTTGTTTCCATCCCTCGGCTGAGGGCTTTTCCGCTCAAGGAGTCAGGCATGTCTATCGAACAAGTGCTGTACCGTGCAGAAGCCACTACCACTGGGGGGCGTGAGGGCAAGTCGCGTTCTTCCGATGGGGCGCTGGATGTCACCCTGAGCACGCCGAAGGAGCTGGGCGGTGGTGGCGGTGAAGGTACCAACCCGGAGCAGCTGTTCGCGGCGGGTTACTCTGCCTGCTTCATCGGTGCCATGAAGCACGTGGCCAGCACTGACGGCGTGACGCTGCCGGAAGGCCTGGAGATCACCGGCAAGGTGGGCATCGGCCAGATTCCGGCCGGTTTCGGTATCGAGGTGGCGCTGGATATCAGCCTGCCGGGCATGGACAAGGCCGAGGCGGATGCGCTGGTCGAGAAGGCGCACCAGGTGTGCCCGTACTCCAACGCGACGCGTGGCAACATCGATGTGACGCTGAACGTCAGCGTCTGATGGCTGACGACTGATCGCCAGACACGAAAACGCCGCCCCTCGGGGCGGCGTTCTTGATGGTGCGACACGCTCATGGCTTTCGAACGGAGTCGATCAGACGCCCTGCTCGCGCGCCATGCGGCGGGCAATCAGCGGAGCGTTCCACAGGCTGGGCAGCAGAATCAGCGACACCGGCACGGCGGTGACGACGATGAAGGATTGCAGCGCGTTGATGCCGCCATCGCCCATCGAGATCAGCAGCGCCGCGACCACGCCCATCATCAGGCTCCAGAACACGCGCACGCCGCGCGGCGGATTGTCGTGGCCGCTCATCACCATCGAGACTGCATAGGTCATCGAGTCACCGGTGGTGGCGACGAACAGCGTGGTCAGCACCAGGAACAGCACCGAGATGGTGAAGCCGAACGGCAGTTGCTGGGTGATGGCGATCAGCGCTGCCGGCAGATTGAAGCCGGTGAACGGACCGGAGACGCTGCCCGGGTTGCTCAGCTCGAAGGCCAGGCCGCTGCCACCGATGATGGTGAACCACAGGCAGGTGACCAGCGGCGAGATGACCGCGATCAGCAGCACCATCTGACGCAGGGTGCGGCCACGCGAGATACGCGCCACGAACATCGCCATCAGCGGACCATAGCCGATGAACCAGCCCCAGAAGAACAGCGTCCAGCCATTCAGCCAACCATCGTCACCCCGGAAGGAAGACATGGCGACGAAGTCACCGACGTAGCGCACCAGGCCCTGCGGGAAGGCTTCGAGCAGGAAGCCGGTCGGGCCCATGATCAGGATGAACAGCAGCAGCGCGCCGCCGAGCAGGACGTTGGTGCTGCTCAGGAACTGGATGCCACGGGTCACGCCGCTGACGGCGGACAGGGTGTAGATGACGGTCAGCACGAGCAGCAGCGTGAGCTGGGTCGCGTAGGTATCGGGAATGCCGAACAGCGCATTGAGGCCATAGCTGACCTGCAGACCGAGGAAGCCGATGGGGCCGACGGTACCGGCCACCACTGCCAGCACGCAGCAGGCATCGACCAACGCACCGATGGGGCCACGCATGACGCGGTCGCCGAACAGCGGATAGAGCAGCGTGCGCGGCTTGAGCGGCAGGCCCTTCTCATAGTGCAGGTACATGAAGATGATGCCGGTCAGGCTGCCGAGCATCGCCCAGGCCAGAAAGCCCCAGTGCATGAAGCTCTGCGCCAGCGCGTTGTAGGCGGCATCGGCATTGCCTGTCGGGGCGTCCGCGCCGAACACCGGCGGCGGCGAGGTGAAGTGAGCGATCGGCTCTGCCGCTGCCCAGAAGACACCACCACCCGCCAGCAACGTGCACAGGATGATGGCCATCCAGCGCAGCGTCGAGATATCCGGCGCCGCCAGCCCGCCCATGCGCACCCGTCCGGTACGGCCGATGGTCAGCACGATGGCGATGACGAAGGTCGCCAGCATCAGCGCTTGCCAGTAGGCACCGAAGTATTGGGTCGAGACACCGAAGGCACTCTGGATGAGCGCGGAGACAGCGTCGAGATCCACCAGTGCGGCGATGGCGAACAGTGCCAATACGCCACCACTGATGATGAAGACGGGCCAGTCGATACCTTGCGGGGTGTGGGCGGGTTCAGCGGGGGGATTTACCGGTGTGGCGGAGCCGGACGAAACAGTCCGGGAAGAATCCGTCATTAGTCAGCCTCTGGGCATGATCTGAGTGACGGTGCAGTGTATCAGCCGTAAAACGCTGAACTATGACACAAGCCGTTGTTTTTACACCTATGTAACGCGACGTATCACCAAGCCTACAGCCGTTTTACATCCGGGCATCGGTGATAACAACTCATGACCTCCCTCGGCTGCCCTCTTCGGGCCATGCCAGACTGATCCGTGCATGACGACATGAAAAGGCCGCCCGAGTGGGCGGCCTTTTTCACTCAGCCAGTTACAGCCCTTGCTCACGCGCCATCTGCCGCGCGATACGCGGCGCATTCCACAGACTGGGCAACAGCACCAGCGAGACAGGCACCGCGGTCACCACGATGAAGGATTGCAGCGCATTGATGCCGCCATTGCCCATCGAGATCAGGATCGCCGCCACGACCCCCATGATGAGGCTCCAGAACACACGCACGCTGCGTGGCGGGTTGTCGTGCCCACTCATCACCATCGAGATGGCGTAGGTCATCGAATCCCCGGTCGTGGCCACGAACAGCGCCGACAGAATCAGGAACAGCACCGACATGATGAAGCCGAACGGCAGCTGCTGGGTGATGGCGATCAAGGCCGCCGACAGATTGAAGCCGCTGAACGGGCCCGAGACGCTGCCCGGGTTTTCCAGCTCGAAGGCCAGGCCGCTGCCGCCGAGAATGGTGAACCAGACACAGGTCGCGAGCGGCGACAGGATGGTGATCAGCAGCACCATCTGACGCAGAGTGCGCCCCCGCGAGATACGCGCAACCAGCATCGCCATCAGCGGACCGAAGCCGATGAACCAGCCCCAGAAGAACAGCGTCCAGCTATCCAGCCAGCCGCTGTCGCCGCGGAAGACCGCCATCGGCACGATATTGTCCAGGTAGTCGACCATGCCCAGCGGGAAGGCCTTGAGCAGGAATTCGGTCGGCCCGAAGAGCACGATGAAGAACAGCATCGCGCCGCCGATCAGCACGTTGGCACTGCTCAGGAACTGGATGCCACGCATCACGCCACTGACGGCGGACAGGGTGTAGACGAGGGTCAGGATGGCCAGCAGTACCAGTTGCGTCGCGTAGGTATCGGGAATGCCGAACAGCGCATTGAGACCATAACTGACCTGGATGCCGAGGAACCCGACCGGCCCCACGGTGCCCGCGATGACGGCCAGTACGCAGCAGGCATCGACCAGCGCGCCGATCGGCCCACGCATCACGCGTTCTCCGAGCAGCGGATAGAGCAAGGTGCGCGGCTTGAGCGGCAAGCCCTTCTCATAGTGCAGGTGCATGAAGACGACACCCGTCAGGCTGCCCAGCACCGCCCAGCCAAGAAAGCCCCAGTGCATGAAGCTCTGCGCCAGCGCATTGTAGGCCGCATCGAGATTGCCGACCGGCGCATCCGGCCCGAAGACGGGCGGCGGCGAGGCGAAGTGCGCGATGGGCTCTGCAGCGGCCCAGAACACGCCACCACCGGCCAGCAGGGTGCACAGAATGGTCGCCATCCAGCGCGGTGTGGAGATGTCAGACGTCGCCAACCCGCCCAGTACCACGCGCCCCGTGCGCCCGAAGGTCATGCCGACGGCGACGAGGAAGGTCACGATCATCAAGCCCTGCCAATAGGCACCGAAGTAGGTGGTCGAGAAGTCGAAGGCATGATTGATCAGGGCCGACACGCCGTCCAGGTCGATGAGCGCGGCGGCGACGAACAGCGCCATCACGCCTCCACTGAGGAGGAAGACCGGCCAATCCAGACTGCGGGAGCTGTTGAGCGCGCTGAGTTCGGAATCAGGAAGTGAAGCTGCTTTATCAGAAGAGGATGCGGTGTGATCAGCAACAGATGCGGCGTGATCGGAAAGGGGAGCTGCTTGGGTTGCGGAGCCGGACAAGCCAGTCCGGGTGGTATCCGTCATTAGTCAGCCTCGGGGCATGATCTGAGTGACGGGGCAGTCTAACAGGCGAGAAAGCGCCGAATATGACACAAGTGATTGTTTTTACACCTATGTAACGCGACGTATCATCAAGCCAACAGCCTCATTACATGCCTGCCACCCCGTAACCGTCAGCGAGAGGCTCGCCGCGGGAGCGCGCAGCTGCGAGGATGGAGTCACACGGTGACGGCCCTGCCGGTCGCCTTCGATCCACTGCCGCTCGCGGCCCCTGCAACGAACGCAAGCCATGACCTCGCCCCGTCGCCGCGACTTCACCCCCGCGATGAAGCGTCGCAACCAGCATCTGCTCAAGGACGTGACCTGTGCCCAGAGCGCACCGCTCAATGTCGCCTTCATTCTCCTGCAGCATTTCTCGATGCCCGCCTTCACCAGCGCCCTCGATGTGCTGGTCACGGCCAATCTGCTCCGCGATATCCCCTTCTATCGCATTCACACCTTCGGGGTGACGGCGGGCAGCGTGCGCAGTGATCTGGGCATCGACATCATGGCCAGCGCCGGGCTCGAGTCGCTGGGGCAGGCGCAGATCGACATGATCATCGTGTGCGGCGGCTACCGGGTGCAGCTGGACGAGATTCCCTTGCTGAGCGAGGTCTTGCGGCGAGCCGACCACCAGGGCTGTCGCCTCGGCAGCCTGTGGAATGGCAGCTACTTTCTGGCGGCCGCCGGGGTGATGGCGGGCCATCGCTGCACCATCCATCCCGAGAATGCGGCGCTGTTCAGCGAGTCATTCCCCCAGCTGGAGCTATCGCGTGCCCCGCTGGCGGTGGAAGCGGCGCGCTTCAGCTGCACCAATGCCGGCAGCGCGCTGAACATGATGCTGGAAGCCATGCGCCAGCGTCACGGCGATGACCTGGCGCGCAGTGTCGAGGAAATCCTCGCCTGCGAGCGCCCCGCGACGCCCAGCCCCTGGCATCCGGACCAGACGCTGCCCGCGCCGGACAGCCAGCACCCGGAGGCACTGCGCACCATCCTCGAGCTGATGAGCAGCAACCTCGAGGAGCCTTTGAGCATGAGCGAGATCTCGCACTGCGTGACGCTGTCACGCCGCCAGATCGAGCGCCTGTTCACCCGCCATCTGGATACCACGCCCTCGCGCTACTATCTGGAGCTGCGCCTGACCCGGGCACGCCAGCTGCTGACACAGGGCAACGCCAGCATCACCGAGGTCACCGTGGCCTGTGGCTTCGTCAGCACCACCCACTTCAGCCACTGCTTCCGCGATTACTTCGGCATGTCGCCGACGCGAGCGCGTCAGCAGCGCTGACGGTGCCCTGTCGCTGACGTGCCGGCGCCGCTCCACAGACTTTCCGCCACTGAAACGCAAGACGCCGCCCCGAAGGGCGGCGTTCTTTCGTTGAGCTTGTGCTCACGGGGCTTTCTTGCCTCGCTTCAGGCTCACATCAGGCAGAAGCCGTCTGCAGCTCGCGGCGCTCATGACGCTGACCGAGCAGGAAGACGATCAAGCCCGCGATGGCCATCGCCACCCCGACCAGGCCGATGGAGGAATGCGACGGGCCATAGGCGAAGGCCATGCCGCCACACCAGGCGCCCAGCGCATTGGCGATGTTGAAGGCCGCATGATTGAGCGTCGCCGCCATGGTCTGGGCGTCTTCCGCCACATCCATCAGGCGCATCTGCAGCGCCGGTGCCAGCCCGATGCCGGTGCCGACCAGCCCGACGAACAGGATGCCGCTCCAGACACCATCGGCGGCGAAGTAGAAGCCGCCCTGCACCAGCGCGCTCCAGATCAGCACGGCAGGGATGGTGCGCATCAGGTCGATGTCCGCGGCACGGCTACCGATCAGGTTGCCGATGATGGTGCCCACCCCGAAGACGGCCAGCACCATCGGCACCAGATTCTGGGACAGCCCGGCCTGGACGTTGAGCGTCTCCACCGCATAGCTGTAGACACTGAACATGCCACCGAAACCGATGCAGGCGATGCCGAGGGTATAGAGCACCCGCGGCTTGATCAGCGCGGCCAGCTCGGTGAGCGGAGTCGCATCCTGATTGCCGGCCTGATAGGGCACGAAGCCGCGCACCAGCAGCGCCGTGGCCAGTGCCAGCAGGCCGACGACGAGGAAGGCGGAATGCCAACCGAACAGGCTGCCGAACCAGGTCGCCGCTGGCGCCCCGATCAGAATCGCCACCGTCAGGCCCATCATCACGCGGCCGACGGCCCGCCCGCGCTCGCCGGCGGGAGCAGCATCCGCCGCCACCAGGGCCGCGACGCCCAGATAGACACCATGCGGCAGGCCGGCGATGAAGCGCAGCGCGGCAAAGCTGGTCAGCGACGGTGCCAGCAGGCTGGCCACGTTGCTGACCGCGAACAGCAGCATCAGGCCGATCAACAGCCCGCGACGCGGCAGGCGTGCGCCCAGCGCCGAGATCAGGGGCGCACCGACCACCACGCCCATCGCATAGGCACTGATGGCGTAGCCGACCTGTTGCGAGGACACATTGAAGTCCGCCGCGATGTTGGGCATCAGGCCCATGATCACGAATTCGGTAGTGCCGATGGCAAAGGCACCGAGCGCCAGCGCCAATTCGGCGATGCGCGGATGGCGCGCAACGGGGGAGGCAGACATGTCCGGGTCTCCTGAAACTTGAAAAGGGGGTATCACCCGTGGCCGTACTCAGCCGTGGCGCCGCTGTCAGGGGCAGGCCACGGCTGACATTGCCCGCGCATGGCTGGCGCTACGCAGGGCAAAAGACCACGCGCCATTCATCATCAGCCGGAAGGCGGGAATGAATGGCGCGCGGGACAGGTAACGGGTGATGCGCTCGTGCGCGGCCTCTCTGGCGGAGGCCTGCGGCACGTCTGGCGCTGCTCTATCGACTTATGTACGCGTCTGGCAGGGCGCGAGGGGAATCACGGGAGTGCGCAAGCTCAGGCCAGCGTGGCGAGGCGGCGGCAAACCGTGTGTCCCTTCAAGACCCCAGGCCGGCGCGAGAACTTGCTGACGCGAGAACTGGCCGACGCTTGAGTGATAACTGAAATATACGACCATTGTTGCAGATAACGCCACGCCAACCCAGCCACTTCGCGACGACAACTGTGATGCCCGAGCTGCAACATTGCATCATGGGACTGTCATGCGCGCGTGCAGCGGAAGCGGGGTGGATTATGCGATAATGCCGCGATTCAGCGACAGCAAGCGGATCACTTCCATGTCTTCGACTTCTTCAGCATCTTCCTCGGCGGCCAGCAACGCACGTGGCACGCTCTACATCATTTCCGCGCCGTCCGGCGCCGGCAAGACCACCCTGGTCAAGGCACTGCTGGAGCGCATGGACGGTATCGGCGTGTCCGTCTCGCACACCACCCGTGGCCAGCGCCCGGGCGAGCAGGATGCCGTCAACTACCACTTCGTGGATGTCGATCACTTCAAGACCATGATCGAGCAGGGCGACTTCTTCGAGCACGCCCAGGTCTTCGACAACTTCTATGGCACCTCGCGTCCGGCGGTCGAAGCTCGCCTGAGCAAGGGCGAGGACGTCATCCTCGAGATCGATTGGCAAGGCGCCCAGCAAGTGCGCGCCCAGGTGCCGGAAGCCGTCTCCATCTTCATCCTGCCGCCATCGCGTGAAGCGCTGCTCGAGCGTCTGTCCGGCCGCGGTACTGATGGTGAGGACGTGATCGCGCGTCGCATGCGCGATGCGGTCAGCGAGATGTCCCACTACGACGAATACGACCTGATCGTCATCAATGATGACTTCGAGCAGGCCCTCGACGAGCTGTGCGGACTCGTCAATGCCCAGCGTGCGCGTCTGCCGCGCGTGCAGCATCGCCACGCGGCACTGCTCGATTCCCTGCTGGCCGACTGATGACGGCGGCGGGAATCCGGCTGCTCGGTCAGACCCTCAGTCAGCCGTTCGGTCAGCCTGACAGTCGGGCAGGACTTGCCGGCTTTCGTCCTGATCATGCGCGCTGTGGTCGCGTACGCCGCCGACAGACGCGCCAGGCGAAGGAGTTGATCGCGCCTGACTTGTCATGCAACAACGGCGTCGAGTAGACTCGATTCCCTTTCAGAATCATTGGCCGCTGAGCCGTCTCGCCCCTGGCGGGCCGGCTCAGCGGCATTGTGCTTGCGTCGTGTGCGAGATACTGTCAGATGATCAGGGTAAGTGACCCCTAGCGGTCGCGGCACTCTGCGCTGATTACACGCCGACAGCGAACCCCGAATATCCCGCTATTGATAGGTGCACCGCCATGGCTCGCGTAACCGTAGAAGATTGCCTCGAGAACGTCGACAACCGCTTCCAGCTGGTGATGATCTCCACTCGTCGTGCCCGTCAGCTGTCACGCGGCAGCCGCAACGCTCAACTGCCGTGGGAAAACGACAAGCCCACCGTCCTCGCCCTGCGCGAAGTGGCGGCCGGTCTGGTCGGTCGTGACATCCTGAACGAGCCGGTCGAAGCTCCGATCCAGCGCAAGCCGGTAATGCCGCAGATCGAAGACTGAGCCCACGCTCAACCTGCCGACTGCATGTGTGCTTCCGCACCTCTGCCACTCCCGCCCTCGCGGCCGGAGCACGGGGTGCGGGCCCGGAATCACTCTGAGCCAAGGCCGCTGAATGTTCACGATCGATGACCTGGCAGACCGCCTGGGCGGTTATCTTCCCGAGGAAGAGATCCGTCAGGTTAGGCGCGCCTTCTATTACGCCGAGCAGGCCCATGATGGCCAGCGCCGGCGTTCCGGTGAGCCCTATGTGACCCACCCGCTGGCGGTGGCGAACATTCTCGCCAACATGCACATGGACCATCAGAGCCTGATGGCCGCCATGCTGCACGATGTCATCGAAGACACCAGCGTGACCTTCGAGGCACTGGCAGGCCAGTTCGGCGAACCCGTCGCCCTGCTGGTGGATGGCGTCTCGAAGCTGACCCAGATCACCTTCGAGGACAAGGCCGTCGCCCAGGCCGAGAACTTCCAGAAGATGGTGCTGGCGATGTCCCAGGACATCCGCGTCATCATCGTCAAGCTGGCCGACCGTCTCCACAACATGCGTACCCTCGGTGCCCTGCGCCCCGAGAAGAAGCGTCGCATCGCCCGTGAGACGCTCGAGATCTACGCCCGCGTCGCCAACCGTCTTGGTATCAACACCATTCGCGTCGAGCTGGAAGACCTTTCCTTCCAGGCGCTGCACCCGATGCGTTCCGAACGCATCAAGCGTGCCGTCACCGCCGCGCGTGGCAATCGTCGTACCCTGATGCGCGAGATCCAGGCCAGTCTGCAGAACGCGCTGGAGCGCGATCAGCTGCCCGGCTCGGTGATCGGTCGTCAGAAGCATCTGCTGTCCATCTATCGCAAGATGCGTGACCAGCAGAAGCCCTTCAATGAATTGATGGACGTGTTCGGCTTCCGCATCATCACCGATGACGTGGACAGCTGCTATCGCATCCTCGGCGTGGTGCACAATCTCTACAAGCCGGTGCCGGGTCGCTTCAAGGATTACATCGCGATCCCCAAGGCCAACGGCTACCAGAGTCTGCACACCACGCTGTTCGGCATGAACGGCATGCCCATCGAGGTACAGATCCGTACCCGCGAGATGGAAGCGATGGCCAACAACGGCATCGCGGCGCACTGGCTGTACAAGGCCGGCCAGACCGACCGCCCCATCGGCGCCGGCAGCCATGCGCGTGCCCGCGAATGGGTGCGGGGTCTGCTCGAGATGCAGCGCCATGCCGGCAACTCGCTCGAGTTCATCGAGCACGTCAAGAACGACCTCTTCCCCGACGATACCTACGTGTTCACCCCCAAGGGCGACATCATGGAATTGCCGCGGGGCGCGACGGCGGTCGATTTTGCCTATGCGGTGCACACCGATGTCGGCAACAGCTGTATCGCCTGCCGCATCGATCGTCATCTGGCACCGCTATCCTCGCCGCTGGAGAGTGGCCAGACCGTCGAAGTCATCACCGCGCCGGGCGCCAAGCCCAATCTGGCGTGGCTCAACTTCGTCACCACGGCCAAGGCGCGCTCTGCCGTGCGCCATTACCTCAAGCATCAGCAGCGCAGCGAATCCGTGACCCTGGGTCAGCGTCTGCTCAACAAGGCGCTCTCCGGGCTGGACTCTTCCCTCGAGCAACTGCCGCCCAGGCGTCTCGATACGCTGGCCGCGGAGCTGGAGCTGGAAGGCGGGCGTGATGACCTGCTCGAGTCCATCGGGCTCGGCACCCGCGCCGCCTACAGCGTGGCCCAGAGCCTTCTGAGCGACACGACCAGCGCCACGGCGCAGCAGCCCAAGTTCTCGGCCAAGGACGGCAACGTCCAGGCGGAGAACAGCGGCAACAGCCCGATGCAGGTCAGCGGTGGCAACAGCATGGTCACCAGCTATGCGCGCTGCTGTCACCCGCTGCCCGGCGAGCCGATCATGGGCCATCTGTCAGCCGGCAAGGGGCTGGTGGTCCATCGTCAGGAATGCAGCAACATCACCGAACTGGCCAGCGACCCGGAACGCGTCTTCCCGCTGACCTGGGCCGATCAGGTCGAAGGCGACTTCACGGTGGCGCTGCGTATCGAGGCACAGACCCAGCGCGGCCTGATCGCCGAGCTGGCCGAGCTGGTCACCGATGCCGAAGCCAATATCGAGCGCATCGGCATCGAGGAACGCGACGCCCATCTGGCCATCGTCAATCTGACGCTGGCCGTGCGTGATCGCATTCATCTGGCGCGCATCATCAAGCGCATGCGCAACCTGTTGCACGTGGAGCGAATCACCCGCGTCCTCAGCTGATCTACCGTACTGGCCGCGTCGTCCGCCACTGGCGGGCGGCGCGGTTTTTGTTTTCAAGGCTGCCGCAGAGCGGCCATCGGACACGTTCTTCTGAACACCCGTGTCGCGGCCAAGACCGACTGCAGTGCAGGACCTGACCGCGACCGAACTCGCCGTGGACGGCGAGACCCTATAACCACAATCGTAACCCGCTGCTGAAGGCCGCCACCGCACAACACTCGCAACCGGCAAGGCTTGAGCGCAGTCACAAGGAGCATGTCATGAGCAATCGCGCGATCATCAACACCGACAAGGCCCCTGCTGCCATCGGTCCGTATTCCCAGGCGATCAAGGCGGGCAACACCGTCTATCTGTCCGGCCAGATTCCGCTGGACCCGCAGACGATGGAAGTCGTCGAAGGCGGTATCGAGGCACAGGCGCGTCAGGTCTTCACCAACCTGAATGCCGTGTGCGAAGAAGCCGCCGGCAGCCTGGGCGACATCGTCAAGCTCAACCTCTACCTGACCGATCTGGACGACTTCGCGCGCGTCAACGCGGTGATGGAAGAGTTCTTCACCGCGCCCTTCCCGGCGCGTGCCGCGGTCGGCGTCAAGGCGCTGCCCAAGGGCGTGGCCTTCGAAGCCGAAGGCGTGATGGTCATCGGTGACTGAGCACCCGCTCACTGACGATGGCAGGTCACCCGCGAGAAGTGGCTGACGCAGAGACGACAGTGCCCGCCCCGGGATTCCGGGGCGGGCACTGTCAGTTGGCGCTTCATCTGGGCACTGCGTCACTCAATAACTGGCCGCTCGTCAGCCAGTCTCGGCGAGCAACTTATCCACACCCGGTCAAACGACTCGAGGCACAACCGCATGTGGATAAGTGAAAGCGGCAGTGATCAGCGGCCCGACAATTCGCTCTTCGGCACCGTCACGCCGTGCTCCTTGAGCACCTCGGCATAGCCTTCGCGGAAGGTCGGGTAACGGAAGGTGTAGCCGCTCTCGAGCAACAGGGCATTGCCGCAGCGCTTGCTGGAACGCCGCCGCAGCGGTGACTGGATCACCTCGGTGGACTCGACCTTGAGCTGACGCGCCAACCAGGCCATCACTTCGTGCAGCGGTGCGCCATCGCAGTCGGTGGCCAGATAGATCGGCTCGACCGGCTTGCCCTCGAGGCTAAGCGCGATCAGGTGCGCCAGCACGCCCGCGCAGTCGTCACGGTGGATGCGGTTGGAGTAGAGTGGCGGGTTGCTGGCGGCGATGCGACCATCACGCGCCTGGCGAATCAGCATGTCGCGGCCCGGCCCGTAGATGCCGGAGAAGCGCACCACGGTGCCGTTGAGCGAGGAATCGAGCAGTGCCTGCTCGCCTTCGCGCATCAACTGGCCCGAGAAGCTGGTGGCATCGGTGGGCGACTGCTCGTCGACTTCCTCGCCATCCTTCTGGGCGTAGACCGAGGTCGAGGACACGAACAGCACGCGGGTCGGCGGTTTGGCGCGCGACTCGAGCTCCGTCACCAGCGCCCGAATGCCGTCGACGTAAGCGGCGCGATAGGCCTCTTCGTCGAAACGGTCGGCGCTCAGCACATGTACCACCGTGTCGGCATCTGGCAAGCTGGCCAGTGCACCTTCGGCAGTGATGTCCAATGCCAGCGTCTCGATGCCGAGATCCGCAAGCTTGGACACATCGCGCCTGACACCAATGACGTGCTGACCGGCCTTGAGCAGTTCGCGCGCCAGCGCGCTGCCAACGTCGCCACAACCGAGGATGAGACTCGTCTTCTTCACCTTTGCCGTGCTCCTTGGTAAAACGAATCGGTACCCACCGCATCCCAGGATGCCAGTTCCGGGCAGGAATCATGACTCTAACAGAACTCCGCTACATCGTAACCTTGGCCCAGGAGCGTCATTTCGGACGCGCCGCAGAGCGCTGCTTCGTCTCGCAGCCCACCCTGTCGGTGGCCGTCAAGAAGCTTGAGGAAGAGCTGGGAGTCGCACTGTTCGAGCGTTCCAAGTCCACCGTACAGGTCACACCGCTCGGCGAGAAGATCGTTCAGCAGGCTCAGCGCGTGCTGGAGCAGTCCAGCGTGATCAAGGAACTGGCCAATTCCGGCAAGGATCAGCTCTCCAGCCCGTTGCGCATCGGCGCCATCTATACCATTGGACCGTATCTTTTCCCGCACCTGGTGCCGGAACTGACGCGGCGTGCGCCGAAGATGCCGCTCTACATCGAGGAAGGCATGACCGGCGACCTGCGTCGCAAGCTGCGCAATGGCGAGCTGGACGTGATCATCGTCGCGCTGCCGTTCACCGAGACCGACGTGCTGACGAAGATCCTCTACGAAGAGCCCTTCGAAGTCCTGCTGCCGGCCGGCCACCCCCTGCTCGAGCAGGACAGCATCGCCAAGGAGCAGCTGATCAACGAGCGTCTGCTGATGCTCGGCGAGGGTCACTGCTTCCGTGATCAGATTCTCGAGGCCTGCCCGGCCATCGGCAATCAGATCAACAACCCCGAGAATACGCTGATCGCCGAAGGCGGCTCGCTGGAAACCATCCGCCACATGGTCGCCTCCGGTCTCGGTATCACCGTGCTGCCCTACTCGGCGACCGGTACCGGTCATTACGAGAGCGGCGTGCTCGAGACGCGGCCCTTCAAGGACCCGGCCCCCAGCCGCAGCGTGGCGCTGGCATGGCGGGCCAGCTTCCCGCGCCCCAAGGCCATCGACGTGATCAGCCAGGCGATCGCCGAGTGCTCCAATCGTGCGCGCCAGAGCAATGAGAACGGCATGCAGGGCTCCGCTTCCCAGAGCCACGAACCGGCATGAGCAGGGCGGGCACGGAAGCCTCATCTGCCGGGCCCGCCAGCGCCGGTGCCTTCGCCACCGGCGCGCTGGCCCAACCGCTGGACAGCCTGAGCGGCGTCGGCCCCGCGCTGAGCGAGAAGCTGTCGCGCCTCGGACTGGAGCGCGTCGCAGACCTGCTGTTCCATCTGCCGCTGCGCTATCAGGACCGGACCCGCGTCACGCCCATCGGCACGCTCAAGAGCGGCATGGAAGCGGTGGTCGAAGGCGAGGTGACGGCCTGCGACATCGTCAAGGGCCGCCGCCGCAGTCTGCTGGTGCGCCTGCGCGATGGCAGCGGCATCCTCAGCCTGCGCTTCTTCCACTTCTCCCCCGCCCAGCAGCAGCAATTCCAGCGTGGCCATAGCGTGCGCTGCTTCGGCGAGGCACGCGCCGGGGCCACCGGCCTCGAGATCTACCATCCGGAATACCGCCTGCTCGGCCAGGGTGCCGCGCCGGTGGAAGACCACCTCACGCCCATCTATCCGGCCACCGAAGGCCTCAATCAGGCGCGCCTGCGTGCCCTGATCGCCCAGGCGCTCAAGCAGCTCGAGGAAACGCCCCATGAGCTGCCGGACCTGATCCCCGAGGCGCTGCGCACGCGCTTTCGCCTGCCCGGCGTGATCGAGTGCCTGCGCTTTCTTCACGAGCCACCGCCGGATGCGCCCGTCGACCAGATGAGCGACGGCGTGCACCCGAGTCAGCGCCGCCTCGCCCAGGAAGAATTGCTCGCCCACCAGTTGAGTCTGCGTCAGGTGCGCGCGCGGATCCAGCAGGATGGCGCGCCCTCGCTGAGCGCCAGTGGCGGCCTCAGCACGCGCTTTCTCGCCCAGCTGCCCTTCTCGCTGACCGGCGCCCAGCATCGCGTGCTGGAAGATGTGCGCCGCGACCTGGCGCGCGAAGTGCCGATGTTGCGTCTGGTGCAGGGCGATGTGGGCTCGGGCAAGACGGTGGTCGCCGCACTGGCGGCGCTGATCGCGATCGGCGGCGGCTGTCAGGCGGCCTTGATGGCGCCCACCGAGATTCTCGCCGAGCAGCACTATCGCAACTTCCGCGAATGGCTGGAGCCATTGGGCATCGAGGTGGCGTGGCTGGCCGGCAAGCTCAAGGGCAAGGCGCGGCTGGATGCCAAGGCCGCCATCGCCGATGGCCGGGCACGCATGGTGGTCGGCACGCATGCGCTGTTTCAGGCCGATGTGACCTTCCAGCGTCTGGGGCTGGCGATCGTCGATGAGCAGCACCGCTTCGGCGTGCATCAGCGCCTCGCATTGCGGGCGAAGGGGGAAGCCGGTGGCCTGACACCGCACCAGCTGATCATGACCGCGACGCCGATTCCGCGCACCTTGGCGATGAGCGCCTACGCCGACCTCGACCTGTCGGTGATCGACGAGCTGCCGCCGGGACGCACCCCGGTACAGACCGTCGCGGTGGCCGACCCGCGCCGCCCCGAGGTGGTCGAGCGCATCCGCGCCGCCTGCTCCGAGGGTCGTCAGGCCTATTGGGTGTGTACGCTGATCGAGGAATCCGAGGTGATGACCTGCCAGGCCGCCGAGGTGACGCGTGACGAGCTGACCGAGGCGCTGCCGGAGCTGTCCATCGGCCTGGTCCATGGCCGCATGAAGGCGGCCGAGAAGGCCGAGGTGATGGCGGCGTTCAAGGATGGCGAGCATGACCTGCTGGTGGCGACCACGGTGATCGAGGTCGGGGTCGATGTGCCGAATGCCAGCCTGATGGTGATCGACAATCCCGAGCGTCTCGGCCTGTCGCAGCTGCACCAGCTGCGTGGCCGTGTCGGGCGTGGCAGCACCGAGAGCTTCTGTGTGCTGCTCTATCATCCGCCGCTGTCGCAGCACTCCAAGCAGCGCCTGGCGGTGATGCGCGAGACCACCGACGGCTTCAAGATCGCCGAGAAGGACCTCGAGCTACGCGGCCCCGGCGAAGTGCTGGGCACGCGTCAGACGGGGCTGGCGGGGATGAAGATCGCCGATCTCGAGCGTGACAGTGACCTGATCGCCCCGACCACCACGCTGGCCGATGCCATCCTCAGCGAGGCCCCGCAGGCCGCGGAGCCCTTGATTCGCCGCTGGCTGGGCGAGGCGGCCGGACAATACGGCGCCGTCTGAGTGCTAAAAATGTGTAACCTAACGCCCTTGAGCTACTATTTCTAAAATCATATAGATATTCAGTAAGCACTGGATATCTATTATAACTACATGCATAATATTAAGCTAAAAAAATTCGTGAACATAATACCAGCACATTTACATGAGATATATATGAGAAATTCACCTGTAATCAAAGAGGGGTTTGAGTGAGAAAATTCTGGTATTATATTTTTGCAAGCTGTGCATTCGCAAAAGTACTTAACTCAGGTTTTTTACGCATTATCATCCCTCCTGTCGTTGCACTATATTATGGCATCCTCGATATATGGGGCGAGGACTGGAAGGTAATAAAGAACAACATAGACCTCCATGAGACAATCTTTTGCTTTCTTGCTATTTCAACGATATTCATCGTTGTCTTCAATGCAGTTTCTGAAAAAATAAAAGCCACTATCGAAGATAAAGTACTTAAGCTACAAAAAAGCATGTCGGCCTACTGCAACGATTTAGTAAAAGCAAAATCTAAAATGGTAAAGAATAAGGCTAAACATCTAAAGCCGAAGGGCGATCCCTTTAAGCTACTAATTAACCCGAATGATCAGTTAGAAAGATCTATTGATGAAATGCAGAGATTGCTAGAAAATGGATTTGAAGTAAGCCGTCATAAAATTGGTATCACCATCATAAGTTTTAACAAAGAAGAGGGGAAGTGGAAATATTTGTTTAAAAATAATCAAACTCGTCAGCATACCGCTGCGCAAGTAATAATGGAGCGTAACTCAACAGCGAATTACTGCCATAAAAAAGGTGAAAGCTTATTTATATCAGATATCAGGAAAGGACTAAAGGAGCAGGTTTTTTATGCTTCAGATAGATCCAAGGAAGCTGTAATTGGTTCTTTGTATTGCAGACCAGTAAATATACTTGTAAACAATATAAGTTTCGACTATATTTTTACTGTTGCCGTGTATGGAGAATTCCTATGTACACCATACGATGCTAATCAATGTGAAGCCTGTAATTACATACTTGATGACATAGCAAATCGTATAGAAATGGAGTTATACTTACTCTCAGTACAGGAATATCGAGCTAAAGGAGGCGTCTTTAAATGAGCAAAATCCTTATGAGCCAGCCTGATGAATTTAGTTACAAAAAAGGCCTAAAGGTATTTCGTGATATTGCTGTTAAAAAATTCATGACGACAGTTTACTCCATTGAAGAAAAAGAAGATAACAATAATTACACTATAATATTGGGAATCAACAAGAAAGACAATCCGAACTTAGAATGGCAAAAGTGTTTTGAGTATTTGCAGCCGAGCAAGAACGAAAACCACTTAGCAAAATCAAAAGTTAAACATTCAAAGTATCAAGTATATAAAATCAACAAACGCGATGATGTATAGAAAATCAAAAGAACACCTAAAAGCAAAGTTTTAGTTTACAAAAACAATAGTGTTCATAATGTTAGCCACCACGGCTGGCCTTGATCAGCTGGGTGCCGGCGCTTTCCAGCGGCTGCAACAGCCTCAGCACCAGAATCAGCTGTGACAGCGCCAGGCGTCCGGTAGTGGATTCGACCTGCTCGACCTCGGCTTCCAGTGCCGCGATCTCATCTTCGCTGTCCAGCGTGACGGCGATCTCACCGCCCGCCTCCAATTGCTCTCCCAACGCCGTCAGCTGCTGACTCAGGCGCTCGCCATGGCGCAGCAGCGTCTCGATGCCGCTGCTGGCCGAGGCGGTCGATTCCAGTTCGCCACGATGCGCTGCCAGTGCCGAGAGATAGCCGAGCACGGTATGCGCGTGGAGCAGGAAGCCGAAGCCCGGCTCGACATCGCGCCGGAAGTGGCCGGGCTCCTTGCGCGCGGTGGCCAGCAGATTGGAGAAGGCCGCGTCGGCGTTGTGGGCATTGCGGCGTGCCAGACGGTAGGCCAGATCATCGCGCTTGCCATGGCGGTACTGCGACAGCACCTCGCCCAGATAGCGGCCGCTGGTCTTGAGGCTGACGCCGGCCTGGCGATAGAGCTTGCGGCCCTGCCAGTCCGGCAGGATCAACACCACCGACAGCCCGGCCAGCAGGCCGCCGACCAGCGTATCGAACAGGCGCGGCCAGATGAGATCGAAGCCATCGCCGACCTGGTTGAAGCACGCCAGCACCATCAGCGTGATGGCGGCGGTGGCCAGGGTATAGCGCGAGCCACGCGTGGCGAAGAACAGCACCCCCGCGACCACGGCGATCCCGGCCTGGATCGTGGGCGCCGGGAACAGACTGATCAGCGCCCAGCCGGCGACCAGACCGATCAGCGTGCCCAGAATCCGCTGCGCCAGCGTGCGGCGCGTATCGCCGTAGCTGGGACGGCACACGAACAGCCCGGTCAGCAGAATCCAGTAGCCCTGGGTCGGGTGCACTGCCAGCAGCACGCCATAGCCGGCCACCAGCGTCGCGGTCAGGCGCAGCGCATGGCGGAAGATCGGCGAGCGCGGCGTCAGGTGGCTGCGGATACGCTCGAACATGTCGCGCGTGCCGTGGGGCGAGCGGTCCAGCAGGCTGTTGTCGCTTTCATTGCTGACGGCTTCGAGATCATTCAGGCGCGCGATCTGACCTTCGATCAGACGCAGGTTGCTGGCCAGTGCCTCCAACGCCTGCATCAGATGGTGCCACTCGGGCCGCTGCTGTTGCTTGAGATAGACGAGCGAGGCGTTAAGGTCTTCCAGCGCCTGCTGGCTGTCACTGGCATCGAAGGGCTGGCGCATCAACAGCGCCTTGCCGAGCCCGCGACAGGCGCGCCCCTGCTGCTCCAGCAGGCGCTGACAGCGGAACAGGATGTCGTGATGGAAGAAGGCGTCGGTGAGCTGGCCGTAGGGATAATGGCTAGAGCTGGCGCGCTCGTGGAGGTCCTGGGCGATGAAGTAGAGGCGCAGGTAGCGGTCGAGCTTGGTGGTATCGCGCCGCCCGGCGAGACGCCGGAAGACCATCTCCTTGGTCTGGTTGAGCGCCACCACCACGCGACCGTTCTGCTCGGCCAGCGCCAGACGCCGGGCAGACTGGTCGACATTGCGCAGCGGCTCGAACAGCTGCGCCTTGAGAATCAGGTAGCGCCCCAACTCACGGTAGAGCGTCGCCATGCTGTGCTTGAGCGGCTGGCGCGAGAACAGCGCACACCACACGACCGAGAGCAGGCCATACCAGGTCGCCCCGACCACCAGCAGCAACGGCTGAACCAGATTGATGCCCAGCCCCGGCTCACGCAGCCATTCGGGCAGGCTGCGCTCCATCACCGCGATCTGACCATCTCCATGCTGCTGCTCGAGGCTGATCATGGTGTAGACGGCCAGAATCAACGAGGCGCGCGCGATGGCGCCGTAGCGAGCATCGATGGCGCCCAGCATCGGCATCGCGAAGGTGGCCAGCGCCAGCCCGATCACGAAGGGCAGCGGCATGCCGAACAACAGCTCCACCGAGACGGCGGCGATGCTGAAGCAGGCCAGCGTCATGCCCAGCGCGCGCAGTCGACCGCGCCAGTGATCATCGGTTTCCGCCAGCCCCGAGGCGATCACGCCCAGAAACAGCGGAATCACCACCGCCATCTCGTCGAGCCAGAACCCCACCGCCATCACGCCACCCAGCGCGATCAACATGCGTAGCGAATAGCTGAAGGCATCCAGCGTCCACAGACGACGCAGGGAGTGCATGAGGGAGTCCAGGAGAGAGCGTGTCATGAAGTGTTCCGTGACCAGGGCGCCGGGCAGCGCATTAGACTTTAGATTTATATCGCTAGCATAACACCCCGTTCTGCCGTGTCCGAGAGCCAGGGCGCATGCAAGCGTTGGCAGGCGCGTCGAATGTCGAATCGCCACGACGTGCCACTCTGAAGACTCCTGACCTCATTGGCTTTCATGGAGAATACCGATGCATCCTCTTATCGAACGCGTCACTGGCTCCCTCGGGCTGTCACCGGAAATCGCCGAGCAGGCGGTCGGCATGGTTCTCAAGTTCGTGCGCGAGCAGGGGCCAGATGGCCCGGCCGCCTCACTGCTGGGCGCCATTCCGGGGGCGGAAGGCCTGATCGGCAGCGCAGGCGAGGAAGCCGCCGAGTCCGGTGGCGGTGGCCTCATGGGCGGCCTGATGGGCGCCGTCAGCGCCTTCACCGGAGGTGGCGGTGGCGGTGCGCTGGAACTGGGCCAGAAGCTGATGGGGCTGGACCTGAACATGGACCAGGCGCGCGGCGTGGCCGATGAGACGCTGAGTTATGCCCGCGAAGAAGCCGGCGATGGCGTGGTCGATCAGGTGCTCGAAGGCATTCCGGGCCTCAAGCAGTTGCTGTGACGCCTCGAGGGCGTTGAGAGGGTCTTCTCGAACAGCCCCTCGCAAGTAAAGGCTCGCAAGAAAGGCTCGCGACAACTGCTCGTGACAAAACAACGCCCCGCTGATTCTCTCAGCGGGGCGTCTTTCGTTCATGCAGGCACGGCACAGGGTCATTCAGCGAATGCGCTTGAGCAATGACTGCAAGCGGTTGAGCTGGGCCGAATCGCCGACCAGACGCACGCGCTGGTCCATCAGGCCTTGCAGGAAGGCACGCGGCGAGGGCTTGAGCAAAAAGGCCACCGCACTGTCGCTATCAGCGAAGCGCAGCTCAAGCTCGGTATCCACCGGCAGGCCACTGCCCGTGGTGACGCCCGCGTGGGACATGCGGTAGTGACGCGCGATGCTCATGTCTTCGGTCGCGACGCCCCAGTCCAGTGGACGCTTTTCCAGCTCGGCACGAAATTCGGGGTCGCGCTTGAAGGCCCGCTTGAGCAGCAGACCCAGCACCCACAGCAATATCTTGAGCTTCATGGTGTCATTCCTTGAATCGCGAAGCGTCGGTCACGCAGGCCATATGAAAATGCCACCGGCCCCGCAGGGCGGAACCGGTGGCATCAGCATGACAGCCGACAGGGCTTTTGATGACGACGATTGGAAGCCATGGCGACAGCCACCCCGGGTCTGCGCTGAAGCACGAGCCGAGGTTACTTGGTCACTGCATCCTTCAACGACTTGCCGGGTTTGAAGGCAACGGTCTTGCTGGCCGGGATGGTCAGCGGCTTGCCTGTCTGAGGGTTCTTGCCGGTACGCGCCGCACGCTGGCGCACGGTGAATGACCCGAAACCGATCAGTGAGACGTCATTGCCTTTGGCCACGGTATGAGTGATCTCGTCGAGAATCACGTTCAGTACCTGACTGGCCTTGTCCTTGGATAGATCCGCACGCTCGGCGATGGCCGCAGCGAGTTCTGGCTTGCGCATGAAAAGCCCTCCTGGTTTGGCATTCTGCACGGGCGGCCAAGCCGCCGTTTCCATTGTTGTTCTTGCACTTGCTAGCGGTGGCGTATGGCGGCGACGCAATCCGCTCCCGGCAAGCTTTGCCGTATCAAACCTGTCGATGGCAGCAACCTGTCAGACGACGCCCGCTGAGCAGCATGTCTGACGGAGCATTCACTATCGTGCCTGACCGCGCTGGCAGCAAGGGATTTACGACCATCGATCATGGCATCGCCTAGCCTAGCAACGGCGGCGCCTGCCGCGCCAGCTCGACTTTCCTGCGAACGGCGGCGCCTGTCAACGCATATCCAATCAAGCGTTCGTTCATATCCAGTGCACGCGCTTCGAGGTCATCGCCTTCACCGTTGATTTCCCAGCGCGCCACGGCCGAACGCGGCGGATAGGCCACCACCGGCAAGGCCGGTGTCTTGACCAGCACCGGCCACGCCTTCCAGTCGAGCACGCTCGGCTCGCCACACAGGTTGGCTGCCAGGGTGCGCGCAGCCATCTGCAGCGGCTGGACATACATGGCATTGACGCCCTCGACACTGGCGCAATCGCCCAGCGCCCAGATATGCGGCTGGGAGGTGGCCAGGTGACGGTCGACACGGATGCCATCACCACCGGCGCTCAGACCCGCGGCCTGCGCCAGACGAATACGCGGCGCCAGCCCGGTGGCCAGCAGAACCACGGAGCCCGTCAGGCGACGACCGCTCTGCAGTCGCACCTCGACCGGCGCAGCCTGACGCTCGGCCTCCTCGCCCGAGCTTGCGGCGATGGTCTCGACCATCTCGCCCTGGCGACGCGTCACACCGAGCCCATCCAGCGCCGCGCCCAGACGCTGCCCCAGCGCTTGCGGCAGCAGCCCATCCAGCGGAGTTTCCTCCGGCGCGACCAGCGTGACGCGGTGGCCGGCCGCCGTCAGATCATTGGCGTATTCACAGCCGACCAGTCCGGCACCGACAATCACCACATGCCCCTCTTCCCCGCGCTCGCGGGCCTTCGCCAGCGTCGCGCAGAAGGCCGCATAGTCGTCGAGGTCATTGATGCTCTGCACGCGTGAGGCCACTTCCGCGGCGACGGGGAAGGGACGACGCGGCGCGGCGCCGAGTGCCAGCACCAGCTCGTCATAGGCCAGACACTCCTCGCCCAGCCATAGCTGGCGGGCATCACCGTCGATGGCGGTGACGCGTTGATGGGTACGCAGCTCGGCATTCAACTCGTCCACCAGCGCCACCGGCGCCTGACGCGACAGGTCGGTGGCCGACATCTTCTTGGCGAAGGCGGTGGACAGCATGGGCTTGGCGTAATCGTGGCCGCTATCCTGGCTGATGAGGATCAGCCGGCTGTCCTTGTCACGCGCACGCAGCGCGCGCGCCAGACCAATGCCCGCCATGCCGGTACCAATGATGACAAGGGTGCGAGGGTCGCGCATGGCACCATCTCCTGAGATCGATCCGAGGGAAGCGCTGATGAAAGAGCGCCAGCAGCGTCCGTCATGAACGCCGATGAATGCGCCCAGCATACCAGCCCGCCAGCAGTGCAGGCATGCCTGAGCGGGAGGCCTTGCCGCCCGGCCATGCTAGACTCGCCATTTCGTCATCCTGACAGGGAATTCACCGTGGTCCGATGCCCAGCAGGCGAGCCTCATCGCGCAGCGCTCACGCCACAGACCTCCACCTGTGAGGCGCCTCATCCGTCAGCCGAGTCCCTGTGCCAGCCTGCGCCTCGCTGGCCTTCGCCCACGCGCGCGGCACCCGCTGCTTCGGCGGCGGTGCGCCGCCATTGGCAGCCGGCTGCCGCGCTGCAGGGGGTCATGCCAGCCGGCTGGTGGGCGTGGCTCTCCTCGACGGACTCGCTGACCCAGCGTCTTGCCAGCACCATGCAGCAGCAGGATGAACGCGATGACCAGCCCATCCAGGGCCTGCGCGTGCGCCTGCTGCTGCAGGACACCGGCCCCGCACGGCTGGATGAGGCGCGCCTGCTGGGCATCGGCCCACGCCGGCATGTCTGGCGACGCGAAGTGGCACTCTGTCATGGCGATACGCCATGGGTGATCGCACGCTCGCTGGCGGCGCTGGACCTGGCCCACGGTCATCGCCTCTCGACGCTGGGCGAGCGCTCGCTGGGCCATTGGCTGTTTCGCCAGCCCGACCTGACCCGCAGCGCCATCGATGTCAGCCGCGCCCCGCTGGTGCTTTCGAGCCCCAGGCCGCTGGCCCGCACCACCAGCCTGTGGATGCGCCGCTCGATGTTCTCGCATGGTCGCTTCAAGGTGCTGGTGCAGGAGGGCTTCACACCGGCCTTCCAGCACGCGCTGCAGCTGGCCTGAGCCTTGCGGCCGACTGGCCTCGTTTCCCTCTCTTCCCTTGCCCACTACCACCCGCCCAGGAGCCCCGATGACCGCGTCATCCACTTCCGCCGCTTCGCGTCCTTCCAGACTGGCCGACTACCTCGCCCTGACACGGCTGGACCGCCCCATCGGCACCTGGCTGCTGATGTGGCCGACCCTGTGGGCACTGTGGCTGGCGGCAGATGGCATTCCCGAGCGCACGACCCTGCTGATCTTCATCGCCGGGGTCTATCTGATGCGCGCCGCCGGCTGCGTCATCAACGACTACGCCGACCGCCATTGGGACAAGCATGTCGAGCGCACGCGTGATCGGCCGCTGACCTCGGGTCGCATCTCGGAACGCGAGGCGCTGACGCTGTTCGGGGGGCTGGTCGCGGCCGCCTTCGTGCTGGTGTGCTTCACCAACCTGACCACGGTGCTGCTGTCGATCGTCGCCGTGCTGCTAGCGGCCAGCTATCCGTTCATGAAGCGCTTCCATCATCTGCCTCAGGTAGTGCTGGGCGCCGCCTTCGGCTGGGCGATTCCGATGGCCTTCGCCGCGACGCTGGAGGAGGTACCGACCTACGGCTGGTGGCTGTTCGCGGCCAACCTGATGTGGACGGTGGCCTACGACACCGCCTACGCGATGGTCGATCGCAACGACGACCTCAAGGTGGGCATCAAGTCCACCGCCGTGCTGTTCGGGCGTGCCGACAAGCTGATGATCGGCCTGTTGCAGCTGGGCATGCTGGTGGTGTTGATCGGCATCGGCCTGCACTTGGCGCTGGGCATCTTCTACTGGCTGGGGCTGGCTGCCGCCGCCGTCACCTTCGTCTGGCAGCAACGTCTGATCCGTGAGCGTGAGCGTGCGCCCTGCTTCCAGGCCTTCCTGAACAATCATTGGACGGGTCTGCTGATCTTCGCCGGTATCGCCCTGGCGACCTGGCCGATGAGCTGACTCCTGCATAAACATTAGTATTATTTAATTTAAAGCGACCCCTGCCCTCTGTTGCTCCCCAGCCCACGGTTCATGCCTGCCTGCCGCGCCTCCAAGGCGGCTGGCAGGCTTGGGTGCAAGCTGCCATGCTGGCAGTTGTCATCTCGTTGTCATATAAGCGGGTTGTAATCGTCATCGACTTGTCATTCTGGCGCGTGCGCCGACTGCTGCATGGGATCTAGCGATGAGCTCCAAGACCGTACTGATTGTCGACGATGAATCCTCGATTCGCGAGATGATCGCCGTTGCCCTCGAAATGGCGGATTACCGCGTGCTGGAGGCAGACAATGCCCAGGACGCCCACGCCATCGTCGTCGATGAAAAGCCCGATCTGCTGTTGCTGGACTGGATGATGCCGGGCACCAGTGGCCTGGAGCTCGCGCGGCGTCTCAAGCGTGACGAGACCACCTCGGAGCTGCCGATCATCCTGTTGACCGCCAAGGGCGAGGAAGACAACAAGATTCAAGGCCTGGAAGCCGGTGCCGACGACTACATCACCAAGCCCTTCTCGCCGCGCGAGCTGGTCGCCCGTCTCAAGGCCGTGCTGCGTCGCACCACTCCCAAGGGGGTCGAGGAGGCGGTGGAAGTCGAAGGCCTGATGCTCGACCCGGCCAGCCACCGCGTCACCGCCCACGGCAACTCGCTGGATGTCGGCCCGACCGAATATCGCCTGCTGCAGTTCTTCATGACGCATCAGGAGCGCGCCTACACGCGCAGCCAGCTGCTCGATCAGGTATGGGGCGGCAACGTCTATGTCGAGGAGCGCACCGTGGACGTGCACATCCGTCGCCTGCGCAAGGCGCTGGGCACAGGCCATCAGCATCTGATCCAGACCGTCCGCGGCACCGGTTACCGCTTCAGCGCTCAGGCCTGAGGGATTCATGCGCTATTGGACCAACGAGCTATGGCGCCTCGGCTACCTTGCCGGTGGCTTCGGCCTGATCGGTGGCCTGCTGGGCCATCTGGGCTGGGGCCTGGCGCTGGGCCTTTCGCTGTATCTGTTCGTCCATCTCAAGCACTTGAAGAGCCTCTACACCTGGCTGATCACCAATCCCCATGAAGAGCCGCCGCCCGGCGATGGCGTCTGGGGAGACCTGCTCGATCGTCTCTACCGCTACCAGAAGGGCCAGCGACAGGCTCAGGAGCGACTGCGCAGCATCCTCAACCGTATCCAGGAATCCTCCGAGGCCATGCGCGACGGCCTGGTGATGCTGGACAACCACGGTGACATGGAATGGTGGAACAGCGCTGCCGAGCAGCTGGTCGGTCTCAAGGCCAGCCACGACCGCGGCCAGCACATCACCAACTATCTGCGTGACCCCGTCTTCATCGACTACTTCAACCGGCTGGCCTACCGCGAGCCGCTGACACTCCAGTCGCCGCTGTCTGACAACCTGACGCTGCAGATCTCCATCACCCTGTTCGGTGACAACGAGCGTCTGGTCATGCTGCGTGACGTCACCCGCCTCTATCGCCTGGAAGAGATGCGCCGCGACTTCGTGGCCAATGTCTCCCATGAGCTGCGCACGCCGCTGACGGTACTGGCCGGCTATCTCGAGACCTACTCCGATTACGCCGATGACCTGCCACCGCGCTGGCAGCGTGGACTGGGCCAGATGCAGAGCCAGACCGACCGCATGCAGCATCTGGTCGAGGACCTGCTGACCCTGTCACGCCTGGAAACCGACGAGCTGTCCGACAATGGTCGCTGCATCGACATGAGCGCCCTGCTCGGCCATATCCGCGACGACGCCGAAGGCCTGTCCCAGGGGCGCCACACCTTCTCCATCGAGGCCGATGCCAGCCTGTCACTGCGCGGTGAGGAGCAGGAACTGCGCAGCGCGATCTCGAATCTGGTCTTCAATGCGGTGCGCTACACCCCCGAAGACTGCCATATCACCCTGCGCTGGAAGGCGGATGACCAGGGCCTGCTGGTCGAGGTGGAAGATGATGGGGATGGCATCGACCCGGTGCACCTGCCGCGCCTGACCGAGCGCTTCTACCGCATCGACAAGGGCCGCAGCACCGCCACGGGAGGCACCGGCCTCGGGCTTGCCATCGTCAAGCATGTGCTGATTCGCCATCAGGGCCATCTGGAGATCGACAGCCACCCCGGCGAGGGTGCGCGCTTCCGCTGTCACTTCCCCGACGAGCGCGCCTGTCAGGCGAGCGCTCCCCAGGCCAGCAGTGCGCTAGCCCAGTGATGGGCTGAATCAGTGATGATCTGACCCGGACGCCAGCCCAACGCAGAACGCCCCGCAGCCACCTCGACAGGAGGCGACTGCGGGGCGTTTCGTTTGGTCAATCAGACGACGCTGCGGCTATTTCAGCGACGTGCCAACCTAGCGACGAGTCAGTTCAGCGACGAATCAGTTCAGCGACAAGCCAGCTCTGCGACAGGCTGTCTCAACGACGCGGCGCCGGCAACTGACGGTAGTGGCTCTGCCACATCAATACCGCCCCGGCGACGGCGCCCGGGATGAACAGCAGATTGGCCAGCGGCACCAGCGTCATGACGAACACCGCGGCGCCGAAGGTCAGTGAGGGCCACCAGCGCGCCTTGAGGCGCTGCTTCATGTCACCGAAGCTGACCTGATGGTTGTCCATCGGGTAGTCGAGGTACTGGATCGACATGCTCCAGGCCGAGAACAGTCCCCACAACAGCGGTGAGAGCAGGTTCAGGCCCGGAATGAAGCCGATGATGAACAGCGCGATCATGCGTGGGATGAAGTAGCCCAGCTTGGCCATTTCACGCCCCAGCGAGTCGACGCCGATCTTCATCAGGCCACGGTCATCGTCGATCAGGGTGCCATCCAGACGATGCTCGACCTTCTCGGCCAGAATGCCGTAGAAGGGCGCGGCGATCAGATTGGTCACCAGGCTGAAGGTGAAGAACACCACCAGCAACAGACTCACTACCAGCACCGGCCAGATCAACCAGCTGAGCCAGTCCAGCCACGTCGGTACCTTGAGCATCCAGTAATCGATCCAGCCACCGAACTGGTTGAACAACACCCACAGCGTGATGCTGTAGAGCACCAGGTTGATCGCCAGCGGTACGAATACGAAGCGGCGCAGCCCGGGGGTATAGACCATGCGGGTCCCGCGGACCAGCGCCGATACGGCATCAATCATGCGACGTCCTCGTCATCTCAAAAGAACCGGCCAGCCAGCGGGCTGGCCGGAGCCACACCCTAGCACTCCCGCCTGCGCGGCGCAGCTGTCGGCCGCCTGACACCGCTCGCGCTCCCACGACGCAATCGCCCCGCGACCTGCCGGTGGGCAGGTGCGGGGCGAAAGAGGCGACACAGGGGCAGGGAAGCGCGTCAGCTCACTTCTTGTCCAGGTCCTGCGGCTTCAGGTCATGGGTATCGGTGTGACGCACGTCCACGCCCTTGACCAGGAAGATGACGTACTCGGCCAGGTTGTCGGCGTGGTCACCGATACGCTCCAGCGCACGCAGAATCCACATCACGTTGAGCACCGGCGTGATCTGGCGCGCGTCTTCCATCATGAAGGTCATCAGCGAGCGCATCGCGCTCTGATATTCCAGATCCACCGAGGCGTCTTCACGCAGTACCTTGAGGGCAAGGTCGGTATCGAAGCGCGCGAAGGCCGTCAGGGAGTCACGCACCATGCTGCGCACGTGCTGGCTGAGATGACGCACCTCGACCATGCCGCGCGGGCTCTGGCCGTTCTCGACCAGCGAGATGGCGTTGCGTGCGATCTTGCTCGATTCATCACCGATACGCTCGAGATCGGAGGTGGCGCGGATGACGGCCAGCACCAGGCGCAGGTCGGAGGCCGCCGGCTGACGGCGGGCCAGCACCCGGGTGCACTCGTCATCGATCTTGAGCTGCATGTCGTTGACAGCCTTGTCGTTGTCGCGCACCCGCGTGGCGGTTTCACTGTCGCCTTCCAGCAATGCCGTGACGGCATCCTGCAGCTGCTTCTCTACCAGTCCGCCCATGGCCAGCAGGTGTGTCTTCAGTGCATCCAGCTCGTGATTGAACTGCTCTGAGATATGCTTGCCGTGCGAATCGCTGGTGATATCCATTTCCCTCTCCCGGAAAGTCGCCCACCGAGTCAGGGGGCGTGACATGAATGACGTGACAAGTATGGCCCACTACTGACTGACACAGCGGGCTCCCCCTCAGCATGCCGACACTTGATTGCAGTTATGTTTCACCCATGGCGCAAAGGCGCTATCTGGCCGCCATCGTCAGCAATATCAGGGCGAAAAGGCTACTTGGCTACACGCTCGCGCCTGAGAGCGCTAACCGAAACGCCCCGTGATGTAGTCTTCCGTCTGGCGGCGCCGCGGGTTGGTGAACAGCTGATCCGTCGGGGCGAATTCCACCAGGCGGCCCTCATGCAGGAAGGCGGTATCATCCGACACCCGCGCGGCCTGCTGCATGTTGTGCGTGACGATGATCAGTGTCAGGCGCGAGCGCAGCGAACGGATCAGCTCCTCGATCTTGAGCGTCGAGATGGGGTCCAGCGCCGAGGCCGGTTCATCCAGCAGCAGCACCTCCGGCTCGACCGCCAGCGTCCGCGCGATCACCAGCCGCTGTTGCTGGCCACCCGAGAGCCCCAGCGCGCTGTCGTGCAGACGGTCCTTCACCTCTTCCCACAGCGCCGCGGAGCGCAGGCAGGATTCGACCTTGTCATCGAGGTGGCGCTTGTCATTCTCGCCGACCAGCCGCAGCCCGAAGGCCACGTTCTCGTAGACCGACATCGGAAAGGGATTGGGCGTCTGGAAGACCATGCCGATCCGGCGGCGCAGCATCGGCACGTCCACGCCGCGCGCATGAATGTCCTCGCCCTCGAGCAGCACCTTGCCGGAAAGACGTGACTGTTCGTCGAGATCGGTCATGCGATTGAAGGTACGCAACAGACTCGACTTGCCGCAGCCGGAAGGGCCGATGAAGGCCGTCACGCGCTTGCGCGCGATCTGCAGACTGACATCCTCCAGGGCGCGGCGTGTCTGGTTCTCCTTGCCGACACGTGCCTGATAATCGAGGCTCAGGTGGCGGGTTTCCAGGCAGATGTCCTCTGCCGGCCGCGCAGGCGTCTCCTGAAGAAACAACTGAGGCTTGGGCTGTTCAGAGTCACGCCTCATTCGGTGGCTCCCTTGTAACGTTGTGCCAGCATGTGACGCAGGCGAATGGCACTCAGATTGAGGCATAGAATCACGACCACCAGCACCAGCGCGGTCGCGTAGACCAGCGGCCGACTGCTGAAGGCGTCGCTGCTCTGGAAGGCCAGATCATAGACCTGATGCCCCAGATGCATGAATTTGCGGTCCAGATGCAGCCACGGGAAGCTGTCATCCAGCGGCAGGTCCGGGGCCAGCTTGACCACTCCGACCAGCATCAGCGGCGCGACTTCACCCGCCGCACGCGCCACGGCCAGAATCAGCCCCGTCATCAGCGCCGGCGAGGCCGCCGGAATCACCACGCGCTTGAGCGTTTCCAGGCGTGTCGCCCCCAGCGCCAGCGCGCCTTCGCGCAGACGACGCGGCACGCGCGCCAGCCCCTCTTCCGTGGCGACGATCACCACCGGCAAGGTCAGCAGGGCCAGCGTCAGCGAGGCCCACAGAATGCCACCGGTCCCGAAGGTCGGCGTCGGCAGCCGCTCGGAGTAGAACAGCTCGTCAATTCCGGCGCCCAGCCCATAGACGAAGAAACCGAGACCGAATACGCCATAGACGATGGAGGGCACCCCGGCCAGGTTGCGCAGCGCGATGCGCGTCAGGCGCGTCAGGCGCCCCTGATGAGCCACCTCGTGCAGATAGAGCGCCGCCATCACGCCGAAGGGCATCACCATGATCGACATCAGTACCACCATCAGCACTGTGCCGAAGATGGCGGGCCAGACGCCACCGAAGCCCTCGGTAGGCGCGCCGGCCACGAAGTCACGGAAGCGCTTGAACGTCATCATCAGCCGGCCGCTGAAGCCCATCGCATTGGGCCGCCAGGCATTGCGGATATCATCGAGCGCGATGCGGCCTTCGTAGCCGCCATTGCCGCCCAGCAGCAACTGACCGCCCGCCAGGGCGTCACGCAGGGCACTCAGCTGACCTTCACGCTCGATGAAGGCGCTGCGCACCTCTTCCAACTCCTCCAACTCCTCCTGCATCTCCTGCTCGAGCTCAGCATCCTCATGAGTCTGTGCCGCGTCACCGCCAGCAGTGGCGCTGCGCCGGGATGCCAGAGACTGCTGCAGCGCCTGATAGCGACTGCTCAAGGCTTCACTGTCCAGACGTAGCGCCTGCAGCTGGCGGCGCTCGCTCTCGATCATCTTCAGGCGGGCAAACAGTGGCTCGGCGTCTTCGGACAAGGGCCGGGCAGGCCCGTCGCCGACATCGGGCGTGTGGTCCATCTCCCCCGTCATCGGGTCACTCAGCGCCCGTGGCATGCCGTAGAGAGTGCGCCCGTCGCGCATTTCCAGCATCACCGCCTGGCTGGGGAAGGTCATCCTGTCGAGCAGCGTCTCCGGCAGCCACTGCCAGCTGGCCGCGGCCCCGTCACGCGAGGATGTCTGCAGCAACCACCATTGCTGGCGAGCGTCATCCCCCTCGCCCGAGGTAACACGGCGCATCTCCTCGTGCATCAGTTCGCCGAGCAGATGGCGATTGTCGGCCGCCGGCTCACCGCGCGTGGTGGTCAGGGCCGTAGGACTCTGGCCCGGCTGTGCCGTCAGCTCCACCTCGACCAGCCGTGAGGGCCAGAAGTGACTGAAGGAGCCCACCACCAGCAGGCTGAGCAGGCCCAGCACCAGTACCAGCGAGACACTGACCGCCATGGCATTCAGCCAGCCCCACGGGCCGCCGTCGCGCCAGTAGCGCTGCAGGCGTCCGACCAGTGGCTCGCGCGGGCGCAGCAGTGAGGAGCTGGCGCGATTGGTGTCAGGGTGACTCATCCCCAGCTCCCCTGATTGGGTGGCGTGAAGCGCTGTCGCAGCACTTCCGCCAGCGTATTGACCACGAAGGTGAAGACGAACAATGCCAGGGCAGCGAGGAACAGCAAGCGGTAGTGGCTGCTGCCGACCTCGGCCTCCGGCAGCTCGATGGCCAGGGTCGCGGCCAGTGAACGCAGGCCCTCGAACAGGCTGGCATCCACCAGCGGCGTATTGCCGGCCACCATCAGCACGATCATCGTCTCACCGACAGCGCGCCCCATGCCGATCATCATCGCCGAGAACAGTCCGACGGCGGCGGCAGGCAGGATGACGCGGCGCAGACTCTGCCATGGCGTCGCGCCAAGCGCCGCGGAGCCAGCGGCCAGACCGCGCGGCACCGAGGAAAGAGCATCCTCGCTGAGCGTGAACAGGGTCGGCATCACCGCCAGCCCCAGCGCCATGCCGGTCACCAGGGTGTTGCGCTGGGCGTAATCGATGCCGTAGTGGCTGAACAGCCACTGACGGAGGTCGCCGTCGAACCACCACTGCTCGACCTGGCCGGCGATGGTCACATCCAGCCACAGCAGCACGAACAGCAGCGGCAACAGCCCGAAGGCCGCCATGTTTTCCGGCAGCAGATTGCGCCATACGCGCGGCGACAGGGTCCACAGGAAGCCGGCCACCATGGTGCCCAGCGGAATCAGGACCAGCCCCAGCAACACCGCCATCAGCTCACGCTCGACGAAGGGTGCGACCACCAGCGCGGCGATGAAGCCGATCACCACGGTCGGCAGCGCCTCCATCATCTCCAGCAGCGGCTTGATGCGGGAACGCTGCCGCGGCGCCATGAAGCAGGCGACATGGATGGCACAGCCGAGCCCCAACGGCACGGCAAACAGCAGCCCGACCAGCGCCGCCTTGAGCGTGCCCCACATGATGGGCACCAGCGACAGACGGGGTTCATGGGTACCGGTGCTCTCCAGCTGCCAGATCCACTCCGGCGCTGCGCGTCCCTCATACCAGACCTTGCCGAAGATGGCGTCGAGCCCGACGGCCTGATGCGGATCGTGTATCGCAAGCCCCGCATAGGCCTTGCCGAGCGCTCCCAGCGGCGCATCCTGAGCGAGCTGGCCGGGCAGCCTCGCCTCCCGGGCCGCCGATGCCAGCAAGCGGCGGTCATCATCGTCAAATTCCAGCGCCACGCCAGCCGCGACCCGGGCGGCATCCAGCCAGTCCAGTACCTGACGGCGACGCTCGCTGGTGGCCAGATAGAGGCCAAGGCGGCCGTTGGCATCCAGCGCGGCAAAGCCGAGGCTGTGATGGGCGGCAGCCATCGTCACCACCGGCGCCGACAGGCCACTGTCAAAGACGCCAGCCTTGACCAGCGGCTGCGCGTGCGCCGGCAACAGGTAATGGCTCAGGCCACCTCCGGCGTCCCCGACGATCAGGCTTCTGCCGCCACGCAGGACGCTGATCGCGGTGATCGCCGGCGATGACGCGGAGGCAGAAGAGCTCATAGCGTGATGTGCCAGCTTGCGCGCCAGCGGCTTGGTCCCGGTGGAGGCCTCGCTCAGCTGCCACTGGGTGAAGCCATCGCGGTCAGCGGTGACCAGCAGACGCCCCTGCTGCGAAGACAGCCTGGCCGTGCCCGGCAACCACTGCTGCTGCCACTCGGAATGGGGAGTCTGGCTTGCTGCATCGTCATCCAGCGCGTCGGCGGAGGCGTGTGGAGATGACAAGGCCAGACGCGCCAGCCACAGGCCATCGCCCTCCTCGAACGGAATGCGCAGCCACAGCTGGTCACGGCTGAGCACCAGGCTTGCCTGGCGGCGCTCAAGCCCTGCGGGAACCTCGATGGCACTGCCGCGCAGGCGCACGCCAGTGGCGGACTGCTGAACCACCTGCAGGCGATCATCCGCGAGCCAGACGCCCGCCAGTGGCGAGGTGCGCGAATCCGCCGTCGAATCGTCACTGGCCAGCACGGGAGGCAGCCCGTCACGCGCGGCAAGCGGCATGTCAGGCAAGGCGCTCAGCCAGTCAGGATCGGACAGCCAGTCAGGATCGGTCTGCGCGGCAGGCATCTGCTGGTCGCTCACTTGCTGTTCGAGCGCCTGCTGAGGAAGCGACGTGACGCTGGCGGGCTTGAGCAGCGGCCACGACACGCTGACCAGATAGGCCAGCATCACGACGACGATGACCATCACGCCCAGCCCGGCCGCTGTCAGCCACAGACTGGCAAGACGGTCATGCCGCAGACGACGACGCTGCATTCGGGAGGCATCAACTGCCGACATGAAATATCACCACGAAAGGATTTGCGCCCTGGAGTGTCGACTCCGCAGACGCATGAAGCGGGTATGGCACCGAGATTATGTCCAAGTGATGACAGAGAGATGACAAAGGCGAATCAAAGGGCATCCACATCCTCCAGCCCCAATTGCTGACGCCAGTGCAGCAGCTGCTTTTCCGGCAGTGGCACATAGCCACCGCGCAGGATGGCCTGCTGGCCCTGGCGCGACATGATCAATGACAGGAAGGCCTGCTCCAGCGCCGGGAGCGGCTCGTCAGGCACGCGATTGACGTAGATGTACAGCGCGCGGGTCAGCGGATAACGGCCATCGCGAATGCTGGCCCGGCTCGGGAAGACGGCGTGGCCACCCGCCTCACGGCTGACGGACAGCTGCTTCACCAGCGGCGAAGAGGTGCTGAAGCTGGCATAGCCGATGCCATTGGGCGAGGAGCCCACCGCACCGATGATGGAGGCCGAGCCCGGCTGTTCACTGACATCGAGGCGGAAGTCACCATCGCACAGCGCGATACGGCGGAAGGCGCCGTAGGTGCCCGAGGTGGCACTGCGTCCGAAGCGCGTGATCTGGCGGTCATTCCACTCATCACTCAGCCCGAGCTGGCCCCAGCGATTGGCTGCCTGGCCACCACAGTTGTGCGTGGCGGAGAAGATGGCATCCAGCTGCGCGATGCTGATCTCCTCCAGCGGATTGCTGCGATGCACGATGATGCCCATCGCATCCAGCGCCACGGGCACGCCCAGCGGCGGATAGCCGAATTCACGCGTGAAGTCCTGACGCTCCTGATCGCTCATCGGACGCGACATCAGGCCGATGCGGGTGGTGCCGGCGATCAATGCCGGCGGTGCCGTCGAGGAGCCCGCGGCCTGCAGCTGCACGCGCACCCCCGGATGATAGCGGCGCAGCTGGGCAGCCCAGCGTGTCACCAGCACCGACAGGGTATCGGAGCCCACCGCCGTCAGGTTGCCCACCACCCCGGACACCGGGCGATATTCGGGCACCTTGTCGGCCAGTGCCGGAGCCGAGAGCGTCGAGAGCCCCAGCAGGCAGGCAAGCGACATCAGCCGCAGCGACGGCAGCCCTGAGCGCAGGCAGGGCACGCATGAGGAGGGCGCATATGAGGAGGACACGGATGACCCGCGACGCGACGCGAACACGGCGCGAAAGCCTGAACGGACAAGCGACCCGACGGAAACTGACATGGCGACTTCCCACCAGAGAATGAACAAGATGACGATGCGACACGGAGCTGGCCACGGCTTGCCACGCCTGTGGCGACGGGCAGGCGACGGTGGATCAGGGCGGCCTGTGCAGCATGGCGAAAGACAGCGAGTATCCGTCATTGCTGCGTTGAGGAACGATACTCCATGCTGCAGCGCAAAAAATCTCCTGACAGCCCCTTGTCAGTGAGGACAGTGCTTTGTCCGCCGGAGTAGGATACAGGAGATGATGAAGCCGCTGCGGCTCATCCGCCATGGCCTGCGTCGCACTGATGCTATCGATGGCACCCGGTGACTTTCTTCGGCGATTGCCGAAGTCCCCTGTATAAGGCCCCCTGTGCAAGGCAGCGCCCTGCGCCAAAAGACGCACCTTTTTCAGATGGAAGGGTGCAGAAATGAAATGACCATTTTATAACAACAAGATAGCGAGTCATGACATGCAAGCTCTGGATGATATCCCGACGCCGAACGGCACACTGACGCTCAAATTGATCGCCCAGCGCCAGGACACCAATCTCTATGGCGACATCAGCGGCGGCTGGCTGATGCACCGCATGGACGAGGCCTGTGAGCTGGCCGCCGGGCGCGTCGCCCACGGTCGCACTGCCACCGTGGCCGTCGAAGGCCTCGATTTCCTGTCGCCGGTGCGTATCGGCTCGGTGGTCAATATCTTCACTCAGGTGGCCGAGGTCGGGCGCAGTTCGATCAGGCTCGCCGTCGAGGTCTGGATCCGCCCGCCGCAGGAGCGCAATCAACACGCGCTGACCAAGGTGACCGAAGCCTGCTACGTGATGGTGGCGCTCGATGACAATGGCCGCATCCGTGCCGTACCGGAGCAGGCCAGCACCGCCATCATCGAGGAGCAGGACTGATCCTGAGCAGGACTGAGCCTGGCGCCTCGCCTCTCTTCCTGTCAGTCACACGCCAAGAAAAAGCCGCCCTCAGGGGCGGCTTTTTCGTCAACAATCAGTCACGCACTCAGACACGCACTCAGACACGCACTCAGACACGCACTCAGACAGTCCGGCAGACAGTCCGGCAGGCAGTCCGAAAGAGACTCACTCAGGCTTCGCCCAGCACCCGACCACGCGCATCCAGATAGGCTTGCTCACCGATACGCGACCAGGGGGCGACCTGCTGCTGGAAGGCGCGGTAGGACTCATAGACGCGCCTGGCGTCCTCGTCCTTGGCAATGAACTCGTCCAGCACCTCATTGGAGGCATCGAACAGCGCCGCATAGACGTCCTGAGGGAATTCACGCAGCTCAACACCGTGCTCCTCGACCAGCGAGGTCAGCGCAGTGGCGTTGCGCAGCGCGAATTCATCCACCATGGCGTGATTGGCGATTCTGGCCGCCTGGATCACCACCTGCTGCAGGTCTTCCGGCAGTGCCTGCCAGGCCTCGAGATTGACGGTGCCTTCGAGGATGGCGGAAGGCTCGTTCCAGGCCGGCGAGTAGTAATACTTGGCCACCTGATGCAGGCCGAAGGCCAGATCATTGTAGGGGCCGACCCAGTCGGTGGCATCGATCACGCCGGTTTCCATCGCGGTGAAGATCTCGCTGCCCGGCAGATTGACCGCGCTTGCGCCGATGCGATTCATCACTTCGCCCGCCAGCCCCGGCAGGCGGATCTTCAGGCCCTTCATGTCCTCGAGACTGTTCACTTCCTTGTTGAACCAGCCGGCCATCTGGGTGCCGGTGTTGCCCACCGCCAGCGGCTTGAGGTTGTGGCGCGAGTAGATCTCGTCCCACAGCTTCATGCCATCGCCGTGATACAGCCAGGCGTTGGTCTCGGTGGTGTTCATGCCGAAGGGCACGGCGGTGAAGAACTGGGCCGCGGGCACCTTGCCCTTCCAGTAGTAGGAGGCCGAGTGGCCCATCTGGGCGGTACCGGAGGACACGGCATCGAAGACTTCCAGCGCCGGTACCATCTCGCCGGCACCATAGACCTTGACCTGCAGGCGACCACCGGAGAGCTGGCCGATCAGGCTGGCGAATTCATTGGCACCGGTGCCCAGTGCCGGGAAGTTCTTCGGCCAGGAGGTGACCATCTTCCAGTGGATGGTCTCGCCCTCGGCGGCATTGGCGGTGGACACGAAAGGCGCGGCGGCGAGACCGGCAGCACCGGCCCCCAGAGCAGAGAGAAAACGGCGGCGTTGCATGGGACTTTCCTTGTTCGAGTTGTGGGCAATGCATGACGCGGCATCAAGACAGCAGATTGTCTGCCACTATGCCGCGTCCCATGGATGGCCCACAACTGCACCAAGGCCGTAATGGCGCACGAATACCGCGCCCGCTGCTCCGCTCTACACCTCTTGCCAGCGCCTGCTGTCAGCGCCTGCTGTCAGCGCCTCATGGCTGCGTCTGCCATCAATGCAGGATCAGCTCAGCACTTCCAGCTTGGCAAAGCCCAGCACCAGCCACTTGTCGCCTTCGCCCTCGAAGCTGATCTGCACGCGCGCGCGCTCGCCCTGGCCTTCGGCATTGATGACCACGCCTTCCCCGAACAGCGGATGCCGCACCAGGCTGCCGAGCGAGAGTGCCGGCATGTCGCCATTGGCCTCGACACTCTCCTGGCGCGGGCCGGAAGGACGACGATTCGGCGTGGCGCGCTGGGTCGAGACCGGACGCGAGACCTGGCCACGCAGACGCACCTCTTCCATCAGCTCTTCCGGCAATTCACGCAGGAAGCGCGACGGCCGCTGGAAGGTCTCCTTGCCGTGCATGCGACGCAGCTCGGCGTAGGTCAGGTAGAGGCGCTGCATGGCACGGGTGACACCGACGTAGCACAGGCGACGCTCTTCCTCGAGACGCCCCGGCTCTTCCAGCGACATCTTGTGCGGGAACAGCCCCTCCTCGACCCCGGCGACGAATACCACCGGGAATTCGAGCCCCTTGGCGGAGTGCAGCGTCATCATCTGCACGCATTCCTCGCCTTCG
Source organism: Cobetia sp. 2AS (assembly GCF_029846355.1). Taxonomy (NCBI): domain Bacteria; kingdom Pseudomonadati; phylum Pseudomonadota; class Gammaproteobacteria; order Oceanospirillales; family Halomonadaceae; genus Cobetia; species Cobetia sp. 2AS. The sequence continues at coordinate 97,001 of NZ_JARWKQ010000005.1, forward strand.
GCGGCTTCGTGATCGCCGGCATCCAGCGCGGCTTCGGCGAGGAAGGGTTCCAGCGCCTCGGCCCCTTCGCTGGGGGCTTCCGGGTCCATGCGCTCGCCCTGACTGAAGGCGCGGCAGGCGTTGACCAGCTCCGAGAGGTTCTCGAGGCGCGCCTGGCCCTTCTCGCCCTTCTCGGCGGCGTGATGCTCACGCAGGCCGGAGACGTGGATGACGTGCTCGACCAGCTCATGCAGCGCCATGCCGGCGGTGTCGTTGTCGAGGCCATCGATGATGTCGGCGAAGGCACGCACGGCGGTGGCGGCGCGTCCCTTGAGGGCGCCATCGGAGACCGCATCGCTCATCGCCTGCCACATGGTCAGGTTGCCGTAGCGTGCGCGCTCGCGCAGCTGCTCGACGGTGCGCATGCCAATGCCACGCGCCGGCACGTTGATCACGCGCTCCAGGGCGGCATCGTCCTCGCGGTTGTTCATCAGACGCAGGTAGGCGAGCGCGTTCTTGATCTCGAGACGCTCGTAGAAGCGCTGGCCGCCATAGATGCGATACGGCATGCCCTGGCGGATCAGCGTCTCTTCCAGCACGCGTGACTGGGCGTTGGAGCGATACAGGATCGCGATCTCGTCGCGGCTGTAGCCATGCTCATTGACCAGCTCACGGATGGTGTCGGCGATGTAGCGCGACTCGTCGATATCATTGAAGCCGGCGTAGACACGAATGCGCTCGCCGCGACCGCTGTCGGTCCACAGCTCCTTGCCCATGCGCCCGCCGTTGTGGCTGATCAGGGCGTTGGCGGCCTCCAGAATGGCGCTGGAGGAGCGGTAGTTCTGCTCCAGACGCACCACGCGGGTGTTGGCGAACTCCTCGGTGAAGCGCTGGATGTTCTCGACCCGCGCGCCACGCCAGCCGTAGATGGACTGGTCATCATCGCCGACCACGGTCATGCACTCGCGATCACCGGCCAACAGCTTCAGCCAGGCGTACTGCAGGGTGTTGGTATCCTGGAACTCGTCGACCAGCAGGTGGGCGAAGCGCTCGCGGTAATGCGCCAGCAGATGCGGCGTATCGCGCAGCAGCTCCAGCGAGCGCAGCAGCAGCTCACCGAAATCGACCAGGCCGCCGCGTTCACAGGCGAGCTGATAGAGCTCATACATCTCGACCATCTTGCCCATGTAGGCATCGCCATGGGTCTGCACCTGATGGGCGCGCAGACCTTCCTCCTTGCAGCCGGCGATGAAGTACTGGACCTGCTTGGGCGGCCAGCGCTCGTCATCGACGTTGTGCTCCTTGAGCAGCCGCTTGACCATGCGCAGCTGGTCATCGCTGTCGATGATCTGGAAGTGCTCGGGCAGGCGCGCCTCCTGCCAGTGGGTGCGCAGCAGACGGTGACTGATGGAGTGGAAGGTGCCGACCCACATGTGGCGCAGGCTGCTGCCATTGAGCGCCTCGAGACGCGTGCGCATCTCCCGCGAGGCCTTGTTGGTGAAGGTCACCGACAGGATGGCGTAGGGCGAGAACTGGTATTGGTCCATCAACCAGGCGATGCGGTGAACCAGCACGCGGGTCTTGCCGGAACCGGCCCCCGCCAGTACCAGCATGTTGCCCGGCGGCGCGGACACGGCCTCACGCTGATGCGTGTTGAGGTGATCGAGGAGGGGCGATTCGGACATGCAGGGCTCACCACAGGGCAGAGGAGTCGAGGAGCGGAGCAGCGTGAGATTCGCTGCCCCTGTTCAGGCATCCACCTTATCACAGCGGCCTGCCCTGCTCTTCCCCGCGCCGGCCTTCCTTGCACATACGTGCCTTGCACTTGCCTTCAAGACAGATGATGCCCGGGTAGTGCTCAGTGGGTATCGAAGTCGTGGTCGTCGATGCGCAGGGTGGCGAGGCTCTTCTTGACCGCCTCCAGCTGCTCCTTGAGCTTGGGTCCACGCGCCTTGGCGACACCGACCGCCAGCGTATCGACGATCACCAGGTGCGCGATACGCGAGCTCATCGGGGTGTAGATCTCGGTGTCTTCGTGCACATCGATATGCAGCGGCAGCGTGACTTCATCCGCCAGTGGCGAGCCACTCGGACACAGCCCGATGACGGTCGCGCCGGCGTCCCGCGCCAGACGCACGCTGGCGATCAGCGCCTTGGTGCGGCCGGTCTGGGAGATGGCCACCACCACGTCGCGCGGCCCCAGCGTCACCGCTGACATGTTCTGCATGTGCGGGTCGGTGTAGGCGGCGGTGGAAATCTGCAGGCGGAAGAACTTGTGCTGGGCATCGTGAGCCACGGCACCCGAGGCACCATAGCCGTAGAACTCGACCCGACTGGCGGAGGCCAGCGAGTGGATGGCGCGCGCGACGGCTTCGGCGTCCAGGCGGTCACGCACCGACAGCAGGGTGCCGATGGTGGAATCGAACAGCGAGTGCGAGAACTCGGCCACGCTGTCGGAGTCATTCATGGAGAACTGGGCGAACTGGGTGCCGGTGGCGAGGCGTTGCGCCAGCTGCAGCTTGAAATCCTGGAAGCCGGCAAAGCCCATTGCCCGGCAGAAACGCACGACCGTCGGCTCACTGACCGATGACTCGCTGGCCAGATCGACGATCCGCATGTGAATCACTTCCTCCGGATGGCGAAGGACATAGCGTGCGACCTTTTGTTCAGAGCGGCGGAAATTCTCCATCCGGCTCCTCAGGTCGTCGAAGATGGCATGGCTCACGGCACACTCCTTGCAGACTTCATGGGCATGCCTGAGCTTACGTCATCCCCCCAGGGGTGTCGCCTGCACAGGCAGGCGATAGTCACAATTTTGTCAAGTGAGCTATAGTAAAACGGTGTGGCGCCAGTGAAAGCCCACATCCTTTGGATGCCATGGAGGTCGAATCATGCGTAATTCAGAGCAGGTAGATACGCTCAAGAAAGAGCTTCTCGATATTTTCATGACTCTCGGTGCCGACGAACATCAGGCCCGCAAGAAACAAAGCGCAGTCCGCCATCTCCGCGCCCGTCGTGGAATAGAATTGCACAACGAAATCAAGCGCCTAAGCGAGGATTTAAGCGACATCGAAGTGCTGGAAATGGATACTGAAAGCGATATCGACACCCACTGATTCCAGGCGGGGAGGCGATACGCTCCCCGCCGATCAGTGATGTTTTCACGCTCTGATCCGCCAGGGTTCGGGCTCCATGCGACACCCTCCACCATCTCTTTCGAGCATGGTCGTACCCCCCTCTCCCGCAATTTCAGCATCACCACCCCTGACTGAAGTGCCTTCTGCGCTGTCATGCCCGGTGTCCTGCTCATCAATCCCGAAATATTCGTTTTTTCTCACCTCATTTTCCGCCCCACCGCTCTTCTTTTGTTTGTCACATTTCTCCTCTATCGCGTGCCGCCATCATCCTTGATGCACCATTTCAGTGCATATCCGCCGCCATGCGCCTCTCAATACCTGAAACCAGGCTCACGCCTGATGGCGACTTTCCCTCTCGGAAAGGATGAATCTTCTACGTCAAACGAATGACAGACGACGGCCACGCAGCGCAGCGCTACCCAGCCATGACACCTGCCAGGCAAGCACGCGACCGGGTTGAGATTCTCCAGGCTCAGAAACAGGAAAGGCCCGCCGGATGGCGGGCCTTTCGCATTGCCTGCCATGACAGGCCTGAGGCATGTCATGGCAAGTGTTTCACGAGATCTCTCTAGACCTCTCGAGACCTACAGGCTGGACGCGAACACCACGACCACACCGATCGGGGCGATATAGCGCGCCACGAAGCTCCACAGCGAGAAGGCCGAGTCGCTCATGTTGAGCTGGCTGCGAACTTCGTCACGGCCCATGAACCAGCCGACGAAGACGATGGTCGCCAGACCGGTCAGCGGCAGCATCAGCTTGCTGGTCGCGTAGTCGAGCAGGTCGAAGATGGTCATGCCTTCGAACTTGGCGAACATGCCCAGCGGCGCCACGTCACTCCACAGGTTGAAGGACAGGATGGTGGCGATGCCCAGCAGCCAGGTGGCGATACCCGCGACCCAGGCCGAGCCGACGCGCGACATCGGCGTCTTCTCTTCCAGCCATTCGACGATGGGCTCCAGCAGCGAGATGCCCGAGGTCCAGGCCGCGAATACCAGCAGCACGAAGAACACCACGCCGAAGACTTCACCGCCCGGCATGTGACCGAAGGCCAGCGGCAGGGTCTGGAAGATCAGGCCCGGGCCCGCGGCGGCGTCAAGGCCGTTGGAGAACACCACCGGGAAGATGGCCAGGCCGGCCAGCAGGGCGATGACGGTATCCAGCACCACCACGACCAGCGCGGTACGCCCGATATTGACGTCATCGGACAGGTAGGAGCCGTAGGCCATCATGATGCCCATGCCCAGTGACAGGGTGAAGAAGGCATGTCCCATGGCCGCCAGCACACCATCCTTGTCGAGCTTGGAGAAGTCCGGCGTCAGCAGCCAGGCGGCCGCATCAGCGAAGCCATCGGTGGTGGCGGCGTAGCCGACCAGCACGATCAACATCACCGCCAGCAGCGGCATCAGGATCTTGGCGGCGCGCTCCAGGCCACCGGCGACTCCGCCGGCCACGACCAGGATCACCATCAGCATGAAGGCACTGTGCCAGGCCAGCAGTGTGGTCGGGTCCCCCAGCAGACCGCCGAACAGGCTACCGGCCGTGTCAGAGGTCAGGGTTTCGAAACTGCCACTGGCCGCGTCGGCGATGAAGGCCAGCGCCCAACCGCCGATGACGCTGTAGAAGGACAGGATCAGGTAGGCGCCGAGCACGCCGGCCACCCCGATCAAGACCCAGGCGGGACTGCGTTTGAGCCGGGCACTGATGTGGCTCATGGTCGAGATGGGGTTCTTCTGCCCCAGGCGACCCAGCAGCCATTCCGACATCAGGATCGGCAGACCGATCAGCAGGATGCAGATCAGATAGACGAGGACGAAGGCACCGCCGCCGCTCTCACCTGTCATGTAGGGGAATTTCCAGATATTGCCCAGACCGACGGATGAACCGACGGCAGCCAGGGTAAAGGCCAGGCGAGAAGACCACTGTGCGTGGGAATGCGGTTTGGATGACATGTGAATCCCTGATTCGTCGCGAGGGTGCCAGTCGCTGGTAGCGACTTCGGGCACCTTGTTGTGCTTGTTGCATCATGCTGCCAATGCGGACGGATCATCCGTGGCCAACACGATGGCGTCGCAGGATCACTGCTGTGGTGCTCCCGGCATTCACGCCGACCGGGTAGGTCGTGGGGAATGACAGGCAAGTGCCGATAGGCACGCCGGAACGGGCAGACTGCCCATCTCCGGTAAATATCGCCGCGGTAACGGCAACATGTGGCTAAAGCTACTCGATTGAGGGGCCATCTGCCAGCAAGCCACCATCAGACCATGGCCTCACAGGAGAAACCTCACGGCCAGGTGGAGCGTCAGAACAGGCTGCCCTGCCCCTCGCCCGGGAAGGCCCCGATCAAGGGGCGCTCCAGTTTCGCCAGCACCTGGTTGGCCAGCAGGCGTGCCAGCGCGGGTGCCGCCTTGTTGTCCGGTGTATGCACGAAGAGGAACGGGCTTTTCCCCTGACTTATCCACAAGAAAAGTCGCTCTACCCAGGGAGCGAACAGTGCCCGGTTGGTAGCTTCATCGTAATGACCGATGAAGCGCACCACGGGATGTTGTCCGCTGGAGAACACATGCAATGGGCGGTGAGGCTTTTCCGAGCGCGCCACCGCAAGGCCCGGATGCGCGGTGGTAGGGCCACTGAAGAGTGGACGCACATCCAGCATCACGCGATCGACTGCGTGAGTTATCAACAAGCGATTCAACTGTCGTTCCGCCTCGCCCTTGGCGAAGAATACCGGGTCACGGGGCTCCACCGACCAGGCAAACCCTGCTCCCTTCACCGACTGCAGGAATTGCTCGAGGTGTGGCAGGACTTCCGCCCCGAGGTCACGCGGCAGCTGAATCATGATCGGACCGAGGCGGTCCTTTATCGGTGCCAGGCAATCGAGAAATTCCGCCAGCTCGTGCTCGATGCCCTGCAGGCGCAATTCATGAGTCAGTCGGCCCGGCAACTTGAAGCAGAAGCGAAAATGGGCCGGCGCCTGACGTGCCCAGCTGGCGATGGCAGCAGGCGTGGGTTGGGCATAGAAACTGGTATTGCCCTCGACGCTATCGAAGACCCGGGCGTAATCCGCCAGATGTTCCCGCGGGCCGCTGCCCGGCAGCAGGCTGCCGCGCCAGTCGTCATTGGCCCACATCGCGAGCCCGAGATGAAGATGCCCCGCCGAGCGGGAGGCATCCGACGGTGCGGAGGCTGCATGAAAATGGTGCATGAAGAGGCCAGAACTAGAGGAATATAAGGGTCAAAGAGCCAACGAGCCGAAGAATATCGTCCGCCAGAGCGACGTAAGCACAATAAAAACTGTCATCACGGCGTGCTATGGTCCGCATCCTGCATGACACGTCAGCAGGCGGTCCACCCACCGCCCTGACTCCGCTTCCTGCCAGCCACAAGCCGCGCCGGAAGACACTCTTGTTGACTGCCCATACCCCGGAGCCTGTCATGACTGCTTTCCAACGACTCATTCTGCGCGCCAGCGGCAGCCGCTCTCGCGCGGCAAATGCCATCACCCTGCGCAGCCTGATCACGCTCATCGAGGGCTGCCTGCTGGTGGCGCTCGGCGTACGCCTGTTGCAGGCCGGTGGCCTGCTGGTCAGTGGCACTGCCGGCATGTCGTTGCTGGGTGCCGACCTGACAGCACTGAGCTTCGGCAGCCTGTTCTTCCTGATCAACCTGCCCTTCTACGGCCTGGCCTGGAAACAGCTGGGGCTGAATTTCACCCTGCGCACGCTGGGCTGCGTCAGCCTGCTCTCCGTGCTGTCCGATGTACTGGCGGTCAGCTTGCCGCTGGGTGCCGTCAGCCTGCCGGTCGCGGCGATTGCCGCAGGCCTGTTGATCGGCCTGGGCATCACGCTGCTGTTTCGCGAGAACGCCTCGCTGGGCGGCCTGAACATTCTGGCGCTGCATCTGGAGCGACGCTTCGGCATCCATGCCGGTCGCACCACCTTCGCCTTCGACCTGCTGCTGATCGCGATCGCCGCGCTGGTCTACCCCTGGCCACAGGTCATCTGCTCGGCGCTGGCATTCGCGACACTGTCCTTCGTGCTGGGCCGCTACCATCGCCGCACGCCTCAGACCGCACAGCCTGCCTTACCGGCGCATGACAAGCAGGTACAGACGGCTCACTAGCGGCGACCGCGTCCCCCGTTGGAGGAACCGCCACCCTTGTACGAGGCGCCCTTGCCAGCCGGGCTGTTTTTCCCCGAGCTCGTGTTGCCGTAACTCTTGCTGCCGCCGCCCTTGTTGGCAGCGGTCTTGCTGTTGGCAGAGCCCTTGTTGACAGAGCCCTTGCTGTTGGCCGCGCCACGCTCATTGCGGCCATCGCTGGCATTGCCACGCGTGCGCGGCTTGAGGCCGCTGGCAAGCTTGCCGGCGCCGCCCGCACTCTTGCTGGCATTCCTGCTGGAATTCCTGCCGTCGCTTCTGCCTTCCTGATTGCCACGCCCCGTGGTGCGCTCGTCAGAACGCTCGCGACGCCCTGCGCCCTCTTGCTTGGCTCCTGCCTGAGTAGTGCCTGAACGCTGGCCCGGATGGCGTTGATCAGCACCGCGCTGACGTGTCTCGCGTTTATCTGAACTGCGCTGACGTGTGTCGCGCTGGCCGGAGCCGCTCTTGCCGCCTTCCTGACGCCGAGTCCCGCTACGCCGCCCAGCATCCGTATCCTGGGCGGCGCGCTGATGGCGCGCGGCCGTCGCGTGCTGGGAAGGAGGCGGTGCCGCCGCCAGGCGCGAGGCTTCCTCAGTGCCGCTGGAGCCCTCGATCATCTGCTGGATATCCGCCATCTCGCGCTGGGTGAGATACCGCCATTCGCCGACTCCCAGCCCGTCCAGGCTGACATTCATGATGCGCACCCGCTTGAGCTTGAAGACCTCATAGCCCAGCGCCTCACACATGCGACGGATCTGACGGTTGAGGCCCTGGGTCAGGATGATGCGGAACACATAGGTCGAGATCTGCTCGATGCGACACGGCTGGGTGATGGTGTCCAGAATCGGCACGCCAACGGCCATGCGCTTGAGGAAGTCGCCGTTGATCGGCTTGTCGACCCGCACCACGTATTCCTTCTCGTGGGCATTGCCGGCACGCAGGATCTTGTTGACGATATCGCCGTCACTGGTCAGGAAGATCAGGCCATCGGAGGGCTTGTCGAGGCGACCGATCGGGAAGATCCGCTTGGGATGACCGATGTAATCGATGATGTTGCCGTCGACATGGCGCTCGGTGGTGCAGGTGATGCCCACCGGCTTGTTGAAGGCAAGGTAGACCGCTTCCTGTTTGGCTTTCAATGGCTTGCCATTGACCAGCACCTCATCGCCCGGCGCGACCTTGGTGCCCATTTCGGGCACGACACCATTGATGGTCACTCGCCCTTCGGCGATGTAGCGATCCGCCTCGCGTCGCGAGCAGAAGCCCGTTTCGCTGATGAACTTGTTGAGGCGGGTAAGCGATGCGTCGCGATCAGTCATGGCAGGTCACGTGCGTGCGCCGGGCGATGAACGCGCAGCGGACGGAAGGGGATAAGAAGGCAGGCGCACAGGATACCAAAAACGGCAGCCCTGAGGCTGCCGTTGGCACAATGAGACTGGGCTCATCTGCTGCTGCGCCAGATATGGCGCAGCCGTCTTGCATCGCAGATCACTCGACCGTGACACTCTTGGCCAGGTTGCGCGGCTGATCGACATCGGTGCCCTTGAGCACGGCGACGTGATAGGACAGCAGCTGCAGCGGCAGGGTGTAGAGAATCGGCGCCAGCACTTCGCTGACATGCGGCATGCGCAGCACGCGCACGCCTTCGCTCTCTTCAAGGCTGATGTTCTCGTCAGCGAACACGTAAAGCTCGCCGCCACGCGCGCGCACTTCCTGCAGGTTCGACTTGAGCTTCTCGAGCAGCTCGTCGTTCGGCGCCACCGCCACTACCGGCATGTCGGCATCGACCAGTGCCAGCGGGCCGTGTTTCAGCTCACCCGCCGGATAGGCCTCGGCGTGGATGTAGGAGATTTCCTTGAGCTTGAGCGCGCCTTCCAGTGCGATGGGGAACTGGGTGCCACGCCCGAGGAACAGCGCATTGTGCTTGTCGGCGAAGGCCTCGGAGAGGCGTTCGATCTCGCTGTCCATGGCCAGTGCCTTGGTGACCAGCGACGGCAGCTGACGCAGCTCGCGCACCACCTCGGCTTCACCGGCCTCATCACCGCCACGCACACGACGCAGCGACAGTGTCAGCAGCATCAGGCCGACCAGCTGGGTGGTGAAGGCCTTGGTGGAGGCGACGCCGATTTCCGGGCCGGCCATGGTCATCAGGCTGAGGTCTGATTCCCGCACCAGCGAGCTACCCGGGACGTTGCAGATCGCCAAACTGCCGAGGAAGCCACCCAGCGACTGGGCATAACGCAGCGCGGACAGCGTATCGGCGGTCTCGCCGGACTGGGACAGGGTGACGAACAGGGTGCCATCGGCGACCACCACCGGACGGTAGCGGAACTCGGAGGCGACCTCGACCGCCGCCGGAATGCCGGCCAGACGCTCGATCCAGTAACGCGCGACCATGCCGGCGTGGTAGCTGGTACCACAGGCGACGATCTGCACCTGCTTGACCTGGCGGAAGAGGTTTTCCGCCTCGCTGCCGAAGCTGCGCACCAGCACGTGATCACCATTCAGGCGGCCTTCCAGCGTGGCGGCCAGCACACGCGACTGCTCATGGATTTCCTTGAGCATGAAGTGACGATAATCGCCCTTGGAAGCGGCATCCTGCGCGTGCTCGAAGGTCTGCACCGGACGCTCGTTGGCCTCGGTGACCAGACGCTCGCCCTGTTCGAAGATCTCGATCTGCTCGGCGGTCATGCGCACCAGATCGCCTTCCTTCAGGTAGATGAAGCGATCGGTGACCTGCAGCAGCGCCAGCTGATCGGAGGCCAGGAAGTGCTCGTCGATCCCGACACCGATCACCAGCGGGCTGCCCTGACGCGCGCCGATCAGCACGTCCGGCTGGGCACGATGCACCACGCCCAGCGCGAAGGCGCCATCGAGCAGCGCCACGGCCTTCTGCACCGCGGTCAGAAGGTCCTGACTCAGGGTGTATTCCCGCGCCAGCAGGTGGGCGACGACCTCGGTGTCCGTCTCGGAGATGAAGACGTAGCCCTGGCCTTCCAGCTCGCGCTTGAGGGTCTCGTAATTCTCGATGATGCCGTTGTGGACCACGGCCAGGCTATCGCCGGACTGGTGCGGGTGGGCATTGGCTTCGCTCGGCGCGCCATGGGTGGCCCAACGGGTGTGCGCGATGCCGACACGGCCCTTGAGCGGAGCCTCCTCGAGGCGGCTCTGCAGCGCCCCGACCTTGCCCAGCGCACGCACGCGGTTCAGGCGGCCTTCTTCGGAGAGGACGGCCATGCCCGCGCTGTCGTAGCCACGGTATTCGAGGCGGTGCAGGCCCTCGAGCAGGATGTTCTGGACGTTACGACTGGCGACGGCGCCGACGATGCCACACATGAGCGATCTCCTTATGCAGTTGCTGGCTCGATGAGCGGGGCGATCAACACCTCGACGCCATGAGCACGAATCTGGTCACGCGCAGCATCAGGCAACGCGTCATCGGTTATCAGGGTACTGACGCTGGACCAGGCCAGCTCCAGGTTGGGAATGCGGCGGCCCAGCTTGTGGGATTCCGCCATCACCACCACTTCACGCGACACCTCGGCCATCACGCGCGACAGGCCGATCAGCTCGTTGAAGGTGGTGGTGCCACGTTCGAGATCGAGACCATCCGCGCCGAGAAACACCTGATCAAAGTCATAGCTGCGCAGCACCTGCTCCGCCACCTGGCCCTGGAAGGAATCGGAGTGCGGGTCCCAGGTGCCACCGGTCATCAGCAGCACCGGCTCGTTTTCCAGCTCGCGGATGGCATTGGCCACGCTCAGCGAGTTGGTCATCACGATCAGGTCATCCCGGCCCTTGAGCTCGGGAATCAACACCACCGTGGTGGTGCCACTGTCGATGATGATGCGCTGGTGCGCGCGGATACGGCTCGCGGCGAGCCGGGCGATGGCCTGCTTGGCGGCGCTGACCGGCTCGTCATGCACCAGCAGCTCACGCGGCATGGCCACGGCGCCGCCATAGCGTCTGAGCAGCAGGCCACTCTTCTCGAGGAAGGCCAGGTCCTTGCGGATGGTGACCTCCGAGGTGGCAAGCTCCCGCGCCAGTGCCTCGACACTGACCTCACCGTCACGCGCCAGCTGATCAAGGATCTGGTGACGCCGTTGTGGTGTCAGTCGCTTTGACATCGGGGACTCCCATAAAGTTTCGAACCGAAAGATAAGAGAGATGAATCGAAACATCAAGTGAAAGACGCTAGAGGATGAGGCGATTCACTCCCGGCAGGTCGTCCAGCACAACCGGCCGTGACGAAAAACGGGGAGACACCTGTCGGTGCCTCCCCGCTGGTGATGCTCATCTCCCCTCAGGGGCAAACATCGCTACCACTGCTGCCGATCACAGCTGCCGATCACTTCTTGGTCGGACGCGGCCATTCCGGCTTGTCGATACGCTTGCCACGCGCCACGCTCAGCGCGCCCTCGGCGACATCGCGGCTCAAGGTAGAGCCGGCACCCACGGTGGCACCGGCACCGATCTTGAGCGGTGCCACCAGCGCCGAGTTGGAGCCGATGAAGGCATTGGCGCCGATTTCGGTGCGGAACTTGTTGGCACCATCGTAGTTGCAGGTGATGGTGCCGGCGCCGACATTGACGGCCTCACCGAGGGTGGCATCGCCGACATAGCTCAGGTGATTGATCTTGGCATCGACACCGACCTGGGCATTCTTGGTCTCGACGAAGTTGCCGATGCGTGCGCCACGCGCAAGCTCGGTGCCCGGACGCAGACGCGCGAACGGACCGACATTGTTGTCGCCTTCCAGCACGGCGCCGTCGATGACGCTGTGCGGCGCGATGTTGGCACCGGCACCGATGGTGGCGTTGCGGATCACGCAGTGGGCACCGATGACCACATCATCCGCCAGGGTGACCTCGCCTTCGAAGATGCAGCCGACATCGATGCTGATGTCAGTGCCGATGGTCAGCTTGCCGCGCACGTCGATGCGTGACGGATCGGCCAGGCTGGCGCCTTCGGTCATCAGGCGGTTGGCCTCACGACGCTGGAAGGCACGCTCGAGATCGGCCAGCTGCAGGCGGTTGTTGACGCCCTGCACTTCCTCGACCGCCGCCGGCTGGGCGGTGGCGATGTTGACGCCTTCGCTGGCCGCCATGGCGATGATGTCGGTCAGGTAGTACTCACCCTGGGCATTGTCGGCGGACAGCGCCGGCAGCCAGCGCTTGAGCTGGGCACCGGTGGTGGCGAGGATACCGGTGTTGCCTTCCTGGATGGCCAGCTGCTCCGGCGTGGCATCCTTGTGCTCGACGATGGCGCTGACGCGGCCTTCGGCGTCACGCACGATACGGCCATAGCCTGTCGGGTCTTCCAGAATCACCGTCAGCAGGCCCAGAGTCTGCTCACTGACTTCGGCCAGCAGCGCTTCGAGGGTCTCGCGACGAATCAGCGGCACATCGCCATACAGGATCAGCACCTTGCCATCACCGATGGCGTCCAGTGACTGGGCCACGGCGTGACCGGTGCCCTTCTGCTCTGCCTGCACCGCGAAGCTGGCACCGGTATCGGCCAGCTGCTGCTGGACGCGCTCACCACCATGACCGATGACGACATTCAGATGCGCACCGTCCAGGCCTGCAGCGGTGTCAGCCACATGACGCACCATCGCCTTGCCTGCCAACGGGTGCAGCACCTTCGGCAATCTGGAACGCATGCGGGTGCCCTGGCCTGCGGCAAGAATGACGACGTCGGTACGCTCTGCGCTGCTCATCGGTGAACTCCTGTAGAAAGCGGGTCTTCATACCTGAAGCCCTGAAAATAGTGGCGCCATGATAGCAGCTGATCCGTGACCTGCCAGTGACGAGGTTTACCCACGGGACTGTCGCCGAGAACAGACCCGAGAAAGTAGCAGTGCTCCCGCAAGGGCTCTCAGCCAACCGGCTCAGCGCTCAAGGTGCTGACGGATGAGCACGCTCAACCTTGAATCGCGCCAGGCTACCCCAGCGGCAAGACTGTCCATTCCCAGGTGATGAGCACAAAAAAAGGCGACCCGAAGGTCGCCTCTTTCCTGTCACTGGCCGTCATGGCCCAGTGCATCTCAGCGCGTGTGACGACGCATCTGCTGCACGGTGCGCAGCTTGGCCATCGCCTCGGCCAGTTCGGCCGTGGCGCGTGAGTATTCCAGTTCGGAAGCCTGGTCGTTCATGGCCTTCAAGGCCACTTCCTTGGCTTCCTGGGCTGCCGCCTCATCCAGATCGTCGGCACGTACTGCGGTGTCGGCGAGGACTGAAACGAGGTTCGGCTGCACTTCGAGGAATCCGCCACTGACGTAGTAGATTTCCTCGGCCCCACCCTGACGCTGAACGCGAATCGGGCCGGGTTGCAGCTCGGTCAGCAGCGGAGCGTGACCCGGCATGATGCCGAGGTCACCTTCGCTGCCGGCAGCCACGAGACGCTCGACCAGGCCGGAAAAGATGCCTTTCTCAGCGCTGACGATGTCGCAATGGACGCTCATAGCCATACCTGTTTCCTCATGCCTGAACAGGGAAATTACATGCCCTTGGCTTTCTCGACAGCTTCGTCGATGGTGCCGACCATGTAGAACGCCTGCTCCGGCAGTGCGTCATATTCGCCGTCCAGGATACCCTGGAAGCCGCGGATGGTGTCCTTGAGGGACACGTACTTGCCCGGCGCGCCGGTGAAGATTTCCGCAACGAAGAACGGCTGTGACAGGAAGCGCTGGATCTTGCGCGCACGTGCCACGGTCTGCTTGTCTTCGTCAGACAGCTCGTCCATCCCGAGGATGGCGATGATGTCTTTCAGCTCCTTGTAGCGCTGCAACACACCCTGAACGTTACGGGCAGTGTTGTAGTGCTCTTCGCCAACGACCAGCGGGTCGAGCTGACGAGAGGTGGAGTCGAGCGGGTCAACGGCCGGATAGATACCCAGCTCGGCAATCTGACGGGACAGTACGACTGTCGCGTCAAGGTGCGAGAAGGTGGTCGCCGGAGACGGATCGGTCAAGTCATCCGCGGGGACGTAGACGGCCTGCACGGAAGTGATCGAGCCAGTCTTGGTAGAAGTGATGCGTTCCTGCAGGACGCCCATCTCTTCCGCCAGAGTCGGCTGATAACCTACCGCGGACGGCATACGACCCAGCAGTGCGGACACTTCGGTCCCCGCCAGGGTGTAACGATAGATGTTGTCGACGAACAGCAGAACGTCACGACCTTCGTCACGGAACTTCTCGGCGATGGTCAGACCGGTCAGTGCCACGCGCAGACGGTTACCCGGCGGCTCGTTCATCTGGCCATAGACCAGGGCAACCTTGTCGAGAACGTTGGATTCCTTCATTTCGTGGAAGAAATCGTTACCTTCACGAGTACGCTCACCCACGCCCGCGAACACGGAATAACCGCTGTGCTCGGTGGCGATGTTGCGGATCAGCTCCATCATGTTGACGGTCTTGCCGACACCGGCGCCGCCGAACAGACCGACCTTGCCGCCCTTGGCGAACGGGCAGACCAGGTCGATGACCTTGATGCCGGTTTCCAGAAGCTCGTTGGACGCTGCCTGTTCCGCGAAGCTCGGGGCTGCACGGTGAATCGGCATGTGCTCTTCAGCACCCACGTCGCCAGCTTCGTCGATCGGCTGACCCAGCACGTTCATGATGCGACCCAGAGTCGCCGTGCCGACCGGCACGGAGATCGGAGCACCGGTGCTCTCAACTGCGAGACTGCGCTTGAGGCCTTCGGTCGAACCCATTGCGATAGTACGGACCACGCCGTCGCCCAGCTGCTGCTGGACTTCGAGTACGGTCTCGCTATCGGCGACGTTCAGGGCGTCGTAGACCTTGGGCACTGCGTCCCGCGGAAACTCGACGTCAATCACCGCGCCGATGATTTGTACGATACGTCCGCTCATTCCTGGTTCCTCTTAAACCTGCGATTGAAACCTGCTTGCCTGTTGCCACGCTGTCATCAGACGGCGGCGGCACCGGATACGATCTCGGAGATTTCCTGAGTGATCGCTGCCTGGCGGGCCTTGTTGTAGACCAGCTGAAGGTCGTCGATCAGGTCGCCGGCGTTATCGGTCGCACTCTTCATTGCGATCATTCGCGCTGCCTGTTCGCAGGCGATGTTCTCGACCACGGCCTGGTAGACCTGGGCCTCGACATAGCGCTTGAGCAGCTTGTCGAGCAACGAGACGGCATCCGGCTCATACAGGTAGTCCCATGTAGTGGGACCGGTTTCTTCGTCATTCAGATCAGCTTCGAGAGGAAGCAGCTGACGCACGACCGGCTTCTGCGTCATGGTGTTGACGAACTCGTTGAACACCACGTACAGACGGTCGAGGCTGCCCTCGTCGAATGCGTCCAGCATGGCCTTGACGCTACCGATCAGATCCTGGGTACCCGGGGAATCCCCGAGACCGGACTTGGCGGCAAGCAGGTTGCCACCGTAGTTGCGGAAGAAGGTACCGGCCTTGGAGCCGAGGGCACAGAAGTCCACCTCGACACCCTGGTCGCGCCAGCTTTTCGCATGCTTGGTGACAGCCTTGAACAGATTGGCGTTCAGGCCACCACACAGGCCGCGATCACTGGAGACCACGATATAACCGACACGCTTCACATCGCGTTCCATCAGATACGGATGGCGATATTCCGGGTTGGCCCGGGCGATGTGTCCTACAACCTTGCGGATCTGATGAGCATAAGGCTGGCTGGCCGCCATGCGATCCTGCGCTTTACGCATCTTGGACGCAGCCACCATTTCCATGGCGCTGGTGATCTTTTGCGTATTTTTGATGCTCCCGATCTGGGAGCGAATCTCTTTTGCAGCTGCCATAGCGATCTGCCTTATTCATGCCACCCGAAGGGAAACGACAGGGCCCGGACTGGCCGGGCCATGCCACTTACCAGCTTTGAGTCGCCTTGAACTTCTCGACGCCAGCCTTGAGACCATTCTTGATCTCGTCATCGTAGCCGCCGGACTGATTGATCTTGTCCAGAAGATCCGCGTGCTCGGAGCGCATGAAGTCCAGCAGCGCCTTCTCGAAGCCCAGCACCTTGGCGACGTCGACGTCGTCCAGGTAGCCTTCGTTGGCCGCGAACAGCGAGATCGCCATGTCGGCCACGGACATCGGAGAGTACTGCTTCTGCTTCATCAGCTCGGTGACACGCTGACCATGCTCGAGCTGCTTGCGGGTCGCTTCGTCCAGATCAGAGGCGAACTGGGAGAAAGCTGCCAGCTCACGGTACTGAGCCAGTGCCAGACGCACACCACCACCCAACTTCTTGATGATCTTGGTCTGAGCAGCACCACCGACACGGGAAACAGACAGACCCGCGTTGATGGACGGACGGATGCCGGAGTTGAACAGGCTGGTCTCGAGGAAGATCTGACCGTCGGTGATGGAGATCACGTTGGTCGGAACGAACGCAGACACGTCGCCACCCTGGGTCTCGATGATCGGCAGCGCAGTCAGGGAGCCGGTCTTGCCTTTCACTTCACCCTTGGTGAACTGCTCGACATAATCGGCGTTGACGCGTGCGGAACGCTCAAGCAGACGGGAGTGGAGATAGAAGACGTCACCCGGGTAGGCTTCACGGCCCGGCGGACGCTTGAGCAGCAGGGAGATCTGACGATACGCCCATGCCTGCTTGGTCAGATCGTCATAGACGATCATCGCGTCTTCACCGCGGTCGCGGAAGTACTCACCCATGGTGCAACCGGCGTACGGTGCCAGGAACAGCATGGCAGCCGGGTCGGAAGCGCCAGCAGCGACGATGATGGTGTGTTCCATCGCGCCGTGCTCTTCGAGCTTGCGCACGACGTTGGCAATGGTGGACTGCTTCTGGCCGACGGCGACGTAGACGCAGGTAATGCCCTTGCCCTTCTGATTGATGATGGCATCAATCGCGATGGCGGACTTACCAATCTGACGGTCACCGATGATCAGCTCGCGCTGACCACGGCCGATCGGCACCATGGCATCGATGGACTTCAGACCTGTCTGCACCGGCTGGTCGACCGGCTCACGGGCGATGACGCCCGGAGCGACCTTCTCAACCGCGTCAGTCAGCTTGGCGTCGATCGGGCCTTTGCCGTCAATCGGGTTACCCAGCGCGTCGACCACACGGCCGACCATTTCCGGGCCTACCGGCACTTCGAGGATACGACCGGTGCACTGCGCGGTCATGCCCTCTTCGAGCTGGAGGTAGTCACCCAGAACGACAGCACCGACGCTGTCGCGCTCAAGGTTAAGCGCCATACCAAAGACGCCACCCGGGAATTCAATCATCTCACCGAACATGACGTCTGCGAGGCCGTGGATCTGCACGATGCCGTCGGAGACGCTGACGATGGTGCCCTGATTACGGGCTTCGGATGCGACGTCAAGCTTTTCGATACGCTGCTTGATGATGTCGCTGATCTCGGAAGGATTCAGTTGCTGCATGCCATGTCCCTCGGACTCAGGAGTTCAGTGCTTCGGAAAGCCGGGCCAGCTTGCCGCGCACGGAGCCGTCAATGACGGTATCTCCGGCACGGATGATGACGCCGCCGAGCAGCGTACTATCCACCTGAGTGGTAATGGAGATGTCGCGGTTCAGACGCTTGCGCAGGGCAGTGGCGAGCTTTTCTTCCTGCTCACTCTCCAGTGCAAAGGCAGACACCAGGGTCACCTCGACACGCTGTTCCTGCTCGGCCTTCTGGGCCTCGAACAATTCGGCCACGGAGGGCAGGGCCGCAAGGCGGTCCTGCTCACCGAGAGTCCGGATGAAGTTGCGGGCGCTGTCATCCAGCGCCTCACCGCACACGTCCAGGAAGGTGCCAACCTTGTGCTCGGTGGAGAGCTTGGGGTTGTCGAGCACCGCCTTGACGTTTGCGTCGACAGCGACGAGCGCCGCTGTCGACAACATGCCGGACCAGGCCTCTAGCGCCTGCTGGCCGCGTGCAAACTCGAACGCCGCCTTGGCGTACGGGCGAGCCGCGGTGGAGGTAGACGTTTCAGCCATGGAATCAGTCTCCTCAGAGCTCGGCAGCGAGCTTGTCAATCAGCTCGCGGTGCTTGGCTTCGTCGATGGAGGATTCCAGGATGCGCTCGGCGCCGACCACTGCAAGAGCAGCGACCTGACCACGGAGCTCGTCCTTGGCCTGGTTGATCTCCTGGGAGATTTCGGCACGGGCCTGCGCAACGAGACGCTCGCCTTCCGCACGTGCAGTTTCACGTGCTTCCTCGATCATCTGGTTGGAGCGCTTATGGGTCTGCTCAATGATGCGTGCTGCTTCATCCTTGCTTTCCCGCAGAGTCTCGGTGGCTTTTTCCTGCGCCAGTTCGAGGTCACGGGTAGCACGGCTGGCAGCATCCAGACCATCTGCAATCTTCTTCTGACGTTCTGCCAGAGCCTGTGTGACCGGCGGCCAGACATACTTCATGCAGAAATAAACGAAGACCGCAAAGGCGATGGCCTGACCAATCAGGGTTAAGTTCAGATTCACGCCAGCACCTCTCGCTTCACGATTGTTGGGTCAAAAACACGGTAGGCCGGAGGCCAGCCGATGTTTAACCGACAAACGGGTTGGCGAAGGTGAAGAACAGCGCGATACCAACACCGATCATGGTCACGGCATCCAGCAGACCAGCGACGATGAACATCTTGACCTGCAGCTGCGGGATCATTTCCGGCTGACGCGCTGCGCCTTCCAGGAACTTGCCACCGAGGATACCGAAACCGATGGCGGTGCCCAGGGCGCCCAGGCCGATCAGCAGGGAGACGGCGATAGCGGTCATGCCAAGAACTTGTGCTTCCATTGTGGAACTCCAGTTTTAGTCAAGTTTAAGTCAAGGGTTGAGGGTGTGAGCAGAGCTCGGAAATCTTGCCCCACGCCACGGATGGCGTGGGGCGAATTACATCAGTGGTCTTCGCTGGCCATGCTCAGGTAGACGATGGTCAGCATCATGAAGATGAATGCCTGCAGGGTGATGACCAGGATATGGAAGACCGCCCACGGGAAGTGCAGGGGCAGCTGCCAGATACCGACCAGCGAGATCAGGATGAAGATCAGCTCGCCTGCATACATGTTACCGAACAGACGCAGCGCCAGAGAGATCGGCTTGGCGATCAGCGTCACGAACTCAAGCAGGAAGTTGACCGGAATCAGCGCGATCTGTGCCAGCTTGTTCGGGGTGTTGAACGGGTGCAGCGTCAGTTCGGCCAGGAAGCCCTTGAGGCCCTTGACGCGAATGGAATAGAAGATGATCAGCGCGAACACGGACAGTGACATGCCCAGCGTGGCATTGATGTCAGTGGACGGCACCACCTTGAAGAACACGTGAGCCGGATCGGCGCCGAACATCTCACCGACCTTGGCAGCAACGCCAGGCAGCCAGTCGACGGGGATCAAGTCCATCAGGTTCATCAGGAAGATCCAGCAGAAGATCGTCAGTGACAGCGGTGCGATCAGGCGTGAACGACCGTGGAAGGTCTCACGCACGGACTGATCGACGAACTCGACCATCAATTCGACGAAGTTCTGCAGACCGCTGGGAACGCCAGTGGTGGCGGACTTGGCGACCTTGCGGAACAGGCACAGGAAGATCAGGCCCAGACCGATGGACCAGCCCATGGTGTCCAGGTGGATGGCCCAGAATCCCATGTCGGCCGCTTCCTGAGCGCTGTGCGCCAGTGACCATCCGTGTTCCGGGTGGTTGCCGTACGTCAGATTCTGCAGGTGGTGCTGAATATATTCGGAGGGACTCGGGTTGGTGCCTGCCATGACTCTGCCTCAGGTTCGTGTGTACGGTGTTCGCTTCACCAGCCAGGGGCCCAGCCAGTGAACCGCCATTGCCGCCACGTAAGCGCAAAAAAATAAAGCGGGGTTTGAGGGCGGCACTGCAATGAAGAAGAACGCAAACAATACGGCCGTCAAACCGAACTTACCGGCCTCGGCCTGATAGAAGGCCTTGACCATTGCCTGGGCGTAGCGTGCACCGGTCACACGCAGTGAACGCCAGGCGAAAAACAGATTGGGCAGCAGGCAGACCAGCCCACCACACAGCGCGGAAAGCGCCGCACCACTGCCTTTCATCACTCCCGCCAGCAAGACGGCAATCACGATGACCAGCGCCTGGCCCCAGAGCAATCGAGCCACCTGAGGGCGTTGTAGAGCAGCGGGTGTCGTCTTGTGCATCTTGGACCTGTGTCTCGCAATGATGGCCTTCGCCATTTCTGGCGCTGCGCTGGACACAGCCCGGGAGCAAACTCGCCGGATTATAGGGGAGCGCTTCACCGCCATCAACCAAACGACAAGCTAAATTCCTTGATCTTTCGCAAGCTTACGACCAAAGCCTCACTATCTTGCGGGAAACCGATGACAGTTTGCTTACGTTGACAGTCGCTTGCGGTGCGAGCGACACAGGGTTGCATGAATCACAACCTGACGTCAGCAACATCCTTCAATATCTTGAATGTCAGATGCATTTCGCGCCCCTGCGACAATGAGTCACAGGGGCGCGAAAGAGGATCGTGATCCGTCATGCGGAAAATTGCCGCCAGGGGAGGTGTGACGCACGGTCAGCCCTCCCCTGCTCACCCACTAGTGGATATGGCCGAGAATGCCGTCCAGCTCATCCAGACTGGTGTAGGAGATGGTGACCTTGCCCTTGCCGCTCTTGCCATGACGGATATTGACGGCAGCGCCCAGTTGCTCCGAGAGGCGCGTTTCCAGACGCTGGATATCGGCGTCCGGTCGCGCCGGTGCCGGCTTGGGCTGCTCCCCCTTCTGCACGCTTTTCACCAGCGCTTCGGTCTGGCGCACGGTCAGCTCGCGCTCGACGACTTCATGGGCCAGCTTGCGCTGGCGTGCCGGGGTCAGGCCGATCAGGGCACGCGCATGGCCCATGTCGAGCTCACCGCGCTCCAGCAGGGTCTGCACTTCCTGTTCCAGCGTCAGCAGTCGCAGCAGGTTGGTGACCTGGGCGCGTGAACGCCCGACCGCGTCGCCCACCTGCTGCTGGGTCAGCTCGAATTCCTCGAGCAGGCGCTTGAGCGCCAGGGCTTCCTCGACCGGATTGAGATTCTCGCGCTGGATGTTCTCGATCAATGCCAGCGCAAGCGCGATCTCATCGCTGATGCCTTCGCGGACGACGGCGGGAATGGTATCCAGCTCCGCCAGCTGCGAGGCACGCCAGCGGCGCTCTCCGGCGATGATCTCGTAGCGCCCCTCCCCCACCGGCCGCACCACGATGGGCTGCATCACGCCTTGAGCCCGGATGGAATCCGCCAGCTCCTCGAGCGCTTCCGGCTGAATGTCACGCCGTGGCTGATACTTGCCACGCTGCAGCTGCCCGAGCGGCAGGCGCTCGAGGCGCTCGCTGGGCAATTCCGCCGTGGCAGCGGCCGGATTCGCGGCCAGCGCGGCATCCGGTGACGCATCGATGGCGTCGCCATCGACAGCTTCTATATCGGCTTCGACATGGCGGCGGCGGTTTCCGGCGCCAATCAGGGCATCCAGGCCCCTTCCCAGGGCACGCTTACGCGTCATGGACCTTCCTCGGTGAAGTTACAGCGAGAGACGACGAATCAATTCCTTGGCGAGCACCCGATAGGCCTGGCTGCCACGCGACAGACGCGCATACTTGGTCACCGGCAGGCCGTGGCTCGGCGCTTCCGCCACCCGCACGTTGCGCGGAATGGTTGCCTTGATCAGGGTATCGCCAAAGTAATCGGAAAGTTGCTTGCTGACATCGCGGGTCAGACTGTTGCGAGCGTCGTACATGGTACGCACGATCCCGAACACGTCGAGGGCCGGATTCACGTTGCCTTGAATCTGCTCGACGGTATCGAGCAGCGCTGACAGACCTTCCAGCGCGTAGAACTCGCACTGCAGCGGGATCAGCACGCCATGGGCGGCGGTCAGGGCATTGACGGTCAACATGTTGAGCGAGGGCGGGCAGTCGATCAGTACCACGTCATATTCCGCGGCGATCGGCGCCAGAGCTTCCGTGAGGCGGCGCTCACGCCCCTCGACACCGAGAAGATCGACCTCGGCGGCGGTAAGGTCGCCATTGCCGGGCAACAGGGCGTAGCCGGCATCGGGACAATCGAGAATCACGTCACTGGCACGCAGCTCGCCCAGCAGCACATCCAGCACGCTGCCTTCGAGGTCGTGCTTGTCGATGCCGCTGCCCATGGTGGCATGGCCCTGCGGGTCGAGATCGATCAGCAGAACGCGGCGATCGAGTGCCGCCAGCGACGCCGCCAGATTGACGGCAGTGGTGGTCTTGCCGACGCCACCCTTCTGGTTGGTCAGCGCGATGATCTTGGTCACGAGCGACTTCCTTGGTTCCTTGAGAAGCGGGGCCATTGGCACCAGCCACATGCTCACGAGGACAGATCAATGATCTGCCCTCGTGAAAACATCAGGCTGCCTGCCTTTTGCGCCCGGCACAATCCCTGCGCACGCCTTGAGGCGCTTTATCAGTCGCGCTTGAGGCGCAGAAGGTGACGCTCCCCTTCCTCACCCGGCACTTCCAGCACCAATGTCTCGACCAGCGAGACACCCATCGGCAGGCGGGCAATCTCATCACTGGGGATGCGCCCTTTCATGGCCAGCCATTCGCCGCCCTCGGCGAGCACGGCCGCCGACAGATTGACGAAGGCATCGGTATCGGCGAAGGCACGCGAGATGATCTGTTCGAACGGCGCGCCATCATAGGCTTCGATACGGACCTGGGTCGGGCTCAGATTCTTGAGGCCCAGCTCATGGCCGGCCTGAATCTGGAAGCGCACCTTCTTGCCATTCGAATCCAGCGGCACGACGGCGATGTCGGGACGCATGATCGCGATCACGATGCTGGGCAGGCCCGGGCCGGCGCCGACATCCAGAAGGCGTGGCCCACTGATATATGGCAGCACACTGAGGCTGTCGAGCAGATGGCGAGTCACCATCGCCTCCGGCTCACGTACCGCGGTGAGGTTATAGGCGCGATTCCACTTGTGCAACAGCACCAGCAACGTCATCAGCTGGGCGTGCTGTTCCTCGCTCAGCGCCACTCCCATGGCGCTGGCACCACGACTGAGCAGCTGAGCGCAACGTTCACGCTGTGTCTCGTTGAGCGTCTGGCTCATTGCGCGGCCCCCGTGTCAGCCGTTGCGGCATCTGCGGGTGTCTCCGCCTTGATCAGCTGACGCTTCTTCAAGTGAATCAGCAGGATAGAGACAGCTGCCGGGGTGACACCGGAAATGCGACCGGCCTGGGCCAGCGTCGCCGGGCGCGCTTCGTTGAGCTTCTGCTTGATCTCGTTGGAGAGACCATCGACGGAATCATAATCGAGGCTGGTCGGCAGTTCGGTGTGCTCGTGACGGCGCAGGCGGTCGATCTCTTCCTGCTGACGCTGGATATAGCCTGCGTACTTGGCAGTGATCTGCACCTGTTCGGCGATGCGCCAGTCGTCGACCCCCTCCCCTTTCAGGCCTGCCACATCCGGATACTCGAGCTCCGGACGCTTGAGCAGCTCCATCAGGCTGGCTTCGCGCTTGAGCGGCGAGCTGAGCTTGTCGCTCAACGGGGCCAGCTCCGGGCTCTTCGGCGTCAGCCAGGTGCTCTCGAGACGCGCGGTCTCGCGGGCGATGGCTTCACGCTTGCGATCGAAGGCTTCCCAGCGGGCGTCATCGATCAGGCCCAGCTCGCGACCCTTGGCGGTCAGACGCAGATCGGCATTGTCCTCACGCAGCAGCAGGCGATATTCGGCACGCGAGGTGAACATGCGGTACGGCTCGCGCGTGCCGAGGGTGATCAGGTCATCGACCATCACACCGGTGTAGGCCTCGTCACGCAGCGGATGCCAGGACTCGTCGTCAGTGGCGCGCAAGGCGGCATTGACGCCCGCCAGCAGCCCCTGGGCACCGGCCTCTTCATAGCCGGTGGTGCCATTGATCTGACCGGCGAAGTAGAGGTTCTTGATGAAACGCGTCTCCAGGGAGTGATGCAGGTCCTGGGGATTGAAGAAATCGTACTCGATGGCGTAGCCGGGACGCGTGATATGCGCGTTCTCCATGCCACGGATCGAGCGCACCACCTCGAGCTGCGTATCGAAGGGCAGCGAGGTGGAGATGCCGTTGGGATAAAGCTCATGGGTATTCAGGCCTTCCGGCTCGATGAAGACCTGGTGGCTGTTCTTGTCGGCGAAGCGATGCACTTTGTCCTCGATGGACGGGCAGTAACGCGGCCCGATGCCATCGATGACGCCGGAGTACATCGGCGAGCGGTCGAGATTGGCGAAGATGATCTCGTGAGTGCGCTCGTTGGTGTGCGTGATGTAGCAGTTGACCTGCTCCGGCTGCATCTCACGGCTGCCCATGTAGGACATCACCGGACGCGGCGTGTCGCCTGGCTGGGCTTCCATCTTGCTGAAG
Source organism: Cobetia sp. 2AS (assembly GCF_029846355.1). Lineage (NCBI taxonomy): Bacteria > Pseudomonadati > Pseudomonadota > Gammaproteobacteria > Oceanospirillales > Halomonadaceae > Cobetia > Cobetia sp. 2AS. The sequence continues at coordinate 121,625 of NZ_JARWKQ010000005.1, forward strand.
TCGACGCTCTTGGCATCGATGCGCGGCGGGGTACCGGTCTTGAGGCGATCGACGCGGAACGGCAGTTCACGCAGACGCGATGCCAGGCCATTGGCGGGCGGATCACCGGCACGGCCACCGGCATGGTTATCCAGGCCGATGTGGATCACGCCGCCGAGAAAGGTCCCGGTCGCCAGCACCACCGTGGTGGCGTGGAAGCGGATCCCGGTCTGGGTGACGACACCCCGCACGGTCTCGCCTTCGACGATCAGGTCTTCCGCACCCTGCTGGAACAGCGTCAGGTTCGGCTGGTTTTCCAGCACGTTGCGGATCGCGGCCTTGTACAGCGCCCGGTCAGCCTGTGCACGAGTGGCACGCACTGCCGGCCCCTTGCGGGCATTCAGGGTACGGAACTGGATACCCGCCATGTCGGTGGCCAGGCCCATGGCACCGCCCAGCGCATCGATCTCCTTGACCAGATGGCTCTTGCCGATCCCGCCGATGGCGGGATTGCAGGACATCTGGCCCAGCGTCTCGATGTTATGGGTCAGCAGCAGGGTCTGACGGCCCATGCGGGCAGCAGCCAGTGCGGCTTCCGTACCGGCATGACCGCCGCCGATGACGATCACGTCAAAGCGGTTCGGGTAATCCACGTTGGCACCTCGGGGTATCACGAAACTTGGGTGAAGCGCTGTTCGCTGGTTGGCGAAGCAGGCAAATCGGCCAGACAGGGCGATGAATCGATGCCTGGATGAATCAAGAACTGCCAGACGGCATGGCGAATGATGTCCGTCGCCGAAGGCATGTGCTCGACCGGTGAGGGAGCTTGCAAGCCAGCAGGATGACGTCCGGGCCGCACAGTATAAACCGCCTGTGGGTAAGCGTCAGGAGTTTTCCACAGCGCCTTGCCCTGGCAGGCCATGAGCGAATGCCCGGGTTGTTTCTTCTGGGGCATCAATCCACGCCGTGACGATTCACGAGTCTTGCGGATACGACGCGTCGATTTTCCGGCGAGGGATGCGCTACCCAGACAGCCGTTCGTTATCCCGAACACTTCGGATTCGGCGAGTTCACGTCAGGTCGATCGTGAGGTCTCGGTCCGTCCTTCGGGTTTCCGGATAACAAGATTATATAAAGAAAAGAAAAAGGGGTTCTGTTGATGTTGTAACTACTGTTGTGGACAAAATCAGTGGGAAATCGACTTTATCCGTTACAAATCAAAAGCTTACGATGTTGATATAGTTGGGGAGAAAATGCGGAGTACCTGAGGACGCCACCGGTCGCTTCCTGTGGATGAAATGCACCCTTGTCCACAGCCCCGATTATCCCCTGATTCATACCGAGCTGGTACCCGACTTTTCTGCCCTGCTGTGCACAAGAGGCGTTGTTACCCACAACCCCTAGTGCTGCATGGCCTGACGGCAAGAAGGCCGCGGATAATGCCGGAAAATGTCCACAGAGGCAAATGTCGATTTCCTGCGCTGCCCAAGGCTGTAGACAGCCATGGGATAAGTGGTGCGTGAATGGCTACAGCCCTCGCCAATGGTGCCAATGACGCGACGCGCCCCAGCCTGTGGATACTTTTTCGCTTGTTTTGCCCATGTCGCCCGCTGAGATTGCCTGAACGCTGTCCCGGCGGCTGACGGTGCACGTTATCCTCGTGTGGTTTTCCGGCTAGGCCCCTGATTTATCCCTGTTTTTCACACGCTTAAGCGACGCCTCAGCGAGGACTGTCAGGCGGGGAAAGCGTCATTCGTTCGAGCGCCAAGGCGTGTTTGCGTGACCTGGCAAGGGGGTGGCGGGGGCAAAAAAATTCGTTTTTTTCTTCTCGAAATGCCGACAGATGGCGTGGAGGGAGAAGATTTTTCATCGTTTGGCGATCCGCAGAGCTCGCGAGGGCCTCTGAGGACAAAAAAATGCCCCGACCTGACGGTCGGGGCATGCCCGCTGCACGCATGGCAGCGGGTAGGGTCATCACGTGCTCAACGCTTGTCTGACCAGTGGCTCAGCGAGCTTTGTGGAAGGCGCTCAGTGGGACAGTACGCGGGCCAGGAAGCTCTGGGTGCGTGGATGTTGCGGCGTATCGAAGACCTGCTCTGGCGTGCCTTCCTCGACGATGCTGCCCTGATGGATGAACACCACCCGGTCTGCCACTTCACGGGCAAAACTCATTTCATGGGTGACGATCATCATCGTCATGCCTTCGCGGGCCAGCTTGCGCATGACATCGAGTACCTCGCCGATCATTTCCGGGTCCAGTGCCGAGGTGGGCTCATCGAACAGCATCAGGCGCGGTTCCATCGCCAATGAGCGGGCAATGGCCACGCGTTGCTGCTGGCCGCCGGAGAGTTGCCCCGGGTACTTGTCGGCCTGCTCGAGGATATTGACCCGCTCGAGCAGCGTATCGGCTTGCTGCTCGGCCGCCGGTCGTGAGGTACCGCGCACCTTGATGGGGGCCAGGCTGACGTTGTCACGCACGCTCATGTGCGGGAAGAGGTTGAACTGCTGGAAGACCATACCGACTTCGGTGCGTATCGCCTTGAGCGCCCGGTGGCTCTTGCCGTGGGGGATCAGCGAATGCCCATCCACCTCGATGTTGCCGTCCTGAAACTCCTCCAGGCCGTTCACGCAGCGAATCAGTGTCGACTTGCCGGAGCCACTGGCCCCGATGATCACCACCACCTCCCCCTGGGCGACCTCGAGCTCGATGTCCTTGAGGACATGCAGGCTGCCGAAATGCTTGTTGAGCTTGTGCATCTTCACGATGGCAGTCATGGGGCGCTCCGAACCGGCGCTGCATGCCGGAAGGTCGTCAGGGAAATGAGATCAGGCTGAAGGAGAGAGGGCGCGGCTATATCCGTCGCGTGTGGGGGGCAGAGAGACATCATTGGCCCACCAACCCGCGGCGCTCGAGCATCCGCAAGCCAAATGACAGGCTGAGGGTGATCACCAGGTACAACAGCGCCACCATGAAGTAGGTCTCTAGCGCATTGAAGGTCGTGGCGATGTAGATCTGCCCCTGACGCACCAGCTCACCGACGCCGATCACCGAGAACAGCGAGGTGTCCTTGATCGAGACGATGCCCTGGTTGCCCAGCGCAGGGATCATGCGGCGCAGCGCCTGAGGCCAGATGACATAGCGGAAGGTCTGCGGGGTGGAGAGGCCGAGTGACAGGCCGGCTTCCCGCTGGCCACGGGCGATGGACTGTACGCCACCGCGCACGATTTCGGAGATATAGGCCGCCGAGTTCAAGGCGATCGCGGCAATGCCGGCGGTCAGGGCATCGATGGGGCCACCGATGATCTGCGGCAGACCATAGAAGATGAAGAGCACCTGGACGAGCACCGGGGTGCCACGGAAGATCTCGATATAGGCGGTGGCGACCCAGCGCAGGAGGCGGCTAGGAGACAGGCTCAGCAGTCCGAACAGGATGCCGAGCACGAAGCCGATGGCGAGGCCACCGAAGGAAATGGCGAGGGTCCAGGGAATGCCCTCGAGCAGGTAGGGCACCGAATTGAGTGCGGCCTGCCAATCAAACTGGAACTGAACGTCCACGGGGGGCTCCTTGGCACGAACCTCTCATGCGCCGCTGGGCGCGCCGGAGGTTCGAGACGACCGACATTCCGGCAGGCTGTCGCTGCCGAAATGTCGTGATGATGATCTGCACTACGCGACGTGGGGCGTCTGAGACGAGTCGAAAGCGGCTTACTGGCTGTCGCCGGGCATGGCGCCGAACCACTTCTGGTAGATCTCGGCATAGCTGCCATCGGACTTCATCTCGGCCAGCGCCTTGTTGGCGGCCTCGGTCCACTCGCTGCCTTCGGTGAAGGCGATGCCGTATTGCTGGCCTTCATAGAGCGGCCCCACCGTCTTGACGCGTCCATTGCCCTTGGTCTTGGCGAAGTAGCCGACGTTGGGGGCATCGTAGAAGACGGCATCGACGCTGCCGGACATCAGGGCCATGTACATGTCGGCACTGCCCGGGTAAGGCGTGATGGTGGAGTCACCAAGGTTGGCGGTGAGGTAGTCGTAACTGGTGGAGCCGATCTTGGTGCCGATCTTCTTGCCTTCCAGGCCCTCGATATCCTCGATGTCGCCGTTGTTGGCCGAGGTCAGAATCTGCAGGCCGGAGTCATAGTAGGGGTCGGTGAAGTCGACGATCTTCTCGCGCGCCTCAGTGATGGTGATGCCGGCGATGGCGACATCGACGCTACCGGTCTGCACGGCGGGGATGATGCCATTGAAGTCCATGGTCTTGAGGTCGATATCGAAGCCGGCGCGCTCGCCGATGGCATTGAGGATGTCGATATCGAAGCCGACCATCTCGCCGCTTTCCTGGTCGAGCATCTCGAAGGGCACAAAGCTCGGGTCGGTCGCCGCCTTGAGGGTGACGGCATGGGCAGCGCTGGCCATGAAGGTGGCGGCCGCGAGGCCAGAGAGGGAGGCCAGCAGGTGAGATCTGCGCATTTTACATTCCTCTTTATATTTAGATTTTAGGATGTATAGCGTTTTTAGATTGACGAGCACACCGGACCCCGTCAAGTCTCCCGGCGCTGCCATGCGGCGAAGCGAAGCTTGCAAGCCACTGAGATGACGAAAAAAATCGCCCCCTACCGGTTCCCGGTAGGGGGCGATCAGGCGCCAGCAAGGCGCCAATGTCGTGCGCAGGCGTGTCAGCCCTGACGGTCAGACACACTCTGGTCTGACCCTCAATGATCAGACCATGAAGGAAGACCCGCAGCCACAGGTGCTGGTGGCATTGGGGTTCTGGATCATGAAGCGGGCGCCCGCCAGACCTTCCTCATAGTCGATCGTCGAGCCGACCAGATACTGGTAGGACAGCGGGTCGATCACGATGGCGGCTTCGCCCAGCTCGACCACGGTGTCGTCATCGGCCAGATCGGTGGCGATATCGAAACCGTACTGGAAGCCGGAACAGCCGCCGCCAGTGACGTAGACCCTGAGACGCAGCTCCGGGTTGGCTTCTTCCGCGCGCAGCGCTGCAATCCGGGCGCTGGCGCGCTCGGACAGGTACAACGGCGTGGGGATGAAGCTTTGTGCTTCGCTCATGCGGGCCTCCTGGAAGGAGTCGGAGGCCGGACGCTGAAGATAGCGCCCGGCACGGTATAGAGAACGGAATGACGCCTATTATCCCTATATCCGAGCAAAAGGGTCAACTTTGTCTGACGTGCTGCCTTGCGGGCGTACGCTGGCGGTTCAGGGCATCATCGCCGGCGCACCGATCCCCATCATCTCATCGAGACCGAACATCAGGTTGAGGTTCTGGATGGCCTGACCTGACGCGCCCTTGACCAGGTTGTCGATCACCGACAGCACCACCAGGGTGTCGCCGTTGCCCGGGCGATGCAGGGCGATGCGGCACAGGTTGGTGCCACGCACGCTGCGCGTCTCCGGATGGCTGCCCAGCGGCATGACATCGACGGCGGGGTGATCGGCGTAGCGCTGCTCGAACAGCGCCTGCAGATCCTCCAGCGTGCCGCTGAAGCCGCTCAGACGCGGATAGAGGGTGGAGTGGATGCCGCGGATCATCGGCGTCAGGTGCGGGACGAAGGTCAGACCGACCGCGCTGCCGGCTGCCAGGTCCAGCCCCTGGGTGATTTCCGGCAGGTGACGATGGCCGGAGGCGCCGTAGGCCTTCATGGACTCGCCGGCTTCACACAGCAGCGAGCCGACCTTGGCACCGCGACCCGCGCCGGAGACGGCGGACTTGCAGTCGGCGATGATGTTGTCGGTCTCGATCAGGCCGGCTTCCAGCAGCGGGATCAGCCCCAGCTGCACGGAGGTCGGGTAGCAGCCCGGCACCGCGATCAGGCGCGCTTCGCGGATGGCATCGCGATTGACTTCCGGCAGGCCGTAGACGGCTTCGCCGAGCAGCTCCGGCGCGCCATGTGGCTGGCCATACCACTCGGACCAGAGGTCGGCGTCCTTGATGCGGAAGTCCGCGGACAGGTCGATGACACGCGTGCCGCGTGCCAGCAGATCGCCGGCCAGGGCGTGAGCGACACCGTGAGGCGTGGCGAAGAATACGGCGTCACAGGCGGCCAGCACGTCGGCATCCGGCTCGCTGAATGCGAGGGTGTCGTAGTGGCCGCGCAGATTGGGGTACATCTCGTCGACACGCACGCCCTTCTCGCTTCGCGAGGTGATCACGGTCACTTCCACCTGCGGGTGGCTGGCCAGGAGCCTGAGGAGTTCCACTCCGGTGTAACCGGTGCCGCCGACGATACCTACCTTGATCATGCTGCCTCCCCGCCTTCGGGCGGTGTCCTGTTGATGCGAGATGTAATCTTGTGTCCGATCTGCTGCTGCGACCTTTGGTGGCCTGTGCGCGAGACAGGCGTTGCGCCATGCTGTGCCGAGGTTGTCGGATTGCGCACGGTCGCGACGGTTCGCAATCGATATGATACACAGGTGTCAGGCGGGCAGTAATGCGCTGCCGACATGGATGTCCTCTGTCATTGCCAGTGCCTTCAAGGAGTCGTGAGTGTCACGCCTGACGCGTCCGCATCTGCCTCGTCCCAGTCTCGACAATTTTCGGCGCAAGCTGGCGGCGGTCGATGCACTCCCGCAACTGTGTCTGCTGGGGCTGGTGGCAGGGCTGCTGACCGGCTCATTGATGGTCGGCTTCCGCCTGCTGTTGAGCGCCGGTGCCCTAGGCTTCATGCCCGATGACAATCCGGAGAACTTCGAAGGGCTTGCTCCCTGGGTGCGCGCCTCGCTGCCGCTGCTGGCGGTGCTGGTGATCGGCATCGTACTGGGGCGACAGCATCCGGCGCAGCGCAAGCTGGGTATCGGTCATGTCATCGAGCGCCTGACCTACCATCAGGGCAAGATGCCGCTGCGTGCCTGGCTCAATCAGGTCGTGGTCGGGGTCGTGAGCGTGCTCGGTGGTCTGTCGGCAGGGCGTGAGGGCCCGGCGATCCACCTGGGTGCCGGTGCCTCGAGCTGGATCGGCGAGCGTCTCAAGCTGCCCAACAACAGTCTGCGCGTGCTGGTCGCCTGTGGCACGGCGGCGGGCATCTCCGCCTCCTTCAATACGCCGATCGCGGGTGTCATCTTCGCCATGGAAGTGGTGATGATGGAGTACACCCTGATGGGCTTCATGCCGGTGATTCTGGCCTCGACCACCGGCGCGGTGGTCACGCAGATGGTCTACGGCTCGGCGCCGGCCTTCGCGGTGCCCTCCCTGCTACTGCATTCCCTGCTCGATCTGCCCTGGGTCATCGTCACTGCACTGGTCATCGGCCTGCTGGCGGGGGGCTTCGTGCATCTGGCGCGTCAGCAGGCGCGCGTGGCACACCTGTCATGGGGGATGCGCATGGCGCTGGTCGGGGTCTCGACGGCCGCCGTGGCGTGGTGGTATCCCCAGGTGCAAGGCATCGGCTATGACAGCCTGGCTCAGCTGCTCGACGGCCAGCTGGCGCTGGATATCCTGTTGGCGCTGGTGGTCGGCAAGCTGGTGCTGTCGGCGCTGTGCGTGGCCTGTGGCGTGCCGATCGGCATCATCGGCCCAGTGGTGGTGGCGGGTGCCGCTGCCGGGGCCTTGATGGGCATGCTGGGCGGCTGGCTGTTGCCGGACCAGGCCTCGGACATCGCGCTTTACGCCCTGCTCGGCATGGCGGCGATGATGGGGGCAGTGCTTCAGGCGCCACTGGCCGCCCTGATGGCACTGCTCGAATTGACGCATTCGCCGAATATCATCCTGCCCGGCATGCTGGCGGTGGTGGTGGCAGGCCTGACCTGTCGTCAGCTGTGTCACTGCCAGGGCTTCTTCATCTCGACGCTGACGGCGCAGGGCCTGCATCCGCTTCAGCAGCCATTGATGCAGGCGCTGTCGCGGGTGGCGGTGCCGGCGGTGATGGAGCGCTCGCTGGTCAGCGTGCCGCGCCGCATCACGCGTGAACGCGCTCGCGCCCTGCTCGACAGCAAGCCGGTCTGGCTGGTGGTCACGCGCTCGACGCCGGAAAAGCCGATGGTCGCGCTGCCGGCGGCAGATCTGGTGCGTGTGCTGATGGATGAGCACTGGCGGGAGCAGGAGGAGCTCGACCTGCTCGAGATCCCCGCTCAGCGTCTGGATCTCGCGCCCATTCATCTGCAGGCTACCTTGTCCGAGGCCTATGAGCGGCTGCTGCCCAGCGATGTCGATGCCCTCTATGTCGAGCACACCACCGCACCGATGATTCGCAAGATTTCAGGTATCATCACGCGGGATGCAATAGAGAGCTACTATCGCTATACGCCCTGAAGCGCACCGTAGCAGCTGTCTCCTCGGCGCGAATTCGCTCTGCGCGCGCCTGGCCGCGACCGCATACCGCATGGGCCTTGGCGGTGCCACATGCCATCGTGGCGATCCGATTGCTTCATCCGCGCGTCCACTTTCTGACCTTCCCGACCCTGACTGACGGAGCTCCCCCATGTATCTGTGGATCAAGGCTTTCCATCTGATTGCCGTAGTGTGCTGGTTTGCTGCCCTCTTCTATCTGCCCCGGCTGTATGTCTATCACGCCCAGGCGCGTGATGCCGGCGACCACAAGGCCATCGAGTACTTCAAGACCATGGAGCGCAAGCTCTATCGCGGCATCATGATGCCGTCGATGATCGCGACCCTGGTGCTGGGGATCTGGCTGCTGGCGCTGGTGCCGAGCTTCATGAGCATGGGCTGGATGCATCTCAAGCTGACCATGGTCGTGCTGCTGGTCGGCTATCACCATGCCTGCGGCCTGTATCTGAAGCAGTTCGCCGCCGATACCTGCAAGAGAACCTCGCGCTACTTCCGCTTCTTCAATGAAGTGCCGGTGCTGATGCTGGTGGTGATCGTCATCTGCGTCATCGTCAAACCGTTCTGAGGGATGGTTCAGCCATGACCGAGTGCTCAGCGCAACTGCCCTACGTGCTGGTATTGGCGGGGCATGATCCCAGTGGCGGCGCGGGTCTGATCGCCGACAGCGAGGCGATCCGTGCCGGTGGCGGCTGGGCGCTGACGGTGCCGACGGCACTGACGGTGCAGAACTCCTGCAATGTGCAGGCGGTGATCCCGCAATCGGGCGAGTCGATGCTCGCCATGGCCCGCACCCTGTGTGAGGACTTCCGCCCGGGCGCGCTCAAGATCGGTCTGCTCGCCAGCGAAGCGGCGCTCACGGCGTGTGTGACGCTGATCGAGGAACTCCGGCAGCGCTGGCCGGGGTTACCCGTGGTGTGGGATCCGGTGCTCAAGGCGGGCGGTGGGCTGGAGCTTTCCACCGAGTCGCTGATCCATCAGGCGCGTGAGAGCTTGCTGCCGCACGTGGATGTGCTCACGCCCAACCGCGCGGAGCTTGCGCGGCTGGCGGCCTGCCCCACGGGGACGGGCGACGGCCAACTCGCCGAGCATCTGCTGGCGGCAGGCGCCGGGGCCGTGCTGGTCACTGGTACTGATCCTGTCGAGCGCGATGCTGATTCGCTGGCTGAGCCGTCGGTGATCCATCGTCTGTATCGCCGTGACCACGCCACGCTCGCACTGGACTGCCCGCGACTGACGGGCAGCTTCCATGGCAGCGGCTGCACGCTGGCCTCGCACCTGGCGGTGCGTCTGGCACGCGGCATGACGCTGCCGTCGGCATGGCAGGCTGCCCAGCAGGCCACCTGGCAGAGTCTCGTCGATGGCCAGCAGCATGGGCGAAAAGGCGCGCTGCCTGAGGCCCAGTTTCTGCCCTGGCGATAGCGCTATTGCCCCTTTCGATGCCGGCACCCCTTGCGCTCGCGCGGCTGCAACTCACCCGTGAGTCGCGTTAAGCTGTCGCCATCGATGGCATTCGGGTTATCCACACCCCCTTGCCGCCCCGAGGCTATCGGGCCGTTTCATCGCTTGTGGACAAGCTGCATTCACGTTATCCACAGCGTCTTTGTGTCTGATCCCCCTTTTCTCCATTTTCGCGGCCGATGGGCCGCTCGCCGCTTATCAAGAGGTATGTCATGACCACGTCCGCTGCCCAGTTCGAACGCGCCAGCCGTCATATTCCCGGTGGCGTCAACTCGCCGGTCCGCGCCTTCAAGGGACTGCATCGTCCGCCGGTGTTCATCGACCATGCCAAGGGCGCGTATCTGTTCGATGTGGAGAACACGCGCTATATCGATTACGTCGGTTCCTGGGGACCGATGATCACCGGCCACGCCGATGAAGATGTGCTCAGTGCCGTGCGCGAGCGTCTCGAAAGTGGCCTGTCCTTCGGCGCGCCCACCGAGATCGAATCCGAGATGGCCGAGCTGATCTGCGAGATGCTGCCGAGCCTCGACATGGTGCGCATGACCAACTCCGGCACCGAAGCCACCATGTCGGCGATCCGCCTGGCGCGGGGCTTCACCGGTCGCGACAAGATCGTCAAGTTCGAGGGCAACTATCACGGTCACTCCGACTCGCTGCTGGTCAAGGCCGGCTCCGGCGCGCTGACCCATGGCGAGCCCAGCTCCCCGGGCGTGCCGGCCTCGCTGGCCGAGCACACCATCACGCTGGACTACAACGACGCCGAGGGTGTGCGCCGTTGCTTCGCCGAGCTGGGTGACGAGATCGCCTGCATCATCGTCGAGCCGGTCGCCGGCAACATGAACTGCATCCCGCCGGTTCCGGGCTTCCTCGAAAGCCTGCGTGAAGTGTGCGATGCCCACGGCAGCGTGCTGATCCTCGATGAGGTGATGACGGGCTTCCGCGTCGCCCTGGGCGGCGCTCAGGCGCATTACGGCATCACGCCGGACCTGACCTGTCTGGGCAAGATCGTCGGCGGCGGCATGCCGGTGGGTGCCTTCGGCGGCAAGCGCGAGATCATGCACCACCTCTCGCCGCTGGGGCCGGTCTACCAGGCCGGGACGCTGGCAGGCAATCCGCTGGCGATGGCCGCTGGCGTCGCGCTGCTGCGCAAGCTCAAGGCGCCCGGCTTCCACGCTGAGCTTTCACGCAAGGTCGAGATGCTGTGTGAAGGTCTGGAAAGCCGTGCCAAGGCGGCAGGCATCCGTCTGATTACCCAGCATGCCGGTGGCATGTTCGGTGTCTTCTTCACCGATGACGCTGAGGTCAGCAATTTCGCCTCCGCCACGCGCTGCCGTCAGCAGGATTTCGTGACCTTCTTCAACGCGATGCTCGCCGAAGGCGTCTATCTGGCGCCCTCCGCCTATGAAGCCGGCTTCATGTCCGCGGCGCACACTGATGCTGATATTCAGGCCACGCTGGATGCGGCTGAGCGGGTCTTTGCGCAGATGTCCGCATCGAACTGAGTGCGACGCGAGACAGTACCTGAGTCCGCGGGTTGGCCAACGCAGACAGGAACCCGCTCGGCAGGCTGCCGGGCGGGCTGCCATCCGGTACACTTGTCGCCAACGATAGCGATTGCGCTAATGACCTTATAGCCAGCTTGCCTTAGCGGAGACGACCTTGAGCCAGGCCTTGATTCGAGCCCTTCACACAGCCGATTGCTTCGATCACCCCGTGAAGGATATCGAAGTGCACGAGACGCATATCTCGTGGATCGTGCTGACCGGCGACTACGCCTACAAGATCAAGAAGCCGCTGGATTTCGGCAGCTTCCTGGATTTCTCGACCCTTGAGCGCCGCAAGCTCCTGTGTGAACAGGAAGTGCGCCTCAACCGCCGTCTGGCACCGACGCTGTACCTGGATACCGTGGCGATCTCGGGCACGCCCGAAGCTCCGCGCATCGGAGACGACAGTGCTGTCTTCGAGTACGCGGTCAAGATGCGCCAGTTCTCCAATCGCCATCTGTTCAGCGCCCTGCAGGCCAGTGGCGAGCTGTCGCTGGAATTGCTGGATGATCTGGTCGACCAGCTGGTGGCCTTCCACGAGCAGGCCGAGCGCATCCAGGGCGATAGCGAGCTGGGTAGCCCGCAGATGGTCAGTCGTACCATCGACAACGAGTTCGAGCTGATTCGTCCGCGCCTCGGTGATGATGCCGAGGCCATCAAGCGACTCGCGCTGCTCAAGCAGTGGACCGAAGAGACCTTCCAGCGCCTTAATCCCGAGTTCGAGCGTCGCTGGCAGGAAGGCTTCGTGCGTGAGACTCACGGCGATATCCACCTGGGTAACGCCGTGCGCCATGAAGGCCGTGCCCTGTTGTTTGACGGCATCGAGTTCAATGAAGAGTTGCGCTGGAATGATGTCGGTTGTGATCTGGCCTTCCTGGTGATGGATCTTGAAGCGCGTGATGAGCAGGCCTTTGCCCATCATGCGCTCAACCGTTATCTCGAGCTTTCCGGCGATTACTCGCTGGTGCGTCTGCTGCCGTACTACAAGATCTATCGCGCACTGATCCGGGCCAAGGTGGCGATGATTCGCTATCACCAGCCGGACCTGTGTGAAGCGGATCGCGCCGATGTGCTGGCCGAGTACGAGCGCTATATCGGGCTGGCGGAGCGCTATAGCGAGATTCGCTTCCCTTACATGATCATCGGTGTGGGTGTCTCCGGCAGCGGCAAGAGTCGCTTCACCGAAGAGATGGTGCGTGAACTGGGCGGCGTGCGTATTCGCAGCGATGTGGAGCGCAAGCGCCTGTATGGCTTTGCGGCGGATGCCGATACCGAGTCGGGACTCAATGGCGGCATCTATACCCCCCAGGCCACCCATGCGACCTACGAGCGACTCTCGAATCTGTCAGCCACGCTGCTGGAATCGGGTATCCCCGTCTGCATCGATGCCACCTGCCTGAAGAAGGTGCAGCGTGATCGCCTGCGTCATGAGGCAGAAGCCCGTGGCCTGCCGGTGCTGATGATCAGCTTCGAGGCCGATGACGAGACTCTGCGCAAGCGCATCATCAAGCGTAGTCAGCGCAGTGGCGAGGCTTCCGAAGCGGGTCTGGAAGTGCTCGACAAGCAATTGGCCAATCGCGAGCCATTTGCGCCAGAAGAGCATGGTCAGCTGGTCCATATCGACACGACAGCGCCCAACGCCAATGTCACCTTGGCTCGCCTGATTCGTGAGCAGCTCAGGCTGCATTGAGACGAGCGATCGTTGTCATGGGGCATGGCGGGATGACCGCCATGCCCTTTTTTTTATTGCATAGTGCGCTCCCGAATGAGCCTCGGCTTTGGTTGGGAAGCTATGCATCTGGAAAGGAAATATCATGCGCCAACAATGGGTAAATACCGCCGCCGCTGCCATCAGTCTGGCACTGCTCGCGGGCTGCTCCAGCCAGCCGACAACCGCTGATCTCATGCGCGGTCAGGCTGAGGAAGCCAAGGCCGTCGCCAAGGTGCGTGATCAGCTGGCCGATAATTGGGAGAGCGGCAAGTCTCTGGTGGCCGCGGGTGAGAAGCAGATCGTCAATGGTGAGAATCTGGTCAATGATGGCGAATCCAATATCGCCAAGGGCCAGTCGCTGATCGACAAGGGCAATGGTCAGATCAAGAAGGGCAAGGCGCGGATCGCCAGCGGTAACAAGCAGGTCAGCAAGGGCCGCCAGATGGTGGATGAAAGCCTTGAGAGTTATCGCAAGTCCTTCCCGGAGAATTCCGTGACACCGCCAAAGAAGTAACTTGCCGCTGCGATAGACGTTTCGCAGCTGGTACTGGAAGGCCGCTGACAACCCTGTCAGCGGCCTTTTTCATTATATGGTTCCACCGGGTGGAAAAACGAAAAACCCCGCTTGCGCGGGGTTCTGTAAGATATCCTGGCTGGGGCGTGATCAGTACTGCATCACGTTGGCTACGTTGCCACCGCCAGTCTGGGTCACGCTGGAGGTATTCATCGCACCTGACTGTGTCACGTGGGCACTATTGGTCGCGAAGCTCAGGAAACCTCCACCCTGTTGGAGAATTTCTGAACGATGGCCACTGCCTGACTGAATGACGTGGGCATGATCATAGGCGCCGCTCTGGGTGATCAGAGAATCGCTGTTGCTGCCAGTTTGAACAACGATGGCCGCATTTTTATAGCCACTCTGAACATTAATGGCCAGGTTGTTTTCTCCGCTCTGACTGATATCGGAGTACTGCAGCATATCGGACTGTGTCACTAGTGCGGTGTTTTGCATCCCGCTCTGATTGATCAGAGAGTCGTGTGAGCTACCCTCCTGAGTCACACGTGCGACCTGTAAATCACCTGCTTGAGTAACGGTAGAGTCACTGCGCGAACCGGCCTGGTCGACGACGGCAATACCCATAGTGCCTGTCTGTGTCACGGTCGAGTTATGGAAGCGCCCATCCTGGGTGACACGAGCGCGGTTATATTCTCCTACCTGCAGGACATCAGAATCATGCTGGTAGCCTGTCTGAGTGACACGTGCGATGGCATGGCTGCCCTGCTGGGTAGCGCTGGATTTGTTGAACACGCCCTCTTGTGACACGACTAGCAAGTTTTCACGCCCAGCCGGCGAGCCACTGGCGCCCTGCCAAGAGGAAGATTTGTTTGCAAGGCCTTGCTGCGTGATACGCGCGGTATGCTTGTAACTTTTCTGGTTCATATCGACAGTGTTACGGACACCCTTTTGATCCACGATGCCAGTATTTGTGCTGCTATATTGGGTGGTTTTTGCGCGGTTTCCACCACCGACCTGATTGATGCGGATAACATGATTGACACCGTTCTGATAGGTCTTGGCCTTGTTGAAAGCACCTGTCTGATCGATATCACTGTTGTGGTTGCTATCGAGAGACCCGCCATTACGTGATGTCTGGTCAACATTGGCCATGTTCATGAAGCCAGTCTGATCGACATCTGCGGTGTTGTTGTCTGCCATCGCCTGAGAGGTAAAAGCAATCGCGATAGCCAGCAAGCTCATTTGAATTTTCATGGTTTGTTCCCTTGTGTAGATCATTTTTTGAGTTGTGTTTTTATTATTGACTTGCTTCTGGTCATGCATCCCCTGACATGATGGCGGTCTGGTTTTCGTGATCCGCGACATCATGTTGTACTGCTACTGCTCTTTTATGGCCTTGCCAGGAGGTTGTATTCGTCATGCAGGACTCTTGACTACATGTAAGTGAGAACCTCTCCTGGCTATGCAAAATTCGTATTGGCGATTCGATGAAAGCTGATATTCAGCCACCACCTTCACAAGCATCATCGTCATATAGCGATGTCATGCGAGCCATCGTGGTAAAGATCACTGTTGTATGACCTGGACACGCATATGGCCCCGTGAATATTGAGTGATACTTGCCGGTACCTGACTACTGGCCTGTTGTAGAAGCGTGGCGCTTCCCCCGATGCCTGTCTGCTGAATGCTGGCGCTTTGCCCAACACCTTGCTGAATGATCAGCGCATCATGATATTGGCCATGCTGAAGAATGCTTGCCTCATGCAGGGCACCCTCTTGCAGCGTGTATGCCGTGTTTCCATTGCCATATTGGTCGACCCCTGCTTCATTCAGGACACCGCTCTGGTCAATCAATGAGGCGTTGCCATTGCCATGCTGAACGATCATCGCCGAGTTATAAGCGCCAGATTGCTCGATGACCGCCACTGAGTGGCTGCTCCCCAATTCGGAGGTGGTCGCCAAGTCATTGGCCAACACCCACAAGCTGAGTGTCAGTGATGAAAAGAAAAGGCAGGCCTGTAGCATTCTTCTTTGTTGATGCTTTGCCGAAGCCATGGCGTGAGTCCATCCAGGTGACCGTCTAAGTGCACTAACTATTGGTCTTTATCGAGGCCATCACCATCAGTCCTTTTCGGGTTTATGAGGGCTAGAGATTGCTACTCATAATGTCTTGGCCAATAGCGGTGAGTAATGACAAAGGGTGGCCAGATTTTCAGCACCGTACAGGGAGGTATTACTGTTGACGGTATTAGGCGCATGATATTTCATGCTTTGTTGTTTTATTTATTTCTTATGTTTTGCGCAGACACGAAAAAAGGCAGCCACCTCTTGTGAGGTGACTGCCTTTTAAGGAAGAGAAGAGATAAACACCGCGAATACCACGATGCTCTCTTCGAGGTCTTGAATGTGGGTCGACTCTACAACATCGGGGTCGGGGCTTGCAGGTAATCCATCAGCTCTGATGTCTGAAGGCTGTCCGGGTCCTGGAGAACCCAGAGCTGGCGTTCGACGCCTTGCGCAATCAAGTGAATCACGGCAGATTCGATGGCGGACATGACCGCCATCTGTACGGGTTCATTACTGGTATACCCCGCCTCCATCTCCAGCAAGCGACTGAAATCGATGAAGCGATATACGCCCGCCCTCAGCTCGCGTGAGTAGATCGTCTTGCTGGTATTGACGTTGGCGATGACCTGCCCCGTGGTGATATCGACAGCACGCAGATTGACCGTCACCTGGTCTACCTGATACTGACCAGAGGCGCCGATCCCGAAGTATTCCGCGCCCGCCCCGCCTGTTCTGACATTGGAGTCGAAGGCGATGATGCCACCCTCGAACAGCAGGTTGGCGGCTTGCAGCGCGGCAAGATCATTCTGGCCCGTGCGTTCCATGTTGGCGCGGATGATCTTGCGCTCTGTCAGCAGGTTCTGCAGTCCCACGCGCTCGAGGGGGATGAACCAGCCGGAGTCCGACAATGCGGCGCTCAGCATGGCGGCGCCGCCCTGGGTGACCGCCGTAGAGAAGGTACTGGCAGGGGCAGGCCGGTACTGGCCCGTCTGGTCACGGAAGTCATAGATGGCGACCGGAATACGTCCGGCGGGAGGCGGCAGACTGATCAGATCCTGATAGGTGGCGGTTCTTGGCATCAAGGTGCTGGGCACCCCTTCAAGACCCTGGGTATTGGCGACCATCGGCGCACAGCCAGCAAGCGCCAGGCTGGCAACGGCCAGCATGGAGGTGAGTGTCTTCATTGAGCGAACCCTTCATCAGTAGCGGATCAGAATGTATTGCCTGATGTGCCGAGGTTGATGACGGTGGTTTCACCTGTGGCGCGGTCAAGCACCTGCATGGAGAAACCGCCATTGCCGTTACTGATGACTTCGACACGCAGCTGAGCGCTGTCGATCACGCTGGAACGGCCGGGTTCTGTGGAATCGACAGCATCGGTGATGGCATCGGATACCAGGCTATTGCGCAGGTCGCTGATGAAAAGTTCTGTTTCGGAAAGACTATCGAAGGAGTAGGCATCAGGATCCTCGTGGGTGTCCTGGGCCTGGGCCTTGCCAAGCAGGTAGCTGCCATTGAGTGGATTGCCACCGAAACTCGGGTTGATGGGCTGATAGATGAGTTCACCGGCATGTAGCGGCATCGCCGATAACAGCAACGACACCGCGAGTGTCTGATGCTTCATGATGTTCCCCTGTTCCCTTGCGTATTGTCAGGGTCTCCGTGTCCGGAGCCCATTTATTATGTCGGTCTTCAATACATCAGAATTCGTCACCGGCCATGTCCGGGTCGTTGCGCAGGGCTTCCATGACCTTGCGACGCAGGAACTGGTCGGAGACGCTTGATACGGCGGCGCTGGCGTACATATCCACGTCATTCAGGCGCGGAGGGAGCGTCGCTTCATACAGAACGTTGTTGCCTTCGGTGATCCAGATGAGGCTGCCCCAGCGTGCTGAGGGGCGTTCATGGATGCTGAGGGATGTGTTGCGGATGGCTGGGCTATCGAGGCGTTGCTGGCTGAACTGGCGGAAGAAGGTCTTGCCGATCATGGTCATGGTGCGATCGATCATCACGCCGCTGAGACCGTCGGAGAGCGTGGGGCGCGCGCGCTGGATAGCGACCCCATCTTCCCCCTGACGGCGAGCCTGCTGCTCTTCACTGGCAACGGATACCTCGGGTCGCACCGCCTCCGGCGCGGATTGCGCGAAGGCGGGCGACAGACTGAAGCATGTCAGTCCCCAGGCGACCACCTGGCGGCTTGTCATGCCCCGACCGTTCACGACATCTGTGCTCTGCGAGCGATGCGTGGGGTGCGCGAGACAGGCATTGCCAGGTTCTGACGTGCCCAGTTCATGGCCTGAATGCGGTTATGCACCTTGATCTTGCGGAAGATGTTGTAGAGATGTGACTTGACCGTGTGTTCACTGACGAACAGCTGGTCAGCAATCTCGGTATTCGAGGCACCCGTGCCCAGCAAGCCGATGATTTCCACCTCACGCTGGGTCAGACCACAGACCGGGCGATAGGCGTTGAGCTGCTGACGGCGATAGAAATCCAGCAGGCGGGTCATCAGCGGTCGGGACATCCACATGTCGCCTTCCAGCAGTTTCGCGATGCCCTTGCTGATCAGTGAGAGGCTGTCCTGTCGGTAGAACACGCCTTGAAGATGGGTGCTGACCAGCAGGCTGGCAGCTTCCTCTTCATCACTGATGTTGATAGCGGCCAGCTCTGCGCTGGCATCCTGGCTGGCATCTGCATCCCAGCGTTGCATCGTGCCTTCATCGACGTGGTCGGTGTCCAGCAGCACTATCGTTCTTTCTGCCTGCCCGGGTGTGTAATCCTCGTCGGGGCTTGCGGAAGCCACCTGACACTCAAGCTGCTGGCGAATGTAATCCATGAAAAGCGCTGACTGCGGATTGCAGTCAGTCACCAGCAGCACCATTGCGTTCCCTGTAATCATGGTGCGAGACCTCTGAGTTGTCGTACCGATTTTCTTGGCGGAGCCATATCTGAAGTGTGGTTGGGTGAGTCGTGTAGCACTGCACTCATTCACGTCGGGCATTACGCGCTGAGCACCTTTATAGGATTGCGCGATAGTGGGGATAAGGCAACCTCTAATCAGTACTTGCTAAAATAACCAGTTTATCCTTCCCCTCCAGTCCTGATTTGACCCAGAAAAAGAATAGGAAAAACAGTACGTAAACCTGATGAAATTAGCGCCGGTCATGATGACCCTTCTCGAGAGTGCAATGAAAACCAGACCTTTGCGCTTTTTTTACCAAGCTTTCCACTGGTCCAAAGGTACCACAGATCTAATGCTGGAAGGCTTCTCTTCAATGTCATTATGTAACCGGGCTTGTCTTTTTGTATCCCCGCATTCGAGGGGTGTCAGGAATGCGACGCAGTACTGCGCATGAGTCATTTCACTCTTGAAAAGTGAAGCGCTTACTACGCGTAGCCGGCGTGAGACATGCTCTGTCGCTGTGGTGACCTCACAGATCCACCTGCTGGAAGAGATGCTCGTCCAGCGTCACCTGAGCCTCAGGATTCCGGCTCCGTCGTACGCTTGGGGATGTAAAGGTTGAGGTGCTCGTGGGCCCACTGGATTGCCTGATGGCGGTTGTGGACTCTGATCTTGCGAAAGATGTTATATAAATGAGACTTCACGGTGTGCTGGCTCAACATCAATCTATGCGCGATATCTGCATTACTTTGCTGTGATGCAATGAGTGACAATATTTCCAGTTCCCGTTGTGTCAGTCCCATGACAGGCTGGAAGGCAATCTGTTGTTGTTGACGATAATGACGGATCAATGTCTGCATGATATTGCGAGTCAGCCAGTTTTCATTCTCGAGTATCTTGCCGATACCCTTGCTGATTTGTTCAAGGCTGTCCTGGCGATAGAAGATTCCGCTGAAAGGAATATTCAGAAGTAGTGAGATGGCATCGTCTTCATGTTCGACATTGAAGGCAGCGATCTTGTCGATATGGCTCCATCGCATCATCTGGGCCAGACTGCACTGGGTGCTGTCGATCAGCACCAGGCAGGGAGATGACGGCAGTGGGGCTTCATGGTGGCAGGCCTCGACGACACATTTCAGTGTCTCTTGCAGGTACTCGACGAACAGTTCGGTCTGCGGTGAAGGGCTTGTCACGAACAGGACTCTGGTAGCAGTCATGGGGCGCTCCTGTCGCAAGCGTTTTGGGGGGCTCATCATCAGCAGGCTGAGGCGGAGACATGAATCCACGGTGATTCGATGGTTGTCTTGAAGTCTAGTCGAGTGACACCTGGGGGCTGGCGCTGCGCATAGTGTTAGATGGCATAACGCACATTTCTTTTATTTCCCACTTAAAGGCTATACAAAACATCGAGTTACGGGATTTTTTCGGTTGATGTTTACTTGCTTGAGCCGCGAGGCACAGACAAATCCTGCACAGGCATTAGCCCGCGCTGAGGCAGATAGCCTGTATCGGCCTGTCAGTCATCAAGTTGAGCACATGAGTGACATCGGCCCATGACATCATGGATCTCAGTCGTGCCTGGCGCAGACCCCTCGTGTGTACGCACCGGACTCACGCGCTAGAATGGGGTGCTGCAAGCGCCTTGCCCGTGTGACTCACACGCGGCCGCATTCTCGTTGTTCCTATCCCGGAGATTCACATGTCCGCTTCTTCTCTCGTACTGGCCAGTGGCAATGCCGGCAAGCTACGTGAATTTTCCCACCTGCTCGCACCGCTGGGGATCGAACCGATGCCTCAAGGGCAGCTGGGAGTGAGTGACGCCGAAGAGACAGGGCTGACCTTCGTCGAGAATGCGTTGATCAAGGCGCGCCACGCCGCACAGGTCACCGGCCTACCGGCATTGGCAGATGATTCCGGGATCGAAGTCGATGCGCTGGGCGGGGAGCCGGGCATCTATTCCGCACGCTTTGCCGCGCGGCGTCAGCAAGGTAGCGGTGATGGTGACAACAACGCCGCCCTGTTGGCAGCGCTTGAGGGCGTGCCTGAGCAAGCGCGTACGGCGCGCTACTGGTGCGTGCTCGTCTATCTGCGCCATGCGGCAGACCCGGTGCCGATCATCGTTCAGGCCAGTTGGGAGGGGCGTGTCCTTGACGCGCCTCAGGGCGAGGGTGGCTTCGGCTATGACCCGCTTTTCTGGCTGCCGGAACATGGCATGACCGCCGCGGCCCTGGAGGCCGAGACCAAGAACCGTCTCAGCCACCGGGGACGTGCGATGCAGCAGTTGCTCGAGGCGCTTGCCGCGCAGAGCGGTCAGGCGTGATGTCCGCCGCGAACCTGCCGCCTCTGTCGCTCTATATTCACGTGCCGTGGTGCGTGCGCAAGTGCCCCTACTGTGACTTCAACTCCCACGGGGTCGGGCGTGATGCCGGCTTGCCTGAAGAGGAATACATCACGGCACTGCTGGCCGATCTCGATCAGGACCTGCAGTTGCTGCAGGGCCAGCCCGAGCGTGAATTGCACAGCATCTTCATCGGCGGCGGCACGCCGAGTCTGCTGAGCGGGGCGGCTTACCAGCGACTGTTCGATGGCCTGCGGGCGCGCATGACGTTCTCTGCCGACTGCGAGGTCACGCTGGAGGCCAACCCCGGCACGCTGGAGCAGGGCCGTTTTGCCGCCTATCGTGCCGCCGGCATCAATCGCTTGTCATTGGGCGTGCAGACCTTCCAGCCGGAGCAGCTCGAGGTGCTGGGGCGCATCCACTCCGCTGAAGAAGCCGGGCGCGCGGTGGCCAGCGCACGGGCGGCGGGCTTCGACAATTTCAATATCGATCTGATGCATGGCCTGCCGGGCCAGACATTGGAGACGGCGCTGGATGATATCCGGCGTGCCCTGGCACTCAAGCCGACCCATCTGTCCTGGTATCAATTGACGCTGGAGCCGAATACCGAGTTCTATTCGCGCCCGCCGGTACTGCCGGAAGATGACCTGCTGTGGGATATCCAGGATCACGGTCACGCCGAGCTGGAGGCTGCCGGTTTCCGTCGTTACGAGATTTCCGCCTATGCCCTTGAAGGGCGCAGCGCGCGTCATAACCTCAATTACTGGAAATTCGGTGATTACCTGGGCATCGGAGCGGGCGCGCATGGCAAGTTGACGTTGTTGAAGACCGACTCGGCAGGGAACTTGAACGGCGAGTTGCAACTCCAACGTCGTTGGAAAAGTCGTCAGCCTGAAGCGTACTTGCGCAGGATGCAGGACCCTCGCGGGTTCGTGGCGGGTCAGCAGGAAATTGACCGCGATGAGCTGGCGCTGGAGTTCATGATGAATGCACTGCGCTTGACCGGGGGTGTCAGCTTCGAGGATCTGCGTCGCACGACCGGGCTGGATCGCGAGGCATTGGAGCCGGGCCTGAGCCAGGCGCGCTCGCGCGGGCTCATCGTTGAGGATGACATGCTGTTGCGCGCCACGCCCCAGGGCTTATTGTTCCTCAATGATCTGCTGGCCATGTTCGACACCTGATTGATCAGGCATTATCGGAGGCATGACGATTATTTGCGCAATTGTCGTCTTGCCTTTAATGAGTGTGTAGATAGGGAGCGTTACCATGAAGAAGTCTGTACTCCTGGCCCTGCCGTTGGCAGCCGCCGTCGCGATGGCGGGTTGTTCCACGACCAACCCGTATACCAATGAGCAGCAGACCTCCAGTGCGGCGAAGGGTGCCGGCATCGGTGCGGTCGTCGGCGCAATCGCCGGGGCGACCAAGAGTGGTAACCATCGTCTCGACAAGGCGCTGATCGGCGCCGCTGCGGGTGCCGCCGCGGGCGGTGGTATCGGCTATTACATGGATGTTCAGGAAGCCAAGCTGCGTGATCAGCTGCAGGGCACCGGTGTCAGCGTGACCCGTGTCGGCGACCAGATCATCCTCAACATGCCGTCCAACGTCACCTTCGGCTCCGACTCCAGCACCCTGTCCGGCCAGATTCAGCCGGTCATGGATGGCGTCATCACCGTGCTCAAGGAATACGACGAGACTCGCGTCAACATCGCGGGCTATACCGATTCCACCGGTGCCAGCAATTACAACCAGAACCTGTCCGAGCTGCGTGCCCAGGCTGTCGGCAACTATCTGGCCAGTGGTGGCATCGCCTTCAACCGTCTGAACATGCGCGGTTATGGTGAAGCCAGCCCGGTGGCATCCAACGACACCGCCTCCGGGCGCGCCCAGAACCGTCGCGTCGAGATCACGCTGACGCCGATGGAAAGCTGAGACCCATCAGCTGTCATGGCGACATGATGGTGAATGACCACGAGGCCTGCGCATTTGCGTGGGCCTCGTTGCTTGGCAAGCACGGCTTTTGGGGTGACAAGTGATCATCTCTGCTATCCTTCAGCCCCTTCGGCGGCCTTGTCTGGTTTTCCTCTCGTCGCCGCCCCCCGATTTCTATCTGCTGCCTCGCTGGATGTGGCAGATATCGCCGTATCAAGGAGGCGCTCTTGCTCGCCTATCAGCACGCCTATCACGCTGGCAATTTTGCCGACCTGCACAAGCACCTGCTCGCCACCACCCTGGCCGAGCAGCTATTACGTAAAGAATCTCCCGTTACGTTTATCGACACTCACGCCGGTCGTGGCTGGTATCCGCTGGCGGCCCGCGAGACGGAACAGCTGCGCGAATACGAGCAGGGCGTTCTGCCGTTGTGGCAGGTGCGTGATCGCTGGTTGACCGATGCAGGTGAGCCGAAGTCCCCGTCAGCTGACAAGCCGCTGGCTCGCTGGCTGGCACGGCTGGCGGACATGCAACCGGATGCCGCCAAGGGCAGCGCCAGCGAGCTGAGCGTCTATCCCGGTTCGCCCTGGTGGCTGAGCCAGTCGCTGCGTCGTGGCGATCGCCTGTTGGCCTATGAGCTGCATCCGGGCGAGATCTACCACTTCGATCAGGCACCGGTGCAGCGTGACAGCCTCGGCAAGGTCATGCGTCGTCAGCAGGATGGTCTGTCCGGTCTGTTGGCGGCCGTGCCGGTCACCACGCCGCGCGTCGCCGTGCTGATCGACCCCAGCTATGAGCTGAAGAATGATTACCGTGATGTCGCCGAGGTCGTGGTCGAGACCCTGCGCAAGTCACGTCATGCCACCATCATGATCTGGTATCCGCTGCTGCCGGCGGGTCGTCAGCATGATCTGCTCGAGCGTCTCAAGAAGCATTCGCCGGCACCGATGTGGCGCAGCGAGCTGACGATCGATTCGCCGGAAGGCGAGCACGGCATGTACGGCTCCGGCATGCTGGTGATCAACCCGCCGTGGCAGTTCGATCGTCAGTTCTCCACCGCCATGCAGGAAGTGGTCGAGGTGCTCAAGGGCGCGCTGCCGGCTCCGCAGTCGGTTGCCGTCGAGCACAAGGGCCTGTGGTGGCTGTCGGAGGAAGTCGCCCGCGAACGCAACGAGCCCAAGCCGATGCCGCGTGAGCGCCTGCTGTCGCTGCGCAAGCTCAACCAGAAGGTCAAGCGCGACAGCGATGTCGAGGTGACCCAGGCCAAGCCCAAGCGAGAGAAGCTCAAGCGCGGTGAAGGCTGGGCCAAGCCTCGCGTGCGCAATGACAGTGCGACGCCCAAGGCCAAGGGCAAGCGCCATTCCGCGACTGCCAAGCCCAAGACCAGCATCAAGGCGCAGGTCAAGGATGAGGTGCATGGGCATTCCGCGCCGAGCCAGAAGCGCGTCAGCGAGAAGCCTGCCGAGCGCAAGTCGACGGCTGCTGTCGAGCCGACTCGTCCGCGTGGCAAGGGCGAGACGGCAGGCAAGGGGGCAGGCAAGGATTCTGCCAGCTGGAGCGACTGGTCCTCCAGCGTGCCGGGCAAGGGCCGCCGCGAAGGTTCCACGCGGGTCAGCATGCGCAGCACTCCGGCGATCGGTCGTGATGGTCAGGTCAACCCGAACAGCACGACCAAACTGCCCAGGAAGTACGCGGCCAAGCAGCGTCCTGAAGACAACAAGGATGTCGGCAAGCCGCTGGATGCGCGTGAAGCGCGTGCCCTGCGTGAGAAGCAGGAAAGCAATGCCATGAGAGGCAAGGCTGCCAAGGGCGGCGTCAGCAAGGAAAGCTCTGGCAAGTCAGCAGCTGGCAACGACAGCTCTGGCAAATCAGCGCCTGGCAAGACGAATTCTGGCAAGGCAGCGCCTGGCAAGAAACAGGGCAACAAGCCACGCGGCCCGCGCAAGCCGTGATGGCTGGTGTGAATGCAGAACGCTGAGCGCCATATCATGAGCTCGGATTGACAACGCCCCCACCGGCCATGCCTGTGGGGGCGTTTGCATCGTGGGGCGTTTGTATTGTGGTGACCAGTGGCCTGATCAGTGCGCGATGTCTTCTTGCCATAACCGCCGATAGAGGCCGGGTTCTGCCATCAGGGCATCATGGCTCCCCAGCTGGGTGATGCGGCCCTGTTCCAGCACCAGCAGGCGGTCCGCATCGCGCACCGTGGCCAGCCGGTGTGCCACCACGATCAAGGTCACTTCGCCGCGCAGTTCATGCAGCGCCTGCTGCAACAGGGCTTCGGTATGGCTATCGATGCTGGCGGTGGCCTCATCCAGCAACAGCACGCGTGGCGTCGTGACCAGTGCGCGTCCGAGCGCCAGCAATTGGCGCTCTCCCGTGGAGAGACTGAGGCCGCGCTCGCCCAGCAAGGTGTCGAGCCCCAGCGGCAGACTATCGACCAGCGGCGCCAGGTGCGCTTTGTGCAGGACCCGTGACAGGTGCTGCTGGCTGATCTCACGACCCAGCAGCAGGTTGTCGCGCAGTGTCGTGGCGCGGATGAAGGGCTCCTGCGGAACGACGGCTATCGCGGTAGCGCGTTGTTGAGCCGACCACTCCATCAGCGGACGACCATCCAGCAGCAGCTGAGACGCCGGGGCAGGGCGCTGCCCGCTGAGCAGATCGAGCAGGGTGGACTTGCCGCTGCCCGTCGGGCCGACCACGCCGAGAAACTCACCGCTCTCGATGGCAAGCGTCAGGCCATTGAGGGCCGGGCCCTCCGCACCCTGATGGCGGAAACTCAGCTGCTCGAGCTGATAGTGACCGCTCGCTATCACGGCATTGTCCGTGTGCCCACGCGTGGCTTTCCTCGCGGCGCGCGTGTCTGGCTCAGGCATCTCGCGTGGCCGGTCCAGCACCTCTTCCAGCCGGCCTGTCGCCACCAGCGCCGACTGGAAGACCTGCAGTCGCTGCGTGATCTGGATCAGGGGCTCGCTGATGCGCCCCAACCAGGCGATGAATGCGTAGAGCACCCCCAGTTCCGCACCGCCCCCCAATTCGCGCAGCCCGAACACGGCGACCAGCGAGAGCGTGATCAGCATCGCCATCAGGTCGATGGCCGAGCGCAACAGCAGTCCCGACACACGCACCGTGCGCATGCGCGCCTGATACTGAGAGACGTTGAGGTGGTGATAGCGCTGACTGAAGCGTTCGGTCTGGTCGCTTGCCTGCAGCACACTCATGCCGCCGATCGCCTCGGCGATTCTGGCATTCTGCAAGGCACGCAGGCGGCGCACCTCGCGTGCAGCGCGCCCGGAGAAGCGCTGATACAGCCAGATCATGCCGATGGAGAGCGGCACCAGCGCCGTCGCGATCATCGCCAGGGTGCCATCCATCAGGGCCATCGCCGACAGGATGCCGATCAACAGCACCACATTGCCGATCAGTGTCGCCAGCACCCCGATATACAGCTCCTTGAGCGACTCGGTGTCGTTGGTCACGCGGGCCACCAATTCACCGGCGGCGATATTGTCGAGGGTCGATAGTGGCTGGTGCAGAAGGTGTGTGAAGACTCGCTCACGGATGTCGCGCACGCTGGCGAGGGCCAGGCGGGCAAAGCGCAGCTGCTGGAAATAGCGTCCGGCGGCGGCGCCCAGCTGGGTGATCACGTAGATGGCCACCAAGCCTGCCAGGGCCTCGGGAGCGAGGTTGCCGGGAATCAGGTAGTCATCCAGATAGCGCTGGGTCAGCCATGGACCGAGTACATCCAGTACGGTCGCCGCGATCAGGATCAACAGCGCGCGCAGGACCTCTGCGCGGCGCCTGCCCAGCGGTTGCCAGAGCAATGCCAGGCGCCGTCGGCTGAGCAGGCGAGTGCCGCTGAGGGTGTCGGGTCGTGTCGCGGCATCGTGGCTCATGAGCGCTCCGCCTTGGCATCGTCTTCGCGGTTGACCTGCTGGGCCTGCCATAGGCGCCAGTAGGCGCCGCGGGCGGCCAGCAGACTGGCGTGATCGCCCTGTTCCAGGATGCGCCCATCCTCGAGCACCAGGATCTGCTGGCAGGCCTGCACGGCAGACAGGCGATGGGAATTGATGATCAGCGTGCGCTTGAGGCCGTGGTGATCGGGTTGCTGCAGGCGCGCGAGAGTCTTCAGCAGGGTGCGTTCGGTGACCTGGTCGACCGCCGACAGGGTGTCGTCCAGCAGCAGGATAGGCGCCTCGCTGAGCAGGCTGCGTGCCAGTGCCAGCCGCTGACGCTGGCCGCCAGAGAGCGTGATGCCTCGCTCACCCACCAGCGTTTCCAACCCCTGGGGGAGGCGGCGCAGATCTTCCTCGAAGGCTGCTGCGCGCAGTGCCTCTCGAATTCGCTCGTCGGAGGCCTCGGGGCAGGCGAGGGCGACATTGTCGGCTACCGAGAGCGCAAACAGGAACGGGTCCTGGGGGACCAGTGAGAACTGCTGGCGCCAGGCAGGTAGTGTGTACTCACTCGCTTCTCTGCCACCGAGCGTCAGGACCCCTTGCTCAGGCGTCAGAGGCCAGCTGCGCGACAGCAGACGCAGCAAGGTGGACTTGCCACTGCCGGTCGCGCCGACGATCCCCAGACTCCCCCCTGCCGCCACCTGCAGGGAGAGGGGCCCCAGAGCACGTTGCTGGCTGCCCGGGTAGTGGAATTCATTGATTTCAAGGCGTAGTGAATGATCACTGACCTCGTCCAGAGTGCCGCTGTCCTCAAGGGCTTGTGGCGCGGCGTGGAAGGTAGCCAGCCGCCGTGCGGCTGCCGCGCCGCGCTGCAGGATATTCAGGCACCAGCCAAGCGCGAACATCGGCCAGATCAACTGCGCCAGATAGAGCGTGAAGCTGGTCAGTTGGCCCAGGGTGATGGCGTCATCCAGATAGCGCCAGCTACCCACGCCCAGCGTCAGCAGCGTCGCCGCCGAGAGTGCAATGAACACCACCGGATCAAAGGCCGCCTCCAGCTTCTGGACGCGATAATCGACGGCTTCGGCGGCGGCGGCACGCTGCGAGAATCTTGCGCCTTCATCCTCCAGCAAGGCATGGCTTCTGAGCATGCGAATGCCGGCGAAGGCTTCCTGGGTCTGGTCATTCAGGTCCGAGAAGCGCTCCAGCGATTCGCGGAAACGCTCTCCGATCCGTCGCGAGATACGTGCGAAGGCCCAGGCCATGAAGGGGAAGGGCAACAGGGCGAGCAGCGTCAGTGGCACATCGATGGCGATCAGCATGATGCCGAGCACCAGCACGAAGGTCATGGCGCCATCGACGCTGGACAGCACGCCTTCCGCGGCGGCCATCTCCACGGCATCGATGTCCTGACTGGCGTGCGCCATCAGGTCTCCGGTGCGGTGGCGCTGATAGAAGCCGGGGTCCAGGCGCGTCAGCTTGGCATGGAAGGCATCACGCTGCTCCGTCCCCAGCTGATAGGCGGTGCCGAACAGCGTCACGCGCCAGGCATAGCGCAGTGCATAGAGCGCGAGCCCCGCGCCTACCAGCCACAACAGGCGGCTCAGCAAGGCGTCGTGGTCGAGGCTGCCATCACGCAACGCATCGATGGTGGCGCCGATCGCCCACGGCAACAGCAGATTCAGCCCCGCGACCCCGATCAGGAACGCGATGGCCAGCAGATAGCGGGGCCAATGGCGGGTGAAGAAGTCGAGCAGCAGGTGGCGCAACGGGGCCTCGGGGAGAGGCCCGGAAGTCAGTTCGGCGGCGGGGGCCGGCGGGGGAGAGGCGCTGGAGTCACGGGACTCGCGATGGGCATCCTGCGGTCTGTTCGATGTCGCGCGTCCCGCCATGTCGGCTCCCGGTCTGCCCCTGCCCGCCTCCGCCACTCGGAGGGGTCGGCAGAGGCAGTATAACGAGAGGGAGACAGCCAGACGCAAGCACTGTCGGCAAGAGAGCCCGCCTGTGGGCGGGAGTCAGCTCGGCGCGATCACTTCGGTGCGATCACTTGCCGATGCAGAAGCTGCCGAAGATTTCCCCGAGCAGGTCATCGGCAGAGAATTCACCGGTGATCTCGGACAGCGCCATCTGGGCGGCGCGCAGGTCTTCGGCCAGCAGCTCGCCGGCGCCGGCGCCATGCAGCTGGGCCTCGCCGTTGTCGAGAGATTCGCCAGCGCGTTCCAGCGCATCCAGGTGGCGGCGGCGGGCGCTGAAGCGCCCCTCTGCCGTGCCGGTGAAGCCCATGATGTCCTTGAGGTGATCGCGCAGCGCATCGAGGCCCTGATTGTCGCGCGCCGAGATGCGCACCACGCTGGCCTGGTGGCGTGCCAGCTCGGCATCGCCATCCTGTGTTGCGGTGATGGCGGTCAACCCCGGCGACTCGCCGCTGGTGTCGATCTTGTTGCGGACCAGCGTCAGGCGGGACGGGTCCGGCAGGCGCGCGACGAATTCCGGCCAGATCTCCATCGGGTCCGTCGCCGAGGTGGTCGCGGCATCGACCAGCAGCAGGACGCGGTCCGCCTTCTCGATCTCGTCCCAGGCGCGCTGCACGCCGATGCGCTCGACGGCGTCCGGCGTGTCGCGCAGCCCGGCGGTATCGATGATATGCAGCGGCATGCCGTCGAGATGGATGTGCTCACGCAGCACGTCGCGGGTGGTGCCTTCGATATCGGTGACGATGGCGGTGTCCTGCTCGGTCAGCGCATTGAGCAGGCTTGACTTGCCGGCATTCGGGCGGCCGGCGATCACCACCGTCATGCCCTCGCGCATCAGAGCGCCCTGGTTGGCAGCGGCTCGCACGCCCACCAGCTCGGCCTTGACCTCATCGAGGCGCGCCGCGACATGGCCGTCGGCCAGGAAGTCGATTTCCTCTTCGGGGAAGTCGATGGCGGCCTCGACGTAGATGCGCAGCTCGATCAGGCGCTGCACCAACGCGCTGACGCGCGTCGAGAACTCGCCCTTGAGCGAGCGCAGCGCATTCTCGGCCGCCGCACGTGAGCTGGCGTCGATCAGGTCGGCGATGGCCTCGGCCTGGGCGAGATCCAGCTTGTCGTTCAGGAAGGCGCGCTCGCTGAATTCACCGGGGCGTGCCAGGCGTGCGCCCAGCTGCACGCAGCGCTCCAGCAGCAGGTCCATGATCACCGGGCCGCCGTGCCCTTGCAGCTCCAGCACGTCCTCGCCGGTGAAGGAATTCGGGCCCTGGAAGTAGAGCGCGATACCTTCGTCGAGGGCGATGGGGTTGCCCTGGGTATCGAGTCCCATGAAGGCGCCATAGTGGGCGCGGCGTGCCGACGGGCATTGGCCCAGCATGGCCTGGGCGATGGCCTGACAGGCCGGACCGGAGACACGGATGATGCCGACGCCACCACGGCCGGGCGGAGTGGCCAGGGCCGCGATGGAGTCAGGCTGGTAGGCGGTAGACATGCACAAACCTCGGGCGCGAAGCCGGAATGAAGATGAAGGAGATGGCCGCTATTGTCGCGGCTGGAGGCCTGTGACAGCAAGCGGGGTGACGGGAAAGGCGCCTTGCGGCGGGAGTGTCGGCGCAGCCCCCGGAATCAGGGTCCTGAAACGCCACGACCCCCGCCGAGGCGAGGGTCGTGGGTGAGTCATGTCAGGCGAACCTGAAAGGCATCATGCGCCTTTCTTGGTTGGCTCGGCATTCTCGATCTGACGGGTGATGACGTACTGCTGAGCGATCGACAGCGTGTTGTTGACGATCCAGTACAGCACCAGACCTGCCGGGAACCACAGGAAGAAGAAGGTGAAGACGATCGGCAGCATCTTCATGATCTTCGCCTGGGTGGGGTCCGGAGGCGTCGGGTTCAGCTGCTGCTGGATGAACATCGTCAGGCCCATGATGATCGGCAGGATGAACAGCGGGTCCTTCACTGACAGATCCTGGATCCACAGCATGAACGGCGCGTGGCGCAGTTCGACGGATTCCATCAGCATCCAGTACAGGGCGATGAAGACCGGCATCTGGATCACGATCGGCAGACAGCCCCCCAGCGGATTGATCTTCTCCGTCTGGTAGAACTTCATCATTTCCTGGGAGACCTTCTGGCGGTCGCTGCCGTACTTCTCCTTGATGCGCTGCATCTCGGGGCCCATCTTGCGCATCTTGGCCATCGAGCGGTACGCGGTCGCGGACAGCGGGAACAGTACGACCTTGACCAGAACGGTCAGCAGGATGATGGAGGCACCCCAGTTGCCGACCAGCGCGTGGATGTGCTCCAGCAGCCAGAACAGCGGGTTGGCCAGGAACCACAGCCAGCCGAAGTCGACGACCAGTTCCAGGTAGGGAGCGGTCGCTTCCAGCTGGTCCTGATCCTTCGGGCCGACGAACAGGGTCGCGCCGAGCTCAGCCTGCTGACCCGCGGCGATCTGGGTCGTCGGGCTCGCGAAGGCGGCGACATTGCGGTTCTGCTTGTCGACGTTGGCGTAGTAGAGGTTCTTCTGGTTGTCAGCCGGCACCCAGGCAGACACGAAGTAGTGCTGGATCATGGACACCCAGCCACCCTGGACGTCGACATTCTTGAAGCTGCCGTCCTGGATGTCTTCGAAATCGACCTTCTGGTAGTGGTTCTCTTCAGAAGAGAACGCCGCCCCCAGATAGGACTTCATGCCCATGCCGCCACCGGAGGTCGGGTCCGCGCTGTTGTCACGGGCCAGCTGACCGATGAAGCGAGCATTGACCGGCTGCTGTGACTGGTTGTCCAGCAGGTAGTCGACCTTGATCTGGTAGCTGTCCTGGCTGACGGTGAAGCGCTTGATGACCGCAACACCATTGATGTCGGCCTTCAGGTCCACTTGCAGGCTGTCGTCACCCTCGGCAAGGGTGTAGCTGTTGCTGTCGGCAGAGAAGGCGATACGGCCCTTGTGGCCATCCAGCTGCAGGCCGGACTTGGCAACGTAACTGCGTGACTGATTGTCGGACAGCAGCACGAAGGGCGACTCGGAAGCGTTGTTCTGCTTGTGCTCGAGCAGCGCTGCATAGACCACGTCACCGCCCTGCGGATCGATACGCAGGTCCAGCACGTCAGTCTTGACTTCAATCAGGTTGTTGCTCGGGGTGCTTGCTGCGCTATCCGGCGTGGAGAGGCCGGTATCGCCATTGGCAGTCGTGCTGCTGCTTGGGGCTTCAAGGCCTTGCGCAGTGGCATTGGCGGCCTGAGAGGCAACCTGGGGAGCCTGTGTTTCCGCAGTCGGCTGGTCGTAGTCCTTGTTCCACTGGACCACCATCAGATAGGCGACAACCGCAAGCGGAATCACGAGGAGTAATCGTTTGACGTCCATGGTGTATACCCGTTGGAGGGTGAATCAATCTGGCGGGGAGTCAGATGAGTCCGGTCACGAACGGTAGGGCGTATAACGAAAAAAACGCCACATGCCGGACGCACCGGGCAGGTGTCGCGTCAGGCAGGTGGCGTTGACTTGGCCGCTTTCTGGCGTCTGGCGTCCTTCTCCAGACGAGCCCACATGCCGTCCAGCTGGCGATGCAGAGTCTCGTTGTCCAGCTCGGTCACGCCTCGCTTGGCCAGTACGACGATGTCGACGGCCGGAAGGCGCTGCTGGCGGAGGCGAATGGATTCGCGCGTCAGACGTTTGAGGCGGTTGCGATCTACGGCACGGCGCACGTTCTTCTTGCTGAACACCAACCCCAGGCGGGCATGTCCCAGGTCATTCGGACACGCCAGGGCCAGAAGCCCCTTGCCGTGTACCTTGAGGGTGGTGTGATCGAAGACGTGCCGGTAATCCCCGGCAGTCAGCAAGCGAAGCTGCCGGGGAAATCCCTGACGGGACATCCGGGCCTCGATCAGGCGCTCAGACGCTTACGGCCTTTCGCACGACGACGCTGGATGACCTCACGGCCACCTTTGGTCGCCATACGAGCACGGAAACCGTGTGTGCGCTTGCGCTTCAGGACGCTCGGCTGAAATGTGCGTTTCATAGCTGCTTCTTCCCACGTGGTTGTTTGGAAAAGGTCAACGAATGTTGCCCTGTATCCACATGAGGACAGGGCAGATTGGTCAGGGGCAGAGATTCTAGTGAATCTGCAAGTGGCTTGCAATGTCGCGTTGGAAGTTGTCCACAGCCCGTTCGCGGCATTTGACGACAGATATCGTCTACGCCGCCCGCCATATGGCGCTTCGTGTCTCACGCGGATCACGTGCAAGACAGGCCTTCGGGCACAAAAAAATTCGATTTGGCGTCCTTGAGCCTACAGGCACCGCTCGCCAGGCAAGCGATCAGCGCTTTTTCAGCGCTCAGTGGGGCTGAGTGATTGGCATCGCCCGCCATGGCGATGCGCGGAAAGGGGGCAAGTCCTGTGTTCGGTCGTGAGCCTCAAGGATTCGCGTTTCTGGCGAGTGGTTGTGCACTCCCGACCCTGGCGTGTCAGGCGCGCCGAAAAGTCGCAGTGGATAACCCGGGATTCTGCCGACGCGATCACAGCCCCTCGCACCTCGCGTGATTCGAAGATCGCGGGGCTGCTGTCATTACTACAAGAAAGTAGTCCTGAATAACTAATAACTATTAAGGAAGGCAGTTCCTGTGGATAACCTGTTTTTTCCTATCTTGCTCAATTGCATGTCGATAGGACAGCTCTGGCGATAAGTGGTGGGCAACCTGCGTTCAGCCTGTGCATGGCCATGTGCATAACTATCGTCTTGTCCACAGTCGAAATCTTGTGCGCGGATGCTCCCCAGCCTGTCCCAATGCGGATACTTGAAGAATACCGATGTTGTCCACAGTGCTTTTTGCGGCAGATGTCGTGTGGATAACTCGTGGCTTGGCCTATACAATGGCCGCCCCTTCGACAACTGGATGTGAGGTCGCGTGTCGCTCGCACTTTGGCAACAATGTCTTGACGCCCTGCAAGACGAGCTGAATTCACAGCAGTTCAATACCTGGGTTCGTCCCCTGCAGGCTGAGGAAGGCGACAGCGGAGAGCTGTGCCTGCTCGCCCCCAACCGCTTCGTGCGTGATTGGGTCAATGACAAGTACCTCAAACGAATTCACGAGCTGCTGCGTGAGCTGGCACCGGGCAAGCCGCCCAAGGTCGAGCTGAGCGTCGGTAGCCGCCGGACCGTCTCGAACCCGCGTCCGGAAGGCGCGGCTGCGTCGCCGGTATCTGCCCAGGCGCAAGCGCCGGGCCAGATGCCGAGCCCGCGTGCCCCTTCCGTGCATACGCCACCGCGGGGCAATTTCGCGGAAGAGCGTGAGATGGCCGGCGATGGCGCCCGGGAACAGGCACCGCGTCGCAACACGCGTCAGGTGCAGGTAGAAGGTAGCCTCAAGCATTCCAGTGGCCTGAATCCGAATTTCACCTTCGAAACCTTTGTCGAAGGCAAGTCCAACCAGCTGGCCCGCGCGGCCTCGCGTCAGGTCTCCGAGAATCCCGGCGGCGCCTACAACCCGCTGTTCCTGTATGGCGGCGTGGGTCTGGGCAAGACCCACCTGATGCACGCGGTGGGCAATCATCTGGCCAAGCAGGGCGGCGAGAATGCCAAGGTGGTCTACCTGCATTCCGAGCGCTTCGTGGCGGACATGGTCAAGGCACTGCAGCTCAATGCCATCAATGACTTCAAGCGTTTCTACCGTTCGGTGGATGCGCTGCTGATCGATGACATCCAGTTCTTCGCTGGCAAGGAGCGCTCCCAGGAGGAGTTCTTCCACACCTTCAATGCGTTGCTCGAGGGTGGTCAGCAGATGATCCTGACCTCTGACCGCTATCCGAAGGAGATCAATGGGGTCGAGGAGCGTCTCAAGTCACGCTTCGGCTGGGGACTGACCGTCGCCATCGAGCCGCCGGAGCTCGAGACGCGCGTCGCGATCCTGATGAAGAAGGCCGATCAGGCCAAGGTCGATCTGCCTCACGATGCCGCCTTCTTCATCGCGCAGAAGATCCGCTCCAACGTGCGCGAGCTGGAAGGGGCCTTGAAGAAGGTCATCGCCGACTCCCACTTCATGGGGCGCGCGATCAATCAGGACTTCATCCGTGAATCCCTGAAGGACCTGCTGGCACTGCAGGACAAGCAGGTGGGTGTGGACAATATCCAGCGCACCGTGGCCGAGTACTACAAGATCAAGATTTCCGATCTTCACTCCAAGCGCCGCTCGCGCTCCGTCGCCCGTCCGCGTCAGGTCGCGATGGCGCTCGCCAAGGAGCTGACCAACCACAGCCTGCCGGAAATCGGCGATGCCTTCGGCGGGCGAGACCACACCACGGTGCTGCATGCCTGTCGCAAGGTGGCCTCGCTGCGTGAAGAGAACGCCGATATCCGCGAGGACTACAAGAATCTGCTGCGTCTGTTGACCAGCTGATCGAATTGCAGCGGCAGGTCGGGTTGGCGACAATCACGCTATCGGCCTGCTGTGCTCCGGGCTTGCCTGTCGCGGCCCCGAATTTCTTTTGCGTGCGCGCTGCCTGTCAGCGAGCATTGCCCCGTTTCCAGAGAGTGGAGTCTCCATGAAATTTGCCATTTCGCGTGAAGCCCTGCTGCGCCCGCTGTCCCTGGTGGCGGGTGTCGTCGAGCGTCGCCAGACACTGCCGGTGCTGTCCAATGTGCTGCTTGAAGTGTCCGATCAGCAGCTGTCGCTGACCGGGACTGACCTTGAGGTCGAGCTGATCGGGCGCGTCGAGCCCAGCCGTGTCGATGAGCCGGGTTCCGCGACGGTGCCGGCGCGCAAGCTGATGGATATCTGCAAGTCACTGCCCGAAGGCAGCGAGATCATTCTCGCGCTGGAAGAAGGGCGTGCCATTCTGCGCAGCGGTCGTTCACGCTTCACCCTGTCGACCTTGCCGGTGGCCGAGTTCCCGAACATCGATGATGGTCAGGGCGATATCACCGTCAGCCTGCCGCGCGGCACCCTCAAGCATCTGATTGACGCGACCTCCTTCGCGATGGCGCAACAGGATGTCCGGTATTACCTCAACGGCATGCTGCTGGAACTGACCAGCAATCTGGTACGTACCGTGGCGACCGATGGTCACCGCCTGGCCGTCTGCGAGCAGGCCGCTGACATCAGCGTGCCGGAAGCGCAGAAGCTGATCATCCCGCGCAAGGGTATCCTTGAGCTGACGCGCCTGCTCGACGGCAGCAATGAGCTGATGACGTTGACGGTCAGCGGGACGCACGTGCGTGCCCAGACCGGCGACTTCACCTTCACCTCCAAGCTGGTGGACGGCAAGTTCCCGGATTACGAGCGCGTTGTCCCGCGTGGCGGTGACAAGGTCATCGTGGCCGAGCGTGCCGAGCTGCGTCAGGTACTGTCGCGCACCGCGATTCTCTCCAATGAGAAGTACCGTGGCGTGCGCCTCTATCTGGAGGCAGGCAACCTGCGCGTGCTGGCCAACAACCCCGAGCAGGAAGAAGCCGAAGAGAATATTGCCCTTGATTATCAAGGGGCTGGCCTCGAGATCGGCTTCAATGTCGGTTACCTGATCGATGTGCTGGGAGTGCTGGATGCCGATCGCGTACAGCTGACGCTTTCCGATGCCAACAGCTCAGCGCTGCTGGAAGAGCCGGGTGGCGGCGATGCGCGTTACGTAGTAATGCCGATGCGTCTGTAATATCGTAATTGCTATTTAAATCAGTATCTTGAATCGTAATTGCGACGCAATTGACGCGCGCAATCGCAGAATGAGCCTCGACAACACCCGCCATTTTCACTCCTGAATGGCGGGTGTTGTCGTATTTGAGCCCCGAAGGCGGCCATGGCTCTTTTTCTCTATCGAATGAGGCCGTCATGGCGCTTGAACGACTCCAATTCCAGAATCTGCGCAACCTGGCGACAGTCGATATGGCGCCGGGAAATGGGGTGAATCTGGTCAGTGGTGCCAATGGCAGTGGCAAGTCGAGTCTGCTGGAAGGTATCCATGTGCTGGGGCTGGCGCGCTCTTTCCGCACGCACAAGCTCAAGCATGCCATTGCGCATGACACGGCGGGAATGACGCTGTTTGGCCGCCTGGCGGGCGAACCACCGCGTCCCCTGGGGGTAAGGCGTGATCATGCCGCAGATGGGCTGGAGATGCGGCTGGATGGCGAGAAGGTCGAGCGAGTCGCCCAGCTGGCTCAGGCCTTGCCGTTGCAGCTGATCAACCCTGATGCCTTCCGGTTGCTGGAGGGTTCACCTTCTGCCCGACGAGAGTTCCTTGATTGGGGTGTGTTTCACGTGAAACACGACTTCTTCGACGTCTGGCGCCGCGTGCGTCGGGCGCTCAAACATCGGAACGCACTGCTCAGGCATGGTAAGATGGACGTTCAGGCACTTAACGTCTGGGATCGAGAGTTTGCTCACTGGAGCGAGCGTCTTGATGCCCTGCGCATGGAATATATGCAGGCGCTGGCGCCTCTGTTTCAAGCCACGCTTGCCGAGCTGATTGATTTACCCGAGCTGACTCTGCGCTATCAGCGCGGTTGGGATGCCAAGCGCCCTCTGGGCGACGTGCTGGCAGCAGGGCGCGACAGTGATAGCCATATGGGCTTTACCCAGACTGGCCCACAACGCGCCGACTTGCGTATTCGCCTGGGGCGACGCCCTGCAGTCGAGGTGTTGTCCCGCGGCCAGCAGAAGCTGGTGGTCAGCGCTCTCAAGCTGGCTCAGGGTCGCTTGCTCGAAGAAATGAACGGACGTACCTGTGTCTACCTGATCGACGATCTGCCGGCGGAACTGGATGGCGAGCATCGCCGTCTGTTCTGCCAGCTGTTGGCAGGCCTCGAGTGCCAGGTCTTCGTGACCTGCGTCGAACCCGAAACATTGGATCGGGTATGGTTGCCGAACACTGATGTCAGGATGTTTCACGTGGAACACGGGCGACTGCACACGGAATGATTTCACGACGGAGAAGCCAATGAGCGAACAGGCTTACGACTCATCAAGCATCAAGGTCCTCAAGGGCCTGGATGCCGTACGCAAGCGCCCCGGCATGTATATCGGTGATACCGATGACGGCACGGGGCTGCATCATATGGTGTTCGAGCTGGTGGATAACTCCATCGACGAGGCGCTGGCCGGTCACTGTAGCGAAGTCCGGGTCGTTATCCATGCCGACGAGTCAGTTTCCGTCAGCGACAACGGTCGTGGTGTGCCGACCGAGATCCATGAAGAGGAAGGCGTCAGCGCAGCGGAAGTCATCATGACCGTGCTGCACGCAGGCGGTAAGTTCGATGACAACTCCTACAAGGTCTCCGGCGGTCTGCACGGTGTGGGTGTCTCGGTCGTCAACGCGCTATCCGAAGAGCTCAAGCTGACCATCTGGCGTCAGGGCAATGTCCACGAGCAGATCTATCGCCATGGCGAGCCGCAGTCGCCGCTGGGCATCGTGGGCCAGACCGAGAAGACCGGTACCCTGGTGCGCTTCAAGCCTTCCCCGCTGACCTTTGCCAATATCGAATTCCACTACGAGATTCTGGCCAAGCGTCTGCGCGAGCTGTCCTTCCTGAACTCCGGTGTCGCCATCCGTCTGATTGACGAGCGCAGCGGCAAGGAAGAGCTGTTCCATTACGAAGGTGGCCTCAAGGCGTTTGTTGACCATATCAACACCAACAAGGCGCCCTTGAATCCGGTGTTCCATTTCGAGATGGAGCGCGAGGATGGCATTGGCGTCGAAGTGGCGATGCAGTGGAATGAAGGCTTCGCCGAGAATATCTTCTGCTACACCAACAATATTCCTCAGCGCGATGGCGGGACGCACCTGGCCGGTTTCCGTGCGGCACTGACGCGTACGCTCAATAGCTATATTGAGGCGGAAGGTCTGCTCAAGAAATCCAAGGTCGGTACGACCGGGGATGATGCCCGTGAAGGCCTGACCGCGATCATCTCGGTCAAGGTGCCGGACCCGAAGTTCTCCTCGCAGACCAAGGACAAGCTGGTCTCTTCCGAGGTCAAGACAGCCGTCGAGCAGGAAATGGGCCGTCTGTTCTCCGAGTATCTGATCGAGAAGCCCAACGAAGCCAAGGGCATCGTCAACAAGATGCTGGATGCGGCGCGGGCGCGTGAAGCCGCACGCAAGGCGCGTGATATGACGCGTCGCAAGGGCGCCCTGGATATCGCAGGTCTGCCGGGCAAGCTGGCTGACTGTCAGGAGAAGGACCCTAGCCTCTCCGAACTGTACCTGGTCGAGGGTGATTCCGCTGGTGGCTCTGCCAAGCAGGGGCGTGATCGTCGTACCCAGGCGATCCTGCCGCTGAAGGGCAAGATCCTCAACGTCGAGAAGGCGCGCTTCGACAAGATGCTGTCGTCTGCCGAGGTTGGCACGCTGATCACCGCGCTGGGTTGCGGTATCGGTCGTGAAGAGTTCAACCCCGACAAGCTGCGCTATCACTCCGTCATCATCATGACGGATGCCGACGTCGATGGTTCGCACATCCGTACGCTGCTGCTGACCTTCTTCTTCCGTCAGATGCCGGAGCTGATCGAGCGCGGTCATATCTTCATTGCCCAGCCGCCGCTCTACAAGATCAAGCGTGGCAAGCATGAGCAGTATCTGAAGGACGAGCAGGCGCTGCAGGACTATCTGACCGCCACGGCGCTGGACGGCGGCAAGCTGCACGTCAACGCCGATGCCCCGGGTATCGCCGGCGCTCAGCTGGAAGCACTGGTCAACCAGTATCGTGGCGTGATGAAGCGCATCGAACGTCTGGCGCGTGTCTATCCGTCTGCCGTGCTGCGCAAGATCGTGCACGCTCCGCATCTGGATGAGGCCGCACTCGCGGACCAGTCTCAGGTGCAAGGCTGGATCGACGGTCTCCAGAAGGAAATGGATGACCTGATTGCCTACGAGGGTGGCCCGCACTACAGCTTCACTCTCAGCCACGACGGCGAGCGCAATCTCTATCTGCCGGCGGTGACGCTGACGGCACATGGTGTCAGCAGCGATTACCTGTGGGATGTCGACTTCTTCAAGTCCGCCGACTACCGCGAGATGAGTGAGCTGGGCAACATGCTGGAAGGCCTGCTGGAAGTTGGCAGCTACGTCTCGCGCGGTGAGCGCAAGAAGGAAGTCGTCACCTTCTACGAAGCGCTCGACTGGCTGATGAAGGAAGCGGCACGTGGCTTCAGCATCCAGCGCTACAAGGGGCTGGGTGAGATGAACCCGGATCAGCTGTGGGAAACCACCATGGATCCGGAGTCCCGTCGCATGCTGCGTGTGACCGTCGAGGATGCGATCGGTGCCGATCAGATGTTCAACACCCTGATGGGTGACGAAGTCGAACCGCGCCGTGACTTCATCGAGCGCTTCGCGCTGGTGGCCAACCTCGACGTCTGACGGTGTTGAGCTAGCGCTTGGCTGATGTCTTGCCAAGCCGGGCCAGAAAAACGGCCCCTGATCTTCGATCAGGGGCCGTTTTTGCATGTGCGTGTTGCCGCAATCAGGGGCAAGGATAACATCGAGGAGTAGGGCTCGGTCACGGCCGAGGGTGTCGTCTCAGCCGGTGCGTTGCTCGGCCAGCCAGGCGGTGATTCGCTCTGCCGTGATGGAGGACGTCGCAAGCCCCAGGTGATCAATTGTCTCGAGGACTTCCACCTGCGCCGCGGGGTGGTGGGGTTGCAGACATTGAGCAAGGCGCTCGGCATGAAACGCCTCGTCATGCTCGCCGATCAGCGCCAGCACTGGCAGCTGATGATGGGCGAGCGCCTTGAGGTCACTTTGATAGTCGTGAGGATTGAGGCCCGTCATCAGGCGCCACGAGTAGGCGTCGGTGGTATGTGCATCGCGGTACTCTGGCGGGATATTGAAGCCAAGGACCTCAATATGATCCAGGCGATGGATGCCGAGCCGATTCAGCAGCGCGCAGGCCAGCATTCGCGCGATACGCGGCTGCGCCCAGCGCGAATCACGGCGCATGTTGGGCGCGAGATGATGCAGGTACGGTGCCAGCAGTATGACGCCGTGCAGCGGAATGTTGGCAAGCTGGCGCTGGCAGACAGCGGCCGAGAAGCGCAGTGCCAGGCCGCCTCCGGCAGAGTGGCCAGCGACAATGATTCTGGCATCGGCTGGTATCTCGAGCGACAGGATCAGGTCCTCGAGATCTTCCTCGAGCTGAAGCAGGTGGTCGATGTCGCCACGTCGCTGCGGGGCTGGGCCGTGGCCGCGCAAGTCCGGCGTATGCACGTGATGACCAGCTTCAGCCAGGCGCGTTGCCAGCGATGCGAGATAACGGCTGTCAGCGCTGGAGCCATGCAGCAGGATGAGGTGTGAGCGGCTCCCTGACATGCCTGCTGCGGGATAATGGCGACAGCCCAGGCTGCTGTCATCGCGGCAGCGGTAGGGGACGAGTTCATTCGGCGCTGACCACGCTTCCTTGTCTGCCAGGAAGGTCGTGAAATCAAAGGCATGGCTGCTGGAATCTGGCATTGGCTACACTCGCTCGGATGTCACGTCATGAAAAAAGCCCGCTATCTGATCCGGTCAGATAGCGGGCTTTTTCGTTCAAGTGCTCGGCGCACTCGACAGGCTGATCAAGCACCGTGCCTCAAGGCTCGATGTCTCAAGGCTTGCTGCCTCAAGACTCAGTGCGCCTGATTGAGGAAGCCTTCATCCAGCTTCAGCTCGTCATTGCGGTTGACGCCGATATCGCGAGACAGGATGTTGCTGGCGATCTGCTTGGCTTCTTCCAGAGAGTGCATCTGTGCGGTGCCGCACTGATAGACGTTGAGCTCCGGAATCTCTTCCTGACGCGCCACGTTGAGCACGTCCTGCATGGCAGCAGACCAGGCTGCGGCAACGCGAGCTTCTTCCGGTTCACCGATCAGGCTCATGTAGAAGCCGGTACGGCAACCCATCGGTGAGATATCGATGATCTCGACGTCATCACCGTTGAGGTGCTCGCGCATGAAGCCGGCGAACAGGTGCTCGAGGGTGTGAATGCCTTTCTCGGAGAGAATCTCTTCATTCGGCACGCAGAAGCGCAGGTCGAAGACGGTGATGTTGTCGCCTTTCGGGGTGCCCATCTTCTTGGCCACGCGCACGGCAGGCGCCTTCATGATGGTGTGATCGACAGTGAAGCTATCCAGCAGTGGCATGTGAAGCCTCCAGCATGAGGAAGTGAGACAGGCAGGCAGTCGCCCGCCCGGATTCATGTCTGAAGGGTAGCATATCGCCGCTACTGATTAGAGAGGCAAGCGCGCCGTGCGCAGGGTTATCAGAGGGTAGGCATGCCTCACAGATAGCTTTCGGCAGCGGCTTCACAGCTCACGCAGCGGCGCTGGGACTTTCCCGGCTCACCATCCGACATGGGGTGGTTGAGCTCACCATCGAGCAGGCGGTTGGTGAAGTCGGCCAGGTTGGCCACTACCAGCACGTCCTTGAGCCCCTCGCCATCTGCCAGCGTCTTCTGGCCCTTGCCGGTCATCACCAGCGCGGCGCGACAGCCGGCCTTCTGGCCCGCGATGAGGTCACGCAGGCTGTCGCCCAGCATCCAGGCCCCTTCGAAGTCGGGAATCTGCAGGGCATCCTGGATCTGGTGGAGCAGACCGGGTTCCGGCTTGCGGCAATCGCAGCCGTCGTCCGGGCCATGCGGGCAGTAGGCAATGTGAGCGATATCGCCACCGGCTTCCTTCACCAGCTGCATCATCTTGGTGTGCATCTGGTCGAGTTCGCGGTGGCCGAAATGGCCACGGGCGATGCCGGACTGATTGGTCGCCACGGCCACGGTATAGCCAGCGCGGGTCAGACGGGCAATGGCCTGGATGGAAGTGGGGTATTCGATCCACTCCTCGGCGTTCTTGACGAAGGCATCGGAGTCTTCATTGATGACACCATCACGGTCGAGCACGATCAGTTTTTGCATGGTCAACTCTTCACTTCAGGGCAGTCAGGGGCGTCAGCCGGGCTGCTTGTCAGGGGTCGCCGCTTTGCCTGGGAAATTGTGAGCCGAGTCACAAGATGACGCTCGCACGTGGGGATGGGCAAATGGCGCCGAGTGGTCGAAGTGCGTGGTGCGACAGGCTGCCGCGCTTTTCGAACACTGTTTCTATACTGGAATACTAGTGCGACCTAGGTAGGGGATCAAGGCAGAAATTGTGACATCGCTGCCGTGTTGCGTGAAATCCTGTCACGCAACACGGCATTTCGGGGCCGCGGATGCAAAAGAACCCCGCCGTGGCGGGGTTCTTTTGCAGAGACTGCGCGTTACCGATGTCAGAGACACCGTGGATCGGCAGTTCTTATTGGGTCAGCAGACTGATGTCGGCCACACCCATGAACAGGCCTTGCAGACTGGCCAGCATCGCCAGACGATTGGCGCGCACGGCGGCATCGTCGGCGTTGACCATCACCTGATCGAAGAAGGCATCGACCGGCTCGCGCAGGCTGGCCAGTGCATCAAGGGCCTCCTGGTAGCGCGCCGCGGCGAACAGCGGTGCCACTTCCGCACCACGTGCCGTCAGGGCGTCTGCCAGTGCCTGCTCGGCCGGCTCGCTCAACAGGCTCGCATCCACCTCGGTGCGACCATCGTGCTCGGCCTTGGCGAGGATGTTGGAGACGCGCTTGTTGGCTGCAGCCAGAGCAGCGGCTTCCGGACGTTCGCCGAAGGCGTGCACGGCACGCAGACGACGTGCGAAGTCCAGCGGATTGCTGATCTTCAGGGTACGCACGGCCAGGTACAGCTCGGCACCCATGCCTTCATCGCTGGCCCAGGCGCGGAAGCGATCGAGCATGTACTCGAGCACGTCCTCGACCAGTCCTTCGGCCTTGGGCAGATCACGATGCTGCTCGGCGCTGACGGTCAGCAGCTCGCGCAGGTCGAGGTCCAGCTCACCCTTGATCAGGATGTTGAGCACCCCGATGGTGGCGCGACGCAGTGCGAACGGGTCCTTGGCGCCGGTCGGACGCTGACCGATGCCGAAGATGCCGGTCAGGGTGTCGAGACGGTCGGCCAGGGCAATCGCCATGCCTGCCTTGGTCGTGGGGATCGCATCGCCGGCGAAGCGCGGCAGATACTGTTCTTCCAGCGCGAGAGCGACGGTGGCATCTTCGCCATCGTGACGGGCGTAGTAGTGGCCCATGATGCCCTGCAGTTCCGGGAACTCCAGCACCATCTCGGTGACCAGGTCGGTCTTGGCCAGCTGTGCGGCACGTGCGGCGTGGTCGACATCGGCACCGATGCGTTCCGCGATGTGGCGTGCCACGGCTTCGCTGCGACGGGCCTTCTCGGCCATGCTGCCCAGCTTCTGCTGGAAGACGACGCTCTCGAGCTTCTCGCGACGCGATTCCAGCGTGCTGCGCAGGTCGGTCTCGTAGAAGAAGGCGGCATCGCCCAGACGCGGACGAATCACCTTCTCGTTACCGGAGATGACCTGTTGCGGGTCCTTGCTCTCGATATTGGAGATGGTGATGAAGGCCGGCTTGAGCTTGCCGTCGTTGTCCAGCAGGTGGAAGTACTTCTGGTTGGCCTTCATGGAGGAGATCAGACACTCCGCCGGCACTTCCAGGAAGCGCTCGTCGAAGGTGCCCGTCAGCGCCACCGGCCATTCCACGAGGCCGTTGACCTCGTTGAGCAGGGC
Organism: Cobetia sp. 2AS; assembly: GCF_029846355.1. Lineage (NCBI taxonomy): Bacteria > Pseudomonadati > Pseudomonadota > Gammaproteobacteria > Oceanospirillales > Halomonadaceae > Cobetia > Cobetia sp. 2AS. Next base: position 165,825 of record NZ_JARWKQ010000005.1, read on the forward strand.
TTCCTCGATGACGGCGTTGGCACCATAGACTTCCGCCTCGGCCTGGACCTGTTCGCGGATACGCTCACGGCGCACCTCACGGTTGGCCAGCACGCGGGCATCTTCCAGCGCGTCGAGGTAGTCCTCGGCGTGCGCCAGCGTGATGGCCTGCGGCGCATGGAAGCGGTGGCCGAAGGTGGTGCGACCGGAGTCGAGGCCGAGCACGCTGGCCTCGATCACTTCGCTGCCGTAGAGCGCGACCAGCCAATGCACCGGACGCGAGAACTCGATGCGTGAGGCACCCCAGCGCATGTTTTTCGGCACCGGTAGGCGAGCCACGACCTGCTCCAGCATGGTCGGCAGCAGGGCGGAGAGATGCTCGCCCGGCTGGGTGTGACGATAGCCGAGCCAGGTGCCCTTGTCGGTTTCCAGCTCGATCAGGTCACTGACTTCGACACCGCAGGAGCGGGCGAAGCCCTGCACCGCACGGGTCGGTTCGCCATCCTTGAAGGCGGCGGCCTTGGCCGGTCCGCGCTTCTCGATCTCGCGGTCCGGCTGGCGCTCGGCCAGGGATTCGATCATCACCGCCAGACGACGCGGTGTGGCGTAGGCACGTACCTGACCGAAGGCGACTTCGGCGTCGCGCAGGCCATCGGCGAGGCCGTTGGCGAGGCTGTCAGCGAGTGCGTCGATGGCGCCCGGCGGCAGTTCTTCGCAGCCCAGTTCGATCAGCAGGGTATTCACGGAGGCCATGCTTACGCGTCTCCCTCGGTAGTGGTGTCATCGGCGGCGAGCAGCTCATCACGCAGCGCCTGCGGGGCCAGCGGGAAGCCGGCGGCCTTGCGCGAATCGTAATAGGCGTGGGCCACATCACGGGCGAGAGTGCGCACGCGCAGGATGTAGCGCTGACGCTCGGTGACGGAGATGGCGTGACGCGCATCCAGCAGGTTGAAGGTATGTGATGCCTTCAGGACCTGCTCGTAGGCCGGTAGCGGCAGGTTGGCGGTCAGCAGCTTCTGGCATTCGCTCTCGCAGTGATCGAAGGCAGCGAACAGCTCCGGCACGGCAGCGTGCTCGAAGTTGTAGGCCGACTGCTCCTTCTCGTTCTGCAGGAAGACGTCGCCATAGGTCACGACGGAGCCGTCCGGCGCGGTGGTCCAGATCAGGTCGTAGACGCTGTCCACGTCCTGCAGGTACATCGCGATGCGCTCGAGGCCGTAGGTCAGCTCGCCGGTGACCGGAAAGCATTCGATGCCACCTGCCTGCTGGAAGTAGGTGAACTGGGTCACTTCCATGCCGTTGAGCCACATTTCCCAGCCGAGGCCCCAGGCGCCCAGCGTCGGAGATTCCCAGTTGTCCTCGACGAAACGGATGTCGTGGACCAGCGGGTCGATGCCCAGACGCTCCAGCGAGCCCAGATAGAGCTCCTGCAGGTTGGCCGGTGACGGCTTCATCACCACCTGGAACTGATAATAGTGCTGCAGGCGATTGGGGTTTTCGCCGTAGCGGCCGTCGGTGGGACGGCGGGAAGGCTGCACGTAGGCAGCGTTCCAGGTTTCAGGACCGATGGAGCGCAGGAAGGTCGCCGGGTGGAAAGTCCCCGCGCCAACCTCCATATCCAATGGTTGCAGGATGATGCAACCCTGTTCGGCCCAGTATTGCTGCAGGGCCAGAATCAGGCCCTGGAAGGTTTTCACGTCTGGCTGTGTCATTGGTGAAGCCCGTTGGCCCATGAATTCGAGAACTGCCGAGTATACAATCCCCGCTTATCGGGTTATAGGCCGCAGACGAAACCGAGAGCGTGCCATTTCCAAATTCTGATGTGTCGCGTTACTGAACGCGCGCGTTGCCTACAAGCCTCTAGAGGCTCTGGGAGCTCAAATGATCGTCGTTACCGGAGGCGCCGGTTTCATCGGTGCCAATATCGTCAAGGCACTCAATGACCGCGGCCGTACCGATATCCTGGTGGTGGATGACCTGAGTGACGGCACCAAGTTCGTCAATCTGGCGGACCTGACCATCGCCGATTACCTCGACAAGGACGACTTCCTGATTCGCGTCCAGTCGAGCCTGATGGGCGAGTACGCCGAGTTGCCGAAGATCGAGGCGATCTTCCACGAAGGCGCCTGCTCGGACACCACCGAGTGGGACGGCCAGTTCATGCTCGAGAACAACTTCGAGTACTCCAAGGTGCTGCTCAACTTCTGCGAAGCGAACCAGATTCCCTTCCTCTACGCGAGCTCCGCGGCGACCTATGGCGACAGCCAGGTCTTCAAGGAAACGCCGGAGTTCGAAGGTCCGCTCAACGTCTACGGCTACTCCAAGCTGCTGTTCGATCAGCACGTGCGCCAGCGCTGGGACAGCCTGACCACCCAGGTCGTCGGCTTCCGCTATTTCAATGTCTACGGCCCGCGTGAGCAGCACAAGGGCAAGATGGCCAGCGTGGCCTATCACCATCACACCCAGGTGAAGGCGGGCGAGAATCCCAAGCTGTTCGGCGCCTACGATGGCTACGATGCCGGCATGCAGAGCCGTGACTTCGTCTATGTCGGTGATGTGGTCGACGTGAACCTGTGGTTCCTCGATCACCCGGAAGCCTCCGGCATCTTCAATCTGGGTACCGGTCGCGCCGAGCCGTTCAAGGCGATCGCCGAGACCGTCATCGAGTACTACGAGAAGGGCGAGATCGAGTACATCGACTTCCCGGAAAACCTCAAGGGCCGCTACCAGAGCTTCACGCGTGCCGATATCGGCAAGCTGCGCAAGGCCGGCTGCAACGTCGAATTCAAGACCGTTGCCCAGGGCACGCGCGCCTATCTCGAATGGCTGAATCGCTGAGTCCGAGCACGTGTGGACTGAGCGCGTGTGGACCGAGCACGTGTGGACTGAGTACGTGTGGACTGAGGGTGAGCGCCTGCCTCGCAAGGGCGATGGGGCAGGGCAAGCGCACCCGCAAGGAGGGTTGGCCGTGAAGAGGAGCAAGGCATGAGTGAGCGCATTCTGGTGGTCGGGCCCAGCTGGGTCGGCGACATGGTGATGGCGCAGAGCCTGTTCATGACGCTGAAGCAGCGCTCGCCCGGCTGCCGGATCAGTGTGCTGGCGCCCGCCTGGTCGCAGCCGATCATCGAGCGCATGCCCGAGGTCGAGGAGGCACTGGCGTTGCCGGCGGGGCATGGTGACTTCGCCCTCAAGGCGCGCTGGCAGCTCGGGGGTTCGCTGCGTGGGCGCTTCGACCGCGCCATCGTGTTGCCGCGCTCGTGGAAGGCAGCGCTGGTGCCGTTCTTCGCGCGCATTCCGGTGCGCGTCGGCTTCACCGGCGAGCAGCGCTACGGCCTGCTCACCGAGTGCCGCAAGCTCGACAAGTCGGTGCTCGATCAGACCGTCAAGCGCTTCACGTCGCTGGGCCTGCCCGTTGAGGAGGCCAATCCGCCGGCGGGCATCCCGGAGCCCGCTCTGGTCACAGACAGCGCCAATCAGCTGCGCTTGCGCGGCGAGTTGGGACTGGTGGCGCCGCCGGCGCCCATCATCGGCATGATGCCCGGGGCGGAATATGGCCCGGCCAAGCAGTGGCCGCTGGCGCACTTTCGCGCGCTTGCCGAGTCATTGACTCGCCAGGGGGCCGAGGTGCGCATCTTCGGTGGCCCCAAGGATATCGCGGCGGGGGAGGAGATCGCCCAGGGGCTTGCGGGCGTTCACAACCTGTGTGGCAAGACGCGGCTGGCGGATGCGGTGGACCTGATCGCCGAGTGTCGGGAAGTGGTCAGCAATGACTCCGGCCTGATGCATGTGGCGGCCGCGGTAGGAGCCCGTATCCAGGGCATCTACGGTTCCTCGTCGCCGCATTACACGCCGCCGCTGACGGCCAATCGCGAGATCCACTGGCTGGCGCTGGAGTGCTCACCCTGCTTCAAGCGCGTCTGCCCGCTGGGGCATACCAATTGCCTGAATCATATTGCTCCCGAGCGACTGTTGACGGCGATCTCGCTGGATGAGGATGCGCGGTGAACCTGCCGAGAAACCGTACGACGGATGATCTGATCCACCCGCGCATGCGCGGGGCCATGCAGCGTGCTCAGCGGATCGAGGCGCTGCGTGCCTGGTGCGAGCACCACCTGATACTGCCGTTCAGTCGTTGCTGGTTGATGCGCTGGAAGCGCCAGCGTGCACGCCACCAGTCCCTTGAACGCCGTGGCCTGCCGCGTCATGCGCTGGAAGACGTGATGGGGCAGGAGGCGTTGACGGTCTGGGTCAATCCGCGTGAGCTGGTGCGCGACGTCAATTTCGGGCGTGACAAGCGCAACCGGCCTTCCTCCAACGCCTTCATCTGGGATGGCGACTGGGACCTGCGGCGCGGCGCCTTCCGCTTCGGTTCACGCTCGCGGCTGATGCGGGACCTGATCGAGCATGGCGATGACCTGACGGCGACGGAGCGCTATCAGCACTTGAAGGCCTTGCTGGAAGCGGGCAAGCCGTGGTCGTCACCGCGTGATGGGCTGTTGATGGATAGTGAGGAGCAGATTCTCGGCTATCTGCGCTGTTATCGCGGTTATCTGCAGGACATGGCCAGCAATGGCTTTCGTCAGGGGGTCACCAAGGACGAGATGGGCGTCGCGGTGACGCGTGAGGGTCGCCTGCTCAAGATCAACCGTGGTCTGCATCGTCTGGCCATGGCGCAACAGGTCGGCGTGCCCAGCGTGCCCGTCGTCATCAAGGCGGTACATCGTGAGTTCTGGGACAGGGTGACCGCTGGTGCCGAAGGCGATGAGGCCCTGCAGCGGCTGCAGGCTGCGCTACGGGAGTGTCGCCCCGAAAGCGAACCAGGTCCGCTGGATCCCCGGACATATCCCATGTTGAGTGTGGACGAAGGCTGGCCGGATCTGCGTGGCCTGGAGGACGCTGGTTCGCGCGCCTGAGTTGCTGACCTGCTGTTTGGAAAAACGAAAAAAGCCCTGTTTCATTGTGATGTTTCACATGAAACAGGGCTTTTTTTATTCTCTAGCTGGGCGATAGGTGCCTAGATGATAGGTGCCTGGACGATAGGTGCTTGTGGGCCAGGTACTGGGGCGATAAGTGTCTGAGATGACAAGCGGTCTAGCGTGCCAGCCGCTGATAAAGCCCCAGATAGGCCTCGCCCATGGCGCAGGGAGTGAAGCGTGCCAGATGCCCCCGCGCCCCCGCGACTAGCCGCTCCCGACGTGGCGCATCAGCGACGAGTGCCACGATGGCGGCAGCCAGTGCCTGTGCATCGCCGGTGGGCACCAGCACGCCGGTGCTGTCGTCATGCACGATATCGGGGATGCCATCCACATCGCTTGCGATGATCGGGACGCCGTGATCCATCACGTCGAGCAGAATCGAGCCGAGACCCTCGTTGCGTGACGGAAAGGCGAACAGATCGAAGGCTTCCAGATAGTCGCCGACATTGGTGTGGAAGCCTTCCCAGACCAGATTGTCGAGATCGGCACTTTCCGCCTTGAAGGCCGCCTCGTCCTCGCCGGCGCCCAGGCAGACGAACAGCAGCTGCGGGTGGCTGTCGCGCAGCCTGCGGGCCGCCTCGATCAGCACTCGCTGGCCCTTGTGGCGGTCCACCAGGGCGCCGACATGCCCGATGACAACACGATCTCCTGCGGGAGTATTGCCGAAGCGCTGGCGTAGCTCGGCCACGGCTTGCTTGTCGCTGGGCAGATGGGCGAGGGTGCTGGGGATCAACGCCGTCTCACCCCATTGGCGATCCCGCAGGTGAGATTCGATCACCGACGAAATCGCCACCCGGCAGGCGGCCGCGCGATAGGTCAGGCGATTGAACGGCTTGTCCTTCACCGGCTGGGGCACTCGGCGTGTCAGCAGGTAAGGCGTGCCGGTGAGGCGCTGATGCAGCCATGCCCAGTGCACGGCCTTGGCTTCGTGAGCATGCACGATATCGGCGCGGGGCTGGCCGAGGTGGCCCTTGAAGCGTCCGCTGATCTCGATCACTTCCACCGTGACGGCAAGCTCAAGCGCCGCCAGTTCGCTGATCAAGGGCGAGCCCTGCAGACACACCAGTGACTGGCGGATCGACGCGCCGGCTTCGCCGTTCTCCCCCGGGCTTGCGCGTCGCGCCAGGTCCGCGATCAGATTGAGCGTCTGGCGCTCACCGCCGCGAAAGCCGCGTGCCAGATTGACATGGCGTACGTGAAGCGGGCGCGTCACACCTCGCGCGGCAGTCGGCTCACAGCTAGAGGTCATGGTCACCATACCTTGTTGAAATCTTCGGCCTCACGCACCTTGGCGTCGCGCTGGAATTCCAGCAGCTTGGCGTATTTCAGGTAGGCATTGACGCTGGCCGACAGCGCCACCGAGAAGCCATCGACGCCATCGCGGAAGCCAGCCTGGAAGACGAACTTGCGCATGAAGGCATTGCTGGCATGCAGGAAGGGAGTGAAGGCGTTGGCGCGTTTTCCCTTCTGATACATGATCTTGGCGGCGCGGTTCGAGAAACGGCCACTGGCCTTGACGAACAGTTCACCAAGATTGGCGAAGCTGTAATGCTCGAGATCGGCGTCCAGCTCGCAGGGATGGTTGGCCTGCACCGAGCTGTGCTGACGCGAATCGCGGAAGGCGAGTTTCTCGCGGTCATACAGGCGCAGGCAGTAATCGGGGTACCAGCCGGCATGCCGCACCCAGCGTGAGCCGATGAAGTTGCGACGGCGCAGCGCGAAGCCGTCGTGGGGCGTGCTGTCGAGTGCCAGTTCCCGGATGGCGCTGACGGCACCGTCGGTCAGGCGCTCATCGGCATCCAGAGACAGCACCCAGCGGTGGCTGGCATGGCTCGGCCCGACATTTTTCTGCGGCCCGTCGCCCAGGTAGGGTTGATCGATCACCACGGCGCCCATGTTGCGCGCCAGCTCGCAGGTGGCATCGGTGGAGCCGGAATCGACCACGATCAGCTCATCGCAGACCTGAGCCAGCGAGCGCAGGCAGTCCTCGATGTTGTGGGCTTCATTGAGGGTGATGACACAGCCGGTGATGGGCACCGCGGTGCGCAGCTTGCCATCGGGTGAAGGGGCGGCCGAGGCCTCGTCGCTCGTGTTCATGATGGTCTCTGTCTGAAGAGCGCCTGTAGCACGACGGGGTGGGGCAGGCGCCGATGGGACTTAGTGGCAGGCTCAGTTCGCGTAGAAGCGGCGCATGGTCTCCATCACTTTCATGACGGGGTTGGCGCCTTCGCCGAGCGCCTGCCGACGATTCATGTCGCCATCGTACACTGCATAGCCGCCGGTGCCTTCCAGTGCGTAGATGCGATCGCGCTGAATGATACCGAAGTCCTGATAGCTACCGGAGAGCACCCATTCGTTGTCGACCTCTGGTTGATGGTCGAGAGTGCGCAGCAGGTCATGGCCCATGCTGTAGTCGCTGGGGGGATTGCTGATGCCCATCACATGGCGTAGCAGTGTCGGGACGACATCATAATGCGCGGTGACGGGAGGCAAGGGCAGCTGGCTTCCATAGTGACCGGCAGGAATGCCGGGGCCGCGCAGAATCAGCGGTACCTGGGTCTGGTAGCGAGTGAAGTTGCCATTGTGTCCCCAGAAATTCTTGCCGCTGTCATTGAACTCCTGAGCATGATCACCGGTGACGACCAGCACCGTATTGTCCCACTCGCCGTGTTCTTTCAGGTCCTGAATCACACGCGCCAATTGCCTGTCCAGATGATACAGCGAGTTCAGATACAGGTTGCGCACAGGCGTCGGGTCGGTGTCGGGACCCAGTGTCAGATAGTCCATGCCGGTGGCGCTGGGCTGGAAGGGAGTACTGGCACCTCTGGGTAGCGAGTATCCATGCGGAGCATCGTAGAACAGCACGCCCAGCCACGGTTTCAGCGCATGAGCGCCCTGCTGCAGCGCTGTCTGGCGGCGCTGGGCCTGCCAGGCGAGCCAGTCGGTCGTCATCACGCGGTCCCGCATGGCGGGACTGTCGCCCAGTGTGCGCAAGCGCAGATCTGGCACTTTCGGGAAGAGGCTGCGGTCCAGGCCGACACCATTGAAGCTTGCCGAGGAGAATAGCCCCAGCGGCCACTGGCGCTGCAGTGCCTGATTGACCAGCACGCTGCCCAGGCCGTCATTCTCCATCGGGGTGACGTAATTGGCGGTCAGGCCGGATAGCAGGCTGAAGAAGCCGGTGCGGGTGCTGTTTCCACCGGAGATGTGATCCGGGAAGTGCAGACCATCCGCCAGGGCAGCGTGCAAGTGGGGCATCGCCTCGGCAGTGAAGCTATCGGCGCGCCAGGAGTCGATCACCAGAAACAGGATGTTGGCAGGCTGGCCGTCGACACCTCTGCTGGTGATGACATCGTCATCCTGTTTAAGCGGTACGGCAGGATAGGCCAGCGAACCCGCCCCGAAATTCTGGATATGCACCTTGGCCGCTTCTGCAGTCCGGGCATCCAGCCACCCGTGGTCTTCCATGAAGTCGCGCGCTGTGGCGGGGAACAGCAGCGGGAAGGCGGGCGCTTCGCGTGTCACCTGCAGGTTGTGATGGGCATCTGACACGATGTGCTGGATGTGGCTTGCCAGCAGCATGAGGAACAGCAAGGCATGCAGCCTGCCTGTCGGCAAACGGTGAGCGCGCTTGACCGCCGCAGGCCCACTCAGTCGATAAGCCAGCCCGCAGCAGAGCGCGATCAAGCCGAGCAGGGAGCATGCACCCAGTAGCCAGGTCGTGGCATCGAACTCGAAGATTTCACCGTTGCTGTCATTGAGGAACATCGACAGCATGAAGCCGTTGAGATGGAAGCGGTACTGGGCATAGACGAGGCTGTCGATGATCAGTGCGCTCAATGCACTGCCGGCCAGAATGCCCGCGGGAAGCCACAGCCAGCGGCGAGCGCTGCGCGCGGGCAATATCATGCCGAGCAGGCCAACTGGCAGCCACAGTAGTTGGGCAAGCAGTCCGTAGTGACCCAGCCAGGTAGTGGCCAGGTAGGCCCAACCGCTCAGGCTGGCGGCACTCACTCCTTGCGGGAGTGGGGTAAAGGGCAGATAGCGGGTCGCGACCAGCCAGATCAACACCAGGATGGCGAGAGAGAAGGTGGCGCTGTCGCGAAGATAGCGGCGGCGGCTGTCACGAGGTCGGGCGTTGGCGGGCGCAGGCGAGTCAGGGGTCTTTGCGGTCATCGGTCATATCCGGCGGATAGGAAAAAGCGCGATAACCCATCAAGCGTGGGGAGCGGCAAGATAGTTATCATGCATAATATATTGTTAGCATGATATCTTGTTTTGCGCGCCGGATGACCACTTTGTCAGTAATAGAGTTGAACGGAGCGTCAGCAAAGAGTGGAACGGAGCGGGCGCCTACCCTTGATAGGCGCTGCGGATGCGGGCCAGGCACGCCGCATGATGTGTCGGGGTGAAGCGGGCCAACGAACGGCCCAGGCGGGAGAGATTGCTCTCGCGCCAGCGTGCATCCGTGGGAGCCTCGGCATGCAGCTGGCAGCGATCGAGATCGATCACGTAGACGCGTTCGCTTTCATCGATCAGCAGGTTGCGTGCGTTGAGGTCGACATGCTCGAGCCCGGCGTCATGCACGGCGCGAATGGCGTGACCTGTCGCGTCGAGCAGGCGAAGCAGAGCCTCGGGCAGCTCGGCCCCGTCATGCAGGTGCTGTGCTTCGAGGGCGATCAGGTCATCGGCGAAGGCGCGTGCGCCGGGAATCAGCACCGTGATCAGGGCGGCCTCGTAGGTCAGGCCATGCCGCCACACGCAGGCGCCGACGGGCTCTGGCACCGGCAGCCCCTGGCGATACAGACGCTCCGTCAGGCGCAGTTCGGCGAAGGCGCGGGTGCGCTCAAGGCCGGTATAGAGGTAGCGCTGACTGGCGAGCTTCGCGATCAGGCCGCCGCGACGATAGGGGCGCAGTGCCCAGCGGCGAGCCGGTGACGCGGTGGTATTGGCGGGTTGCAGTTCGGCGGGCAAACGACAGACATCAAGGAACAGACTCGCCCCGCGCCCCGGCGCTTCGCCGGTCACGGCGTCGTGTTCACGCCAGAACGATGGCATGAACCAGTCCGGCGTCATTTGTGGCGCTGTTTCGCCATCATATAGAATGTGGGCATTCTCATTTCGGAAAACTGCCATCCGCATGAAGCATCCTCTCCCTGCCCAGCCCGCACATATCTGCGTGCTCCGGCTCTCCGCTCTCGGCGATGTCTGTAATCTTGTGCCAACGGTACGCGCCTTGCAGCGTCAGTGGCCTGAGGCCCGCATTACCTGGATCGTCGGCAAGGGGGAGCACAGTCTACTGTCCGGCCTGACCGGGGTCGAGTTCGTGGTCTATGACAAGTCCACCGGTCTTGCGGGCATGCGCGCCATCTGGCGACAGCTCAAGGACACGCACTTCGATGTCCTGCTGCACATGCAGCAGGCACTGCGTGCCAGTGCGCTGTCGCTGGGACTCAAGGCCAAGGTGCGTATCGGTTACGACCGTGCGCGCGCCAAGGACTGGCAGTACCTCTTTACCTCCCATCAGCTGGCCCCGCGAGAGCGCGCCCACGTGCTGGAGTCGTTCATGGACTTCGCGCGTACGCTGGGTGTCGAGGACTGCCGTCTCGACTGGCGTCTCGATGTGCCGCCCGAGGCCTACACCGAAGCCGCACGCGTCACCGGTGAGGCGCCGTATCTGATCATCAGTCCGTGTGCCAATCCGCGACTGCGCAACTTCCGCAACTGGTCGCCGGAAGGCTATGCAGCGGTCGTCGATCATGCCTGGCAGCAATATGGCATCCGCAGCGTGATGACCGGTGGCGGCAGCCCGCAGGAACGTGAAATGGGCGCGCGCATCAAGGCGCTGGTCAGCGAAGGCGCGGTCATCGATGCCATCGGTGGCACCTCGCTCAAGGGCCTGCTGGCGATGATCGATCGCGCCGTGGCGGTGATCGCGCCGGACTCCGGCCCGGTGCACATGGGCAATGCGCTCAACACCCCGGTGATCGGTCTGTACGCCACCACCAATCCCGAGCGCGCGGCGCCGTACTGCTGGCAGCATCTGGTGGTCAATCGCTATCCGGACGCCGTGAAGACCTATCTTCACAAGCAGATGGACGAGATCAACTGGGGCCAGCGCGTGCGCCATCAGGACGCCATGAGCCTGATTCGCGCCGAGGATGTCATCGCGCGCCTCGCTGAGCTGCTGGCGGACACCGATGGCGTCATTCGCGGCCAGAGCTGCGAACGTCTGCCGGTCGCGGCTGTCTCCTCTACGGATACCACTTCTTCCCAATCCCCCTCTGCACGCGGAGACGCCTGATGAAGCTTGATCTGACTGCGCTTGAACAGGCTCGCCTGCTGGTCGTGGGTGATGTGATGCTCGACCGCTACTGGCACGGTGGCACCTCACGCATCTCGCCGGAAGCACCGGTACCGGTGGTACGAGTCGGCGAGAGCGAAGACCGCCCCGGCGGTGCCGCCAACGTCGCGCTCAACATCGCCTCGCTCGGCGCACATGCAACCCTCGCGGGTGTGGTCGGTGAGGATGACAACGCCGCCATCCTCACGCGCGCGCTGGAAAACGCCAATGTCATCACGCGCTTCCAGGCCAGTGACAGCGTGCCGACCATCACCAAGCTGCGCGTGATGAGCCGCAATCAGCAGCTGCTGCGCCTCGATTTCGAGGAGCCGCTGCACGAGGTGGATACCAGCGCGCTGGTGAGCCAGGTCGAGGCCGAGCTGGGCGCCAGTGGCGTGATGATTCTCTCCGACTACGGCAAGGGCTCGCTGAATCAGGTCGAGGCGCTGATTGCCGCTGCGCGTGCGGCGGGCAAGCGTGTGCTGGTCGACCCCAAGGGCAGTGATTTCTCGCGCTATCGCGGCGCCAGCATCATCACCCCCAACCTGACCGAATTCGAGACCATCGTCGGGCCGTGCCGCAGCGATGAGGAACTGGCCGAGAAGGGCGAGGCACTGCGTGCCGAGCTCGAGCTGGAAGCCCTGCTGGTGACGCGCAGCGAGAAGGGCATGACTCTGATCCGCGAGGGCTATCAGCCGCTGCACCTGCCGACGCATGCGCGTGAGGTCTACGACGTCACCGGCGCCGGCGATACGGTGATCGGCGTGCTGGGTCTGGCGTTGGCAGCCGGTCACGCCTTCCCGGAAGCCGTGATGCTGGCCAACCTGGCCGCGGGTCTGGTGGTCGCCAAGCCGGGTACCGCGACCCTGTCGGTGGCAGAGCTCTACACCGCGCTGCACGGCGACAAGCTGGCGGAATTCGGCGTGATCCAGGAGTCCGCGCTCATCCCGGCAGTCAAGGCCGCCCAGGCACGCGGCGAGCGTGTGGTGATGACCAATGGCTGCTTCGACATCCTGCACGCCGGTCACGTGGCCTACCTGCAGGAAGCGGCACGCCACGGCGATCGCCTGATCGTGGCCGTCAACGACGACGACTCGGTAGCACGCCTCAAGGGGCCGACACGCCCGATCAACCCGGTGCTGCGCCGCATGCAGGTGCTGGCGGGCCTCGGTGCGGTCGCCTGGGTGGTGCCCTTCAGCGAAGACACCCCGGCACGCCTGATCGAGGCCGTGCTGCCGGATGTGCTGGTCAAGGGCGGCGACTATCGTCCCGAAGAGATCGCCGGGGGAGAGGCAGTGATCGCCAATGGCGGTGAAGTCCGCGTGCTCGGTTTCGAGGACGGCGTCTCCACCACCGCGATGATCGCCACCATTCTCGATCGCGAGGACTAGGCGTGAGCCTTGCCTGCGGCCTCTACAGCACCGCGCTGACCCTGCTGTCGCCCCTCATCTGGCAGCGGGTCTGGCGCGAGCACGATGCCCAGCACCCGCGCCTGGAGCGGCTGGGTATCATCCCCTCCACGCCGAGCACCACGCCCGACAGTGAGCGCCCCATCTGGCTGCACGCCGCCTCGCTGGGCGAGGTGGTGATGGTGGCGAGTCTTGTCGAGGCACTGCGTCAGCGCTACCCACGGCGCCCGCTGGTGCTGACGACCATGACAGCCACCGGCGCTGCACAGGCTGCACGTCTGCTGCATACGCCGCAGGGCTCGTCAGAGCTGGCCCCGGCCCGCCACCATTACCTGCCGCTGGATTTCCCGCTGAGTGCGCGGCGCTTCGTGCGTCGGCTGCGTCCGGCGCTGGCGATCATGGTGGAAACCGAGCTGTGGCCCAACCTGATGGCCGCCTGCGCGCGGGATGACATTGCGCTGTGCGTCATCAATGGCCGCCTGTCACCGCGCGCCTTCCAGCGCTATCGCAGGATCGGCGCCCTGATGCGCGACAGTCTTGCCCACGTCAGTGGTCTGTCGGCCAAGTCGCAGCAGGATCTGGAGCGTTTCATGGCGCTTGGCCTGCCGCCAGCGCGTGGCACGGCCGTCGGCTCGCTCAAGTTCGAACTGGAGATTGCTGAACAGGTCATTGCCGATGGCCAGGCGCTGCGCCAGTCATTCGCGCAGCGGCCGGTATGGATCGCCGCCTCGACGCATGACGGCGAGGATGGCCAGATACTCGCGGCGCATGCCGCGGTGCGTGACCAGCATCCTCAGGCCTTGCTGCTGTTGGTGCCGCGCCATCCGCAGCGCTTCGAGGCAGTGGCCGCTCAGGCGGCACAGTGGTGTCAGACGCGCGGCGAGAGCAGCCTGCGGCGCAGTGCCATGTCAGAGAGCGGCACCGAGGTGGCTGACGCCGCATCGGTGCTGGTCGGTGACAGTCTCGGGGAATTGCTGACGCTGTATGCGGCCAGTGATATCGCCTTCATCGGCGGCAGTCTGGTGCCCATCGGCGGGCACAATCTGCTCGAGCCCGCTGCGTTGGGGCTGCCACTGCTGAGTGGCCCATCGCTGGACAACTTCAGCGAGATCGCCGAGGTGATGACCGCGGAAGGCGCGCTCCAGGTCGTTGCGGATGACGCGGCATTGGCCGAGGCGGTGAATGCGCTGTTCTCGGATCAGGCCGCGCAGCAGATGGCAGGCCAGGCGGCCAGTCAGGTCGTGGAGCGCAACCGTGGCGCGCTGAGTGGCACCTTGGCGATGCTCGAGCACCACCTGCCGCTGTGACGTCCCCGCGCACGCAAAGTGTGCATTGACTGTCTGGTCAGACAGAAAACGCCGCACAATCGTGCGGCGTTTTCTGTTTGTCAGTGGTCTGGCGCTGCGAGTGGCCTGACTCCTTCCTGTGAAGCAATCGACAGGCTCAGCAGTCGACAAGCTCCGCCGTCACGCCCATTTCTGCCTCCAGCGCCCCCAGACAATCACGTGCAGCGGGGCTGGCATTGCTGATCACCACATCAAAGTCACTCAGCGGGGCGATGAAGGCGGGGCGCACCATCTCGAACTTGCGCGCATCGACGATCAAGAAGCGCTGCATCGCGCTTTCCAGAGCGGCCTGCTTGGCCGCGACCTCATGAAAATGGAAGCAGCTGACGCCTCGCTCGGCATGCACTCCGCCCGCCGAGAGAAAGGCCTTGTTGATGCCGAGACGGCGGATGGCCTCCGGCATGTCGGTGGCGGTGAATGACTGGGTGGCCGGGTGAAACAGCCCCCCCAGCATCACCAGCCGCACCCCGGGCAGATGGCCGACCGCATTGGCCACATTCAGGGCGCAGGTCACCAGGGTCAGCGTCTGCTGGCGGTCGATGGCGGCTGCCAGATGGACCAGCGTGGTGCCGCAATCCACATACAGGGTGTCGCCGTCCTCGATATGACTGGCCAGCTGCTGGCACAGCGCTTGCTTGATCGGGGCGCTGGCGTCGATCTCGCGATCCAGGCGATAGACGCTGCCGGCGGATGAATCGACCAGCAACAGGCGGCCACCCAGAATCTCCAGCAGTCCGTTGCTGTGCGCCACGTCGCGACGAATGGTCATCTCCGATACGGCGCATAGCTGTGCGGCGTCGCTCAGTTGCAGAGGGCTGCCTTCGCGCAGAATGGCCTGCAGGCGGTCGAGTCGGGCGGCGCTGTGATTGTTCATGCGGCTTTTGTCCTTTGGTGCCGGTTCCGATGAGGGAGCGTTGGCGCAAAACTGGGCGGAAGCGCCACGTCCCACGTCAGAAGCAGATGATAAACCACTGACACACAGGGAGAACCTCAAAAATGCCCCTGACATTGCCAGTCTGGCACTGGAAGACAAGAGGGCGTGAGGTAAAACGGACGTATTGACTATTTGGTCAGGCTGTGACTTTTTGAACATGGTGAGAATGCAGGATAACACTGCACGACGTTGAGAACGGGTCGTCGCAGCCCTGCACGCAGCACCCATAACAACCACAAGAACCCTCAGGATCTTCCCAATGAATCCCCTCATGAGTCTCGTCGGGATGGCTTCGCTCATCCTCATTGCCGTGGCGCTGTCGTCGAATCGACGCGCCATTCGCCTGCGCACCGTGGGTGGTGCCTTTGCCATCCAGCTGGCCATCGGCGCCTTCGTGCTCTACACCTCCTTCGGTCAGGGAGTGCTGGCCGGTGTCTCCGGTGCCGTCAGTCAGGTGGTCAACTATGCCGATCAGGGCATCAACTTCCTGTTTGGCAGCCTGGCCAATCCGGGCAGCGGTGTCGGCTTCATCTTCGCGGTCAAGGTGCTGCCGATCATCATCTTCTTCTCATCGCTGATCGCGGTGCTCTACTACCTCGGCATCATGCAGTGGGTGATCCGCCTGCTGGGTGGCGGCCTGCAGCGTGTGCTGGGCACGTCGCGTACCGAGTCGCTCTCGGCCACGGCCAACATCTTCGTCGGTCAGACCGAGGCGCCGCTGGTGGTCAAGCCGTATCTGGCCAGCATGACGCGCTCCGAGCTGTTCGCGGTGATGTGCGGTGGCCTGGCCTCCGTCGCCGGTTCGGTGCTGGGCGGCTATGCGGCGCTGGGCATTCCGATGGAGTACCTGGTGGCGGCATCGTTCATGGCCGCACCCGGCGGGCTGCTGTTCGCCAAGCTGCTGTTCCCGGAGACGGAGAAGCCGGACGACTCGATCGCCCTCGCCGATGCTGCCCTCAAGGATGATGATGCGCCCTCCAATGTGCTGGACGCTGCGGCCTCCGGTGCGTCTTCCGGCCTCAAGCTGGCGGCCAATGTCGGGGCGATGCTGCTGGCCTTCATCGCGCTGATCGGCCTGATCAACGGCATTCTCGGCGGCGTGGGTGGCTGGTTCGGCATGGACACGCTGAGTCTCGACATGATTCTCGGCTGGTTGTTCGCGCCGCTGGCCTTCCTGCTGGGCGTGCCGTGGAGCGAGGCGACCCTGGCGGGTTCCTTCATCGGCCAGAAGCTGGTGGTGAACGAGTTCGTCGCCTACATCAATCTGGCGCCCTACCTCAGCGGTGACAGCATCGTCGCGGCCACCGGCGCGGTGATGACGCCCTACACCATGGCAGTGCTGTCCTTCGCGCTGTGCGGCTTCGCCAATCTGTCGTCGATCGCCATCCTGCTGGGGGGGCTGGGCAGTCTGGCACCGACACGCCGTCATGAGATCGCAAGCCTGGGGCTCAAGGCGGTACTCGCCGGCACGCTGTCCAATCTGATGTCGGCGGCGATTGCCGGTTTCTTCCTGGCGCTGGCGGCCTGATGCATTCCTCGCTCTCCGCTCGGTCAGTCGACGGGAGCCATCCTGCCGGCATGCGCCGGGCGGCAAGCGAGGAAACATCGGGACGTCCTCTCGGGGAAGCCGAGGGTGACAAGGTGCCTGGCGAGAGTGTGAAAAGGTTCACATTGTCGTCGAAGGCACGTTGATCACCCCCGAAATGTCGCTCTGTCGTTTTTGCGAGGAAGTGCTAACATCGCCGCCTTTCCAGACTGGGCCCCGTGCGAGTTTCACTCCCGCGCCTTCGTCGGACTTCATAGCGACAAGACCCGCTCAGCGGGCAAGACCACAAGAATTCGAACAGTCTCAACATTCAGGACAGGATCGTTACGCGATGACCATGCTCAAGACCCTCGCGGCCAGCACTCTGGCTGCCACTACGCTGCTGACCGCTGCAGCACCGGCGCAGGCTACTGACTTCAATGGCGATATCCACGCCAATGATTACAAGTGGCTGACCTTCAACCTGATGCGCAGTGAAGACAACCGCCTGCCGTTCCGCAACAGCGAAGATACCTACCTGGAGATGGAGTTCGGCGGCCGCTCGGGCATCGTCGATCTCTACGGGTATGTCGACTTCTTCGACCTGCTGGACGACAGCTCCGATGACCTGAACGACGGCGACAACTTCTTCGCCAAGCTGGCGCCGCGCTTCTCGCTGGACGCCATGACCGGTTATGACCTGTCGTTCGGCCCGGTGGATGAGCTCTACATCGCCACCGTCACCAACATCGGTGACAACGGCGCATTCGGCGGTCTGTGGGAGCACTACGTCGGTCTGGGCAGCGATGTGCAGGTGCCGTGGTTCGGCAAGATGGGCTTCAACCTCTACGCGCGTTACGTGCGTGAGAACTACGGCGGCGAAGACGAGAGCAAGTGGGACGGCTACATGGCCTCCACCAACTGGTTCAAGCCGTTCGTCAACTTCGATGATGGCAGCTTCATCGCCTATCAGGGCTACCTGGACTACAAGTTCGATGCCGACGAAGTGGGCAGCCAGGCGGGCCGCAGCGTCAACAGCATGGAGTGGTTCAACGGCATCTACTACCACACCCAGCGCTATGCGATCGGCTATGGCCTGAAGTACTACAACAACATGGCGTTCTTCACCGATGGCTCCACTGCCACCGGCGTTCGCCAGGACACCACTGGCTTCGGCAACTACTTCAGCATCAACTACAAGTTCTGATCACCGCTTCGCTCTCGCGGAGCGACCGGCGCTAAAACAGAAACGGGAAGCCCCTCAGGGCTTCCCGTTTTTCGTCTGGCTGCTGTGGCATCTGACACCTGAAATCCGGCATCTGATGATCAGCGGAACTCCACCTCGGTGACTTCCACGCGCACCAGCTGGCGTGACCACTCGCCCTCCGGCAGCGAGACGCGTACCTCGCGGCTATCGCGTGTCTGGCCGGGGCGCAGGTAGGTCTGGGGCAGGCGATATTCCCCGACCCACAGTGGCACCTCACGCGTCGCGAGCAGATGGCCATCATCGGCATACAGGCGCAGTCTGGCCTGCACGCCGATGACACTCTGGCCGGCCGTGTTGTCGAGACTGAACTGCAGAAGCGCCTCGTCATCCTCTTCGCTCACCGAGGACAGGCGCGCGACCAGACCATCGCGGTGGCCTTCACTCAACAGCCGCGGATTGGCCAGCGCGCTGCTGTTGAGGCGTGACGCGCTGTCAGGCGCTGCGTTGCTGGCGCTGGCAGAAGCTGCACTGACTGATGGTGAGGCCGAGTCGCCAGCCGGAGCGACCGCCGCCGTCACCGGCACGGCCGTCGAGGTCGGCACCAGCGCGCTGCCAGCCTTCACTGAGGGCTGTGTGGCCGGGGCGGAAGCGGCCTGCACCTCATCCAGCTGATATTCCCAGCTGTGGTCCGGCTTGAGCAGGATCTTGACGCCACTGTCGAGCGTCACGGTGACGGGCTGGCTGATCGGCAGGCTATCGGCCAGCGCCAGCGGACTTGCGCTGGCTGCCAGCAGCAGTGCGGTCGCCAGGCGCAGTCGTGGGCGCAGATTCATCGTCATGCCAGCTCCTCAGGCAGTGATGCGTTCGACGCCACTTTCGCGTCCCACCAGCAGCACATCGGCACCGCGTGCCGCGAACAGACCATTGGTGACGACACCGACGATGGCGTTGATGCGCGCTTCCATGGCGATCGGGTCCTCGATCAGGAAGTTGTAGCAATCGAGGATGCGGTTGCCGTTGTCGGTCAGCACGCCATCGCGGTAGACCGGGTCGGCGCCCAGCTTGACCAGCTCACGCGCGACATAGGAGCGCGCCATCGGAATGACTTCCACCGGCAGCGGGAAGCCGCCGAGAATATCCACCTGCTTGGAGCCATCGGCGATGCACACGAAGCGCTCGGCGCAGGCCGCGACGATCTTCTCGCGGGTCAGCGCGGCGCCGCCGCCCTTGATCATCGCCAGGCGCGGGTCGATCTCGTCGGCACCATCCACGTAGACCGGCACGGTGCCGACATGGTTGAGTTCGAAGACGTCGATGCCATGGCCCTTTAGGCGCTCGGCAGTGGCTTCGGAGCTGGCGACGGCACCGGCGAAGTCGTGACGCACTTCCGCCAGCGCATCGATGAACAGATTGGCCGTCGAGCCGGTACCGACGCCGATGATGGTGTCGCGGCTCAGCAGTGGGCGAATCTCGTCAAGGGCGGCGCGGGCCACGGCCTGCTTCAGCTCATCCTGGGTCATGTGATACCTCGGGTCGGTGGGGCGGTGGTGAAAGTGGGCATTGGCGCGGTCTTCCCTGCGTGGCCAGCAGTTTACCGCCGGCAGGCACTGGAAAACGGCTTGACGTGAAGCGCAACGCCGGAAAACGCCACATTATAACGGCAAACCCGGCGATGGCGCTGGACGCTCTCGCCAGCGGTCTGATAACAATGGGGGTTCGGTCGCGCTCATGCGGCCCGCGCTGTGACACATCAGGACATTCCTATAATGCTCGAACATTACGTCAAGAAAATCCTGTCGGCTCGTGTCTACGAAGCCGCCCATGAAACCCCGCTCTCGCCGGCACCCTTGTTGTCGCGTCGTTTCGGCAATCACATCTTCATCAAGCGTGAAGACCTGCAGCCTGTCTATTCCTTCAAGATTCGCGGCGCCTACAACAAGATGGCCCAGCTGACGGATGAACAGAAGGCGTGTGGCGTGATTGCGGCCTCGGCCGGCAATCATGCGCAGGGCCTGGCGATGGCGGCCAAGCTGATGGGCGTCAAGGCAGTGATCGTGATGCCGCGCATTACGCCGGAAATCAAGGTGCAGGCCGTGCGCGAGCGCGGCGCGCGGGTGATTCTCAAGGGCGACGCCTTCCCCGAGGCACTGGCCCACGCGCGTACCCTGATGGACGAGCACGGCTATACCTTCATCCCGCCCTATGACGACCCGGATGTCATTGCCGGTCAGGGCACCGTCGGCATGGAAATCCTGCGTCAGCACCCCGGCAAGATCGATGCGATCTTCGTGCCGGTCGGGGGCGGTGGTCTGATCGCCGGTGTCGCGGCCTACGTGAAGTACCTGCGCCCCGAGATTCGCGTCATCGGGGTCGAGGCGGAAGATGCCGCCTGCCTCAAGGCGGCCATGGAAGCCGGCGAACGCGTGGTGCTGGACCAGGTCGGCGTGTTCGCCGAGGGCGTGGCGGTCGCGCAGATCGGCGCGGCACCGTTCGAGCTCATCCAGCACACCGTCGATGAGGTCATCACCGTCAATACCGACGAGATGTGTGCAGCGGTCAAGGATATCTTCGAGGATACGCGCGCCGTTTCCGAAACCAGTGGCGCACTGTCTCTGGCGGGCCTCAAGAAATACGTCCAGCAGTCAGGCGCGGAAGGGGAGACGCTGGTGTGCATCAACTCCGGCGCCAACACCAACTTCGATCGCCTGCAGCACATTGCCGAGCGCACCGAGCTGGGCGAGCAGCGTGAGGCGATTCTGGCCGTGACGCTGCCGGAGCGCCCGGGGGCCTACAAGCAGTTCTGCAAGGTGATCGGCAAGCGCATGGTCACCGAGTTCAACTATCGCTATGCCAACCCGGAGGAAGCGCATGTCTTCGTCGGCGTGCAGGTCAAGCCGGGCGGTGAAGACCGCGCCGCTGTGGTCGAGAAGCTGCGTGAGGCGGGCTATGCGGTGGAAGACCTGACCGACAACGAACTGGCCAAGCTGCACACGCGTCATCTGGTCGGTGGGCGCACGACCAGCGATCTCGAGGAAGAGGTCTATCGTTTCGAGTTTCCGGAGCGTCCCGGCGCCCTGATGAATTTCCTCACCCACCTGCCGGCGGACTGGAATATCTCGCTGTTCCACTACCGTAACCACGGCGCGTCGCATGGCCGGGTGTTGATCGGCATGCAGATCCCCAATGGCGACCGCGTGCGGGTCGAGGAATATTTCAATGAGATCGGCTATCGCTTCTGGAAAGAGAGCGACAATCCCGCCTATCGCCTGTTTCTGTCCTGAGCGAGGCAAGCGATGGGGCGATGATGGCTATATGAGTCATTTGCGTTGAAGGCGGCGAGCTGAGGCGCAGCTCATCATGCTTCATTGGTCACATTCGTGGATAGAAAAGCCCCGGCCTTCGCGTGGAAGGCCGGGGCTTTTTCATGCGTATCCGGCGGGCATGCCGCAGGAAATTCCACATTTCATGCCAGGCGCGAAAAAGAACGGTGTTTTTGATGGAAGCCCTTGTCGGCTGGGGCGAGCAGACATCAAAAGCTGCGTGGAAAAGCGTCCATTCAAACGATTGCATGGTGATTGTCATACAGAAGTCAGATGCCTATCATCTGGTCACTGTCAGGAAGACAGTCATCGACAACCGTCACGCGAAAGCCACTGACGATATAAGAAGAAGCCCGCTCTCATGAAACGTAAGCCCGATCTGGTCATGGCCCTGGTATTCATCTTCGGGATTGGTGTAGTGGCAACCGGCTACGCCCAGACCGTAATGGGTTCCTGAATCCTGCGCTGCTGCCCTCACCGGCGGTAGCGGTGCTGCTGGCGTCAGTCTCTCTGGCGCCACGCACCCATGCCATGACCCTCCTGCCAGGCTTTCCAGCGTTTCTGCTCCCGGCTTTCCAGCTCCCCGACTCCCCTTAAGCTTGACCCTCGTCTGGCTTCACTGCGTTGCTGCTTCGCCTCCTCACAGATAGCCCCTTTCTGTCTGCTTTCACCCTCGACATCTCGCGGTCGTGCCATCGATCTCGTCATAAAGCCTGTCGCCTCATTCGGCACGGGCAGGGCGCACGACTTCGCGATCACTGACGATGGCGTCCAGCGGGATATCCCAGGGCTGTACCGGCAGGGCGGGGACCTTCTGACAGTGGTGGGCGAGACCGATCAACAGTGGCCGTGGGCCGGGACGGCGGGTAAAGGCGAAGCTGCGATCATAGAAGCCGCCGCCCATGCCGATGCGAGCCCCGTGCCCATCGAAGCCGACCAGCGGCATCAAGACGACATCCAGCGCCCAGGCAGGCAGGCGCCGTGCCTTGGAAGCACCGTGACGGGTGTCCGGCTCGGCGATGCCGAAGCGGTTGCTGACCAGGGGTGTCTGATCGTCGTAGCGCACGAACCATAGCGAATTGGCCGCGAACGGACGCAGTACCGGTAGATAGACCTTCGCCCCTCGTCGCTGCAGCCAATCGCACAGGCGCGTGGCATCGATCTCGCCATCGTAGGGCAGATACAGGGCGACGTGGCGGGCGCGCAACAGTTCCGGCAGCCGTTTCAGCTGACGCAGGAGCGCATCTTCGGCTTGCAGACGAATGGCAGGTGGTAGCTGACGGCGGCGTTGGCGCAGCAGACGGCGAAGCGCACGGCGGTCGGCCTGAGGGTGATCGAGCTCGCTGGGCAGTGCCCAGAGCGTGGTATCGAGTGCTGCAGAAGGGAGTGGCGAGCGTGGGCTCGCGGGTGCGGCATAGACCGCGGGGGGCTTGCGCATGCCTGACAATCTCCGTCAGACAGGGTTCTCCAAGGTGCCGGTGTTACCGGGGGCCCTTGAACCCAGCGGTTCAAGGTGGGTAGTCCCGCGCAGCGCATCAGGCGTTCCGACGCACGGACATGCACACAGCACTGCGCAGTGGACTCCCTGGGAATAGCTTATAAGCTCGAGGGACATCGGCAACTGTCGTACACCCCAGAGAACTCATTCAGTCTACCAAACCCCGCCTGCCTGCCCAAGGGCTAATCCTGTCGGGAACAATCTGTTGCCTGAATGTATCAGTTGTTTGATTCTGAAGCGTTTTTACGCTCAGCAGCGCGCGCCTTCGCCTGATCGGCATAGTCGGCTGGCAGCTGACTGAGCGCGGCATCCAGTTGACGGTCCAGCGCGGTGAGGCGAGTCTCGAAGTCGCGCTGCAGGGCGCGCTCGCTGTCACGGCTGTTGATCAACTCATGCGAGATATTGAGCGCTGCCATCAGGGCGACCTTGTCGGCGCTGATGGTGTTGCCGCGCTGCTGGATGCCTTGCATGGCGAGATCCAGATAAGCCGCCGCACGGGTCAGGCCATCTTCCTCGCCGGGCTGACAGCTGACGGTATAGCTGCGGCCGAGCAGGCTGATCTCGGTGGTATTGCGTGGGGTGGCGGAATCGCTCATGTAGATCCTCTCGGGCCTTGTCCGGCGTCATCCAGATTGATGCCGACGTCCTGCTGTCAGTGCGTCACCGTCGCAGTCAGGACGGCAAGCCAGAAGGAGGGCCAGTGCGGTAAGATGGGGGCATTCTCGAGCCACTATAGAGAGCCGCTTCTGGAGGGTCAACGCGCCGCGCGGCGCGGCTGCCTTGTGCTGCAGCACATCCTTCAGATGCCATTCTCCCGCTACAGAACCACTTCTCACTGACTCAATGGGGCCGCATCATGGCGATCATCAACGATACCTTCGACTTCTCGCTCATCGCAGACCACTTCCTGGCTCACGGCAGCCTCAACAATCCCTCCTTCCTCGATGGTCAGCTGGTGGCCGCACTGGCGCTGGATGACATCAGTGCCGAGGATTGGCTGGCGCGCGTCTGCGCCTCGCTGGGGGTCGAGCAACCGGCCACCCGTGAAGCCGGTGAAGTCTTCCTCACCTGGCGCACGCGCAATCAGGAGCGCCTGGCCGCCAGCGAGATGAGCTTCGAGCCGCTGCTGCCGGATGACATGTTCTCGCTGGCCGAACGTGGTCAGAGCCTGCGCGAATGGACGCTGGGCTTCCAGGAAGAGCTGGCCGGTGCCGATGACGATGTCCGCAGTGGCTGGAGTCAGGTGCTCAAGGATGCGCTGAGCGATGTCGAAGCCATCTCGAGTGGCCTCGCCAACGCCGAAGACCTCGACGACGACAACGCCGAGGACGAGGCCGATCTGTTCGCGCTGGCTGATCATGTGCGCATGGCGGCCTTGCTGCTGTATACCGAGCAGCACCCGGGCAACCCGAACGTCGAGAAGCCCAGCGATGACCAGCTGCCGGAAGGCGGTCTCGAGGGCAGCCTCGGCGTCAGCTCACGTACCGATACCCACTGAATCGATGGTCACCCACCGCTTGCGCCGCGTCTGATGCAAGGCTGGTACAAGAGGGCGGGTGACCCCATCTACAGCATCACGCCTGTTTGTCACTCGAACGCGCCATGCCCGGCGGGTTCTCGACGGAGATTGCCATGACTGCCCCAGCCATCCTGCCCGCACCTGCTGCCCTGACGGCAGAGGATTTTCGTGCACGCCGCCAGCGCCTGATCGCGCAGCTGCCGCAGGGGGCTGCCGCATTGGTGGTCTCGTCGGGCCTGGCCCAGCGCAACCGCGACAGTGAATACAGCTTCCGTCAGAACAGCGACTTCCACTATCTGACCGGTTGGCCGGAACCCGAGGCCGCCTTGCTGTTGCTGCCCGGGCGCGCCGAAGGGGAGAGCGTGCTGTTCTGTCAGGAGAAGGACCCGCTGGCCGAAGCCTGGACCGGCATCCGCATCGGTGCCGAGGGTGCCGTCGCCACGGCAGGCTTCGAGCAGGCCTTCACCAATGAGGCCCGTGATGAGGTGATGGCCAGCCTGCTGGATGGCCGCGAGCGTCTCTATGTGCTGTTCGAGGATGATGAAGCTCTGGCGCTGGCTCAAGCGCTGCGCGATGAGCTGGCCGCCGCGGTGCGTCGCGGAGCACGGCCGCCGGCCGCCTTCGAGGATCTCGCGCCGCTGCTGCATGAGCAGCGCCTGATCAAGGATGAGCGTGAGCTGGCACTGATGCGTCACGCCGCCGAGATTTCCGCGCGCGCGCATGTGCGTGCGATGCAGATCAGCCGTCCCGGCCTGCACGAGTATCATCTGCAGGCCGAGATCGAGCATGAATTCCAGTGGCAGGGGGCGCCGGCTCCGGCCTACACCAGTATCGTCGGGTCGGGTGTGAATGCCTGTGTGCTGCACTACATCGAGAATCGCGCGCCGCTGGAGGATGGTCAGCTGGTGTTGATCGATGCTGGCGCCGAGTACGCCCTGTATGCCGGCGACATCACGCGTACCTTCCCGGTCAATGGCCGCTTCAGTGAGCCGCAGCGCCGTCTGTACGAGATCGTGCTCAAGGCCCAGGAGCGCGCGGTGGCCGCCGTGGCGCCGGGTGCAACGTTGGTGGGTATTCACCAACAGGTGGTGCATGACCTGACCACGGGGCTGGTCGAGCTGGGCCTGTTGCAGGGTGAGGTCGAGGAATTGATCAGCAGCGATGCCTACCGTCGCTTCTATCTGCATTCCACCTCGCACTGGCTGGGGCTGGATGTGCACGATGTTGGCAGCTATCGCGAAGCGGGTGAGCCGCGTCCGCTGGTGCCGGGCATGGTGCTGACCATCGAGCCGGGCCTCTACATTCCGCAGGACGGCGACATTCCTGCCGAATATCGCGGGATCGGCATTCGCATCGAGGACGACGTCGCAGTGACTGCCGAGGGCCACGAGGTGTTGAGTCATGGCGTGCCCAAGTCCGTCGAGGCCATCGAGGCGCTGATGCGCGCGGAGGCCTGACGCCATGAGCGAGCCTGAAGCCATGAGCGGGCGTGATGCCGAACACTTCGACATCGTGATCATCGGCGGCGGCCTGGTGGGCGCCAGCCTGGCCTGTTCGCTGGCGCCGCTGATGGAACGTGTGGCCGACGAGAAGGGCCGTGAGGCCGCAGCGTTGCGTGTCGCCGTGATCGAGGCCAATGAGCTGCCCGCGGCGTCAGCAGATGCCCGGCGCTTCCAGCCCAGTTTCGATGCACGTGCCAGCGCCATCGCGGCGGGCTCACGCCAGCGGTTCACCGCCTTCGGGGTCTGGGAGGCGATGTGCGAGCACGCCACGCCGATTCGCACCATCCATGTCAGTGAGCGCGGCCACCTGGGCGCGACACGCATGCGGGCCTCAGAACTCGAGGTAGCCGCGCTCGGCCACGTGATTCCCAATGCCTGGATGGGCCAGGTGCTGCATCGCCAGCTGGCTGAGCTGCCGCTGGCCTGGTATTGCCCAGCGCGCGTGGCAGAAATCGCTGTCACGGCGCAAGGCCATCGCCTCACGCTCGAGGATGGTCGCCTGATCGAGGCTGAGCTGACCGTGCTGGCGGATGGCGGTCGCTCCGGGCTCAAGGAGCGCCTCGGTATCCACAGTGCGGCGCAGGACTATGAGCAGCACGCCTTGATCGCCACGGTGGAGATGAGCCAGCCTCACCAGGGAGTCGCCTACGAGCGCTTCACCAGCGAAGGCCCGATGGCCCTGCTGCCGCTGGCCGGCAAGCGCATGGAGCTGGTCTGGACGCGCTCCCCCGCTGACACGGAAAGCCTGATGACGCTGCCCGACAGCGACTTCCTGCAGGCACTGCAGCGCGCCTTCGGTGAACGCGCCGGACGCTTTCGCCGCGTCGGGCAACGCCACGCCTATCCGCTGTCGTTGGTGCGTGCCAGCGAAGGCACGCGCCCCGGCCTTGCGGTGCTCGGCAATGCCGCTCACGCCCTGCACCCGGTGGCAGGGCAGGGCTTCAATCTGGCGCTGCGCGGCGTGACCGACCTGGTCGCGGCCATCGAGGCGGGCCTGACGCGTGGCGAGTCGCCGGGGGCCACCAGCGTGCTGAGTGACTTCGAGGAGCGACGCGGCGCGGATCGCGACAATGTGGTGCTGTTCAGCGATGGCCTGATCCGCCTGTTCGGGGTCGAGAGTCGCTGGCTGGGGCATGCACGGGCAGCGGGCCTGATCGGGCTCAATCTGGTCTCGCCGCTCAAGCGCCTGTTGGCCAGACGCTCGATGGGCATTGAGCGCTGAAGTTGGTGGGCGCTCGCTGACTTGGCTCATTGGCAGAGCCTCGCAGGCAGGGCGTCACTGACAGGGCCTCACTGACAGCGCCTTGGTGTCGAGCCACGCGACGGGGCTTCGAAATCAGGGCACGAGATTGGTCTTCGAGATCAGGCTACGAGACTGAACTACGAGACAGAAAGACGAGACAGGGAGCAGGCATGAAGGACGGTCGATCAGCAGGTAGCGCACATGACGCCGATGTCGCCATCGTCGGTGCCGGTATCGTCGGTGCCACCCTGGCACTGCTGCTGGGGCAGGCGGGACTGCGGGTCATGCTGGTCGAGGGGCGTGAGTCCGCGACCCGCTGGCAACCTGATAGCGCTCCCGAGCCACGGGTGAGTGCATTGACGCCAGTCTCTCAGCAGCTGTTGAGCGGTCTGGGCGTGTGGCCGACGATCGCCGCCAGTCGCCTGATGCCCTATACCGGCATGCAGGTGTGGGACGCGGAGGGCAATGGCGAGATCCAGTTCAGTGCCGAGGACAGCGGTGTGCCGGTACTGGGGCATATCGTCGAGAACCGGGTCACGCTCGCCGCGCTGGAGCAGGCCATCGATGCCTGCCCGGCAATCACGCGCTGCTTCGGGGCGCGTGTGGCAGGCATGGCACTGCCACGCTCAGGTGCTACATCGGTAGTGAATGCTTACCAACTCGATGAGGCAGAAGCGACCAGCCTGACGCTGACCGATGGCCGGACAGTCACCGCGGCGCTGGTGGTCGCGGCGGATGGTGCGCGCTCACGGCTGCGCGAGCTGGCCGGGATCGCCACGCGGGAACACGACACCGGCCAGGTCGCGCTGGTGGCCACGGTGCGCACCGAACTCGCGCATCAGGCCGTCGCGCGTCAGCGCTTCCTGCCGACCGGGCCGCTGGCCTTCCTGCCGCTGGCCGTCAATGACGCCCTGGCTCAGCCGGCCGAGGGAGCCTCGGCCGCAGAGCGGCATTGCTCCATCGTGTGGTCGACCACGCCGGAGGAGGCCGAGCGGCTGCTGGCACTGTCACCGGCGGCATTCTGTAGTGAGCTGGAAGACGCCTTTGAAGGTCAGCTCGGCGCCATCGAATGGGCGAGTGAGCGCTTCAGTTTCCCGCTGCATCAGCGCCACGCCGAAGACTATGTGCTGCCGGGGCTGGCGCTGGTGGGGGATGCTGCGCATGCCATTCACCCGCTGGCAGGGCAGGGCGTCAATCTGGGTTTGATGGACGTGGCGGTGTTGGCAGACGAGCTGCTGGCAGGACATCGCCGCGGGGTGGCGCTTGGCGACGAGCGCTGGCTGGCGCGCTATCGCCGCCGGCGTCGCAGCGACAATGCCATGATGCTCAAGATGATGGATGGCTTCCGGCTGTTGTTCGGCAGTCGTCAGCCGGGCGTGCGTCTGCTGCGCAACTTCGGGCTTGGTTTCGTCGACGGCCAGGGCGAGTTGAAGCGTATCCTGATGCGTCAGGCGATGGGGCAGCGGGGTGAGTTGCCCGCCAGCTGCAAGCCGTAACAAGATTGAAGGTGATGTAGTGTCTGTGCTGTCGGGTATGTGAGCGCCAACTATCATTGCTTGGGCGCAGGATTGGCCGATCGCTGTCACACCTGTCGCTATATGCCTCTATGCAAGTGCGCATGTCATGCCCCCCCTGCAACGACAAGGCCCCGCCAGATGGCGGGGCCTTGTCGTTGTGGCCTGATGATCGGCAGGTCATGGCGTGATGCTTACTCGTCGCTTGTGGGCACGGTGGCCTTGAGCGCCGCACTGCGCCCCAGCACGTTCATGCCCTTGAGCAGATTGAGCGCCTCACCCAGCTGATAGTCGCTTTCCGCCACCACCGGGCTGTCGGGCGCCTTGCTGCTGGCGGACTCGCTGGCGGCGTTGGCATTGTCGAGGCGCCCGTCGAGGTCTGCCTCGCGCACGCTGAAGTCACGTCGCGTGTCGCGCTCGAGGCGGCCTCGCACGACCTCGACATCCGGGCGAATGCCCTCGGCCTGGATCGAACGTCCGCTGGGCGTGAAGTAGAGCGCGGTGGTCAGCTTGAGCCCATCGCCATTGCCCAGCGGCATCACTGTCTGGACCGAGCCCTTGCCGAAGCTGTCGGTGCCCATGATGATGGCGCGGTGTTGATCCTGCAGCGCGCCGGACACGATTTCCGCGGCCGAGGCCGTGCCGCCATTGATCAGCACCACCAGCGGGGTGTCGCCCGCCGGGGTATCGGGCTTGGCCGAGAAGGACAGCTCGCTGTCGGGCAGGCGGCCTTCGGTGTAGACGATGCGGCCGCTGGACAGGAACAGGTCACTGATCTCGACGGCGGCCGAGAGAAGCCCGCCGGGGTTGTTGCGCAGATCCAGCACCAGCCCCTTGAGCGGCTCGCCATCGTTGTCTTCCCGCAGTCTGGCCAGTGCCGTGTGGGCCTCGTCACCGGTCGCGCTCTGGAACTGGCTGATGCGCAGATAGCCATAGCCCGGGTCCAGCAGGCGCTGACTGACGCTGCTGCTCTTGATGATGGCGCGTTCCAGCACCACTTCGCGCGGCATGTCGGCGCCCTCGGACAGAATCAGCAGCCGAATGCGAGAGCCGGCCTCACCGCGCATCAACTTGACCGATTCCGACATCGACAGGCCGTCCAGCGGCGTATTGTCGATCTTGAGGATGACGTCTCGCGGCTGCAGGCCCGCGCGCGCCGCCGGGGTGTCGTCGATGGGGGCGATGACGGTCAGCTGGCCATCGTCGCCGGTGCCGACCTCGATACCGATGCCGCCAAACTCGCCATCGGTATTCTCGCGCAGGTCCTGCCAGTCTTCCTGATCCAGATAGGCGGAGTGCGGGTCCAGCCCTTCGAGCATGCCGCGCATGGCATTCTTGAGCAGCGTGCGGTCATCGACCTGATCGACGTAGGTGCGCTTGATGCGCTCGAAGACCTCGGCGAAGGTGCGCAGCTCATCCAGCGGCAGGTCCGTGCCCTGGCGGGCATCCTGAGCGCTGTCGGATGGCGAGGCGACATCTTCTGCACTGGCCGGCAGTCCGCCACCCAGCAGGGCAAGGCTCAGCGGCACGCTGACCGCCAGCTGACGCAGGCGGCGCGGGGCAGGACGGAACGGCGACATTGCAGACATGCGATTTCCTTCTCGACGGATACTGACTCGACTGGTACCGAAATGCGCTGAGCGCCGGGGCCGGATGTCGAGGCATGGCAGGGGGAACACCGCCCAGCATGCTCGCAGTCACAGGCTACTGCGAGCATATCCCGCGCGAGTGCCTGGCGACTAGCCCGCTGGCTAGCGGTGGCATTCAGCGCTGGCTGACTATCAGACGATGCGCGAGGTGCCGCTGCCAGGCACTTCAGCGGCGCGAGAGCCAGCGACTCGGGTCTGTCGGCTGACCGCTGCGGCGCACTTCGAAATAGAGCGCCGGGCCATCACGCCCGCCGCTGCTGCCGACACTACCCAGCTGCTGGCCGCGTGACAGGCTGTCGCCCGGGCCCACGCTGAAGCTTGCCAGGTGGGCGTAGAGCGTCAGCACGTTGTCACCGTGATCGAGTATCAGCAGGTTGCCATAGCCGCGCATCCAGTCCGCGAAGACCACGCGACCGGCATGCGGCGCCGTGACGGCGGTGCCCTGCGTCGCGCGAATCAGCACGCCATCACGGTTGACGCCCTCGCCACGTCCATAGGCGGAGATCACCTTGCCCGGTGCCGGCCAATCCATCTTGCCCATCGCACGCGTGATGCGGGTCTTGGGTGGCGGCGCGCTCTTGATCGACTTGAGGCGCTTCTCGAGGGTCTGGATCAGCTGATTGGCATGCGCGCGGTCCTGGTCCAGTTCGGCGATCTTCGCCTCATGGCTGGCATAGCGCGCATCCAGCTTGCGCAGCAGGGCGGCGCGTTCATTCTGTTGCGCGATCAGCTGACTGGCCTGCCGCTTGAGTCCTGCCTGCACGTCATCCAGGCGTGTCTGGCGGGCCAGCAGTTGTGCGCGGGTGTCGGCCAGTGACTGGTTCAGCTCGGCCAGGCGCTCCAGCGCCGCACGCCGTGATTCGCTCAGATGGTTCAGATAGACCTGCAGGCGCTCAAGACGTGCGGGATCATCCTGGTTGAGCAGCAATTTCAGCTCAGGCTGACGACCGAGTCGATAGAGGGCGGCCATCTCTTCGGCGACCGCCGCCTTCTGGGCCGTCTGCTGCTGACTGAGGGCTTCACGCTTGCGCGTCAGTGCCACCAGCTGCTGCTTGATGTCATCGCGCTCATCCTCGAGCTTGCCGGTCTGCTGGCGCGTGGCATTGAGCTGACGCTCGATCTTCTCCAGCCCGTTGCGCGTGTCACTGCGCCGTGCTGCCGTGGCCTTGAGCTCGCCCTGCATCGCCTGGATCTCGCGCTTGAGGCGTTTGAGGTCTTCCTGGGAGGCCTGCTTCTTCTGGGTCAGGGTGGCGGTGTCGTCAGCGGCCTGCGCGGTGGTCGCCACCACGGGGCCGAGTGCCAGCGGGGCGAGACTCAGCAGCCAGGCAGACAGCACAACGCCGGAGACTCGGCTCCGGCGCTTGAAGATTCGGGGGCGATCGCCCTGCCCGAGCGGCTTGCTCGGGCAGGGCGAGAGGCACGACGCACCGAAGGGTGCGCCATGCAGCCTGCTATCAGGCCTCGGCATAATCGACCAGCACCTTGCCATCCATCTCTTCCGGCACCGACTGGCCCATCATGGTCAGCAGGGTCGGGGCGAGATCGCACAGACGCCCGTCGGCGGCCAGCTTGGCATCGCGCTGCGTCACGTAGATCAGCGGCACCTCGAAGGTGGTGTGCGCGGTCTGCGGATTGCCGGTTTCCGGGTGCACCATCTGCTCGGCGTTGCCGTGATCGGCGGTGATCAGGCATTCGCCTCCGACCTTCTCCAGCGCCTCGACCACGCGTGCCACGCACTTATCGAGGAACTCGACGGCCTGGACGGCGGCGTCGAACTTGCCGGTGTGGCCGACCATGTCACCGTTGGCGTAGTTGCAGACGATGAGGTCGTAGCCGCCGGACTCGATGGCTTCCACCAGCTTGTCGGTGACTTCCCCGGCGCTCATTTCCGGCTTCTCGTCGTAGGTCTTCACGTCCTGCGGGGACGGCACGAGGATGCGCGTCTCGCCGGGATATTCCTCTTCGCGGCCACCGGAGAAGAAGAAGGTGACGTGCGCGTACTTCTCGGTCTCGGCGATGCGCAGCTGGGTCAGGCCACGGTCGGACACGACCTCGCCCAGGGTGTTGTGCAGCTCGGACGGCGGGAAGGCTGCCGGCGCCGGGATGTCAGCGGCGTACTGGGTCATCATCACCAGGCCGTCGTGGGCCAGCTTGGGCGGCGTGCGCTCGAAGCCTGCGAAGTCCGGCTCGACGAAGGCGCGGGTCAGCTCGCGGGCACGGTCGGCGCGGAAGTTCATGAAGATGGCCGCATCGCCTTCCTGCATGGCGACGGAATCGCCGATGCGGGTGGCGGTGACGAATTCATCGGTCTCGTCGCGCTCGTAGGCGGCAGCCAGACCGGCGACGCCGGTGGCGGCTTCATGCTCGGCTTCGCCGTTGGCGATCAGGCGGTAGGCCTGCTCGACGCGGTCCCAGCGGTTGTCACGGTCCAGTGCGAAGTAGCGACCGACCAGCGTGGCGACACGGCCGTCTTCCAGGCCCAGGCCCGCGAGGTGCTCATCGGCACGCGCGATGGAGGCCTCGGCGCTCTTGGGCGCGGTGTCGCGGCCATCGGTGATGGCGTGGATATAGATGCGCTTGGCGCCCCGCTCGGCGGCCAGGTCAGCCATGGCCAGGGTGTGGTCTTCGTGGGAGTGGACACCACCCGGAGACAGCAGGCCGATCAGGTGCACGGCACGCCCGGCCTTGACGGCGGCATCGATGGGCGCGGTCAGGATGTCATTGTCCTTGAGGGCATTCTCACGCACCGCCTTGGTGATGCGCGTGAAGTCCTGATAGACGATGCGACCGGCACCGAGGTTCATGTGGCCGACTTCGGAGTTGCCCATCTGGCCGTCCGGCAGGCCGACGAAGCCACCATCGGTGTGAATCAGTTCGCTGGGATATTCACGACGCAGGCGGTCCATCACCGGCGTGTCGGCGGCGAGGATGGCGTTGTCCTTCTCCTCTTCGCTGTGACCGTAGCCGTCCAGGATGATTAGGGCGACGGGACGCGGACCTTGTGCTTGAGCTGCCATGACTTCCTCGCTGTGATGACGAATGATCTGGGGTGAGCAGGGGCCGGGATGACAGGATGATGTGCGACGGGCGACGCATCATGCAGCTGTCATGTCCTGCGGCCATGCTGTGGCGCATCCGTGGGGCAGAGCCCTCGGCGGAAACGACATGTAGTGATAAAACTACCTGCTCGTTCTGCCCTCTATTAGAGGGGTGGTAAGGTGCCGAGTGCAAGTGCCGCAAGTGTATCGCCGGGATTGGGTTGCGCTATCGGTGGATCGCCCCGGCCCGGCTGAGCTGACAGCAGCCGGCGCATCGCCCGGCTACGCCTTTTTGATGCCATGCAGCGGCATTCATGCTTGGGCCTGTCATGTATAATGCTGGCTCCGTTACCTCAGGTAGCGGTCTATTTCCTTTGCCGCGTACGCGTCGGCATGCACGTCACAGCGGAGTTAGCCCGTCTCATGATCGAACAGCTGCTTCAGTTCGCGCAGAATCATCCCTTGCTGGTCGGCGCCTTCGTCGCCCTGCTGGTCGCCCTCATTGTCATGGAAACCATGCGTGGCAACCACGGCGTCAGCGTCAGCGAGGCCACGCGACTGGTCAATCGCGAAGAGGGTGTCTTCATCGACATCCGCGACAGCAAGGAATTCAAGGCCGGTCATATCGCCGGTGCCGTCAACGTTCCCAGCAGTCAGCTGACCAGCGAGACCACTCCGCTGGCCAAGTACAAGGAACGCCCGGTGATCATCGTCTGCAAGCACGGCCAGACGGCGGGACCGCTGGTGGCGCGCCTCGAGAAGGATGGCTTCAAGCAGGCCGTCAAGCTCAAGGGCGGCATGGGCCAGTGGGAAGCCGACAGCCTGCCGGTCGTGACTCGCTGAGTCGCAGACTCG
Organism: Cobetia sp. 2AS; assembly: GCF_029846355.1. Lineage (NCBI taxonomy): Bacteria > Pseudomonadati > Pseudomonadota > Gammaproteobacteria > Oceanospirillales > Halomonadaceae > Cobetia > Cobetia sp. 2AS. The sequence continues at coordinate 199,682 of NZ_JARWKQ010000005.1, forward strand.
CACGTCGCGTGTCTGCCAGCTGTCATTGCCCCGCTGGCTGGGCAAGTTTGCGGGTCTGCTGGAGGCCGGCTCGCAACCAAGAATAAATCTCCGAACCCTCAAGGATATGTCTCATGGCTGAAGAACAGAACGCACAGGCTGCAGCAGGCGCAGAACAGGCTCAGGATCAGCTCCAGTTTGCCCTGCAGCGCATCTACGTGAAGGACGTGTCCTTCGAAGCCCCGAATTCTCCGGCGGTCTTCTCCCAGCCGTTCCAGCCGAAGGTCGCGCTGGAGCTGGATACCGAGCACCAGCAGGTCGGTGAGGAGCTGTTCGAAGTCTCCATCAAGGTCACCGCTCAGGTCACCAATGGCGAAGACAAGACCACTGCCTTCCTGGCGGAAGTCGAGCAGGCTGGCCTGTTCCGTATCGCTGGCCTGTCTGCCGAGCAGCTGGACCACACCCTGGGCGCCTTCTGCCCGAACGTGCTGTTCCCGTATGCGCGTGAAGCCATCGACAACCTGGTCAACCGTGGCAGCTTCCCTCCGCTGATGCTGGCTCCGGTCAACTTCGAGGCCATGTACGCGCAGCGCAAGCAGCGTGAAGCCCAGGGCGCCGCCGAGGCGACCGCTCACTGATCAGTGAGCCGGCCTTGATTGGCCACATGACAGGTACGACCAGCGACGGGCCCCAGTGGCCCGTCGCTGCGTTTTTGGGCGACAATGGCCGCCGCCTTGCCTGCGATGCTGCATCGACTCATCGCGGCCTACTTTCACTGCTTCTTAGTCCGCGAGACCCCGTCCATGGCCATCCGTCTGCACTGCCCCGATCTTGATCTCAATGTCAGCGCTGGGGCGTCCTTCGCGCTCCCCGAGGGGCCTGCACGCCACCTCGGGCTGGTGCTGCGCGCCAAGGTCGGCAGTGAGGCGCAGCTGTTCAATGGCCGTGGGCAGGAGGTGCGCGTGTTGCTGGAGGAGGTGACCCGCAAGGGCGTCAGCGTGCAGGTGATCGAGGCGGTGCCCAATGACCGCGAGGCGCCGCTGGCGGTGCATCTGGGACAGGCGATCTCCAAGGGCGATCGCATGGATTACGCCATCCAGAAGGCCTGTGAGATGGGCGTGGCTGCCATCACGCCACTCTATACCGCGCGGGGCGACGTCAAGCTCAAGGGCGAGCGCGCCGACAAGAAGCTGGCGCACTGGCAGGGCGTGGCGGCCAGCGCCTGCGAGCAATGCGGAAGAAGCGTCGTGCCGGTCGTGCACGCCCCGGTGGCGATGACGCAGTGGCTGGCCGAGCGTGATGAGCCGCTGCGCCTGATTCTGCAGCCGGGCGGTGCCGAGGCGCTGAACGTGGCCGAGGCCGAGGGCGGCGTGACCCGCGCCAGCCTGCTGATCGGCCCGGAAGGCGGCTTCACGCAGGAAGAGGTGGCAGAAGCGGCCGCCGCCGGTTGTGAGGTGCTCGGCCTGGGGCCGCGTATCCTGCGCACCGAGACGGCGCCGGTGGTGGCGCTGACCTTGCTGCAGCAGCGATTTGGTGACCTGCCGCGCTGATCCCCCATCATCTGGCACCTGGGCGGAATTGTTGATCTGCCGGCAACACAGCGTGAGCCGGCAAGGGCGTTTCGCCAGTGGTGAGCAGCACGGCGCTGCTGCATACTTGTCCCATCGCTCCCGCGCCATGGTGTCATGTCGCGACGGGAGTCTCCGTTATCCCCGCTGCCGGCCGCGTTCCGGGCTGGCAGTGTCGTCACAAGGTTGCCTCAATGACTGCTCGCAAGCTCAAGATCGGCGTGGTGATGGACCCGATGTCCAGCGTCGCCTACAAGAAGGACACCACTCTGGCCATGTTGTGGGCCGCCAGCCAGCGTGGCTGGTCGCTGCATTATCTCGAGCAGGAAGACCTCTATCTCGAGAATGGTCGCGCCATGGGCCGGATGCGTGATCTGGAGGTCTACCACGACCCGGACAACTTCTATCAGCTGGGCGAGGTCGTCGCGACTCCGCTGGCCGAGCTTGACGTGATCCTGATGCGCAAGGATCCGCCCGTCGACGAACACTTCCTGAATGCCGTTCACCTGCTGGGCTTTGCCGAGCGGGAAGGTGTGCTGGTGGTCAATCCGACGGCCGCGCTGCAGACCTGCAACGAGAAGCTCTTCGCACAGCAGTTCCCGCAGTGCATCCCGCCGACCACCGTGTCGGCCAACGACAAGGTGCTGCGCGCCTTCCACGCCGAGCATGGCAACGTGATCTTCAAGCCGCTGGATGGCATGGGTGGCAGTGGCATCTTCCACGTCGCCGAAGATGGCCGCAATCTCGGCTCGGTGATCGAGCAGCTGACGCTGCGGGGCACCCGGCAGATCATGGCCCAGCGTTATGTGCCGGAAATCAGTGCCGGCGATACGCGCATTCTGCTGGTGGATGGCGAACCGGTGCCGTTCGGCCTGGCGCGTATTCCCAGCGCCGGCGAGACGCGCGGCAATCTGGCGGCTGGCGGACGTGGCGAATCGCGTGAGCTGACCGACCGCGATTACTGGCTGATCGAGCAGGTCAAGCCGGTGGTGAAATCATTGGGTCTGATGTTCGTCGGCCTGGACGTGATCGGCGACTACATCACCGAGATCAACGTCACCAGCCCGACCTGCGTACGTGAGATCGATACCCAGCGCGGCACTGATATCGCCGGTCTGTTGATGGATGCCATCGAAGCGCGTCTGGCGGCGCAGCCGTCCGTCTGATCAACATCGCGGTGAGGTCGGCACTAGTTGGCTGACCCGCGATGGATTCGCAGTAAACGGCAGGGAAGCCGAAGCTGCCAATGAGGTTCCGTGGACAGGGAGTGGGGTATGGCAGCACCCGTCGAATGGTGGGCAGGCAATCATAGCGTCACCGACCCGATCACCTATGTTCCGGTGACGCGGGTGCATCGCCGTGTGGTGGCATGGGGCGCGGCACTGGCCGTCCATGCCGTCATCGGCTGGTGGTTGCTGGGCAGCGGCCTGCTGACGCCGCCCGAGGTGCCGCCGATGCCCAAGCCGGTGATGCTCGATGTGACGCTGGTCAGCCAGGCCAGCGCCACTGCCGTCGACTCGCAGGTGGTGGCCGAGCAGGACCAGCAGGCCAGTGGCAGCGGGCGCGAGGCGGCGGTGCAGGCCGGGCCAGTCAATCAGGCGCCACCGCAGCCGGGCGAGCAGAGTGCATCCGAGGCCAGCGAGCCGGCCGTGGCAGAAGCCCAGGCCCCGGCCACGCAGGCGCTGGTACTGCCCGAGCGCATCCCCGAGGTCATCGCGACCCAGCAGGCGTCGTCACAGCAGGTGACGCGTTCCGAACTGCTGCCGGATACGCCGGACAACGAACAGCAGGCCAGCGAGCAGGACGTCCAGCGAATCCAGGCCTCCGGCCAGTCGCGTGAGGTGGTGGGTGACACCGCCTCACGCAAGGCGGCGCGTGCCTCGGCCCGCGCGCGCTATATCAATGACTGGACCGGCACGGTGCAAGCATTCGGCAATCAGCACTATCCGGCGCCTGCTCATCTGAGCGGCGAGCTGCGGATTCGCGCCGTCGTGCTGCCCAGCGGTCAGCTTGAGTTCGCGGAAGTGTTACAATCCTCGGGACATGCTGAACTCGACCAGGCGGCTCTGGATACGGTCTACGGCGCGGCTCCTTATGCGCCCTTTGATGAAAGTCTCAAGGGGATGAGCCAGCTGACCATCACCCGCATCTGGCGATTCGGCCCCGGCAACGATTCTGGCGCGCCCTGACGCCTCGGGAGGACCATGCAAAGTCTGCGAGACTATTTCCTGCTGGCGATGCCGCATCTCGATGATGACAATTTTTCCGGCTCGCTCAGTTACCTCTGTGATCATGATGACAAGGGCACCCTCGGTGTCATCGTCAACAAGCCGATCAAGCTGACCATGCGCGGTCTGTTCGAGCAGCTCGAGATCGCTGCCGACAGCTGTGAACGCCTCGATGAGGTGGTCTATTACGGTGGCCCCGTCCACAAGGACCGCGGCTTCATCCTGCATCGCGGCAAGGCCAGCGAGTGGGATTCCAGCCTGCAGGTGACCGACGAGCTGGCGCTGACCACCTCGTTGGACATCCTGAAGGCGATAGCCGGCAACGAAGGCCCTGATGACTTCATGGTCTGCCTCGGCTGCGCTGGCTGGGAGCCGGACCAGCTCACCAACGAGCTGAAGGAAAACAGCTGGCTGATCGTCGAAGGCGACAGCGGCATCCTCTTCGATGCCGACAGCGAGTCCCGTCTCGAAGCGGCTGCCAGCAAGCTGGGCGTCGACATGAATCTGATGTCGCGGGAGATCGGGCATGGCTGAGCGGCAAGTCAGCCGTACGGCGCTGGCGTTCGATTTCGGCACGCGTCGCATCGGTGTCGCGGTGGGTACCGAGATGCTCGGCACCGCGACGCCTCTGGTGCCGCTGCATGTGCGGGACGGCATTCCGGACTGGAATGTCGTCAATCGCCTGATCGAGGAATGGCAGCCCGACCTGTTCGTGGTCGGCCTGCCGCTCGAGCTGGACGGCAGCGAGACACTGATGTGCAGCCGAGCCCGCAAGTTCGGCAAGCGCCTGTATGGCCGCTACGGCAAGCCGCTGGAAATGTGGGACGAGCGCGGCTCCACCAAGGCGGCCAAGGGCTTGGCGCGCGAGCGCGGCCACCGCGGCAATTATCGCGATGATGGCGTGGACGGCCTCGCCGCTCAGCTGATTCTCGAGAGCTGGTTTGCAAGCCAGCGAGGCGAGGGCGACCTTGTCGGTTACTGAATACTCCACCCGCTTCCTTTCCGGAAGCGGGTTTTTTTTGTCTGTTTGCCGCCATCCGGCAGGGAAGATAGGAAGCGATATCCATGCAAGAGTCTGAGATGCACGAAGAACATGAGGCACTGCCAGAGGTCGAGGCACTGCTCGAGGCCATGACCGAGGAGCTCGAATTGCTGTTCGAGCGCCGTGAACTCGATCGTGAACGTCTGATTCCGGTCGGCATTCATACCGGCGGTGTCTGGGTCGCCCAGGCACTGCGTGAGCGGCTGGGGCTGGAAGAGCCCCTCGCGACACTGGATATCGGTTTCTGGCGCGACGACTTCGGCCACAAGGGCCTGCCGGATGGCGGTCAGGGGTCACAGCTGCCGGATATCGAGAATCGCGATCTGCTGCTGGTGGACGATGTGCTGATGAGTGGACGTACCGTGCGCGCGGCGCTCAATGAGCTGTTCGACTATGGCCGTCCGCGCCGCGTGCTGCTGGCCTGCCTGGTAGAGCTGCCGGGGCGTGAGCTGCCGGTGCAGCCGGACGCCCTGGGAGCCAACCTGGCGCTGGCGCCCGGCAAGCGCATCAAGCTGGAAGGCCCCGACAACCTGCGCCTGACACTAGTCGATACCGGCGAGGTGACGGCATGAACCTGTTTGATCTCTCGCAGGCCAGCGCGGATGTGCGGGCTGCCTCGCCGGCACAGGTCCAGCTGGATGAGCAGGGCCGGCTGCGTCACTTTCTGGATATCGAAGGCCTGCCGCGCAGCGTGCTGACCGAGATTCTCGACACCGCCGATCACTTCCGTGGCATCGGCGATGCCGAGGTCAAGAAGGTGCCGTTGCTGCGCGGGCGCACGGTGGCCAACCTGTTCTTCGAGAACTCGACCCGCACGCGTGCCACCTTCGAGCTGGCCGCCAAGCGTCTGTCGGCGGATGTGCTCAATCTGGACATCAAGACCTCGTCGGCCGCCAAGGGCGAGTCGTTGATGGATACCCTGGTCAATCTCGAGGCCATGCAGGCGGATGCCTTTGTGGTGCGCCATGGCGACTCCGGTGCGGCGCACTTCATCGCCAGCCAGATCACGCCGCATGTGGCGATCATCAATGCCGGTGACGGTCGCCATGCGCACCCGACCCAGGCGATGCTCGACATGCTGACCATCCGCCGCCACAAGGGCGAGTTCGCCAATCTGCGCGTCGCGATCGTTGGTGACATCCTGCATTCACGCGTCGCTCGCTCGCAGATTCAGGCGCTCAATACGCTGGGCGCAGCGGAGGTGCGGGTGGTCGCGCCGCAGACACTGCTGCCCATCGGGGTCGAGACGCTGGGCTGTCAGGTCTTCACTGAGCTGGCAGCAGGGCTGAAGGGTGTTGATGTCGTCATCATGCTGCGCCTGCAGAAGGAGCGAATGGATGGCGCACTGCTGCCCTCGGAATCGGAATACTACCGCCGTTATGGCCTGACCCGCGAAAGCCTGGCACACGCGCACCCTGACGCCGTGGTGATGCATCCGGGGCCGATCAACCGGGGTGTCGAGATCGAATCCGCCGTCGCGGATGGCCCGCGTTCGCTGATACTCGATCAGGTCACCAACGGTATCGCGGTGCGCATGGCGGTGCTGTCGATGGCGGTCTCCGGACAGATGAAGGCGCGCGCCGAGCGCAGGGGTGAACGTTCACGAGGAGCTGGCGCATGAAACGCAGCCTGATCAATGCACGGGTGATCGACCCGACCAACGGCCGCGATGGCCAGTACGACCTGCACCTCGACGGCGGTCGCCTGATCGCGATCGGCGAAGCGCCGGCGGATTTCAGTGCCGAGCAGCGCGATGACCTGGCGGGCAAGCTGGTCACGCCGGCCTTCATCGATCTTGGCGCGCACCTGCGCGACCCGGGTCCGCGCTACAAGGGCAGCCTGGTCAGTGAGTCGGCTGCCGCACTGGCGGGTGGCTACGCGACCATCCTGCCGCGCCCCGACACCAGCCCGGTGCTCGACAGCGCCTCGCATATTCGCACGCTGCTGGACCGCGCGCGTGATGTGGCGGGGGTGCGTCTTGCGCCGCTGGGGGCACTGACGCAGGGGCTGGAAGGTGATCTGCTCGCCAATATGGCCGCGCTCAAATCCGCAGGCTGTGTGGCGCTGACCAACCTGCGCCAGCCGATACGCGATCTCGGCGTACTGCGCCGTTGTCTGGAGTACGCGCGGACCTTTGATATCACCGTCGTGTTCCAGGCCCAGGAGGCCGCCTTGGCCGGGCAGGGCTGCGCCCATGAGGGCGCCATTGCCTCACGTCTCGGATTGGCCGGCATTCCGGAATCAGCCGAAACGGTCGCTCTGACCCAGTGGCTGCTGTTGATCGAGCAGACCGGTGTACGGGCGCATGTGTCGCTGCTTTCCAGTGCACGGGCCGTCGAGCTGGTACGTGATGCCAAGGCCAGAGGGCTGGATATCAGCGCGGATGTGTCGATGGCTCAACTGCACTGGACCGATGAGCAGCTGGAAGGCTTCAACGCCAATTTCCATCTGGAGCCGCCACTGCGCAGCGCGGCAGACCGGGATGCGCTGCGGGCCGGTGTGGTCGATGGCACCATCGACGCCATCGTCAGTGATCATCTGCCCCATGAAGCCGCCGCCAAGAGCGCACCCTTTGCAGTATCCGAGCCCGGCATGACCAGCCTGGAAACCATGCTGCCGCTGGGGCTGGCGCTGGTGAAGGCCGAGCTGCTCAGCCTGCCTCGCCTGATCGAGACATTGACGTTCAGTGCCAGACGCTTCGGACTCAAGGGCGGCATGCTGGAAGTGGGCGAGTACTGTGATCTGGCGGTGATCGATATGGAACAGGAATGGCGTGTCTCAAGCGAGACGCTGGTCAGTGCCGGCCATAACACGCCACTGCTTGGCATGCTGTTGAATGGTCGCGTCGAAGAGGTGCTGCTGGGTGATTCCTGCTACGCCTAAGCGGTGTTTCACGTGGAACATGATGCTTGAGATATTAGGCTAAAGCGCGCCAACAGACTGATAGCAAAGTGATTTTTTGAATGACGTATTGAGAGAAATTGGCTGCTTTATTGTAAAGCAGCCAATTTCTTTACCAGCCTATGCCGCGGAGTGGCATCGCTGGGCTGCGCTCATTGCTGCCGGCAGATGTTTCACGTGGAACATTGTCCGCAGCGTCATAAGGCGGCTGTGGCAATAGCGAGCAAGTCGTCTGGCCAGGCACGCTGAAAAAGAGATTTGAACAACAAGGAGAGAAAACCATGCCAATGATTCGTGCGGAATTTCTGACGGGCAAGACACAGGAACAGAAGCGGGAGCTGGTGGAGGCGTTGACTCGCGAGACGGCTCGCGTGCTGGGTGTGCGTGAGCAGTCCGTCTGGGTAGTGCTGCAGGAAGTGGAGCCGGAAAACTGGGCCGTCGCTGGCACGCCATTGTCAGAGCGCTGAGAGAAGAAGTTTCAACTGGCCACTTGTTCTCAACTATCTGATTCAGAGGGTGTTTTACGAGGTATCAAGATGTTCCACGTGAAACATGCCCCTGGTCTTGGTCCGGCATTGCCAGTATATGGAAAACCGGCTGAGGCATGACAGAGGCATGACAGAGGGGCGTGGGACGCAAGGCACGGGACGAGCAACACGCTTGGTAATCCGGAATAAAAAACGCCGCAGCCATTTCTGGCTGCGGCGTTTTCATTTGCCTGCCCTCTGCTCCACGGCCATGAAGCAGAACGCGGACTCAGTTCTCGAAATCAGCTTCCGAGTAGAGGGTCCGGATACGCAGGGTATGGTCGACGGTCTTGAGCGCTTCGAGCGCTTTCTTGCCGTAGGCCTTGTCGACATCGATGACCACATAGCCGACCGTGTTGTTGGTCTGCAGGTACTGGCCAGAGATGTTGATGCCTTCCTCGGACAGCACCTGGTTGATGCGTGACAGCACGCCCGGGACGTTGTCGTGGATATGCAGCAGACGGTGCTTTTCCGGGTGCGCCGGCAGGGCGACTTCCGGGAAGTTGACCGAGCCGATGGTGGTACCGTTGTCGGAGTAGGTCACCAGCTTCTCGGCGACTTCGACACCGATGTTTTCCTGGGCTTCCATGGTGGAGCCACCGACGTGCGGCGTCAGGATGACATTGTCGAACTCGCGCAGCGGAGACACGAACTCTTCGCCGTTGCCTTTCGGCTCTACCGGGAAGACGTCGATGGCGGCGCCCAGCAGCTTGCCGCTGGAGAGGGCTTCGGCCAGGTCTTCGATGACGACGGTGGTGCCGCGTGCCGCATTGATGAAGACGCTGTTCTGCTTCATCAGCGCGAACTGCTGCTTGCCCATCATCCACTTGGTGGAGGGGATTTCCGGCACATGCAGCGTGACGATGTCAGCGCGCGCCAGCAGCTCTTCCAGGCTTGCCACCTGACGGGCATTGCCCATGCCGAGCTTGGTGACGGCATCGTAGTAGATGACGTCCAGGCCCAGGGATTCGCTGAGCACGGACAGCTGGGAACCGATGCTGCCGTAGCCCACGATGCCCAGCGTCTTGCCGCGGACTTCATGGCTGTTCTTGGCGGATTTCATCCACTGGCCACGATGTGCCTTGGCGCTCTTCTCCGGCACGCCGCGCATCAGCATGATGGCTTCGGCCAGTACCAGCTCGGCGACCGAGCGAGTGTTGGAGTAGGGCGCGTTGAACACGGGGATACCGCGCTTCAGTGCGGCTTCCAGGTCGACCTGGTTGGTGCCGATGCAGAAGCAGCCGATGGCGGTGAGCTTCTCGGCAGCGGAGATCACGCGCTCGTTGAGCTGAGTGCGGGAACGAATGCCGATGAAGTGCACATCGCGGATCTTCTCGATCAGTTCTTCCTCGGCCAGCGAGGTCTGAAGCAGTTCGATGTTGGTGTAACCCGCGTTGAGGAAATTATCCACGGCGGATTGGTGGACACCCTCGAGCAATAGAATCTTGATCTTGCTCTTGTCCAGGGACGTCTTGGCCATTGTCGGATCAACCCTCTCGCCGGTCATGCCGGCGTTTCTGTTCGTTTGGTCTTTTTCATGACCTGCTGGCGTGTCACACCTCAAGAAAATGCCAGAGAAACAGCGGGGCGTGCTGTCAACAGGGGAGCAAAGAATATCACAGCCGACGGGGCCTCCGGATGAAATGTCCGCGTGCCGGGCATGAAAAATTCACAGCACAGCCGTTTGATGTGACTCTTCCTCCGTGCGCAGGGGGTGGGCAGCGTCGTGAAGCCCTTCGGGTTATACTGGCGCTCCACACAGAGACACCGGGCCCGCCCGGTCGGATGAGCGAGAGCACCCATGGCCGAAAAGGAAGTGCCACAGGATTTCGCCGCCACCCTGGCCCGTCTTGAAGGGTTGGTGACGCGGCTCGAGGCTGGCGACATGTCGCTGGAAGCGTCACTGGGCGCTTTTGAAGAGGGCGTGAGCCTGGCGCGCGAGGCGCAGCAGCGGCTCGACAGTGCCGAGTTGCGCCTGCAGGCATTGGTGGAAGGCCCGGAGGGGGCGCTGACGCCCACGGCGTTTACGGCGCCCGATGCCGCAGGCAGCATGGCGGGTGAAGCGGACGAGGAGAAGGACTGGTGATGTCAGGTGGATTGAATACGCAAGTCACGCCGACTGCATCGCAGGCCAGCGAGCTGATCCGCTCGGGACAGGCGCGCAGTGAGGCCGTGCTTGAGGCGTTGTTGACTCCCGGCAGTGCGGCGGTGAGTGAGCGTCTCGAGGACGCCATGCGCTACAGCGTGCTGGGTGGCGGCAAGCGTCTGCGCCCCGTGCTGCTGTATGCGGTGGGTCGTGCCCTGGGCTGCGATGAAGAGGCCGCTGACCGCGCTGCGCTGGACGCGGCGGCAGCGGCGCTCGAATTGGTGCATGCCTATTCGCTGGTCCATGATGACCTGCCGGCCATGGACGATGACGACCTGCGGCGTGGCCGTCCCACCGTGCATCGCGCCTTCGATGAGGCGACCGCCATTCTCGCGGGCGATGCCCTGTTGACGCTCTCCTTCGAAGTGATGGCGACGACCGGCCATGTACGGACACCGGCCCTGGTGCGTACCCTGGCCGAGGCCTCCGGGCGGCGCGGGATGGTGGCCGGTCAGGCGCTGGATCTGGAGGCGGTCGGGCAGTTCCGCGAGGTAGAGGCGCTGTCACGCATGCATGCCTACAAGACCGGCGCGCTGATTCGCGCTGCGGTCCGTCTGGGCGGATTGGTGGCAGTCGACGAGCAGGATTCGCGTCTTGCTGCCCTGGAGCGCTACGCTTCGGCTATCGGCCTGGCCTTCCAGATCCAGGATGACATCCTGGACGTGACGGGCGACACCGCAACGCTTGGCAAGACGGCCGGTGCTGACGCTGCGCGCGACAAGCCGACCTATCCCTCGCTGCTTGGACTCGTAGGTGCTCAAGAGCGAGCAGGTCAGCTACTGCAAGAGGCCCTGGATGCCCTGGCACCGTTGGGAGAGGCCGCAGAGCCACTCGCGGTGCTGGCGCGCTACATGATCGAGCGAGACCACTGATTCCTGACGCCTATGAAGCTGTTTGACGAGATACCTCAGGCGCGCCCCGCGACGCCACTGCTCGATGCGGTCGAGACACCTCAAGCGCTGCGCGCCATGAGCGCGGCACAGCTGCGCCAATTGGCTGACGAACTGCGCGCCTACCTGCTGTACAGTGTCGGCTGTACCGGCGGGCACTTCGGTGCCGGGCTCGGTGTGGTCGAGCTGACCGTGGCCCTCCACCATGCGCTGGAAACGCCCCATGACCGTCTGGTGTGGGACGTGGGTCATCAGGCCTATCCGCACAAGATTCTGACCGGCCGTCGTGAAGCCATGTACAGCATGCGCCAGTACAACGGCCTGTCTGCCTTCCCCAAGCGTGCCGAGAGCGAGTTCGACACCTTCGGGGTGGGCCATTCCAGCACCTCGATCAGTGCGGCGCTGGGCATGGCGCTCGGCGCCCGCACGGCGGGTGAGTCACGGCGCGCCTGTGCGGTGATCGGCGATGGTGCCCTGACGGCTGGCATGGCGTTCGAGGCACTGGCGCATGCCGGGCACGTGAAGGCCAATATGCTGGTCGTGCTCAACGACAACGAGATGTCGATCTCCGAGAACGTCGGCGGCCTGGCAAGCTATCTGGCACGTATTCTGGCCAGCAAGCCGTATACCCAGATGCGCGCCAACGGCAAGCGACTGCTGTCGCCCTTGCCGGGTGCGCTGGAGCTTGCCAAGCGTACCGAAGAGCACATGAAGGGCTTCATCAGTCCGGCGACGCTGTTCGAGGAGATGGGCTTCAACTACATCGGCCCCATCGACGGCCATGACCTGCCGGCGCTGGTGCAGACGTTGCGCAACATGCGTGATCTGGATGGCCCGCAGTTCCTGCATGTGGTGACGCGCAAGGGCAAGGGCTTCCTGCCGGCGGAGCGTGACCCGATCGGCTATCACGCCATCACCAAGCTCGAGAAGGCCGCGCCTCAGGCAGCCGAGCAGGCGCCTGCCGTCACCGACGCGCCGGCTCCCAAGCCGCAGAAATACTGCAGTGTCTTCGGCAACTGGCTGTGTGACGCCGCCGCCGCGGATGCGCGCGTCATCGGCATCACGCCGGCCATGCGGGAAGGCTCGGATCTGGTGCGCTTCTCGAAGGAATATCCTGATCGCTACTACGATGTCGCCATCGCGGAGCAGCACGCGGTGACAGTGGCAGCGGGCATGGCCTGTGAGGGCATGAAGCCGGTGGTGGCGATCTATTCCACCTTCCTGCAGCGTGGCTATGATCAGCTGATCCACGATGTCGCAGTGCAGAAACTGGACGTGACCTTTGCCATCGACCGTGCCGGCCTGGTCGGCGAAGACGGCCCGACGCATCACGGCAGCCTGGACATGTCGTTCCTGCGCTGCGTGCCGGAGCTAGTGCTGATGGCGCCGGCCGATGAAGCCGAGTGCCGTGGCATGCTGAGCGCGGCACTGGCGCACCCCGGGCCTGCCGCGGTGCGCTATCCGCGCGGCACCGGGCCGGGGGTGGCCACCGATGCCGACCTGACGCCAATGGCGATCGGTCAGGGGGAATACCGTCGTCGTATCAGTGGCAGCCCCGAGGTGCGTGTCGCCATCGTCGCCGTGGGCAGCATGAACACGCCGGTGGCCGAGGTCGCCGAGGCGCTGGACGCGACCCACTTCAATCTGCGCTCCATCAAGCCGCTGGACCGTGAGGCATTGCTCGAGATCGCCGCGGAGCACGACCTGGTCGTGACCGTCGAAGAGAATGCCATCGCGGGTGGCGCGGGAGCCGGCGTGGCCGAGCTCTACCTGAACGCGGGACTGGCTCAGCCCATGTTGCTGCTGGGGCTGCCGGATGGCTTCGTCGAGCATGGCAAGCCGGTCGAGCTGCTGCGTGATTGCGGTCTGGATGCCGCCGGCATCCGCGCCAGTATCGAGGCTCGCCTCGGCGGCTGATCCTGGTGGCATGCAATACCGAAACGCCTGTGGATGACTCGAGAGTTCGAGTTGTCCACAGGCGTTTTTCGTTGCGTGACTGCCTGCGCCGAGACGGCGAAGGATGCATGGAAACTCCGCGACTTCCCGCCCATGCTGGATGACCATCAAGCCCTCTGCTCAAGCAGCCAGGGCCTGGCTGGCGCGAAAGCCTTCACCTGCGCCAGTCACCACCGCAACGCCACGGAGTGCGCCCGACCATGTTGACTCTCTACAGCTATCCGAATTCCCGCTCGCTGCGGGTCGCCTGGACGCTCGAGGAACTGGGGCTCGATTACCGGATTCATAGTCTGGACCTGAAGGCCGGTGAGGGGCACAGCCCTGAATATCTGGCCATCCATCCCGACGGCAAGGCGCCAGCCCTGGTGGATGGTGAGCTGGCCCTGTTCGAGTCCAGTGCCATTTGTCGCTACCTGGCGGCGCGAGAAGGGCGCCTGCTGCCACAATCGCTGGCCGGGCAGGCACAGATGGATCAATGGCTCAGCTTCCTGACCACCGAGCTTGAGCAGCCGCTGTGGACATTGGCCAAGCACACCTTCGCGCTGCCGGAGGACCAGCGCTGTGATGCCATCAAGCAGACAGCCCAATGGGAATTCCAGCGTGCTCTCAAGGCACTTCAGCGCCGCTTCGATGGTCAGGGCTGGCTGGTGGCCGATGAATTCAGTGTCGCCGATATCTTCCTCGCCCAGACCCTCAGCTGGGCGCAGATGGCCGGGCAACCTCTGCCGGCCGTGCTTGAACAATGGGGCGAAGAGGTGCGGGCGCGTCCTGCCTGCGAGCGGGCCCGCCAGCGCGAGCAACAGGCCGCCGAGGAGCGTCAGCAACACTGAGCCCTGTTGCCGGAAACGTCATCGAACGCCGCCACAGGCCAAGCTGACGGGCTGACCTGTCCTGCATATCCTGTAGTGAAGCCATGAGAGCGCTCTGAGAGCGCGCACACGCCACGAGGCGCCATCCTGATATCAGGGTGGCGCCTTTTGCGTTTCTGGGCCTTAGAGGCGCTTTCAGGACGCCTGACGAGGTTGAGGGGGCGCCCTGCTCGTTCAGCGGCGTCAACTGTCTGGGGCGCGTCCCAGACTGCTGGTGGCGGGCTGACTCAGGTCGGTTAGAGGCAGGCCAGTTCGAGACAGATCAGTTCGAGGCAGGGCGGCGCGAGGCAGGCCCTCGATCGAGGGCGGGTTTCAGGCATCCGGTGGTGAATGATGCGCTGTTTAGACTTTTGCGTATCTATTTATGATTCGATAATTGGATGTTTTCGCCATGATGTCCAAGAATTGATCATGACGAGGGCGAGGGCAGCACTCATGCGATGTGAGTGGCGACATATCCGATGAAAATCATGGGGTTGAGAGGTTTATTAGATTTTCATGACATGATATTGATCAAATCGAGAGCGATGATCGCATCTTGTCTATTTTGCGCATCATCAATTGATTCGATATATGGTTTATTGCGGATCTTTTTGATAAGATGTTGGTGAAAACCTCAATGGGAATAACAACTTATGTGGATCTGGCAGCAGCCTGACTGGCCACAGGGGCGGTTGGAGGTCATGTCCTTGATGGGGCAGTTGGCGGCGACCCAGGCGGTGATGTCGCCGCTGGTCGCTCAGGGGCAGAATCTCTATCCCCGACAACGCCTGCGTCTCGAGGCGACGCTCCTCAGCGAAGAGATGGAAGCCAGTGCCCAGCTGTCCGGCGTGGTGCTCGGGCGGGCGGCGTTGCGTGATGCGCTGTATCAGGCGCTGGGGCTGGAGTCCGGCCATCAGGAGTCACCGCGCGGACCGGCGCCTGGTGTCGACGTCTTCGTGGATGTGACGCTGGAAGTCGTGCGCACGGCATTCCAGCCGCTGACCCGCCAACAGGTGCTCGAGTGGCATCGGCGTCTGGGGCCTTTCCTGCCGCGCAGCAGTGGTCAGCCACTCGGTGCATGGCGCGAGGCGCGCTACGAAGCGGTCAGCGGTCGTTACGGTCTCAAGCGCTTGCGCTATCGCGCCCCGGCGGAGAACCCCGATGCGCTGGACCGGGAGCTGGATGTCTTCTGGCAGCGTCTGGCGACGGAAGAACCGGATGTGGATAACTCAGGGGTGTTGAATGCCCTGCAGCTGCATGCGCACTGGCAGGCGCTCGCACCGCTGGCCTTGGGCAACGGCTTGATCGGGCGCTTGCTGCTGATGCGCTGGCTGACACGAATCGATGCCCTGGCCGCGTTGCAGCAGCAGGGCGAGTTTGTCGGCAAGGTCGCCGAGCGCTGGGAGCCGGAAGCGCTGGAGCAACTCTGCTGGCGCCGCCAGGCGCTGTTCTCGGTGGTGCTCGAGCATCAGGATGAATTGCGCGAGCTGGAGCAGCGTTATCTCGGCAAGCCCCAGACCTCGGCCAGCGGGCATCAGCTGCCGCAGCAGCTGGACCGCGCGCTCAATGGTGAGGGGGAGGACGCACCGCCCGGTGACATGAATGTCTGGGCCGAGTGGTGGCTTTTGCGACTGCGCGACGCCGGCCGTCGGACGGCCTTCCATTACCAGCGCGTCCAGCGCGCCGAGCGACTGTGGCTGGAGCACGCGCGTACGCCGCTGAATGCCCGCCAGCGCGAGCTGGTACTGACATTGTTGGAGCGAGATGACGAAGAGGGCGTGGGGCGCGCCGAATACCGCGCCCTGGTCGATACCTCCGACCCTACCGCCGCCCGCGATCTCGCCGACCTGACCGCGAAGCAGGTACTGGAAAGTTACGGTGTTGGGCGTGGCACCCGGTATCGCTTGCCGGTCTTCGCCCCTCAGGGAGATAGCCCTGTGAGAGACGAGCCCTGAAGCGTCAAAAAAATCGCGAAAAAAAGCGGGAAGGGTCATGACGACCCTTCCCGCTTTTTTGAGGTGGCTTGCCCGTGTTCTCAGTGCCGTGTTCTCAGTGCCGTGTTCTCAAGCCGGTGTGCTCAAGAGCGCCGGCCAGCGTGGCGGACCCGATCACGTCATACGGAATACGGCAGCACTGCGGTATAGATGGCGAAGAAGTGGCAGGTACTGCCGCCAAGCACGAACAGGTGCCAGATGGCGTGATGATAGCGCAGCCGCGTCATCAGAAAGAAGATCACGCCCAGGGTATAGGTGATGCCGCCGGCGACCAGCAGGATGAGTCCCGTCTCGGAGAGCTTCTCGACCAGCATCGGCGAGGCGAACACGATCAACCAGCCCATCAGCAGATAGACGCTCACGCGCAGGGCGCTGAAGCGTTCAGGCCAGCGCAGCTTGAGGAAGATGCCGCCCAGCGCGAGCGACCAGATGATGGCGAACAGCGTCCAGCCGGTCGGGCCGCGAAGATTGACCAGCAGGAAGGGCGTATAGGTGCCGGCGATCAGTAGATAGATGGCGCAGTGATCCAGCAGCTGGAAGGCATATTTCAGGCGTGGATGACGGATACCGTGATAGAGCGTCGAGGCCGCATACAGCACCACCAGAGTCAGGCCGTAAAGGCTGACGCTGACGATCTTCCAGGGGTCGACTTCGGCGGCGAGGCTGGCCATCACGATCAGCACGATCATGCCGACGAGGCCCATGACGGCGCCGATGCCGTGGCTGGCGCTGTGCAGCCATTCCTCCAGCCGGGTATAGAGAGCAGGCGTCGCGGAGGTTTCGCGTGAATTCGCGTCATCGGCAGGCGATGCGCTGGAAGAGGGGGATGCCTGAGGATGTGTCGAGGCGGGCCGTGTTGACGAAGGCTGTGATGACTGAGGTTGCGATGAAGAAGGCTGTGATGATGCAGCCGTTGAGTCTTTGCGCATGGCGATGTCTCCGGCGCGGGTTCGACTCCAGCCTACTCCCTGGCGGGTGATGTCGTCATGTCACGCTCGCTGCGCCAGCCAGTCAATTTGCCTATATAAAGGAAGGGGAGCCAATCAGGCTCCCCCTTTGCGTGGCTACTCGCTGCGCTCGATATCCACGTCGCTTGCCTGGGTGAAATCGTCCAGTGCCATCATGTGGCCCAGCTTGCCCGCCTTGGTCGAGAGATAGTGCTCGTTGTGCGGATTCAGGCCGGTGGTGATCGGCTGGCGCTCACTGATGGTGACACCATCACGCGTCAGGGCATCGACCTTGCGCGGGTTGTTGGTCATCAGCTTGAGAGTGCTGACGCCGAGATGCTCCAGCATCGGCACACAGATATCGTAGCGGCGCATGTCAGCCCCGAAGCCGAGGCGCTCATTGGCTTCGACGGTATCGGCACCGCCATCCTGCAGCTCATAGGCGCGAATCTTGTTGAGCAGACCGATGCCGCGGCCTTCCTGACGCAGATAGAGCAGCACCCCGCGGCCTTCGGCGGCAATGCGCTTGAGCGCTTCCTGCAGCTGATAGCCGCAGTCACAGCGCATCGAGAAGAGGGCGTCGCCGGTCAGGCACTCGGAATGCACGCGGCCCAGCACCGGCGCGCCGTCATCGATGTCGCCCAGAGTCAGGGCGATGTGGTCCTTGCCGGTGGTCTCATCCTCGAAACCGTGCATGGTGAAGGTCGCCCAGGGCGTTGGCAGCCGCGAGGCGGCGATGAATCGAATGGTCACTGTTCACCTCGAACGCCCGGACAATCGCCGGGCTGAAAAAGCGCGGGCATGCGGTGGTCCGGCAATGTCTCGATGAGTCGCTCGAGATACCGGCGGCCAGCATGCAGTCATGTGGCGAGTTTACCAGTCTGTGGCCGATGACTCATCGCTCTGTATGGAAAAGCGTTGTTGCCGCCACCACCACAATGGTCGGATGACGCCAGCAAAGGAACTATAAAGGCGGGGCGATTTGCCAATGCATTTGTTGCATCACCACGATGGGCGGGATTTTTCTCAGGCTCTGATAGAATGCCGAGACATTCCCCGAGCTGATGTGTGATTCCGATGACCTTGAAGAATGATCGCTTCCTGCGCGCGCTGGCCCGTCAGCCGGTCGACCGTACTCCCGTCTGGATGATGCGCCAGGCTGGCCGCTATCTGCCGGAATATCGCGAAGTCCGCGGTCAGGCCGGTGGCTTCATGGACCTTTGCATGGACACCGCGCGTGCCTGTGAGGTGACGCTGCAGCCGCTGGAGCGCTTCCCGCTGGATGCCGCCATCCTGTTCTCCGACATCCTGACCATCCCGGATGCCATGGGGCTGGGCCTTTACTTCGAGACTGGCGAAGGCCCGAAATTCCGCAAGACAGTGCGGACTGCCGAGGAAATCGCGGCGCTGAGCGTGCCGAATGTCGAGCGTGATCTCGATTATGTCATGCGTGCCGTGTCCACCATCCGCCGTGAGCTGAACGGCCGCGTGCCGCTGATCGGTTTCTCCGGCAGCCCGTGGACACTGGCCACCTATATGGTCGAGGGCGGTTCCAGCAAGGACTTCCGTCATGTGAAAGGCCTGATGTATTCCAATCCGGAAGCCATGCATCAGTTGCTCGACACCCTGGCGCAGGCCGTCACCGACTACCTGAACGCCCAGATTGCCGCGGGTGCTCAGGCGGTGCAGATCTTCGATACCTGGGGCGGCACCCTGTCCACGCCAGCCTATCTCGAGTTCTCGCTGCGCTACATGGAGCAGATCGTCGCTGGCCTCAAGCCGGACAGCGAAGGCAACCGTGTACCGGTGATCCTGTTCACCAAGAATGGTGGCCAGTGGCTCGAGCACATCGCTGCCACCGGCTGTGATGCCGTCGGCCTCGACTGGACCACCGAGATGTCCAATGCGCGTGAGCGTGTCGGCCACCGGGTGGCCCTGCAGGGCAACCTGGACCCGAATGCGCTGTTCGGTACGCCGGCCGCCATTCGTGCCGAAGTCGGGCGTATCCTCGATAGCTACGGCCAGGGCCCGGGCCACATCTTCAACCTGGGGCACGGCATCAGCCAGTTCACCGACCCGGGTAACGTCAATGCCCTGATGGACGCGCTGCACGAGCTGAGCCCGGCCTACCATCAGGATGACGCCGCCAATGCGACACCGGTCGCCCGCGGCTGATGGGAGAGCCCGTCATGGCCTTCTCTGCTGCCACCCCTGTTGCTGCCTATAGAAGGTGGCAAGCAGCAGGGCAGCAAGCAGAAGGGCGCCGGCCAGCGGGGGTGTCAGCATGACGCCGGTCGAGCAGCGTCTCATCCCGCGCCGCGGCTGGGCATTCGTGGCGCTGCTGTGCCTGTTGCTGATCCTGTTCGGCACGCTCTCCCCGGGCGTGCCGCATCCGGAGCAGACCTTCCCCTGGGACAAGCTGCAGCATTTCTCCGCCTTCGCGTTGCTGGCGCTGACCACACGGCTGGCGGGCTTGACCAGCTTGATCATCCTGCCGGCACTGCTGCTGCTGGGCGTCGCCATCGAATGTCTGCAGCTGGCGATTCCCTATCGCGGCGCTGAGGTGCTGGATGCACTGGCGGACCTCGCCGGCATCCTCATCGGGCTGGGAGTGTTTCAGTGCGCCAGGCTGATTCTGCATCTGGTCCGCCTCGGGCCGGCCTCTCGCTGAGCCTCTCCTCCGGGCCGCGTGTCATCGATACGCGGCCTGTCTGAAATTGTCATGCATCAACACTTTCCACTCCGGCCGTCTTTGGCTATGGTGCAGCGCCTGCGCCATGTTGGCGCTTGCCCGGCATGTCGCGTATCACGACATCACGCCGCATGGTCTTCATGCGGGCCGTGAACTGCCGGCCTGACGCTGGCGCAGTGCTGATTGGCGCAATTTCCGATGGCCATCGTGCCGTCTCTATCCATACCTTGATATCCCGTCTGTGATATCCAATGCGAGGGTCCCCCATGACCGAACGTCTCGATGGCTCCTGGTTTACTGAAATCTTCGATCGCCACGGCAGCGCCTTCTCGCTCAAGGTCAGCCACAAGCTGCATGACGAGCAGACCCCTTATCAGCACCTCGAAGTCTATGCCACCGAGACCTACGGCAACCTGATGGTGCTGGACGGCTGCGTGATGCTGACTGACCGTGACAACTTCCTCTATCACGAGATGATGTCGCATCCGGCGCTGTTCGCTCATGCAGACCCCAAGCGTGTCGTCATCATCGGCGGTGGCGATTGCGGCACCCTGCGTGAGGTGCTCAAGCACCCGGGCGTGGAGAAGGTCACCCAGATCGATATCGATCCGGCGGTCACGCGTGCCTCCGAGCAATTCTTCCCGGCGCTGGTCGAGTCCAATGACGACCCGCGCGCCGAGCTGCTGTTCGAGGATGGCGTCAAGTGGGTCGACAACTGCCCGGACGAGAGCATCGATGTGCTGATCGTCGATTCCACCGACCCGGTCGGCCCGGCGGAAGGTCTGTTCAAGACTGACTTCCTCAAGCGCTGCCATCGTATCCTCAAGCAGGGCGGCCTGATGGTGCAGCAGAGCGAGTCCCCGCTCTATCACACCGATTCCATCATCAAGGACCTGCGCAACGACATGGGCGAAGCGGGCTTTGATAGCGTCGCGACCCTGCCGTTCCCGCAGCCGGTGTATCCGTCCGGCTGGTGGAGCTGCACTCTGGCGGGCAAGGGCTGTGACGTGAAGTCCTTCCGCGAGGAAGATGCCGCTGCCGCCACCTTCGCGCGTGACTTCTATACCGTCGAAGGCCATCGCGCCGCCCTGGTGCTGCCGCCCTTCATGCAGCGCCTGCTGGAGAAGTGATCTGCATGCACCTTGCGGTGGCAGGGAAGCCCCATCAGGCACGAAAACGTGCCTGATGGGATGAACAAGCGTTGAGTCAGTAAGACCGAGACATTGGTCGCAATCTGCCACTCGCGCCACATCGCTGCACCGCCAACGGCCGTTTCGCAATGAAACGGCCGTTTTTATTTTGCACCGATATGAGGCGAACTGGTCTCGCCATGAGCCTAACTGCGCGGCAATCGCGCGGAATGATCCGCCGCCCCACCCCGAGGCTTTGGCCTATATCACTGGGTTTTAGCGCTTTTTTCAGCGTTGAACGCAGCGGATCACGCGATAGGCGGAAATTGGAACGCGGCTTGCTATTGTCGGTAGGTGCCATGCAATGCATTGCACCACTTCTGACTCGAGGCTGATCGAGCGGACTCCAGACTTTCGCGAGGGAATCACGATGCATAACAACAAGAAGCCACTGCTGATCGCTAGCGCCGCTGTCCTGGCCGCCTCCATGGCGACAGGCGCCAGTGCCGCGACCCTGGATAGCGTCAAGGAAAAGGGCTTTGTCCAGTGTGGCGTCAGCACCGGCTTGCCGGGCTTCTCGGCACCGGATGACGCCGGTAACTGGCAGGGCCTCGATGTCGACGTCTGCCGCGGCGTCGCGGCAGCCGTGCTGGGCGATGCCAGCAAGGTGCGCTATGTACCGCTGACGGCCAAGGAGCGTTTCACCGCGCTGCAGTCCGGCGAGATTGATGTCCTGTCCCGCAACACCACCTGGACGGCGACCCGTGACACCTCACTGGGCCTCAACTTCGCTGGCGTGAACTATTACGACGGCCAGGGCTTCATGGTCAGCAAGGACCTGGGCGTCTCCAGTGCCAAGGAGCTGGACGGGGCAGCCGTCTGCATCCAGTCCGGCACCACCACCGAGCTCAACCTGGCGGACTATTTCCGCCTGAACGACATGTCCTTCGAGCCGGTCGTCTTCGATACCTCCGACCAGACCGTCAAGGGCTTCGAGGCCGGTCGTTGTGACGTCCTGACCTCCGACCAATCCCAGCTCTACGCACTGCGTATCAAGCTCTCCGATCCGGCGTCCGCGATGGTGCTGCCGGAAGTCATCTCCAAGGAACCGCTGGGCCCCGTCGTCCGTCAGGGTGATGACCAGTGGTTCAACATCGTCAAATGGACCCTGTTCGCCCAGATCAACGCCGAAGAGATGGGGCTGAGCTCCGACAACATCGAAGAGAAGAAGTCGGACACCAACCCGAACGTCGCGCGCCTGGTCGGTGCCGATGGCAACTACGGGGAAGCCATGGGGTTGCCGGCTGACTGGGCCTACCAGGTCATCAAGCAGGTCGGTAACTACGGCCAGATGTTCGAGCGCAACGTCGGTACCGGCTCCGCACTGGGTATCGAGCGCGGCTTGAACGCACTGTGGACCGATGGCGGCGTCCAGTACGCCCCGCCGGTTCGCTGATGCGCGGGCTCGCCCTGTACTGCGGGTGGGCCTTGCCCCTCATGACAGGCTGAGCAAGGACGCTGGCCAGGGGAAGTGAGCGTCTTGCTCCACTTCCTCTGGCCAGCGTCATGTGGGCCCCGGTTAATGAGGCCCAGCCTGTTCCTCGTGACCCATTCATCGTGTGCCGAGAGATAACTGATCTGCCGTTCGATAGGACGGCAGGCGGAAGTCGCATAGCTTTCCGGCGGAGATTGCCTGTATGACACAACCTGCTTCTCGCCCGCCGGCCACGGTCAAGCCGCCATTCTGGCGTGACCCGGCCAAGCGGGCACTGATCTTCCAGCTATTGATGCTGGCAGGCGTGTTCGGTGTGTTGGCGATCATCGTCAGCAATACCCTGACCAACCTCGAAAGCCGTGGCATCACCACCGGCTTTGCCTTTCTGGACAACACCGCAGGCTTTGGCATCCTGCAGAGCCTGATCGACTATTCCGAGCAATCCACCTATGGCGATACCTTCATCGTCGGCCTGCTCAATACCTTGTTGATATCCGCACTGGGTGTCATTGCCGCGACCGTGATCGGCTTCGTCATGGGGGTCGCGCGTCTGTCCCCCAACTGGCTGATCTCACGGCTGGCGGCGGTCTATATCGAAGTCTTCCGCAACATCCCGCTGCTGCTGCAGATCTTCTTCTGGTATTTCGCCGTCCTGAGAACCCTGCCGAGTCCGCGTGGCTCGCTGTCGCTGGGCGAGGCGTTCTTCCTCAATGTGCGCGGTCTGTTCGTGCCGGCCCCCATCACCTCCAGCGGTTTCTCGGTGGTGATTGCCGTGTTCGTGCTGGCCGTCGTCGCCAGCGGCATCTTCAGCTACTGGAACCGTCAGCGTCAGGCACGTACCGGTCAGCGCCTGCCGGCGGGCTGGATCTCGCTCGGCCTGATCATCGTGGCGCCGCTGCTGGCCTACTTCGCGATGGGCATGCCGCTGAGCTGGGAGCTGCCGGAGCTCAAGGGCTTCAACTTCCGTGGCGGCATCACGGTCGTCCCCGAGTTCCTCGCCCTGTGGGTCGCGCTGTCGGTCTATACCGCAGCCTTCATCGCCGAGATCGTGCGTTCCGGCATCGAAGCGGTACCGCACGGCCAGACCGAAGCGTCACGGGCGCTGTCGCTGTCCGGTGGCATGACACTGCGTCTGGTGGTGGTGCCGCAGGCGCTGCGCGTCATCATCCCGCCGCTGACCAGCCAGTACCTGAACCTGATCAAGAACTCGTCGCTGGCCACGGCCATCGGCTATCCCGATCTGGTCTCGGTCTTCGCGGGTACCACGCTCAACCAGACCGGTCAGGCCATCGAGGTGATCGCCATGACGATGCTGGTCTATCTGACCATCAGTCTGCTGGTCTCCATGTTCATGAACTGGTTCAACGCCCGCATGGCGTTGGTCGAGCGCTGAGGGTCTGCCCATGTCGATTGAAAAGACCCTGTCACGGGTCACCGAGAAGATGATCGATTCCCGTCCGGCGCCGAGCGACAGCATCGGCGCGGTGGCCTGGTTGCGCAGCAATCTGTTCGCCGGACCGATCAATACGTTGTTCACGCTGTTCGCGCTGTATCTGGTCTATCTGCTGGTGGTGCCCAGCCTGCAGTGGGCGCTGATCGATGCCAGCTGGAGCGGCACCTCACGAGAGGACTGCACGGGGGAGGGCGCCTGCTGGGTCTTCATCAGTGCGCGTCTCGATCAGTTCATCTACGGCTTCTACCCGAGTGAGGAAACCTGGCGGGTCGATATCGTCTTCGCCGTCTTTGCGGCCCTGATCGCCTGGCTGGCGATTCCGAAGCTGCCGGCCAAGGGCTGGGTCGCCATCGTCAGCCTGGCGGTGTTCCCCTTCATTGCCTACTTCCTGCTGCATGGCGGCAGCTTCGGCCTCGAGATCGTCGGTACCCACGAGTGGGGCGGTCTGATGCTGACACTGGTGCTGGCCGTGGTGGGTATCGTGGCGGCACTGCCGCTGGGGATCCTGCTGGCGCTGGGGCGTCGCTCCGAGATGCCGATCGTGAAGAGCATCTGCGTGGTGTTCATCGAGTTCTGGCGCGGCGTGCCGCTCATCACGGTGCTGTTCATGGCCTCGGTGATGCTGCCGCTGTTCGTGCCTGGTGAGGTCAACCTCGACAAGCTGGTGCGCGCGCTGATCGGCATCACCCTGTTCCAGAGTGCCTACATGGCGGAAGTGGTGCGTGGTGGCCTGCAGGCGATCCCGAAGGGACAGACCGAGGCCGGCATGGCGCTGGGGCTGGGCTACTGGCGCAACATGGGGCTGATCGTGCTGCCCCAGGCGCTCAAGCTGATGATTCCCGGCATCGTGAATACCTTCATCGCCCTGTTCAAGGACACCTCGCTGGTACTGATCATCGGGCTCTTCGATCTGCTCGCCATCGTGCAGGCCGGTCTCGCCGACCCCAAATGGCTGGGCTACTCCATCGAGGGCTACGCCTTCGTGGCGCTGGTCTTCTGGGTCTTCTGCTTCAGCATGTCGCGCTACAGCCAGTATCTCGAGCGCCTGCTGCATACCGGTCACAAGAAGCGCTGATCACGGCGCCAAGGAATCTTCATCATGACAACGACAACATCCGCCTCGCAGGGCAACACCGGCGCCGATGAGCGCCCGATGATCGAGCTCAAGGGCCTCAACAAGTGGTACGGCGACTTCCACGTGCTGCGTGACATCAACCTGAGCGTGCGCAAGGGCGAACGTATCGTCATCTGTGGCCCTTCGGGGTCCGGCAAGTCGACGATGATCCGCTGCATCAATCATCTCGAGGAGCATCAGGAAGGCGATATCGTGGTCAACGGCATGCCGCTGACCCAGGACATCAAGCAGATCGAGGCGATCCGTCGCAATGTCGGCATGGTGTTCCAGCACTTCAACCTGTTCCCGCATCTGACGGTGCTCGAGAACTGCTGTCTGGCGCCGATCTGGGTGCAGAAGCGGCCGCGCCGCGAGGCGGAAGCCGAAGCCATGAAGTACCTGGAGCGCGTGCGCATCGCCGATCAGGCCCACAAGTTCCCCGGCCAGCTGTCCGGCGGCCAGCAGCAGCGTGTCGCGATCGCGCGCTCGCTGTGTCTGAGCCCGGAGGTGATGCTGTTCGATGAGCCGACCTCGGCGCTGGACCCGGAGATGATCAAGGAAGTGTTGGATGTCATGGTCGAACTGGCCAATGAAGGCATGACCATGCTGTGCGTGACCCACGAGATGGGCTTCGCCAAGACCGTCGCCGACCGCGTCATCTTCATGGATCAGGGCCAGATCATCGAAGAGAACGCGCCGGAACCGTTCTTCAACAATCCGCAGTCCGAGCGGACCCAGCTGTTCCTCAGCCAGATTCTGGGGCATTGAGGCCACGGACCGACCGGATGCTGTAAGCCGTAAAAAGACAACGCCCCGCGTGATATCCATTACGTGGGGCGTTGTCGTGTGTGAGTCGCAAGGCAGTCAGTGGGTGCTCACTCTTGCTAGATGTCTCTGTATAGGGAGGTCAATCAGAGGCTGGGCTCGGTGCGGCGTACTTCGCTGCTGTTGGTGTCTGGCAGCTCTTCATCGCTGCCCAGGCTTGGCTCCTGCGGCTTGGCCGCGGCCTTGGGCGATGCAGCGGCAGGTGTATCGGCAGATGTCGCCGTCGCCGCTGTGGCAGCGGGCGCTTCTTCGCCTTCGCGCGGCCAGGTGACGCTGCGCGGCTTGCCGACCCAGCTGTCGTCATTGTCGTGCACCGCCGGGCGGCGCGAGATGGAGCGCGTCACCAGCGCCGCGGCATCCAGGGTGTGATTGCCCTCGCGGATGCTCAGCAGGTGATGCGGCGCCATCAGCAACTCGAACAGCAGGCGCGTCATCACGAAGGCCAGCAGGAAGCCGCCGGCACCTTGCGCCAGTACCGGCCACTGCGCGACCAGCGAATTGTCAGGCCCGATGGGCGTCAAGTGCTGCAGCGTCCAGCCACTGGCAGCCGCCAGCAATCCCAGCTGCAGCATCAGGTGAGCGGTGACCAGCACGCGCCGGGGCAGCGGGCGGCGCATCAGGAGCAGATTGCGCATCGAAACTTCTCCGAGAAAAGACCACAGGATGAGGGGAGCGGTGGCAGACGGGCAGGCGGCACCCCGCGTTGGGCGGATGTTAGCACGCACTTCGCCATCGACGTCATGTCCGGGAGTCGCGACGCCAGTGTCGGTTATGGCGACGATGGAGGAGCGTTGCATGCGGCTGGCGGGGTAAAGGAAAGGCCGGGCATGCCGATACAGAGGGCGGCACGTACCGATGATGACGCCGGTACACCGCATGCCTGCATGCCTTGCCACCGAGGGGCAGACCGACGCGCTCTGCGCTGGCGCCCCCGGCCCCCTTCCCGATGGATTTGAACCAAGGAGTGGCGATGTTTGCCTCGTTACGTGCGCGCATCACGTTAGCCTGTGTGGCGTTAGTGCTGGTGGCGCTGGTGGTCGTCAGCAGCCTGAATGCCTGGACCACGTTCCGCAATACGCATGCCGATGAGAGCGACTACCAGCAGCAGTTGCTGAGATCGAACGCCGCCCAGCTGAGCCAGTGGTTCAGCGTGCATATCAACGCGGTGAGCGGCATCGCGGCCAGTAGCCTCGAGAACTTCCCCGATGCCGCCTTGACCCAGGCGATGAAGCAGGGCGACTTCAGCAAGACCTATGTCGGCTTCCCGGATGGTCGCTTCCGTTACTTCGATGGGCGCCCGGGGCGGGCAGGTTATGACCCGCGCCAACGTGGCTGGTATCAGGCGGCGGTGGCGACCGGCAAGCCCGTCATCACGGCGCCCTATGTCGGTGCCACCAGTGGCGAACTGGAAATCAGCGTGGCGGCGCCGGTCTATCGCGGCTCACGGCTGGTCGCCGTGGTCAGTGGTGATCTGCCGCTGGCGTTCATCACCCGAACGGTCGCCGAGCTCTCGCCGACGCCCAACAGCTTCGCCTTCCTGATCGACGATACCGGCACGCTGATCGCCCACCCGGATGATGCCCTGGTGCTCAAGCCGATGAGTTCACTCGCATCGGCGCTGACGCCCGAGACCCTGGCCAGCAGCAATCGCCTGGTGGCCGCTGGCCAGTCGGCACTGGTGGTCGATATCCAGCAGCGTGACTACCGCATGTTCAGTGCCGAGCTGGATTCGGCAGGGCTGGGAGATACCGGCTGGCGTCTGGCGCTGGCCCTGGATGTGGCCGACTCGGATGCACCGCTTTATGCCCAGCTGTGGACCACGCTGGCCATGACGCTGCTGGTGTTGCTGGGGGCCGCCGCCGTGATGTCGTGGATCGCCAGCCGCAGTCTGCGCGGCCTGGCACTGGTGCGTGATGCGCTGGTGGATATCGCTGCAGGCGAGGGCGATCTCACGCGGCGCATTCAGGTCAGCGGGCGTGATGAAGTCGCCGAGATCGGCAATGCCTTCAATCGCTTCGTCTCGACTCTCAATGGCGTGCTCAGCGAGATTCGCCTCGCCAGCGGCGCGGTGCAGACCGCCGCCGCCGAGATCAGCCAGGGCAGTCAGGATCTGTCGTCACGTACCGAGCAGGCGGCGGCCAATCTGCAGGAAACCTCGGCCTCGATGGAGCAGATTTCCGGCACCGTCGCCCAGTCCGCGGACTCCGCACATGAAGCTGACGGGCTGGCCAAGTCGGCCAGTGAGGTCGCGCGTCGCGGGGGTGAGGTGATCGGAGAGGTCGTCACCACCATGCAGGGCATCGATGACGACTCGCGCAAGATCACCGAGATCGTCAGTGTCATGGACTCCATCGCCTTCCAGACCAACCTGCTGGCATTGAATGCCTCCGTCGAGGCGGCACGCGCCGGCGAGCAGGGACGTGGCTTCGCGGTGGTGGCCGGTGAGGTACGTACCCTCGCCCAGCGCTCTTCCGAGGCCTCGCGGGAAATCGCCACGCTGATCAGCTCCGCCAACGAGCGCACGCGCAATGGTGCCGAACAGGTCAGGGTGGCCGGCAGCACCATGAACGAGATCGTCGCCAGCGTGATGCGCGTCAGTGAGGTGATCGGCGAGATCAGCCATGCCACCCAGGAGCAGAATCACGGTGTCGGACAGGTCTCCAGCGCCGTGGCCGAGCTGGACCAGGTGACACAGCAGAATGCGGCACTGGTGGAGGAATCCGCCGCGGCAGCGGATGCGCTCTCCGAGCAGTCGGCGCGTCTGGCCGAGATGGTGGGCCGCTTCCGTCTGGATGGCCCTGCGCAGCCGCCCGCAATGGCGCCGCGCAGCGCAGGCACCCTGTCCGCACAGGGCTCCCGTCCCCGCGCTGCCAGGCCCGTCGCATCGGAGGAGCTGGATTGGCAAGCCTGGTAAGGCCGTCAGCATGCGAGCCTGTCAGTCGCGAGTGTCAGGCATCAGACGCCAGGGCCGCCCTTCGGGGCGGCCCTGGCGTTTTTGGGTTATCTGCTTTCCTGTCGACCTTCAGGCGTCGGGCTGGCGGGGCAGTGTGCGGGAAATGAGCGGCAAGGGTTGAATGTGCGCAAGGGTGCCAGCATGTAGTCAATTGAAAGCGAAGCGATGATCGTCATTCTTCATCAACGACGCCTCACGAGAGACAGGGAGTGTGTAAATGGTTACTTACATCGTTGCTGCCGACGCCGCACGTGCACGTATCTTTGCCCGTGCCGCTGGCAAGGTCACCGAAGTGGAAAGCCTCGTACATCCTGAAAGCCGCCAGCATACCGGTGACCTGAGAACCGGTGGCAAGGGTGAATCCAGCGGCGGGCACGGCAGCCTGCATCAGACTGGCGATGATGGCGCGACCTCCGACAAGCATCAGGACTTCTTCGCCAAGGAAGTCGCGCAATACCTCAAGCAGACGGCCAATGACGGCAAGTTCGATCAGCTGATCATCGCCGCCGCGCCCAAGTTCCTGGGGGCGCTGCGCGACAAGCTCGACAAGCCGGTCGCCAAGCTGGTGACGGAAACCGTCGACAAGGACCTCTCCCACGAGAGCGCTGATGAGATCAAGGCACGTTTCACCGGCTTGACTCACTGATCACTCCCCCGTCATGCAGAGACCAGGACGCCGCCAGCGGAAACGCTGGCGGCGTCTGTGTGAGTGCTCGCTATTCTTGTGAGCCTCATGACGTGAGGAGATAGTGCCATCAGGCTCGGTTGCTGAAGGCCTTGCATGTGCGAATCACGGCACCTGCGGCAGGATGATCTCGTCACTGCGTGAGGCGCTGCCGCTCAGGTTGCGGCAACCGGCGACGAATTCGCGCATCGCCTGGGTGATGAAGCGATCACGATGGTGGACGAAGCGATAGGCGCGCGTCAGCTCCAGCCATGGAGTGGGCAGCTCGACGAGGCTGCCGCGCCGAAAGGCATCTCTCAGCGCGAGGCGCGAGATGCAGCCGATGCCGAGCCCCGCTTCCACGGCACGCTTGATGGCTTCGGTGTGTTCCAGCTCCAGCATGATGTCGAGGCGCTGGGAGACGCTGGTCGAAGGCCCGTCCAGATGTGGGCGCAATGCCTGCTCGAAGGTGCTGCGTGTGCCGGAGCCACGCTCGCGCATGATCCAGCGTGCCGCCAGCAGGCGCTCAAGCGTGACCTCGCCCTGTGCCAGCGGGTGTGACGGCGCACAGAAGATGCTCAGCCGATCACTGACCCAGTGGGTCGCCTCCAGCAGCGGATGCTCCACCTCGCCTTCCACCAGCCCGATGTCCAGTTCGAAGTGCACCAGCTTGTCGATCAGCTGATGGGTGTTGTGCACGTGCAGCTCGACGCGGCTGGCGGGGTGATGGTGCAGAAAGTCACCGATGATCTGTGGCGCAAGATAGTTGCCGATGGTCAGCGTCGCGCCGATCTCCAGCGAGCCGGTGGCGTCCTGCTGACCGAGCAGCTGCTCCAGTTCCTCGGCCTGGTCCAGCAGCGCGATCGCCTTGGGCAGCAGCTCACGCCCCAGGCCATTGAGCCGCAGGCGCTTGCCATGGCGATCGAACAGCCGGCAATCGAACTGACGCTCCAGCTCGGCCAGTGCCGTGCTGGCCGCTGATTGCGACATGGCCAGACTGTCGGCGGCAAGCGAGACATTGTCATGCCGCGCGACCGCCACGAAGACGGCCAGCTGGCGAAGGCTGTAGCGCATTCGACCTCCCGGGGCATGCAGTGAAGGGGCAGAGATGAGGAGGCGAAAGTGAACGCAACGCAGGATTCGCCGTCAGAGCGGGCGGACCCTGCACGATCGAGGTTGAAATGCGATTCATTCGCAACCAATATTGGTAAACTAGATAACCTATATCCAGATAAGCCATTTAACGCATAACCCTGCAGTGACTACAATCGCTGCATAGTTCATTGGGTCATAAGCTGTTATTTGTTTATGCCAATAGAGAATATCGAATTCGAGGGGCCACGCCCCGGGAGGCCATCAGGTGAGCAGTCTGACCACAACCGAAGTCATCGACGTCCATCACTGGAACGATTCGCTGTTCAGCTTCCGCACTCAGCGTGAAGACAGCCTGCGCTTCAAGAACGGCCAGTTCGTGATGATCGGCCTGGAAGTCGAAGGCAAGCCGCTGATGCGCGCCTACTCGATCGCCAGCCCGAACTACGAGGAGCACCTCGAGTTCTTCTCCATCAAGGTGCAGGACGGCCCGCTGACCTCACGCCTGCAGCACCTGCAGCCGGGCGATCAGATCATGGTCTCTCGCAAGCCGACAGGCACGCTGGTACTGGACGACCTGCTGCCGGGCGAGAACCTTTACCTGTTCTCCACCGGCACCGGTCTGGCGCCGTTCCTGAGCGTCATCCAGGATCCGGAAACCTATGAGCGCTATGACAAGATCATCCTGATGCACGGCGTGCGCCATGTCTCCGAGCTGGCCTATGCCGACATGATCGCGGAAGAGCTGCCCAAGCACGAGTATCTGGGCGAAGAGATCGCCGAGAAGCTGATCTACTACCCGACCGTGACGCGCGAGGAGTTCCGCAACCAGGGCCGCATCACGGATCTGGTCGAGAACGGCAAGCTGTTCGAGGACATCGGCCTGCCGCCGCTGGACCCGAAGCGCGACCGCGCCATGATCTGCGGCAGCCCGGCGATGCTCGACGACATCAGCGCCATGCTGGATGCGCGTGGCTTCGCCATCTCGCCGAAGATGGGCGTGCCGGGTGACTACGTGATCGAGCGTGCCTTTGTCGAGAAGTGATCCGCGAGCATCACGCATGAGCGACAAGTGCTGAAACGAAAAAACCGCAGGCCGATGGCCTGCGGTTTTTTTGTGTGCTCATGTCACCCGTCGGGGCAGCACGTCAGTGCCAGGGGCTTGCGCCAGAGGCTCAGACGGCGTCCTTGCCGGTCTCGCCGGTACGGATGCGAATGACCTGCTCCAGCGGCGAGACGAAGATCTTGCCGTCGCCGATCTTGCCGGTATTGGCGACATTGGTGATCGCCTCGATCACGGAATCGATCATGGCGTCATCCACCGCGACTTCCAGCTTCACCTTGGGAAGGAAGTCGACCACGTACTCGGCACCCCGATACAGCTCGGTGTGGCCCTTCTGGCGGCCGAATCCCTTGACCTCGGTCACGGTGATACCCTGCACGCCAATCTCCGACAGGGATTCGCGCACGTCGTCGAGCTTGAATGGCTTGATGATGGCAGTGACCAGTTTCATCGTGTCTCTCCTTGGGTGATGGTGCGGGTAACGAGGCCTGCTCGTCACGCCGGTCTCTGACTCAAGCATACACCGCTTATCCAGTCAGGAAAAAAGACTCCCGCCAGGTGGCGGGAGTCTTGATGCTGCAGGTGCTGTCGCGTCCAGGCTTACTTGCGGCTGGAGGTGAATTCCGGATAGGCCTCCATGCCACATTCGGCCAGATCCACACCTTCGTACTCTTCTTCCTCGCTGACGCGAATCCCCATGACGGCCTTGATGATCAGCCACACCACGAAGCTTGCGATGAACACCCAGGCGAAGATGGAGGCGGCGCCCAGCAGCTGTGCGGAGAAGGTGGCATCGTCATTGGTCAGCGGCACGGCCAGCAGACCCCAGAGACCGACCACACCGTGCACGGAGATGGCGCCGACCGGATCATCGATCTTCAGCTTGTCGAGACCGACGATGGAGAACACGACCAGCAGACCGCCGATGGCGCCGATCAGGGTGGCAGCACCGACGCTCGGTGCCAGCGGACCCGCAGTGATGGCGACCAGGCCAGCCAGCGCGCCGTTGAGGGCCATGGTCAGGTCAGCCTTGCGGAACCACAGACGGGCGAGGATCAGCGCGGCGATGACACCACCACAGGCGGCGGCATTGGTGTTGACGAAGACCTGAGCGACCGCGTTGGCCTCATCGATGTTGGACAGCACCAGCTCGGAGCCGCCGTTGAAGCCCAACCATCCCAGCCACAGGATGAAGGTACCCAGCGTGGCCAGCGGCAGGTTGGCGCCCGGGATGGCATTGATCTCGCCATTCTTGCCGTACTTGCCCTTGCGAGCGCCCAGCAGCAGCACGCCTGCCAGTGCGGCGGAAGCGCCGGCCATGTGCACGATGCCGGAACCGGCGAAGTCGCTGAAGCCCGCTGCGCTCAGGAAGCCGCCACCCCAGGTCCAGTAACCCTGCACCGGATAGATGACACCGGTCATGACCACGGCGAAGGCCAGGAAGGCCCACAGCTTCATGCGCTCGGCGACCGCACCGGAGACGATGGACATGGCGGTAGCCACGAACACCACCTGGAAGAAGAAGTCGGAACGTGCGCTGTAGTAGATGTCGCCACCGGAAGCGAGCGCTTCCTCAGCGGTATTCTCGGCACCGATCAGGAAGCCCAGGCTCGGCAGGAAGCCGCCTTCGGCGCTCGAGTACATGATGTGGTAACCGACGACCATGTACATGGTGCAGGCGATGGCGAACAGCGCCACGTTCTTGGTCAGGATCTCGGTGGTGTTCTTGGCGCGGACCAGACCGGCCTCGAGCATGGCAAAGCCGGCTGCCATCCATAGCACCAGGGCGCCACAGACCAGGAAGTAGAAGGTATCAAGTGCGTACTTGACCTCGATGATCTCGTTCATGCGGGGTTCTCCTTGTTATTGTGCGCGGGGCTCAGACAGCGTCGGCGCCGCGTTCACCGGTGCGGATACGGATGACATCGTCCAGCGGAGTGACGAACAGCTTGCCGTCGCCGATCTTGCCGCTGTTGGCCGCCTGGGTGATGGCGTCCAGTACCGATTCCACACTGCTGTCATCGACAGCCACTTCAATCTTGACCTTGGGAAGGAAGTCGACGACGTACTCGGCACCGCGATACAGCTCGGTGTGCCCCTTCTGACGTCCGAAGCCCTTCACTTCGGTGACGGTAATCCCCTGCACGCCGTTGTCGGCCAGTGCTTCTCGCACGTCGTCCAACTTGAAGGGTTTGATGATGGCGGTGATCAGTTTCATGTGCTGCCCCCGTTCGCTACCGGAATGATCATTCTTGTTAAGCATGGCCAGTCAGATGAGCTGGCGGCCTGTTCCTGACAAGTGCATCGCACGAGATGTGCCATGCGGCTGAAAATCCTTGTAACTCATCTGGTTATCGCAGGATGGCTGACAGTCTTTTGGCCTGTGCAAAGATGGCTGAATCCGAAGGTCACCTGGCATGCACCGTAATGGTGCTGTTTCTGCGCCTTTGGGTGTGGGGGCAAGTGCTAATGTGGTGCAGGTGTGTGCCTGCCGATGAGGATTGTCTGGTGCAGGACGATGCGGGGCATGCACCCGACTCCAGGGTTGCGTATCCTTGCAGCAGGACACGACGGCCCCATGTACAGGGGTGTCATCATTTTCTGACCGGCAGTCCGCACGACGCGGCCGCCGGCCCGCAACGGCTGAGGTGCAGCATGTTCAAGAATGACGTCATCGGGCGTATGGCCCAGCAGATCGGTGAGCGCCTGCAGGATGCCTCGCATGGCCCGGAAGAGCTGCAGAAGTCCGTGCAAGGGGTGATGCGCGGTGCCTTCGACCGCATGGAACTGGTCTCGCGTGAAGACTTCGACATCATGATGGATGTGCTGACGCGTACGCGCAGCCGCGTCGAGTCGTTGGAAAAGCAGGTCATCGCCCTCGAGGCACTGCTGGAAAAGCAGGGGCTGGTAGCGGGCAATGCACCGGCTGCCGAGCCCGCCACACCAGTGGATGACGAGGGGGAAGCCGCGGTAGCGAAGCGTGAAGCCGCCAGTCACGCCGCGGAGATCGAGCGCCAGCGCGACGCCTGATTCCGTCAGGTGACGGCTGAACCAAAACCGCCACGCCCTTTCGGGGCGTGGCGGTTTTTTGCGTCATGGGCGCCGCTGATTCTGAGGGGCGGCCTCAGGCAGTCTGGGGACGAGTGCCCAGCATCCAGCGCACCAGACCTACCACTGAGGCGATGATCCAGAAGATCTCGATCACGAAGCTGGCGAGGTTGAAATTGATGCACAGGCTGATCAACAGCAGGATCGCTCCGCTCAGATTCATCAGGTTGTAGGTCAGGCTGCGGGCATCGAGTCTGCCGATCTGCAGCAGGAAGAAGGCGCCGACGACCAGAGCGGTGCCTAGCATGCCGATCACATCCGCCAGGGATGCCAGTGGGGCAAGCATGTCTTGCATGGGTAGTGCTCCTGAAACAAGCCGAAGTCGTCCTGAATGGCTGGCCCTTTCCGTGGGTTGGACGATTCTCTGCCGCGCAGCGGCGGCGTTCCGTGAGACAGCTTGGCGGTCATCCCGGCGAAGCCGGGACAACCGATCAAATATACAGCAGTCCCCGTCTGGCGGCACTCTTGTGGCTCTCTCGAGGGCGCTATCGGCCCTGTATGAGCACTTTCTTGGTGCAGGCAGGTATCGAGTCGGCCTCACACCATGCCCATGTGGCGACTGGCGGCGCTGGAATGCGCCAAAACAGGCGCTTTTGCGTGGAAAGTGCTGCCAAAACCGCTACTTTTAATTCGCCGCGAGCGTTTGTCGGCAATGCTGGCGAGCGACCCGCAGCGTCAGCACCCAGGCGCGTCGCGGCGCGTGAAGCTGGAATGGCAGTCGCAGCCGCAGATGCAGGGCACCAGACGCTCTCAATCACCAGGCAGCCGTGAGCCGTCACCCAGCGCCAGGTCCTCAGGCGCCAATCCCCGGCATCAACGACCCGATGCTCGTGCAAAGTCCTCGAACGCAGCGCATGCACCTTCTCTGACTCCTCTCCGCCAGGCGCCTCATGAGCCCCTCTGGCTAAATCTGATCTCTGACATGGCTTTCATCACTCGACTGAGTCGATCGTCCAAGCACCCTGCCTGCAGTTATTGAGTTTAATTTCTGTTGGTTGGTGCTTGTGAGTTGAGGTCGGGCTGTGGGTGTCCTGGTCTTACGTTGGCTCGCTTGATCATCGATGGTATCAGTGCCTTGAATGATGAAGTTTTGAGCGCTCAAAAAACGTCCACACGCAATGATTATGTAATCTTATCCACAGCCTGTCTTTTTGTTACGTATCCAGTAATTGCGTGAGCCTGAGGCGTAAAGAAATTTACGTTATAGGCGACAGAATCGTCACCTGAACACGTATTTCCAGGCGGCGCATGGCAGTGTCGTGGGGGTATGCGAAGCCTTGCGGCAATTGTCGAGCGCCCGAGCGTTGAGGCGCTCGCCTTCTGGGGAGTATGAGGTTTGCCATGCTGGGAGGGTTGGCAGCGGTGTGTGCCTTCATGCTCATGGCAGGCCAGTGCCTGCTCCGATTGCGCCGTGCAACTGAGAGGCGGCATCACGCAGGGAAGGCTCATGTCATTGGCAATGTTGCGCACGCGCGCGTCACTTGGTCTCGAAGCACCGGAAGTTCAGGTGGAGGTACACCTTTCCAACGGTTTGCCGGGGCTGTCCATCGTCGGCTTGCCGGAAGCGGCGGTGAAGGAGAGTCGCGAGCGGGTGCGCAGTGCGCTGCTCAATGCCGGGTTCGAGTTTCCGGCGCGGCGCATCACCCTCAATCTGGCGCCAGCGGACCTCCCCAAGGAAGGCGGACGCTTCGATCTGCCCATCGCGCTGGGGATTCTGGTCGCCTCAGGGCAGATACCGGAAGAGGCCGTGGCAGCGATGGAGTGCCTCGGCGAGCTGGCGCTGGATGGCAGCATCCGTGCCGTGACCGGCGTGCTGCCAGCCGCACTCTGCTGTCGCAAGGCGGGGCGGACGTTGGTGGTGCCGCGCGGCAATGCCGACGAGGCGGCGCTCGCCGAGGAGTTGGAAGTACTGGCGGTGGGGCATCTGCTGGAGTTGGTGGCTCACCTGCTGGGGCGCGAGCGCCTCACGCCGCATGTGTGTTCGATCATTCCCCAGGCGCGCCTGCCGGAGCCCGACCTGAGCGAGGTGCGTGGCCAGCATCAGGCACGCAGGGCATTGGAGATCGCCGCGGCCGGCGGCCACAACCTGCTGTTCGCTGGTCCGCCGGGCACCGGCAAGACGATGCTGGCCAGTCGCCTATCCGGCATCTTGCCGCCACTGGGCGAAGGGGAAGCGCTGGAAGTCGCGGCGGTGCGCTCGGTATGTGGTCTGCCGATCATGGAGCGCTGGGGGCAGCGGCCATTCCGCGCCCCGCACCACACGGCCAGTGGGGTCGCGCTGGTGGGAGGTGGCTCCAAGCCGCGTCCGGGCGAGGTGTCGCTGGCGCATCATGGTGTGCTGTTTCTGGATGAGCTGGCGGAGTTTGACCGTGGCGTGCTGGAAGTGATGCGTGAGCCGCTGGAGAGTGGCCGTATCCTGATCTCGCGCGCCAGCCATCAACGCCGTTTCCCGGCGCGCTTCCAGCTGGTGGCGGCGATGAACCCCTGCCCCTGCGGCTACCTCGGTGACAGTCGTCGCAATTGCAGCTGCACCCCGGCGCAGATCCAGCGCTATCAGGCGCGTCTGTCCGGCCCGTTGCTGGACCGCATCGACCTGCAGGTCGAGGTGCCGGGCCTGCCCGCCGAGGAGCTGACATCCGCCACCCCCGGCGAGGCCTCGGCCGGCGTGCGCGAACGAGTGCTGGCCGCTCGCGCGCGCCAATTGGCACGCGGCGGCCTGAATGCTCATCTGGATACCCATGCGCTGGAAGCCGCCTGTCAGCTGGAAGACGGCGAGCGCCAGTGGTTGGCCGGTGTGCTGTCACGCCTCAATCTCTCGGCGCGCGCCTATCACCGGGTGCTGCGTGTCGCGCTGACACTCAGTGATCTGATCGACCAGGACGGCGTGCAGCGGCCGCAGCTGATGGAGGCCATCGGCTATCGCCAGCTGGACCGCATGATGGGCAGGGACCCGGCTCGCCCGGGCGCCAGTGCCCAGCAGCGCAGCGCCTGATGTCGGCGGATCAGGATGTCAGCCCTGCTCGGGCTCAGTAGGAGGGTCTGTCCGCGCCGGGGATGCCCTCACGAATCAGGCGTGAGAAGTCGCCGTCCGGATGCTCATCGGCGGCGATGGCGGCGGGATTGATCAGGCTGCTGGCCTTGAGTTCCGCGAAGGGCGCAGCGTCACTCAGGGCGTTCTGGTCCGCGACATATTCCGGCAGATAGCCGGAGAGCAGCAGACGGTAGTCCAGCGGCAGACCGTCAGTCAGGCGCGTCATCATCGCGTAGACGAGGGTGGTGCAGTTGCTGGTGGCGGTGTTGTAGAAGCGTGGCTGAGTGCGCAATGTCTCGGCTTCGTCGACGTAGGCCAGCAACAGCTCGCGGATCATCTCGCGCGGCATCTGCACCCGATAGAGGTGTACCTGTTCGCCGCGCATGTTGCTGCGCACGCGGATGATGTCGCGTTCGTCGGCGGCGATCACTGCCAGTTCGTACTGCTTGAACATGCCGCCGAGGGTCGAGAACTGCTCGGTGCGCTCCTTGCGGATCTCCACCGAGAAGGCCAGATAGCGGCCATCGGCAAAGCCGAAGCTGACCAGTGTGTGGGCGATCTGCGGCCCCATCCAGTGACTGGTCAGCAGGTCCACCGAGGTCAGCTCCTCCAGCGGATAGTCGCGGCTTTCCCAGCGCGGCGTGTAATCCTCGGCGCTGTGCCACACGAAGTTGCGTACCTGCTCGAGATGCAGCACTTCACCCTGCGTGGCAGCCTCGGCCCTGGCGCTTGCCGGCGATGCCTCGTCCCGTGCTGGCGTGACCACCTGCCCCTCGACCAGATGCGCCACCTCCGGCGCCCAGTCGCGGTCCGCCCGTGGCGTGATGCTGGCCCACCAGGCAAGGCTTGCGACCAGCAGCATCAGGTAGCCGCCCATCAGCCGCCAGCGAATCGCGCTGGCCTGTGGCCACCACAGGGCAATCACGCACACGAGCCCCAGCACCGCTGCGAGAGCAGCCACGGTGGTGCGCAGCCCTTCCGGTCCCGGCAGGCGGAACCACAGTGCGGGCACCAGCCAGAGGCTCGCGCCCACCACGGCGAGGCTGCTCAAGGCACGGGCCGCGAGGCTGACCAGCGTCATCGCGAGGCCCTCACGATAAATCGTTCATGAACGGCGCTCTTCGGCGATGGCCTGCTCGAGACGCGCGAGACGGCCCGGTACCAGACTGTCTTCGAGTGTCGAGATGCGCAGGATATGGCCAAGCGAAGGATGCGGGGAGCGAGTGATCAGCACGCCTTGAGCCATCAGCTGCTGCTGCACCTGCGCTGCCAGTTCGGCGCTCTTGAGGCGCACGCAGAGGAAGTTGGTCGCGCTGGGCAGCACTTCCGCGCCCAGCGAGCGCAGGTGCTCGGCAAGACGATCGCGACAGTCGATCACGCCGGCGACGTGCGCTGCCGCCTCTTCAGGGTGCGCAAGCAGCAGCTCACCTGCCGCCATTGCCGGGGCGCTGACCGCGAAGTGAATCCGCACCTTGGTCAGCATGGCGACATCGTCAGGCTCGGCGATCATGAAGCCGAGACGCAGGCCCGCCAGCCCATAGGCCTTGGAGAAGGTACGCAGGCGGAAGGTGCGTGCCATCGGCGCATGGCCGGCGTGGGCGGCGTCCGGGCGGAAGTCGTGATAGGCCTCGTCCAGCAGCAGGCTGCAGTTCTCCGGCAGGGCGTCGCGCAGAGCGCGCACATCGGCGTCAGAATGCAGGTGGCCGCTGGGGTTATCGGGGTTGGCGAGATAGACGACGCGGGCCTCATGCTGCCTTGCCGCGGCGAGCAGCGCCGCGAGGTCCGGTGCCAGTCGCGATGATGAGGCGACATCGGCCGTGGCGAAGCTCTCGCTGTAGGGCACCTCGATGACCTCGGCACCCAGCCCGCGGGCGAAGTACGCCAGGGTCGGATAGGTGCCGGCGCTGGTGATCACGCGCTCGCCCGCACAGACGGTGGCGCGCATCACCAGTGCCAGCAGGCTGTCGGCACCGGCGTCGACCAGCAGGTTCTCGTAGGCGACTCCCAGGCGCTCAGCCAGTTGCTGGCGCAGTTGCCAGGCATCGGCGTCGGCATAGCTGCGGCTCAGGTCGGCCAGGGCAGTGCCCAGCGTGCCGCCCAGCGTATGGTGCGGCATGTCGAGCCCTTCGTTGGAGCCATACTGATATGGCAGTGCGTGTCCCAGTCTGCGTTCCAGCGCCTTGATGCCGGGGAACGGGTTATGCGGCCCATCCTGATAGAGGTGGGCAAGAAAGCGACGGGGACTGGCGGTGGTCATGTTGGCTCCGGAAAAGCAGAAAACGGTAAAGGGTGAATCAGGGGTGGCGGGGGCCACGGCGCAGCTGGGCGCAAGACTCAGGACTCAAGACTCGGAGCTCAGGGCGCGGGGTGATTGCGCGCCAGCGACTCGAGGGCCGCCTGGTCGAAGGCACCGCTCAGGGTGAAGGTGCGCGTCTCATTGCGCTCGGCGCTGGCGCTGCGGACCAGCGTCAGCTGCAGCTGATACGGCTGCAGCGTGCGGTCTGACAAGGTCAGTGCGACGCCGCTGGCCTCGAGAGTGGTCTCGAGACGCCACTGACGGCTATCGACGGCAGGGCGGTCAGTGCTCCAGTTGAGCACCTGAGGCCCGTTCTTGAGCGCCAGCAGTGCGCGGGTCAGCGCCTCGTTCAGCGCGCCCGGGTTGGCCTGCAGCGTGGCATCCACCTCGGGCGGCGCGAGCAGCAATACCTGTTGCTCGAGAGGGGGTGTCCAGGACTGCTCGGCGATCAGGCGCGCCGCGCTCTGGCCGAGACCATAGATGGGGTCGCGTTCGGCACGCGGCACCTGGTCCAGGCTCATGCAGCCCGCCAGCGTGGAGAGTAGCAGGGTCGCGGCCAGCATGCGCAGGCGATGCATGGCCATCATGCCGTGCGCCCCTGCTGCGGCAGGTCTGACGGGCGCTGCGACAGGGCATCGAGAAAGGCGTCCAGCTCGGCAAACAGCTCCTTGCGAATCGGCTCGGCTTCATTGACCAGATGGTGCTGGGCCTCGGGATGGCGGTAGATGCGCGCATTGGGGAACTTGCTGGCCAACACGCCGAGATTCCACTGCCAATCGACGGTGGTGTCCTGCTCGCCCTGCAGGATCAGGGTCGGCAGTGAGCAGGGGGGCAGGGCGCGCAGTCGGGGAATCCACTCCCGCATCGCCGTTACCCACTTCACCGCGAGGCGATCGGCCTGCAGCGGATCATTGGTGCTGAGAAACTCGTAGAAGGCCACATCATTGGTATTCGCGCGGTACTTGCGCGGAATGGAGTCGATGAAGGGGCGCGCCATGCTGTGCAGCCAGCGTGACTGCGACCAGCCCCACGGCCTTACCAGCGGTGCGAGCAGGGCGATTCCCTGCCAGCGCGATTCATCGCCGCGCATCAGGGCGTCGGTGGCCAGCACCGAGCCGCCGGTGCTCTGGCCGATGCCGAACCACGGGTGCGGCGCCAGGCTGTGGTCTTCCAGGTAATCCTGGAAGGCCTGCAGGCAGCCGACATAGTCGCCGAAGTCATCGATGGAGGCGGGCTCGCCGGATGACAGGCCATGGCCCGGCAGGTCCCACAAGGCGACCTGCCAGCCGTTGCGCAGCAGGTGCGCCAGCAGATGGCGATAGAGGGCGAGGTGATCGAAGTAGCCGTGGACCACGAAGACGGTGCCGCGCGGCTTGCGCGGTGTCCATAGCTGGGCCCACAGGCGAAAGCCCCCGGCCTCCAGGTGGCCGGCATGCACGGCGATGTCCTCGCTGCGCAGCGCATCGAGACCATAATGGCCCAGGTAACGCTCCAGTGGACTGGACGTCTGGCCCGGCAGCATGTCAGGCAGGCGGATAAAGGGGCCGTGGTCGAGCAGTTCACTGAAATCGGGCATGGTCATCTCCATAATGCTGCCATGCTAGCGGCTGGCGCGGCTGCGAGCTACACAAAGAACAGTGTTTCTTCACTGTTTTCCCCGCCTGTCGCCGAGCAACAACAGCGACGCGGAATCAACGCTGGGCGGGTAATCGGGCTCCATGGGCTTGTTCATTGGTCATAGCACTCCTTTCGCCGGCCTCGCCATCGGGTATGGTGATGGGATTCGTCCCCGCCGGGCAGGTGACAGCGTCTTCCTGCCCGGCGTCTCGATGGCTCACGCTGGTCTGGCAGTCGCGCGTCAGCAGTCGCGTCAAACGCCGCGCCAGTGAGTGCCGTCTGGCGAAAATCCTTTTGAACACCACTGCTTGCAGTGTTGTCAGCCG
Organism: Cobetia sp. 2AS; assembly: GCF_029846355.1. Classification (NCBI taxonomy): domain Bacteria; kingdom Pseudomonadati; phylum Pseudomonadota; class Gammaproteobacteria; order Oceanospirillales; family Halomonadaceae; genus Cobetia; species Cobetia sp. 2AS. The sequence continues at coordinate 241,570 of NZ_JARWKQ010000005.1, forward strand.
TTGAGGGTTTCCAGCGATTCGTTTTCAGGGAGAGCAAACGCATGACCGACCGTATTCAACTTCAGCGCCTGGCCATCGACGCCAGCCTGCACCGCTTCATCGAGCAGGAAGCGCTGCCGGGCACAGGGATCGCGCCGGAGACCTTCTGGGCGGGTGTCGATTCACTGCTGCACGAACTGGCACCGCGCAACCGCGAACTGCTGGCGACCCGCGAGCAGCTGCAGGGCGAGATCGATGCCTGGCACCGCGAGCATCCGGGCAAGGTAGACCTCGAGGCCTACAAGGCGTTTCTGCACAGGATCGGCTATCTGCTGCCGGAGCCGAATACGGTCGAAGCCAGCACCGCCTTCGTGGATAGCGAGATCTGCCAGCAGGCCGGCCCGCAGCTGGTGGTACCGGTGATGAATGCCCGCTACGCCCTGAACGCCGCCAATGCGCGCTGGGGCTCCCTCTATGATGCGCTCTACGGCACCGACGCGATCAGCGAGGAAGATGGCGCCGAGCGTGGCAAGGACTACAACCCGGCGCGCGGGGCCAAGGTCGTCGCCTATGCGCGCCAGGTGCTGGATACCATCGCGCCGCTGGCCGGCGGCAGTCACCACGACAGCGAAGGCTACACGATTCGTGATGGTCATCTGCTGGTGCGTGCCGGAGGGCGTGACCTCAGCCTCAAGTCGCCGGAACGCTTCCTCGGCTATCGCGGCGATGAAAGCGCGCCGAGCGCGATCATCTTCGCCCACAACGGCCTGCATGCCGAGCTTGTGATCGATGCCGAGCACCCCATCGGCAAGACCGATCCCGCCAACGTCAGTGACCTGATCATGGAGGCCGCGCTCTCCACCATCATGGACTGCGAGGACTCGGTGGCCGCCGTCGATGCCGAAGACAAGGTGACGGTCTATCGCAACTGGCTGGGCCTGATGAAGGGCGACCTGACCGAGACGCTGGAGAAGAATGGCCGCAGCATGACGCGCAAGCTGAATGCGGACCGCGAATACACCGGCGCCGATGGCACCACGCGCGTGCTGCATGGTCGCTCGCTGATGCTGATTCGCAACGTCGGTCATCTGATGACCAACCCGGCCATCCTGCTCGAGGACGGCAGCGAAGCGCCGGAAGGCATCATGGACGCCATTTTCACCAGCCTGATCGCGCTGCACGACCTCAAGGGCGACAAGCAGGACCGCGGCGGCATCTGCAACTCGCGCACCGGCTCCGTCTACATCGTCAAGCCCAAGATGCATGGCCCCGAGGAAGTCGCCTTCGCCGATGAACTGTTCGCGCGGGTCGAGCAGCTGCTGGGCCTGCCGGACTCCACGCTCAAGATGGGCATCATGGATGAGGAGCGCCGCACCACCGTCAACCTCAAGGCCTGCATCGCGGCCGCCAGTTCCCGCGTGGCCTTCATCAACACCGGCTTCCTGGACCGCACCGGTGACGAGATGCACACCTCGATGGAAGCCGGCCCGATGCTGCGCAAGGGCGACATGAAGGGCGCCGCCTGGATTCAGGCCTACGAGAAATGGAACGTGGATGTCGGCCTGGAATGTGGCCTGCGGGGCCGTGCCCAGATCGGCAAGGGCATGTGGGCCATGCCCGACCTGATGGCCGCGATGCTCGAGCAGAAGATCGGCCATCCGCGCGCCGGTGCCAACACCGCCTGGGTGCCGTCACCGACCGCCGCCGTGCTGCATGCGCTGCACTATCACCAGGTCTCGGTGAAGGACGTGCAGCATGATCTGCTCAGCCGTCCGCGTGCCAGCCTCGATGACCTGCTGACCATCCCGCTGGAGCTCGACCCCCAGTGGAGTGCCGAGGAGATCCAGGCCGAGCTGGACAACAATGCCCAGGGGATTCTCGGCTATGTGGTGCGCTGGATCGATCACGGCACCGGCTGCTCCAAGGTGCCGGACATCCATGATGTCGGCCTGATGGAAGACCGCGCCACGCTGCGCATCTCCAGCCAGCACATCGCCAACTGGCTGCATCACGGCATCGTCGACACTGCCCAGGTGCAGGACACGCTGGAGCGCATGGCCGGCGTGGTGGACCGCCAGAATGCCGCGGACCCCAGCTATCAGGCGATGACGGATGACCTCGAGGGCTCCATCGCCTTCCAGGCCGCCTGCGAGCTGGTCTTCCAGGGTCGCGTGCAGCCGAGCGGCTACACCGAGCCGGTCCTGCATCGCCGTCGTCTCGAGAAAAAGCAGCAGGCGCGCTGATCGCAGGGCGGCTGACGACAGGAAACAGTGAACACGACAACGGCGACCCTGGGTCGCCGTTATCGTCTGTCGGCGAGCAGGAATTGCCCGGCCACTATTTTGCCAGGCGCATGTTTCCCGAGACCGCATTTGCCGCTAGCCTTGCCCCAGAAACCGCGTAACCGCGCGATCGGACCCAGTGTGTCGAGGAGAATGTCATGCCCGTGATGAGCGCCGCCGCCATCGAGGATTTCCTCGATGAAGTCTTCCCCCAGCGTCTGGGTACCATCGAGGCCGTCGGCGATCGCTGGGCGACCATGGGGCTGGCCATCGAGGACGAGCACTTGCGTCCCGGCAGCTGCGTGTCCGGGCCGACGATGATGGCGCTGGCGGATGTCTGCCTGTATGTCGCGATTCTCGGCGAGATCGGCCCGGAGCCGATGGCCGTCACCAGTGACCTCAGCATCCACTTCCTGCGTCGCGCGCGCGGCGACCGCGACCTGATGGCCACCGCGCGTATCCGCAAGCTGGGCCGGCGACTGGCCGTCGGCGAGATCGAGCTTTTCAGCCACGGTGACACCGACCCGGTCGCCATCGTGACCGCGACCTATACCTTGCCGGACAGCGATGACTGACCCCGGGGCGGTCGTGGGCCACGCCTTGGGCCAGTCCGCTACAGCTTGTTGATATCCTTCTCTTCGCTGCCGCGCTGACGCCAGCCGGTGACGGCCAGGCTCAGCCAGCCGGCGATCAGCAGCAGGCCGCCGATGGGCGTGATGATGCCCAGCTGGGTGCGCGCCGTGGTCGCCAGGGCATACAGCGACCCCGAGAACATCAGGATGCCGGCGGCCCACAGCCCCAGCGTCAGCATCTGGCCGCGCAGCGGCTGCACCGAGCGCCAGGCGAGTACCCCGACCGCCGCCAGCACGTGCCACATCTGATAGCGGACGCCGGTCTCGAACACGCGCAGCATGTCCGCGCTCAGGGTGCCGCGCAGGCCATGGCTGGCGAAGGCACCCAGCGCGACGGTGGACATGCCGGCCAGTCCCATGGCCAGCCACCAGTGGCGGGAGTGGGAGTCGTTGTGACGCATAGACAATAATTCCTTGAGGGCAGGTGGCGCGGCACGATGTGCCTACGCCTGTCCACGTAAAGCCGCTACAATAGCGGCCTCTTTTCGCGGGAGGACAGCATGCAGATACAGCTCAACGGTGAAGACCACGTGGTGACGGACGACACGACGATTGCCGCTCTGGTCGAGAGTCTCGGTCTTCAGGGCCGCCGACTGGCAGTGGAACGCAATGAAGACATCGTGCCACGTAGCGCGCACGCCGACACCCGTCTGCATGCCGGTGACCGCATCGAGATCGTCCATGCCATCGGTGGTGGCTGATCCGTCCTGTTTCCAGGATTGACACTTTTCACTACTCGCTCGCGCTCAGCGCGTTCACGTCCAGCTCGATGAGGTCATCATGACAGACAGTTCTGCCCCGACATTGAACAATCCCGTCACCCAGGTCGCCGGCGACAGCCCGTTGATCGTCGCCGGTCGCGAGTTCTCCTCGCGCCTGCTGGTCGGTACCGGCAAGTACAAGGACATGGACGAGACACGCTCCGCCATCGAGACGTCCGGCGCGGAAGTGGTCACCTTTGCGGTCCGCCGTACCAACCTGGGTCAGAACGCTGACGAGCCGAACCTGCTCGACGTGCTGTCACCGGATCGCTATACCTTCCTGCCCAACACCGCCGGCTGCTACAACGCGCGTGACGCGGTGCGTACCTGCAAGCTGGCTCGTGAACTGCTGGATGGCCACAACCTGGTCAAGCTGGAAGTGCTGGGCGATCAGGACACGCTGTATCCCAATATCGTCGAGACGCTCAAGGCCGCTGAAGAGCTGGTCGCCGATGGCTTCGACGTGATGGTGTATACCTCCGACGACCCCATCGTCGCGCGCCAGCTCGAGGAGATCGGCTGCTGCGCCATCATGCCGCTGGGCTCGCTGATCGGTTCCGGCCTCGGCATTCTCAACCCGCACACCCTATCGCTGATCATCGAGCGCGCCAATGTGCCGGTGCTGGTCGATGCCGGTCTGGGTACGGCGTCAGAAGCCGCCTTCGCCATGGAACTGGGCTGTGATGGCGTGCTGATGAACAGCGCCATCGCCCACGCGCGCCAGCCGCTGTTGATGGCAGATGCCATGCGTCAGGCCGTGATTTCCGGCCGTGGTGCCTTCCTGGCCGGCCGCATGCCGACTCGCCTGACGGCACGTGCCTCCTCACCGGGCGCTGGCCTGATCACTGGCTGAGCCCTGAAACATTCGAATCCGATGCTCGCGCATCGTTCATGCAAAGACCAAGACGACCCCATGACTGACGAGACTTCCAAGCCGCAGGACGACACGTCCACTTCTGCTCCCGCTGACGATGCGCAGCAAGAGAGTGTGCAGAACGAGCGCGCGCAGCCCGAAAGCGTGCAGACCGAAAGCGCGCCAGCGACCCCTTCCGTTGCCGATGAAGCCGTCGCCCGCAAGCGTGGCATCAAGAGCTACGTGATTCGTGGTGGCCGCATGACCCAGGCCCAGACCCGTGGGCTCGAAGAGGTCTTCCCGCGCCTTGGCCTGCGTCACGAGCAGGGCGAGCTGGATCTCGAAGCGCTGTTCGGGCGTCGGGCGCCGCTGGTGATCGAAGTCGGCTTCGGCATGGGCAAGTCACTGTGTGAACAGGCGCAGGCCAACCCGGACACCGACTTCATCGGCATCGAAGTGCACGCGCCGGGCGTCGGCAAGCTGCTGGATGATGTCGACAAGCTGGGCCTGACCAACCTGCGTGTCTATCGTCACGACGCGCTGGAAGTGCTGGCGGATTGCGTGCCGGCCGGTTGCGCCGACACCTTCCAGCTGTTCTTCCCGGACCCGTGGCCGAAGAAGAAGCACCACAAGCGTCGTATCGTTCAGCCGGCCTTCGTCGAGCTGGTGCGTCGTGTGCTCAAGCCGGGCGGCCACTTCCACATGGCCACCGACTGGGCCAACTACGCCGAAGCGATGGCGGAAGAGATGGCCGAAGCGCCGGGCTTTGCCAACACCGCTCCGGCGGAAACCGCGCCCTACGTGCCGCGTCCGGACTTCCGTCCGCTGACCAAGTTCGAACAGCGCGGCGAGCGTCTCGGCCACGGCGTGTGGGACCTGATCTTCGTCAAGCAGGACTGATCAGCGCCTCATGCGCAGTGGAGGCGTCTTCATGACGCTGCATCGCGGCCGCCTTCGGGTGGCCGCTTGCGTGTGAGGCCCATCGCCATGGCGCGGTTTGCGTGCCAAGGCCATTTGCCTGCGTGGCGGCCTGTGCCGCTTGCCGTGTTTGCTGCCCCTTTCTTTCCTCGTCCCGAGAGTTGCTGACCATGACGACGCCTACCGCCGACTCGGCTGATCGCCCGACCATGACCCCGCTGACGGCCCTGACCTGTCCGCTGGATGCCCAGCCGCTGGTACGTGATGGCCAGAGCTGGTGCTGTGCCGACGGGCATCGCTTCGATATCGCACGCCAGGGGCATGTCAATCTGCTGCCGGTGCAGCGCAAGCGCAGCCTGGACCCCGGCGACAGCAAGGCGATGGTGAGTGCCCGTCAGCGCCTGTTCGCCCTCGGCGGCTATCAGCCGTTGGCGGCGGCCCTGGCCAGCCGTGTGCTGGCATTGGCGGCGGCCCAGACGACTCAGGCGCCGCTGGCCGTGCTGGATGCCGGCTGCGGCGAAGGCTTCTATCTGCGTCAGCTGGCGTGCGCTGCCGGTGAGCAGAATCTCTCGCTGACGGCGGCGGGGTTGGATATCTCCAAGCACGCGGTGCTGGCCGCGGCGAAGCAGTCACGTGATGCCGCCTGGCTGGTGGGCACCAACGCGGCCCTACCGCTGGAAGATGCATGTGTGGATGTCGTCATCTGCGCCTTCGGCTTCCCTGTCTGGCAGGAGTTCGCGCGTGTCCTCAAGCCCGGTGGCCACGTCGTGCTGCTGGAAGCGGGGGCCGAGCACCTGCTGGCGTTGCGCAAGATTCTCTACCGCGAGCTGAAGCCCGCGCGTGGCCAGGCTGGACTGAGCGCTGCCGAGTCTGCTGGCTTCGCCATCAGTGGCGAGGTCGAGCATCTGCATGCGGGGCTGTCTTTGACCAGCAATGAGCAGATTCGGGACCTGCTGACCATGACCCCGCATCTGTATCGCGCCGAGCGTGATGGCCTGGCGCGTGCGGAAGCCATGACGGCGTTGGAGGTCGAATTGCATGCGGAACTGAGGGTGTTCTCGCTCAAGGATGCACAAGACAAAGCTTAAATAGAAATTCTTCGCATTTGCCTTGCAAAAGCAAATGAGAATGATTATCTTGTCTGTGCGGTGTCCGGGCAGACATCGCAGGGCGCAAGCCCAGCCGTAGCGGCGGAGTCAGGCCCCCGCTACGGTGTTTCTCCTCATCAAGCTAGTCACGGTCTTGGGCATCCTCATCTGGGGATGCCCTTTTTGTTGTGCGCTTTGCGCATTTTGTTGTGCGCTGCGCATACTGCGAGCTCTCACGTCGCGTTCGGATGTGCGGTCGACAGCTCGACAGCTCGACAGCTCGACAGGAGCTCAGGTCGCCAGCCACAGGGGCAGGGTCAGCATCGCCAGCAGCGTCTGGGCGGTGATCAAGGCCGCCATCAGCTCGGCATTGCCGCCTAGCTGGCGGGCCAGAATATAGGCGGAGGTCGCGGTGGGCAGCGCCGCGAACAGAATCGCCACATCACGCGCCACTCCCTCGAGGCCGAACCACCGGCAGAGCACGACCACCAGTGCCGGCATCGCCAGCAGCTTCAGCAGGCTCGCCAGCCACGCCACGCTGCCACTACTCACCAGTACACGCGGACGCAGCGCCACGCCCACCGCGACCAGGCCGAGCGGCAAGGCGGCGCGCCCCAGCAGGCTGATGGCGTCACCACTCCAGCCCGGCAAGCCGATGCCGCTCAGGTTGAGCGCCGTGCCGGCCAGACACGCCAGCACCAGCGGATTGCGGGTCAGCGCCTTGAGCGAGCGCAGCAGGCCGCCTTCGCCCAGGGTGCCTGCCCCGATGAAGGCCATCACGCACAGCAGGTTGGCGGCCGGCACCATCAGCGCCAGCGCCACGGCCGCGACGGTTGCCCCGGCACTGCCATGCAGCGCTGCTGCCCCGGCCACGCCGACGTAGCTGTTGAAGCGGATGCTGCCCTGGAAGAGCGAGGTAAAGGAGGCGGCGTCGCCCATATGACGGCTCAGCCAGTCCGGCGCGTGACGCCAGCTCAGCCATAGCGCGGCGGCGAACAGCAGCATCGCGCCCAGCATCACGCTGGCCAGCGCCACGACCGGCACGCTGGCCATGTCGGCGCGTGCCAGCGTGGACACCAGCATGGCGGGGAACAGCACGTAATAGATCAGGCGTTCCAGTTCGCTCCAGAAGCCTTCGCCGGGGAAACGCTTCCACCCGAGTAGCGCCCCCGCGAGGATCAACAGGAAGAGGGGGCCGAGCGCCTGCTGTACACTTGCCATGCTGACTCCTTGTCGGGGCTGAGTGCGAATGCCTTGAGAGCGATGTGGCGTGCGCGTGACATGATGTCTCGCCTGCTGCCGCGGTGAGGCGGGCTGGTAAGCTTGTCATGACTCGCTCAGCGCTGCACTTGGACTCAGGTCTTGTTCGCCGGTCACGCGTGCCGTCATGTCGTGACTGAGCGCAGACCATTCCCATCACGTCACTTTCTTTCCCATTCGGGGCGCCTTGCCTGTCGATGCGCTGCCGGACCGTTGCCGGAACTGCCATGTATCGCGTAGAAGAAGACAATGCCCGCCCGCGGCTGCTCAATCTGCTGATCATCGTCACGCTGATCACCATCGTGGTCTCGCTGTATTACCTGATCGACTATTACCTGGTACGCGATGGCAGCAACGGCAAGGTGACCTGGTTTGCGCCCAATCAGTCCTGCGAGCTCAATCATGCCCCCTGTACTGCCGAGCTGGGCCGCTTCGGGCGTATTACCCTGGCGCTGGAGGGCGATATCAGTCCGCTGACGCCGCTGGGCATTCGTGTGATGACGGAAGGCGTCTCACCGGAGGGGGTCGAGGTGGACTTCATCGGCCGCCACATGGACATGGGCGTGAAGCGCAGCGTGCTGAATACCACCGATGCCCAGAGTCTCGAGCGCCAGCATTGGCAGGGTGAAGGGCAGCTGGGGTTCTGCAGCAGCGCGACCATGGCGTGGCGTGCGCAGGTGATCGTCACCACCGAGCGTGGCCGACTGGGCAGCTGGTTCGATTTCGATAGCCACCCGCAGGCCACCACGGCGGAGCAGCTCGAAAGCTCGGTCGATCAATTGTTTCGCAGTGATACCCGCCCGACGCATCAGGGCAGCTAGCCGCTGGCGCTGAGCCCGGCCGGCAGGGGCGTCGTTTCAGGCATGAAGGCACCGGGAGGCAGGGATGGGCGCAGAGCGAAAGTCACAGGACGGGCAGGCAGGCACTCGCCGACAAGAGAGCCATCAGCTGGACAAGGGCGTCGCCAGACGCTGGTGGCTGCTGGGTGCCGTCGGCCTGGCGGCCGTGATCGGTGCCGGTGTCGCCTGGCAGCAGGCGCAGCGGGATCTGGCGCCGGTCGCGGGCATGCAGGCCTGGGCCAGCCTGGGCGGCCCCATCCAGCTCGAATCACAGCAGGGTGACTTCACGCTCGCGGAGGTGACGATGGGCGAGGCCGCAGACGCGCAGGCCACGCCGGTCGTCGCGCTCTACTTCGGCTATACCCAGTGCCCGGATGTCTGCCCGATGACGCTGGCGGCGCTGCGTCAGGTGATGTCTGAACTGCCACCGCAGGCGGCGGCGCGTGTGGTGCCGGTGATGGTGTCGCTGGACCCCGAGCGCGACACCCCTGCCCGGCTGGCCGAATACACCGGGCACTTCGGGCCGCGCTTTCAGGGCATCACCGGCAGTCAGGCGGCACTCGCCGATGTGGCGCGGCGCTATGGCGTCAGCTATCGGCGTGTCGAGGCGCAGGACTCCGCGCTGGGTTACACCATCGATCATGGTGCCGCGCTCTATCTCGTCTCTGCCCAGGGGCGCATCTATGATCGCATTCCATTCACGCCGGGGCCGGCCGGTGTTCGCGCTGGCGTGACGCGCGTCCTGAGCGCGACCGCCGATTGAGCGCTGCGAGGCACCCGCTGAATGCGCCGCGTCTTGAGGCCTTTCTCAGGGGTGAAATACACATTGTCCACAAGTTGGCAAGCGCTCAAGGAAAATTTTGTGGATAATCATGACGCCTCGAACACGCAACGCAGTGCCGTCAAGTGCTGATTTATAAAGGCTAGTAAAAACAAACTGTTACGCGATATCGACTAAAAATATCAAGTCAGTGGTTGCTTTGCGTTCAACCAGCATCACTGCCGCGACAGGCCCCGGAAAGGCCGGTTGTCAACCTGTGGTCAATAGCTTCCCCACAGATTTATCCACAGGCTGGCGGCGTCCGCACCGGGCCTTCTGGAGGGGAGAATCAGCGGACATCAGCCATTGCCGTAGTGATGGCATGCACCGTTGTCCTGTGCGCAGCATGCGCTTGGATGAGCTTGCCACTGGCCCTCATCCGGCCTTGCCAGAAACGCAAAGAGCCGCCCGATGGGCGGCTCTTTCGTTGCTACCGGCAGCAGTGCTTGCCGGTTACCAGCAGGGGCGGCTCACGCCGCCATTACTGCTTGGCGTCGGCCTTGGTCACGTCGAGCAGCTCGACCTTGAAGGTCAGCGTCTCGTTCGGGCCGATCGGGCCGCCGGTGCCAGCCTTGCCGTAGGCAAGCTCGGCCGGGACGTAGAGCATCCAGGTATCGCCGACGCTCATTTCCTGCAGTGCTTCCTGCCAGCCCTTGATGACCTGGTTGACCTTGAAGCTGACCGGCTCGCCACGCTGGTAGGAGCTGTCGAAGACGGTGCCGTCCAGCAGCTTGCCTTCGTAGTTCACCTTGACGGTATCTTCAGCGGATGGGGTCGCGCCGTCACCGGATTCCAGCACCTTGTACTGCAGGCCGGAATCCAGTGTCTTCACGCCGTCCTTCTTGGCGTTGTCGGCGAGGAACTTGTCACCCTCTGCCTTGTTGTCGGTCGCTTCCTGCTCGACCATCTTCTTCTGCTCTTCCATCTTCTTCTGCTGGAAGCGGGAAAGCGAATCCGCGATTTCCTGGTCGCTCATCTTCATGTCGCCCTTGGCGTAGACATCACGCACGGCTTGAGTGAAGGCGTCGAGATCCAGATCGGTGATGTCCTGGGAGAGGCTCTTGCCCAGAGTTGCACCGATGCCATAGCTGAGCTGTGCCTGCTCGTCTGCGAGGCTGTCATCGGCGGCAAAGCTGAACGGGGTGACCAGGAGGGCGCCGAGCGCGACGGCACTGACCAGCTGTTTCATGAAAACTCCTTCAGGATGGAATGGGCCTGAGACGGGCCCGAAACACGCAATTGGCACCGAGGCGGCATGGCCTGCCTCGGGCACTAGTGTTACTCCGACTCTACCAGCCGCGTACAAGTTCCGCATCTCGCTGGCGTTGTCAGGCGCCGGCGGGCACGCGGGCCAGTGCCAGCCTGCGCAGGGCACGTGCCGACGGGTGGTCCCCCACGGTGAGGGTCGTCTTGCCGCTCAGCAGGGCCAGCGATTGCTGAAAGGCCTGCAGCGGGTCCGCGACATGCGCGAAGGGCGCCCGCAGGCCGGTCGCGCCTTCGGCTGACGACAGCGCAGGACTCAGCTCTTCCAGCTGGGCGAGGGTCTCCTGCTCGGCGGAAAGCTCGCAGGCCTTGAGCTGCTGATAGAGGCGTTCCAGGCGTTGCACCGCGGCCGGGTCCTGGGTCGCGGGCAGCGTCGTCAGCTCCTGCTTCAGCTGGCGGCGCCGCTCGCGCAGCATGCCGGTCATCCAGCCCTGCCAGTCGCGCACGTCTTCCAGCAGGCGAGTGGGCGAGGCGGCCAGGGCGATGCCGTGGGCGGACAGCCAGTGAATCCACAGCAGCTCGCAGACATCGAGGCCCGCCTCGTCCTGCAGCAGCAGGCAGGTACTCATCATGTCCGGCGTCGGCTGAGGGTTGCCCGCAGAGCCGACCTCGCCGGGCAGGGCATACAGAGACAGCGCGTAGTCCCACAATCCGATAGAATATGCGCCCATCAAGTCGGCCTCTTCGTATGTCACGGATGATGTCTCTTCACGAGTCGCACCCAGCAGCTTGCTGAGTCGTAGCGCTCGTGTCGGTGGCGGTGAACGGGAGCCCGACGTCCCCCGTATTTTCTGATCGAGGTTGTCATGATTGCACTGCGCCAGCTCGCCCTGCAACGCGGCGGAGCACCGCTGATCGACGAAGCGGACCTGACGCTGCATGCCGGTCACAAGGCCGGTATCGTCGGCCCCAACGGCGCCGGCAAGTCGAGCCTGTTCGGCCTGATCCTCGGCGAGCTGACGCCCGACAGCGGCACGGTATCGCTGGCCGGTGGCGTGCGTGTCGCGCACATGGCGCAGGAAATCGATGCGCTGGAGCGTCCGATCGTCGACTACGTCATGGACGGAGACCACGCGCTGCGCGAGACCGAGCGCGCCCTGGCGGCCGCCGAAGAGAGCGGCGAGCACCAGCGTCAGGCCGAGCTGCACGCCCACTTCGACACCCTCGATGGCTATACCGCACGGGCACGTGCCGAGCAGCTGCTGGTCGGCCTCGGCTTCAGTCAGGCGCAGCTCAGTCAGCCGCTGGCGGCCTTCTCGGGTGGCTGGCGCATGCGTGCCAATCTGGCGCGTACCCTGTTCACGCCCTCTGACCTGCTGCTGCTGGATGAGCCGACCAACCACCTGGATCTCGATGCGCTGCTGTGGCTTGAGCAATGGCTGGCGCGTTATCCCGGCGCGCTGCTGCTGATCTCCCACGACCGCGACTTCCTCGATGCGGTGTGTGATCACATCATTCACTTCGATCGCCGCAAGCTGGTGGTCTACAAGGGCAACTACAGCCGCTTCGAGCGCACGCGTTCCGAGCGTCTGGTGCGCGAGCAGGTCGAGCACGAGAAGACCATGGCGCGGCGCGCCGAGATCGAGGATTTCGTGCGTCGTTTCAAGGCCAAGGCCACCAAGGCACGTCAGGCCCAGAGCCGCATGAAGATGCTGGAGCGCATGGAAGAGACGGCGGCGGTCAAGGCCGATTCCCCGTTCCACTTCACCATCCCGTGCTCCGACAAGATCTCGCATCCGCTGCTGGGGCTGGACCGCGCGGTGATCGGCTATCCCGGTCAGCCGCCGCAGCTCTCCGGGGTGCGCTTCTCGCTGCTGCCGGGGCAGCGCATCGGTCTGCTCGGCCCCAACGGCGCCGGCAAGTCGACGCTGATCAAGGCGCTCACCGGCGAGCTTGCGCTGGTCGAGGGGCAGCGTACCGCCGGCGAGCATCTGGCCATCGGCTACTTCGCCCAGCATCAGGTGGACGGGCTCGACCTGTCCTCGACGCCCTTCAATCATGTGCTGCGCCTGTCACCGTCGGCGGGCGAGCTGGAGATCCGCACCTTCCTCGGCAGCTTCGGCTTCCACGGCGATGAGGTCTACGCCACGGTGGAGTCGTTCTCCGGTGGCGAGAAGGCGCGTCTGGCGCTGTCGCTGATCGCGTGGCAGAAGCCCAATCTACTGCTGCTGGATGAGCCGACCAACCACCTGGACCTCGACATGCGCGAGGCGCTCACCGATGCACTGGCGACCTTCGAGGGCACCGTGATTCTGGTCTCCCACGACCGCCACCTGCTGCGTGCCTGCGTCGATGAATTCTGGTGCATCGCCGATGGCCGCGTGACGCCCTTCGATGGTGATCTGGATGACTACCGTGCCTGGCTCAAGGCGCGGGTCGAGGGCGAGCGGCGGGAAGCGCGCGCCCAGAAGGATGCCGATGCGGGGACTGACAGCACGCGCACGCCGGACCGCAAGGAAGCGCGCCGTCAGGCGGCTGAACTGCGCGAGAAGCTGCGTCCGCTCAAGAAGGTCAGCGACAAGGCCGAGCAGAAGATGAGCAAGGCGCAGGGCGAGCTGGACAAGATCGAGGAAGCGCTGGGCGATGCCACGCTCTACGAGGCGGACCGCAAGGCGGAGCTGACCAAGCTGCTGGCCAGCCAGGGCGAGATCAAGAGTCGCCTCGATGAGGCCGAAGCCGAATGGTTCGAGGCTCAGGAAGCGCTGGAAGAGATGGAAGCTCAGCTCAAGGCGGCGGACTAGGCCATGCGGCTGGACCGCTGGCTGACACGTCAGCCACAGCTCAACCGTCGTCATGCGCTCTCGGCGCTGGCGGCGGGGCGCGTGCGGGTCAACGGCGCGACGATCAGTGACCCGCTGCATGAGGTCGGCCCCTTCGATGACATCCACCTGTCAGCGCCTGACGCGACCGTCTGCCTGCAGGTCGCGCGGCGTCCGCGTCATATCCTGCTCAACAAGCCCGCCGGGGTCGTGACGGCCTGTCATGACCCCGAACACCCCACCGTGATCGATGTGCTGCGTGACACGCTGAATGCACGCGACGAGGACAGCGGCTGGCTAGCCGAGATTCACCATGTCGGGCGTCTCGACCGTGCGACGACCGGTGCCCTGCTGCTGACCAACGACGGCGAAGTCTCGGCGCGCATCAGTGATGCCGGGCTCGAGGGTCCCGCCAAGCGCTATCGCATGGGGCTGGAGCGGCCCCTGTCGGAGGCCGAACAGGAAAGCGCCATCGCACAGGTTCGCCAGGGGGTGCTGCTCGAACATGATCCGCGCCCGACACTGCCGGCACAGCTTGCGTTTCTCACCGCGGATCAGGCACGCCTGACGCTGCACGAGGGCCGCCATCATCACGTCAAGCGACTGTGGCGCAGCCTGGGCAATCGCGTGGTGTGGCTGCACCGTGAGTCGGTGGCGGGCTTGAGCCTCGAGGGGCTGGCGCCGGGGGAGTGGCGCGAGCTTACCCGCGAGGAGTGTTCACGGCTCGGGGCCGCGCAGCCTCGCGGGTGAGGCCACCCGGCGGGTGGCGTCTTGCCGACACCGGGTTATCCACACCCGCCTGGCGCGCCGCCAGTGCGTGACGGCTGCGATGGGGTGTGGATAGATCGTGCTGAATCGTCGTCAGCGCTGCTCAGCTGCCGGTCGCCTGGCTGGGCAGGTCCTCTGCCGTGATGCTCGCCTCGTCATCGTCGCTGGAGCTTGCCTCCGGCGTCGACAGGCTGACCAGCTCGCCCTCGGCGTTGCGCGTGAAGTTGCGCACGATGACCCCGATATCCTCCGGCAGCGGCGCAAACTGGCTGCAACGGCTCAGCACTTCCTGCATGTCCTGATAGCCACTGTCGCGACGCGAGTCGATGGTCGCGCGCGAGAAGTCGATATCCTTCAGTGAGGTCTCGCCCGGGCGCGCCGAGGCCAGCAGACGCACCACGTTGATCGAGGGCTGCTGGGTCATGGCGAGGATGCGCTGGATCTTCGGCGACTGGCGCAGCTCCTCCGGCAGATGGTCGGCGAGATTCTCGATTCCCATGCGCAGCGCCTGATTCTCCTCCAGCAGATTGAGGTGCTCGCCGGCACGGCTGGAATACTGGATGTCCTTCTCGCGCAGCTGCGCCTCCTGCAATGTCTCCGGCACCTTGCCATCGGCACTCCACAGGTCGATCACGTAGCAGTTGACCACCGTCTCGCCATGCGGACGCTCCGACAGCACCCAACTGACGGGCGTATTGGAGTACAGGCCGCCATCCCAATAGGCTTCGCCATCGACCCACACCGGCGGGAAGGCCGGTGGCAGGGCGCCGCTGGCCAGAATATGGCGGTGATCCAGCGCTTCATGCGAGGAATCGAAGTAGCGCAGCGCGCCGCTGCCGATATTCACCGCCCCGACCGACAGGCGAACGTTCTCCGGGTGGCGGGCATCCAGGCGCTCGAAGTCCACCAGCCGGTTGAGCGTGTCGCCCAGCGGCTCGGTGTCGTAGAGGCTGGGCGGCTCGCCGAAGAAGCTCTGCCAGATCGGTACCGTCCACAGCGGGCGCGGGCGGAAGAAGCCCGGAATGCCCCACAGCATGGCGGAGGTACGCGCGACACTGCGCTCCCACGGATGAAAGGCGGGCCCCATGCTGGCAGCGGGTTGGGCGATGCCATACCAGAATGACTCGAGGGCCTTGAGGCGCTCGCCCTCCGGATTGCCGGCGATCAGGGCACCATTGATGGCGCCGACCGAGGTGCCGACCACCCAGTCGGGCTGGATGCCGGCTTCGGCCAGCGCCTCGAAGATGCCGATCTGGTAGGCGCCGAGCGCACCACCGCCTTGCAGCACCAGAATATTGAGCGCATCGGCGCAGAAGTCGCAGGATGTATCACGCATGAAACCTTCTCCTCTCTAGCAGTGCAGCACTCCGCCGGGGAATGCCCGAGGTCAGGGGGACCGTCGCGAGCGTGACGCCATGTGATGGGGGAGGCGTGGGCTCGTGGAGGCGGCGCAAGGGTGACGAGGTGCATATCAAGGGCAGCGAAGCACCTGATCAAGGCAATGAGGCACTGGTGAAAAGCAATGAAAGTGCTTTTATTGTGCAGTGCAGCATGGCGCCTGTCAGCATAGCACGCATCCTCGCCTTGCGTGTCTGCGATCTCATTCAAGCGACTGTCTGAGGCAGCAGGGACAAAGACGAGGGTGAGGTTAGGAACAGGAGCAGGAGCAGGAGCAGCAGCCGTGCGGCGGTCATTGGCACCAGGGCGTCAGCCACAGGTCGGCTGCCAGCAGCAGCAATGCATAGCGTCCGCCCTTGGCGATCACGATCAGGACGATGCTTTTCCACCACGCCAGCCGGAAGATACCTGCCAGCACCGTCAGCGGGTCGCCGATCAGCGGGGCCCAGCTCAGCAGCAGGCTCCAGGCGCCGAAGCGGCGATACCACAGGGTGCCGCGCGCCAATGCGCGCCGCGAGACCGGAAACCAGCGCCGTGTGCGCAGACGACGGGCGCCACGCCCCAGGGCGACGTTGATCAGGCTGCCGAGCGTGTTGCCCAGCGTCGCCGCGATCCATAGCGCCCAGGGCGCGTGCCCCTGGCACCACAGCCCCGCGAGGGCCGCCTCCGATCCGCCGGGCAGCAGGGTGGCGCTGGCCAGCGAGATCACGGCGAGCGAGGTCAATGCCGGCAATGACAGTAGGGCCACTTCATTCATATCACTTTCTTCTGTTTTTCACGGTGGCAGGGCGCTGGGGGTGGCTTTCTTCCCTCCTCAGCTCGGGTATGCTGTTGGCACGTCAAAGCCATATTTCGGGAGCTTCCTGCATGCATATTCCGTGCGTCCTGACGATAGCGGGCTCAGACCCCTCCGGGGGAGCCGGCATTCAGGCGGACCTCAAGACATTCTCTGCGCTGGGCGCCTACGGGGCCAGCGTGATCACGGCGCTGACGGCGCAGAATACCTGCGGTGTGCGCAGCGTGGAGGCGGTCTCGCGGGAATTCATCGCCGCACAGCTGGACGCCGTGCTGGATGATCTCGATATCCGCGCCGCCAAGATCGGCATGGTGGCCGATCCGCTGGTGGTGGAAATGCTCGCCGACCGCCTTCAGCAGCGTCGCCCGCGCTGGGTCGTGCTCGACCCGGTGCTGGTCGCCAAGAGTGGCGATGCGCTGGTCAATGATGCTGCCATCCAGTCGGTGGCCGAGCACCTGGTGCCGCTGGCCGACATCATCACGCCCAACCTGCATGAAGCCGCGGTGCTGCTGGGTGAGCGGCGCCTGATCGGGCGCTCCGACATGCCCGAGGTCGCCCGCGAGCTGCGTGCCAGAGGCGCGAAGGCGGTGTTGATCAAGGGCGGGGCGCTTGAGGGGCAGGCCTGTGATGACCTGCTGGTCAGCGATGCCGGCGAGCAATGGCTGTGCGCACCGCGTATCGAGACCGACAACCTGCACGGCACCGGCTGCTCGATGTCTTCCGCCATCACGGCGCGACTGGCGAACGGCCTGCCGTTGCCGCAGGCGGTGGTCGAGGCGCGCGAATGGTTGCTGGGCGCGCTGCGCGCCTCCGACCAGCTCAGCGTCGGCAAGGGCCGTGGGCCGGTGCATCATTTCCACGCCCTGTGGTAAGCCAGTCAGAGCCAGGCCTGTGTAACCCGGTCTGCAGGAGTGATGAACCCCGCAAGCTCCCCCTTGATCACTGCCAGCCAACGAGTAGATGCCATGCCTATATCGCCGCTGTATCGTTTGTCCGTGTCTGCTGTCCGTGGCGCCGTTTGCTGCCTGAACGCCGCCTGTCGTGTCGTCAGCCTGCCGGTGGTGAGTGCGCCGCGCTGGCTGGCCGCGGGCGTGATGGGGGCGCTGCTTGCCACCACCAGCCCGGCGGCGCTCGCCGTCGAGATCAAGGGGGTGACCTTCGCGGATCAGGTGACCACGCAGTCCGGCCAGCCGCTGACGCTGATCGGCAGTGGGCTCTTCACCTACCTGCTGTGGGACGCCTATGTCGGCGCCTATTATCAGGATGCGCGTCGCCCGCGCCCGGCGCCGCTCAAGGATGTCTCGCGACGTCTGGTGCTGGAGTACTTCCATGCCATCGATGCCGAGGACTTCGCCAAGGCGACCACCAAGGGCGTGCGCAAGAACCTGTCAGCGGCGGATTTCGCGGCGATCGAGCCTGAATTGGCGCGCTTCAATCGCGCCTATCAGGACGTCGTGCCGGGGGATCGCTATACGCTGCAATGGCTGTCCGCCGGTGGCGGCAGAGGCACGCTGTCGCTGGTGCTGAACGGACAGGTCATCTTCGAAAGCGATTCACTGGCGCTGGCCAACGGCCTGTTCGCGATCTGGCTGGGCGATGAACCGGCTCAGCAGGATTTCCGTACTCAGCTGCTGGGGCAGTAGCGCGTTCTCCATCTGGCCCCTCTAGCCCCTCTCTAGCCCCTCTTTAGCCTATCTGGCCCATCTAGCCCATCTGTCGCGGCATCGCTATCGTCTTGCGCCTTTCGCCTCTATCGAGACACCACGAAAAACGCCCCTGCCGAGAGTTCCGGCAGGGGCGTTTTTTCATGCTCGTCTTTCTATCTTTCTAACATTCCAACTTTCTATCTTTCCATCACTCTTTCGATCCTTGCTATCTACCTGGCGGGGCTGACGCGCCTGCCTGGGGCTTACTTGCCTTCGGCAGCCTTGATGTCGGCCTGCAGGGTGTCGAGGATCTTGCTGCCGCGCTCACCGGATTGCTCACGATAGACTTCCCAGCCCTTCTCGCCGACCGGGCGGAAGGCTTCGCGCTGCTCATCGGTCAGCGTGATGATCTCGATGTCGCTGTCTTCCTTGATCTTCTGCAGACGGTCGGCGTTGTACTCCTCCTGCTTCTCGAAGATGTACGGACGCATCTCGTTGGTGACCTTGTCGAGCATCTGCTGCTGCTCGTCATCCAGACCGGAATAGAAGTCACTGGAGGCCACCAGCGTGGTGATGAACTGCGCCTGCTTGGCCTGGATCATGTAGTCCTGAACTTCGTAGAAGCTCATTTCCTGGATGGCGAACACCGGGTTCACCTGGCCGTCGATCTGGCCCAGCTGCAGGCCGGAGTAGACCTCGGAATAGGGCATCGGCGTCGGGTTGGCACCGTAGCCGCGATAGCTCTCGACCAGAATCGGCGAGGTCATGGTGCGGATCTTGAAGCCTTCCATGTCCTCGGGTGTCTTGATGTCGCGGTTGCCGGTCCACACCATCCAGCCTTCCGGAATCACGCCCAGCAGCTGGAGGTTCTGCTCGGTGTAGGCCTCGGACAGCATGTCGATGGCCTTGGAGTTGCCGAGCACCTCTTCATTGACGGCATTGTCGTCGGAGAACAGGAAGTGCAGCGTGAAGACGCCCGACTCCGGAATCACCGAGGCCAGGTGACCCGGTGAGGCAAAGGTCAGCTGGATGGCATCGCTCTGCACCAGTTCGGTGAGCTGCGAGGAGGTACCCAGTGCACCGTAGGGGTAGATCTCGACATCGATGTCACCGCCGGAAGCCTCTTCGATGCGCTTCTTGAATTCCTGGGCGTAGGCATCCTGCACACTGCCGGAGACCTCCTCCAGCGCGAAACGCCAGGTGTCCGCCTGCACG
This sequence comes from Cobetia sp. 2AS, assembly GCF_029846355.1. Lineage (NCBI taxonomy): Bacteria > Pseudomonadati > Pseudomonadota > Gammaproteobacteria > Oceanospirillales > Halomonadaceae > Cobetia > Cobetia sp. 2AS. The sequence continues at coordinate 260,847 of NZ_JARWKQ010000005.1, forward strand.
CCCGCGGAGGCCAGCGCCGCCATGCCCAGGCCGGACGCGAGAGCGCCTCCCTTGATGAACGCGGCGAGACGAGAAAGGGGAACAGGAGTCCTGGACGTCTCGCGATTCTGCTCGGGTGACGGGTTCCATTGCATCGTCATCTTGTTCTCCTTGTGTGATTTCCATCAGCGTCGGGCGGCTCTGGGCATACCCGGCGTGCAACTTGCATCATTTAGATAATATTGCCATTCTTAATATAATAAAAAAATTACCAAATTGGATAGTATGATTAGAATTTATTATGAATAAGCTGAGCCTGTGCGCATGAGTCTCTGGTACTCGAGCTCTGGTGCTTGAGCTCTGGTGCTCGAGGATCTGTCCGTCGCTCGTCAGAGCTTCGCGCTCGGTCTTCACGATCGGCCCCGGCGCCAGACCGACATGCCGCGCGTCGGCCGCATACTGATTTCAAGCGCCGCTAATAAAGCTAGAACAAGAGTAGCCAAAGTGAAAATCACGGCGGCGCCGCGGAAAATTTCAATGGATCGTACTGGCAAATGCAGGCCGTCTGGCGCAAACCACTGCGCTCATGACGTCTGATAGAAAGCCTATCTGGCAGGATGCCACATCAACAGGAAGCCGCTTCATGAACTCGCCCCCCTCCAAGTCTCCCTCCGCTGACGAGACCCGCCCCGCCCCGGCCGAGACGAATGGCGGTCAGGACCCCCTCGCACATCTGCCTGCGCCGCTGCGCCGTCTGGCCGCCTGGTTCGAACGTGGTGACCAGGGCCTGGCGCATGTCGAGCGCTGGTTGATCGCCCTGTGCGTGCTGGGCATGGCGACGGCCAGCATCGCCAATGTCATCGGGCGCAACGTCTTCAACTACAGCCTGCCGTTCACCGAAGAGCTGATGCAGATCCTGCAGCTGTGGCTGACCTTCCTCGGCATCAGTTACGGCGCGCGCGCCGGGCGCCATATCCGCGTGACGGCGCTGCTGGACTTCATGCCGCCGTGGTTGCGCAAGGTGCTGCTGATCGCCGGACAGGTCATCACCTGTGCCTTGCTGGCCTACCTCGCCTGGCTGGCGGTGGATTATCTGCAGAGCCTGGCCAAGTCCGGGCGTGTCACGCCGTCGCTGCGCTGGTCGCTGGCGGCGCTCTATGCCGTGGTCCCGCTGGGGCTGGCGCTCGGGGCGCTCCAGTACCTGATGGCGATTCTGCGCAATCTGCTGGCGCAGGGCGCCTGGTTGTCATGGCGTACAGCGGAGATGGACGAGAACGAGGAAGTCGACGGCAGCGGCGCGCTCTAGCCACTGCGTCGGGAATGTCTTCTCGATGCCTCGATAGATGATTGATCACACTTCATTGACCCAGGGACGGAAGCTGCGATGTGGATTCTGCTCGTGATGGTGGGGCTGCTGTTGCTTGGGGTACCCATGATGGTGCCATTGAGCGTCGGCACCTTTTTCTTGTTGTTCAGCGATTTTCCCTTCCTCAAGCCGGAGCTGGTGATCCAGCAGATGATCGGTGGCCTGCAGCCGGTGGTGCTGACGGCGGTGCCGATGTTCATTCTGGCGGCCGATATCATGCTCAAGGGCTCCACTGCCCAGCGCCTGCTGGATCTGGTCGAGCGCTTCGTCGGCCACTGGCGCGGCGGCCTGCCGGTGACCACCGCGCTGGGCTGTACCCTGTTCGGCGCGGTGTCCGGCTCCACCCAGGCCACGGTGGTGGCGATGGGGCGCCCGCTGCGCCCGCGGCTGCTGGAAGCCGGTTACAGTGACAAGTTCACCATCGCGTTGATCATCAATGCCTCCGATATCGCGCTGCTGATTCCGCCCTCCATCGGCATGATCATCTACGGCGTGGCGACCGGTACCTCGGTGGGTGACCTGTTCATCGCCGGTATCGGCCCGGGGCTGATGATCCTGGTGCTGTTCTCGCTCTACTGCATGTGGAAGTCGTGGAAGCTGGGCATCGCTCCGCAGCCCAAGGCGGACTGGCCCGCACGCCTCAAGGCCTTGAAGCGCGCCAGCCTGCCGGCGGGCTTCCCGGTGATCATCATCGGCGGCATCTACTCGGGCATGTTCTCGCCGACGGAGGCCGCCACGGTCTCGGTGATCTACGCGCTGATTCTCGAGATGCTGATCTATCGCGGCGTGACCCTGAAGGACCTGCCCAGTGTGGCCTTCTCCACGGGGCTGATCACCGCGGTGGTGTTCATCCTGGTGGCGGCGGGTGCGGGCTTCTCGTGGATGATCTCCTTCGCCAAGATTCCGGATGCCATCCTCGGCGGCTACATCCCCTACCTGTCGGAGCATGCGCTGGCGCTCTTGGCGGTGATCGCGGCGGCCTACTTCGTCGGCTGCATGTTCGTGGACCCCATCGTGGTGATCCTGATTCTGGCACCGGTGTTTGCGCCGGCAGTCGATGCCGCCGGACTGGACCCGGTGCTGGTCGGTACCCTGGTCACCCTGCAGGCGGCGATAGGTTCGGCGACCCCGCCCTTCGGCTGTGACATCTTCACGGCGGTGGCGGTGTTCCGAAAACCGTACATGGAGGTCATCCGGGGGACGCCACCCTTCATTGCCCTGCTGTTGCTGGCGACGGTGCTGCTGATGCTGTTCCCGCAGATCGCGCTGTTCCTGCCGAGCCTTGCCAACTAGCAGCTCGCCAACTAGCAGCTCGCCCCCTCAGGTAACACCTGTCGCGCCCCGCAGGCTCAGTCTGCGGGGCGTTCGCGTCTGGTATGCTCCCGAACACGAAATGTCATGAACATCATCCATCTCTTGAAGGAGCAAGCGGCATGCGAGCATTGATCCAGCGCGTCACACGGGCGGAAGTCGTGGTCGAGGACGAGAGCGTCGGCGCCATCGGGGGCGGTCTGCTGGTACTGGTGGGCGTCGAGAAGGGCGATGATGAGGCGCGTGCCGACAAGCTGCTGCACAAGCTGCTGCATTACCGCGTCTTCGGTGACGAGAACGACAAGATGAACCTCAACGTCCAGCAGGCGGGCGGCAGTCTGCTGCTGGTCTCGCAGTTCACGCTGGCGGCGGACACCGGCAGCGGCATGCGCCCCAGCTTCTCCTCGGCGGCGCCACCGGCGGAGGGCGAGCGGCTGTTCACCTATCTGGTCGACAAGGCGCGTGAGCGAGGGCGGGAACTCGGGGTGGGGATCGAGACCGGACGCTTCGGCGCCAACATGCAGGTCTCGCTGCTCAATGACGGGCCGGTGACCTTCCTGCTCGAGAGCTGATCGCGCAGACCCAAAAAAGCCGCCCCCGAGGGGGGCGGCTGCAAGCATTGGATGACGGGACTGCGCCGTCTCGCGGGAGCGCGGCGCAGGTAACGCAGTCTTACTGCACGCCTTCCGGGTTGCGTGCGTTCAGGTAGGCCTGCTCAGAGACCTCATGCCACTTCTCGACCTTGCCTTCGAAGGTGGTGTAGGACTCGTAGATGCGGCCTGCCAGCTCATTGGAGTCGCCGAGTTTCTTGACCACTTCGCCGGACAGCTCACGCGCCTTGTCGAGCACGTCCTGTGGGTAGCGGCGCAGCTCGACCTTGTGCTCGTTGAGCAGTGTCTCGAGGGCGTCGTTGTTGCGCGCGGTGTACTCGTCGAGCATGTCCTGGTTCACGTCACGTACCGCGGAACGCAGGATGGCCTGCAGGTCCTTGGGCAGCTCGGCCATGGCGTCGTCATTGACGATGGCCTCGAAGGTGACGGTCGGCTCGTGCCAGCCCGGATAGTAGTAATACTTGGCGGCCTGATAGAGACCGAAGGCCAGGTCGTTGTACGGACCGATCCACTCGGTGGCATCGATGGCCCCGGACTGCAGCGAGGTGAAGATCTCGCCGCCCGGCATGCTGACCGTCGCCACGCCCATCTGCTGCATGACATCGCCACCCAGACCCGGGATACGCATCTTCAGACCTTCGAGGTCGGCGACCGAGTTGATCTCCTTGTTGAACCAGCCGCCCATCTGCACGCCCGAGGCGCCGCCCGCCATGACTTCGACGCCGAACTTGTCGTAGACCTCGTTCCACAGCTCCAGACCGCCGCCGTAATGCAGCCAGGCGTTCATTTCCTGCGCGGTCATGCCGAAGGGTACGGCAGCGAAGAACTGGGCTTCCGGCGCCTTGCCCTTCCAGTAGTAGGAAGCCGAGTGGCCGATCTGCGCGGTACCGGAAGATACGGAGTCGAGGACCTCGAAGCCCGGGACCAGCTGGCCTGCGCCATAGACCTTGATCTTGAGACGGCCGTCGGACATCTCATCGACCAGACGTGCGAGGCGTTCCGGCCCCTGGCCCACCCCCGGGAAGTTCTTCGGCCACGAGGTGACCATCTTCCAGGTGAAGGTATCTGCGGCGTTGGCGACGGCCGGCAGGGTGCCCATGGCGGTCATGGTGCCGACGGCGATGCCGAAGGCGAGTTTGTTGAGTTGCATGGCATGCTCCTTGAAGTGCCCGATTGTTGTTGTGCACCGGTCATGAACTGGCGCTGGGCAAGAGGTGGGCCGCGAACGACCCCCGGATATGATGCATCTGCATGAGCCGACTGGCGGCTCTCCCATCAGCTGGCGGGGCAGGCCCCGCCAATTCAGTTGCTGCTCTGTCTTTGTTCTGTCCGTGTTCTGTATTTGTTCTGTCCGTGCTCTGTCCTTGTGCTGTCTCGTCAGTCGTGGCCTAGAACTGGGCCGGCAGCCAGGTCGCCAGCCCCGGGAAGGCGGCCAGGGCGCCCAGCATGCACAGCTGGATCAGGATGAACGGCACGACACCCTTGTAGATCTGGCTGGTGCTGACTTCCTTGGGCGCCACGCCGCGCAGGTAGAACAGCGCGAACCCGAAGGGCGGCGTCAGGAAGGAGGTCTGCAGGTTGATGGCGATCATGATGCCCAGCCAGATCGGATCGAGGCCCATGGCCAGCAGCACCGGACCGACGATCGGCACCACCACGAAGGTGATCTCGATGAAGTCGAGGATGAAGCCGAGCAGGAAGATCACCAGCATCACCACCAGGGTGGCACCGATGACGCCGCCGGGCATGTTCTCGAAGATCTCGGTGACGACCTCTTCGCCGCCGAAGCCGCGGAACACCAGCGAGAACAGCGCGGCACCGATCAGGATCAGGAACACCATCGAGGTGACATTGGTGGTGGAGCGCACCACTTCCGTCAGGGTCTTCAGGCTCAGCTTGCGGTTGGCGAGGGCCAGCATCAGCGCACCGAAGGCACCCACGGCAGAGGCTTCGGTCGGGGTCGCGAGACCGCCGAGAATCGAGCCGAGCACACAGACGATCAGCACGATCGGCGGCACCAGCCCCTTCATCAGCAGCCAGAAGATGCTGCCGGTATGCCCCAGCTCTTCCATCAGCGCATCCCGATCGACGGCCGGCGCCTTATCCGGCTTCAGCCAGGCGACCATGGCGATGTAGACGATATAGGCGAGCACCAGGATCAGGCCCGGAATCAGCGCGCCGATGAACAGGTCACCCACCGAGACGGTCTTCGGGCTCCAGATACCCATCGACAGCTGCGCCTGCTGATAGGCGGAAGACAGCACGTCGCCCAGCAGAACCAGCGCGATGGATGGGGGGATGATCTGCCCCAGGGTGCCGGTGGCACAGATGGCGCCGGTGGCCAGTGACGGGTCATAACCGCGCTTGAGCATGGTCGGCAGTGACAGCAGGCCCATGGTGACGACGGTCGCGCCGACGATACCGGTGGAGGCGGCCAGCAGCATGCCGACGATGGTCACGGAAATCCCCAGCCCGCCACGCAGCGAGCCGAACATCAGTGCCATGGCGTCGAGCAGCGTCTCGGCGACCTTGGACTTCTCCAGCAGCACGCCCATCAACACGAACAATGGCACGGCAAGCAGGGTCTGGTTGGTCATGGTGCCGTAGAGGCGGTTGGGCATCGCGGACAGGAAGCTGGCATCGAATACGCCCTGGGTAATGCCCAGCGCATCCAGCCCCATGCCGAGTCCGGCGAAGGCAAGCGCGGTACCGGCCAGTGACAGCGCCACCGGATAGCCCAGCATCAAGACGATACAGATACACACGAACAGCAGCAGTGGCATGATCTCGAGCATTACACCAGCTCCTCATCGTGGTCAGGGGTGTCATCGCTCGCATGCGGAGAGGGCAGGCGGCCCATCAGGAACAGCAGATGGCGGCCGGCTTCCGCCACGCCTTGCAGCATCATCAGGATGGCGATGGCCGGAATCAGGGTCTTGAGCAGGTAGACGCCCGGCAGGCCGCCGGATTCGGGCGAGGCTTCCTTGATGCCCCAGGAATCGCCCACGTAACCGAGGCTGGAGAGCAGGATGAAGGTCATCACCGGGAACAGCAGGAACAGGGTGCCGCCGAGATCGACCCACGACTTACCGCGGTGCGACATGCGCTGATAGAAGATATCCACCCGCACATGGCCGTCGTGCTTGAGCGTGTAGCTGGCGGCGAGCAGGAAGACGGCCGCGTGCATGTACATCACGGATTCCTGCATGGGGATGCTGTTGATGTTGAAGGCGTAGCGCAGCATCACGATGGTGAATTCGACCAGCATCATGATGACGACCAGCCAGGACACGCAGCGTCCCAGCCCCTCGGTCATGCGGTCGAGCCCTGTGAGCCAGCCGGGGGTAGAGGCATTGGCAGACATGGAGTCCCCTTGGCCTGCGGGTAGCAGGTGATGATTGTTGGTGTTGTTGTTGCTTTGCCGACAGCGTCTGCTGTGTCTTTGCCAAGCGCTTGTGTTGCAAGCGATTGCTGGCAAGGTCGCCAATTCAGATGTTGCTCATGTTGTGGTCAGTCGCGGTGTCCAGCAAGCCGTGATGGCATCGCTTTGAACAACGCTATTCCACGCTTCATCCCTGTAAGTGACGTCGCTCGGATACGGCATGCCATCAGTCATCGCTAAGTCAACGATTAATCCACGTCATTGGCAGACAAAGAGTAGCGAGCGGCGCCGCAACAACAAATGGATCATTGGTCTGACAGGCGGTTTTTGTCTTTGCTTACAGTGAGATAGGCGAAAAAATACCGTCAGGCAGGCAAGGAAACGGGCAAGTAAGGGCGCGGCAGATCGCGTCATGCGCATCCAACAGCCCGCAAGCGATGCGCCGCAGACGCGGCGGCAGGGGTGAGCATCATGGCGCAGACAGCTGCCGGCAAGCCGTAGCTGAGGGAAGCCTGGGTCGGGAGAGTCAGGCGGGATAGCCAGGTGGGAGAGCCAGGTGGGAGAGCCAGGCAGCAGAGGGGCGATATGCGAGGGATCGATATCCGAGGGGCAGGCGTCAGAGATGCCTATGCAAGAGAGACAGGCGTCAGGCGAGCCCGATCGCCTTGCGGCATGCGGCTGGCAGATGGACTTCTACCGCAAGCGGCAGATGGTCGGAGAACAGGTGCGACAGCGTGGTCGGGTGGCTCAAGCGCAGCGTCGAGGAGACCAGGATATGGTCGAGCCCACGGCGTGGCTGCCAGGCCGGGTAGCTGTTGATGGCCTTGCTGGGGCGGGAGTCGAGTGCCTCGCTGAACGCCTTGTGCTGACGAAGCTGGGCCAGCGTGCAATTGAGGTCGCCCATCACGATGACATGCTTGAGGGGCGCGATCAGCTCGCCGAGGTACTGCAGCTGACGATGCTGGATACGGGCACCGAGTGCCAGGTGGGTCACGAAGACATGCAGGGCGTGTTCGCCTTCGCCGAAGCGGGCATGGATGGCTCCGCGTCCCGGCAGCGTACCGGGCAGACTGTGCTCTTCGAGATGGCTGATCGGCAGGCGCGACAGCAGGCCGTTGCTGTGCTGAGCCAGGCGGCCCAGATTGCGATTGAGCTGCTGATAGCGATGCGGGAATTCGGCCGTCTCGGCCAGTGAATCGACCTGATTGACGTTGCCGGAGCGGAAACTGCCACCGTCCACTTCCTGCAGCCCGACGATATCGTAGGGCGTGATGGCGGCGGCGATCAGCTCCAGACGCTTGCGGCGCATCGGGTGTGGCAGCACATGCTGCCAACCGCGGGTGACGTAGTGATGCCACGCCGCGGTATGGATACCGACCTGCATGTTGAAGGTCAGCAGACGCAGGGGAGGTGCCGTCTCGTCGAGTCCGGCACCTCCCGCGGCGCTGGCGGCCACTGGGTCAGCAGCCGCTGCCATCAAGCGGCGTCCTTGCTGCCGGCTTTCTCTTCACGCACCTGCTCGACCAGCTCGTCGGTGATCTTGAGCATGTTCTGCAGTGAGCCAGCCGTGCTCGGCGAGATGACATAGCGGCCATCCACGATCAGTGCCGGTACGCCCATGATCTTGTAGGCGCGCATCTGGGCGTGGGCCTGATTGACCTGGCTCTTCACGCCGAAGGAGGTCAGAGACTTCTTGGCGTCTTCTTCGCTGACGCCGTAGTCGCTGTAGAACTTGGCGATATCATCCGGATCGGTCAGACGCTGGTGGTCCTGATGGATGGCATCGAAGAAGGCCTTGTGGGTCTCGTCGAGGATGCCCAGGTCCTTGGCGGCATAGAAGGCATAGGCGTGCTTGACCCAGTCCTGCCCCATGGTGGCCGGCAGACGGTTGAAGGTCACGTCACTCGGCAGCTCGTCGACCCACGGCTCGAGGCTGGATTCCAGCTTGTAGCAGTGCGGGCAGCCATACCAGAACGCTTCGACCACTTCGACATTGCCCGCCGGCGCGTCGGTCTTCACCGGCTCGTCGAGTACCTGGTAGTCCTTGCCAGCTTCAGCGGCGAACACGCTTGCTGACAGGCCAAGGCCCGCCACCAGAGTCAGTAGGGGTTTCCACTTCATGGAACATCTCCATCGGATTGAGGCATGCCCGGGCATGATACCCGGCAACATTAGTGATGCATCGAGTATGCGTGTCAGCCACCACTGCTGTCGAGACTGCCGGGCGGGACACGGCGGATCACTGTCGGGCCAGCCTAGCGTGACAAGGTTGACCGTTGGATGAACGCCGTTCGATCACGCGCCGTACAAGGCGTCGCTCGATCACGCCCCGTGAATGGCGTGCTGGTGCCGGTCGTCATCAAGTCAGTCATACGCGACAACCGGCTGAACGGATGCCTCAGCGCAGGCCGTGGAGATATTCGGCCACCTGCTGCATGTCGCTGTCACTCATGCGCGCGGCGATGCTGCTCATGATGGCGTTCGGGTCGTTGTCGCGGCTGCCGTCGCGGAAGGCCTTGAGCGCCGTCACGGTATAGGCGGGGAATTGCCCGGCCAGCGCCGGATAGCCTGCCGAGTCGATGCCTTCACCACGCGGACCATGACAGGCTGTGCAGGCCGCGATGCCGCGCTCGAGCGAGCCGGCCCGATACAGCACCTCGCCTGCACGGGCCGCCTCTGGCTCGGCCTGGCCGCGATTGGCAGGCTGCGCGGCGTAATGGGCCGCGATATCGGCGATGTCCTGATCGCTCAGGTTGTCGGCGATACCGGCCATCTGCGGCACCGAGCGGCGACCATCCCGGATGTCGGCCGTCTGCTTGCGCAGGTAGTGGGCCTGCTGGCCAGCAAGATGGGGGAAGGCCGGCGTCGGCGAGATGCCCTGGGCGCCATGACAGGCAGCACAGACGGCAGCCTTGGCCTTGCCTGCCGCGGCATCGCCGACCAGCGACTCGGCGGCGGCCCCCGTCGGCAAGGTGGCGGCCAGCGTCGTGGCAGCAACTGCCAGCAGCAGGCGCAAGGGGCGCTCGGGGATCTGCCTTGGTCTCATCAGCTCATCCATTTCACTGGTCCCTGTTTCACGAAGAGGCCCGTTCGGGGCTTGTATCATCCGGCGTGGATGGTGGCCTCTGTCATTTCCCCGGTGCCCGCGCCGTGCTGCGCGCGGTGAGAAGTGCACCCCACTCTCGCAGCCCGTGAGAGCAGGGTGGTACACTAGGCCTCATGATCGCCATGCTGACCTTGCAGGCAGTATAGCGAATCCCCTCAGGGCGCGTGAGCGTGCCTGTCGCCAGTCGTGTCATCGCAGTAATCCAGAGCATCTTCCCGCTGTCGTCGGCAAGTTGCAGCGCCGATGGCAGGGCATGCGGCACTCTTTTTCGTTACACCGGTCGTTTCTTCTGCTCTCTCGTGATGTCGCGCGGGCGAGACGTCCGCCTTCAACAGGTATTCAGAACTCCCATGGCCGAATCAGCTCCTTCGACCCCCAAGCTCCATTATCGTCAGGCGCGCTTCCTGATCAGTGCCGCGACTCTGGCCCAGTGCCCGACGGACGTGGGTGCCGAAGTGGCCTTCGCGGGTCGCTCCAATGCCGGCAAGTCCAGCGCCATCAATGCGCTGACTTCGCAGAAGGCGTTGGCCCGTACCTCCAAGACCCCCGGCCGCACCCAGCTGATCAACTATTTCACCATCGGTGAAACGGGCCGCCATCTGGTCGACCTGCCCGGCTATGGCTATGCCAAGGTGCCGGACAAGGTGAAGCGCGAGTGGCAGTCCCATCTGTCCAACTACCTGCGCAACCGCCAGTCGCTGCGGGGCCTGGTGCTGCTGATGGATGTGCGCCATCCGCTGTCCGAATTCGACCAGATGATGCTGGGCTGGGCCGATGAGGCCAAGATGCCGGTGCATATCCTGCTGACCAAGGCGGACAAGCTGAAGCGCGGGCCTGCTGCGGCAAGCCTGCAGAAGGTGCGCCACGCGCTCAAGGAGTGGGAAGACCTGGTCACCGTGCAGCTGTTCTCGTCGCTGAAGTACTCTGGTGTCGAGCAGGTACATGCCAAGCTCGACGAGTGGCTGGCGGACCCGTCGGTGATGGATGGCGTGGAAGAGATGGCGGGCGATGAGGCACCGCAGGACCCCTTCGACGACTGACTGAAGGGGTAAGGCGATTTGGGGCGAATCCTCGAACTACGCCACCTTGCATGACGAAACGGCCACCCCTCGGGGTGGCCGTTTGCGTTACGACAGGCACGCTGTCACTCACATCTGCACTGCTGCCCTTCCCCAAGGCCCACTCACATGAACAGGCTGCGCGGCGCGCTGCTGATGGGGTCAAGGCGGGTCAGAGAGCTCGTCTCCCTGGGCGCCGAGAGAATATGCGGCACCTTTGCCGCGGGCTCGACGACTTCTGGCATCGTCACGGCCTCGCTGGGGACGAGCAGGCTGCGCATGGCCTCCTGTGGTGAGGCTGCCGGGGCCTCCTGCACGCCGGATTGCAGCGTCGCGAGGCTGGCACGCCCACTGTAGACCGCCACGATGACCAGCAACGCGGATGCCAGCACGATGGCGACGCCTTTCAGCAGGGCGCGGCTGGTCTGACGCGAGGGCGTCATGATCGGCGCGCGTTGCTCGCCTTCACCATGCAGGGGCGGCCTCTGGGGAGAGGAAGATGACACACGGTAGCGCGGGAGTGAGTGGGTGCTCATGCTGGCCTCTCCTTTTGAGGTCGAGGTGGCAGGCATCTCCCAGCGCAGATTCAGGAACCCCAGACAGGGTTCAATATCGACGACGCTGAGAAACTTGTACATGAAATATGGTTGAGGCGTCATTTTTGTACAAGTTTTAATTCACTCAGCCATTGGGCACACCAGGCGCATCAGGCGCGCCACACCTTGAGCCTCAGCCGTCGGTCGTTCAGTCATTCCCACACTCAGTCATTCCGCCACTTGCACCGTCACTCACTCATTCCGTCACTCAGTCATTCAGGCGTGCAATCAGCGCCGGCAGCTCGCGGACATGCGAGATGACATGTACGCCTGCCGGGACGGGGCCCGGTGCGCCCTGGCCCTTGACGTCGATCCAGGCGGCCTGCATGCCCAGGCGCGCGGCAGGCAAGGCATCTTCCTTCCATGAGTCACCGACATGCAGGGTGGTGGAGGGGCGGCTGCCCAGGCGTGCCATGGCGGCGAGGAAGGGGCGCGCATCCGGCTTGGGCGCCAGCCATTCGCCGGCGGCGATGCTGAACTCGAAATGATGATCCAGCGCGAGGCGAGCCAGGTCGACATTGCCATTGGTGATGGCACCAAGACGGTAATCGCGGGCGAGGGAGTCGAGCAGCTCGCTGGCTTCCGGGAAGGGCGTCAATTCGTGGCGCAGCGCCAGGAAGCGCTCGATGGCGGCGCGTGACCAGTGGCCCGCCTGCTCATCATCATGCCCGGCATCGCGCAGCATGGCGTGCATGGCCTCGCGGCGCAGCCAGGTGAAGTCACCGCGGCGCAGCGGGTGCTCCAGCCCCAGCGCCATGCGACGACGCGTGTATTCCTCGAGGGGGAAATCGTTGGCATGCCCGATCTCGCCATCCAGCCAGGCGTAATGCTCGGCCTCGGCGCGCTCCATCACCGCGCGATTGGCCCACAGGGTGTCATCGAGATCGAAGGTCAAGGCCGTCAGGCGAGGCGCGTTGGCAGGCGTCACAGGGTGTCATCCTTGAGTGGGGCATCAATAGGGGAGGTGGCGTCGGTGTCTGACGTTGCCGTCGCTGATCCGCGCTGGCGGCGGGCGCGAGGGTGCGCCTGATCATAGGCGCTGGCCAGTTGCTGCCAGTCGAGGCGCGTATAGACCTGGGTGGTCGAGAGGTGGGCGTGTCCCAGCAGTTCCTGCACGGCGCGCAGATCGCCGCTGGATTCGAGCAGATGACTGGCGAAGGAGTGGCGCAGGCGGTGCGGGTGCAGATGCTCGGGCAGGCCACGTTCTTTCGCCTGCGTCACCAGCCTGAGCTGAACCCCACGTTGACCGAGGCGACGCCCCTGCTGGCCGACGAACAATGCCGGCTCGTCCCGGGCGGCGAGCTGGCCACGCACCACCAGCCAGGCATCCAGCGCCTGGCGGGCGCGTGAGCCGATCGGCAGCTGGCGGGGCTTGTCGCCCTTGCCGCGTACGCGCAGGCGGCGGGTTTCCAGCATGTCGAGGTCGAGGCTGACCAGCTCCGAGAGACGCAAGCCCGCGCCGTAGAGCAGTTCCAGCATTGCCTGATCGCGGATCGCCAGCGGCGTGCCGTCATGTGGGCAGTCGAGAAAGCGCGCCAGACTGTCGATATCCACCGGGCGTGGCAGATGGTCCGGCAGGCGCGGGGTCTGCACCAGCCCCGCCGGGTTGTGTGGCAGCACATCCTGCTCGACCAACCAGCCACAGAAACGGCTGATCGCCGCGCGCCGCCGCGCCAATGAGCGCGGCGCGAGGCCACGACTGCGCTCGGCACCCAGGAAACGCCTGAGCGTCGGTACGTCCAGCGCCTGCCAATCCTGCGGCAGGGGCGGCGCGTCCTTTGCACGAGCGACGCTGCTGTCCGCTGCGGGGCGCAGCATGAAAGCGGTCAACGCCTGCAGATCACGCGCGTAGGCGCTGACGGTCGCGTGGCTGCTGTCGAGGGCAAGCTCGGCCAGAAATTTCCGACAGGTCGCGGACAGCGCCTGCTCGGCGGCAACACGCTCGGCGCTGTTCGCTGCGGCGCTGTTCGCTGAGGCGCCGTGGGCCGACTCGAGGCGACTCATCGGCTGGCCTGGTCGTCACGGCTCGAGGAGCGCAGTGGCGCCTGGCCCGGGACATCGCGCCCTAGGCAGCGGGCCAGCACGTCGCCGAGGTATTCGGGAAACAGGGTGTCGAGACCGGCACGAAACTGCTCGGCATCGGCACTCGCCACCACCAGATAGCCCAGGCACTCGCCACGGGTCAGGCGCACGATGACGGCGGAGCCGCGCGTGGCATCGGCCTGGCTGGCATCGACGAGGTCTGCGCAGTCGGCGCCGAGTGGCCACTGATGGTCGGGCAGCAGGGCTTCCCAGCGCGTGCGCGGCATGGCCAGGCAGCGGCTGGCGCGCCCCTCGAGCAGGCGCTCGAACTGCTCGCCGCGCGCATCGTCGAGCGTCTGGCGCGGTGGCTGTGCAGAGGCACCGGCATCGCGCTGCCACAGACAGACGGCCGCGATGTCGAACAGCTCGCTGAGACGCGTGGCCAGCGTTTCGGCCAGCGCATCATCGGACTCGGCATCGAGCAGATCCAGCACCAGCTGACGCAGACGCTGATAGCGACTCTCGTTGTCGCGCGCGGCGGTCAACAACTCCTCGAGGCGCTCTTCTGCCTGATCGGTCCGCCCGCGCAAATCATGTACCAGCCGCTCCAGCAACGAGATGCTGCCGCCGCGCGCTTCCGGGTGTGGCACCCGCATGCGTTGCAGCAACCCTTCACGCCCCTCGAAGAAATCGGGATGCGTGGCCAGCCATTCGGCGACCCGATCCGGGTCCAGCGTGCGCGGGCGACGTGACACGGGTGACTCGGCCATGTGGGACTCCTTGCGGACGGTTGGCAGCGGGGCGCTGTCGGCCATGTTTCCGGCAGCGTCCCTCGGCTGGGGCTGGCGCTCTACAGGATGATGCGGCCTTCGAATACGGTCTCGGCGGGGCCGGTCATGAATACCGGCTGGCCGTCGCCAGCCCATTCGATGCTCAGGGTACCGCCGGGCAGCGTGACGTTGACCGGGCTTGCCAGCAGGCCACGGCGAATGCCGGACGCGACCGCCGCACAGGCGCCGGTGCCACAGGCCAGCGTCTCGCCGACACCGCGCTCGAAGACACGCAGGCGCGCTTCATGCGGCGAGACGACCTCGAGGAAGCCGGCATTGACGCGCTTGGCGAAGCGCGGATGCGCCTCGATCAGCGGGCCCAGCGTCAGCACCGGGGCCTGTTCGACACTGTCGACCAGCAGCACTGCGTGGGGGTTGCCCATCGAGACGACGCCGATTTCCAGCGTCTCGCCGTCGATGTCCAGGGTGTGCACCGGCAGGTCGGCCTCGGCCTCGAAGGGCAACGCGGCGGGGGCGAAGCGCGGCGCGCCCATGTCGACGCGCACACGGCCATCTTCGGCCACGACCAGGGTCAGCGGGCCGCCGGCCGTCTCGACGCGAATCTCGCGCTTGGTGGTCAGGCGCTGTTCACGCACGAAGCGCGCGAAGCAGCGCGCCCCGTTGCCGCAGTTCTCGACTTCACTGCCATCGGCATTGTAGATGCGATAGCGGAAGTCCATGTCCGGGTCGCGGGGCGGCTCGACCACCAGCAGCTGGTCGAAGCCGATGCCGAAGTTGCGGTCCGCCAGACGGCGGATATCGGCATCGCGCAGGCGACTGCGCTGCGAGATCAGGTCAATGACCATGAAGTCATTGCCCAGTCCGTGCATCTTGGTGAAGTTCACCAGCATCAGGCATCACCTTCCGGCAGCAGTTGCTCACCGGTCCACAGTTCTTCGAGGCGCTCGCGACGACGCACCAGGTGCATCTCGGGGCCATCTACCATCACCTCGGCAGGACGGCAGCGGCTGTTGTAGCTCGAGGCCATCACGAAGCCGTAGGCACCGGAAGAGCGCACGGCGAGCAGGTCGCCCGGCGCGATGGCCAGTTCGCGGTCCTTGCCGAGGAAGTCACCGGTCTCGCAGACCGGGCCGACCACATCGTAGCTGGCGGACTTGCGCGTCTCGCGCGTATCGACGGTGACGATGTTCTGCCACGCCTGGTACAGCGAGGGGCGGATCAGGTCATTCATGCCGGCATCGATGATGGCGAAGTTCTTCTCTTCACCGGGCTTGAGGTATTCGACGCGGGTCAGCAGCACGCCGGCGTTGGCGGCGATGGAGCGGCCCGGTTCGAACAGCAGCGTCATCTCGCTGCCGTGCTCATAGCGGGCCAGACGCTCCAGCAGAGCGCTGGCGTAGGCGAAGGGCTCCGGCGGGGTCTCGTTCTGGTAGGGCACGCCGAGGCCGCCGCCGAGATCGAGGTGCTCGATGACGATGCCGCGTTCACGCAGGCGATCCAGCAGCACCAGCAGGCGTTCGAGGGAATCGAGGAAGGGCGCCAGCTCGGTCAGCTGGGAGCCGATATGGCAGTCGGCACCGACCACCTGCACGTGCTCCATGGCGTTGGCGATCTCGTAGACCTCCAGCGCCTGTTCGACCGGAATGCCGAACTTGTTGGCCTTGAGGCCAGTGGAGATGTACGGGTGAGTGCCGGCATCGACGTCGGGATTGATGCGCAGTGACACCGGCGCGACGCGTCCGAGACGGCCGGCGACGGCGTTGAGGCGCTCAAGCTCCGGCAGCGACTCGACGTTGAAGCACTTGATGCCCAGCTCCAGCGCACGCTCCATCTCGCCTGCCTGCTTGGCGACGCCGGAGAACACCACCTTGGCGGGGTCGCCGCCGGCCTTGATGACGCGCTCCAGCTCACCGGCGGAGACGATGTCGAAGCCGGCGCCCAGACGTGCCAGCACATTGAGCACCGCCAGGTTGGAATTGGCCTTCACGGCATAGCAGATGAGATGCGGGTGGTCGCCCAGCGCATCCTGATAGGCCTTGAAGTGGCGCTCGAGCGTGGCACGACTGTAGACGTAGCACGGCGTGCCGAACTGCTCGGCCAGCGTGGCGAGCGAGACGTCTTCGGCGTGCAGCACGCCATCCTGATAAACGAAGTGATCCATGATCCGGCCTGCAAGATGTCGCGCCGGCGGGCATCACCCGCCGGAGATGAATAAGGGGGCTCAGGCGTCGCTGCCGGAAGTCTCGGCAGCGGCGGTGCTCTCTGTCTCGGAGGCGTCAGCGGCCGGCGCGGGAGCTTCGGCACGCTGACCACCGGCATCGGCGTCCGCCGGCAGATAGAGCGGGCCTTTCTGGCCGCAGCCGGCCAGCAGGCCAGCACCCAGCAGCAGCGCCGCGAGGGTGCGAAGGGTATGACGGGCGGACTGGCTCATCAGATGACACATCGGGCGGCCTCCTGGCAGCAAGCGATAGAGCGATGCGGGCCCGGTTGCCATGGGTGGCGACCAGGCCCGAAAGAGGATGATCAGGCGCGCGAGGCCAGGGCGTCACGCGCACGCTGCACGGCAGCGCGGACCTGGTTCGGCGCGGTGCCACCGATGTGATTGCGCGCTGCGACGGAGCCTTCCAGCGTCAGCACGTCGAAGACGTCCTGCTCGATGGTGTCGGAGAACTGCTGGAGCTCTGCCAGGGTCATCTCGGACAGGTCGCGCTGCTGCTCGATGCCGAAGGCGACGGACTTGCCGACGATCTCGTGGGCATCACGGAAGGCGACGCCCTTGCGCACCAGGTAATCCGCCAGGTCGGTCGCGGTGGCGAAGCCCTTGCTGGCCGAGGCGTACATGTTGTCGGACTTGGCGCGGATCGCCGGAATCATGTCGGCGAAGGCACGCAGGCTGCCGCGCACGGTATCGATGGTATCGAACAGCGGCTCCTTGTCTTCCTGATTGTCCTTGTTGTACGCCAGCGGCTGGGACTTCATCAGGGTCAGCAGGCTCATCAGGTGGCCATAGACACGGCCGGTCTTGCCGCGCACCAGCTCCGGCACGTCCGGGTTCTTCTTCTGCGGCATGATGGAGGAGCCGGTGCAGAAGCGGTCAGGCAGGTCGATGAAGTCGAACTGGGCGCTGGTCCACAGCACCAGCTCTTCGCTCATGCGTGACAGGTGCATCATCAGCAGGCTGGCGAAGCTGGTGAATTCGATGGCGAAGTCACGGTCGCTAACCGAATCGAGGCTGTTCTCGGTCGGACGGTCGAAGCCGAGCAGCTCGCTGGTGACGTGACGGTCGATGGGGAAGGTGGTACCGGCCAGCGCCGCGGCGCCCAGTGGCAGCACGTTCATGCGCACGCGGCAGTCACGCAGGCGGTCCTGGTCGCGGGCGACCATTTCCTGCCAGGCCAGCAGGTGGTGGCCGAAGGTGACCGGCTGAGCGCTCTGCAGGTGAGTGAAGCCCGGCATGATGGTGTCGGCTTCCTGCTCGGCCAGCCCCAGCATGCCTTCGCGCAGACGCGTCAGTTCGGCGTCGATGGCGTCGATCTCGTCACGCAGATAGAGGCGGATGTCGGTGGCGACCTGGTCGTTGCGTGAACGGCCGGTGTGCAGCTTCTTGCCGGTGATGCCGATCTTGGCGGTCAGGCGTGCCTCGATGTTCATGTGCACGTCTTCCAGTGCCACGGACCACTCGAATTCGCCCCGCGCGATCTCTTCACTGATTTCCTTCAGTCCCGCGATGATGACGTCGCGTTCTTCTTCGCTCAGCACGCCGACACCGGCCAGCATGGTGGCGTGGGCGATGGAGCCCTGGATGTCGTGCTGCGCCATGCGCTGATCAAAATCGACGGAGGCGGTGAAACGTGCCACGAAGGCATCGGTCGGCTCGCTGAAGCGGCCGCCCCAGGACTGATTGGTAGATTCGCTCATCGGGATCTCGAATTGTGGTGACGTGTCCAGAGTTCGGCGTCCGGTGCACGGTCGCGCAGCCGGTATCGTTGACCTTGGAGTGTACCAGACTCCTGCGCGTGGGCGAGGGGCCGCGGCCAGTCCGGCGGATCGCAGGAAAGCGTGCCACGGATTTTCCCCCTGAGGTGACTGGCTTTATGATAAGTGTCATCAGAGGGCAGCGCTGTTCGTCAGTCAGGTTTGCTCAACAACTTCGAATCAGATGGCGTGCATTGCGCGCCAGCAAGGAGAATGCCGTGCCCCGCCGTGAGATTCTGCGTATCGCGACCCGCAAGAGCCTGCTCGCCCTGTGGCAGGCCGAACACGTCAAGGCGCGACTCGAGGCCCTGCATCCTGGCTTGAGCGTCGAGCTGGTGCCGATGTCGACGCGTGGTGACAAGATTCTCGATACCCCGCTGGCCAAGATCGGCGGCAAGGGGCTGTTCGTGAAGGAGCTGGAAGAGGCGATGCTAGACGGTCGCGCCGATATCGCCGTGCACTCCATGAAGGACGTGCCGATGCACTTTCCGGAGTCGCTGGGACTGGCGGTGATTCTTGAGCGTCACGCCCCGACCGACGCCTTCGTGTCCAACACCTGTGCCAACTTCGATGCCCTGCCGCAGGGCGCGCGCCTGGGCACCTCCAGCCTGCGTCGTGGTCTGCAGGCCAAGGCGGCACGCCCGGACCTGGAAGTGCTGAGCCTGCGCGGCAATGTCCAGACGCGTCTCGGCAAGCTGGATGCCGGCGAGTTCGATGCCATCATCCTGGCCACTTCCGGCCTGCAGCGCCTCGAGCTGGATGCGCGCATCACCGCCGAGATGGACGCCGAGACCTGCCTGCCAGCCTGTGGCCAGGGCGCGCTCGGTATCGAGTGCAACCTGCAGGACGAGGAGATTCTTGCGCTGCTCGAGCCGCTGGCCCATGAAGACTCCAGCCGTTGCGTGCTGGCCGAGCGCGCCATGAACACGCATCTGGAAGGTGGCTGTCAGGTGCCGATCGGCGGCTATGCCGTGCTCGAGGAAGGCGGCAGCCAGCTGTGGCTGCGTGCGCTGGTCGGCAACCCCGACGGGACGGTCATCCTGCGCGCCGAAGCGCGTGGCCCGTCCGATGCCCCGGAGGCGCTGGGCGTCGCCGTTGCCGAAGACCTGCTCTCCCAGGGTGCCGGCGAGATTCTGGCGGCGGTCTACGGCGACGCTCGTGGCTGAGGTGTCAGCGATGGCAAAGGCGTCGCGTCTTGAGGTGTTGACGACGCGGCCGGGCTCGCGCGGAGCGGTTCTCGATGCGATGCTGAGTGAGGCCGGCTGCGAGGTGGAATGCCTCAAGCTGATGGCGCTCGAGGCCTTGCCGCTGGAACCCGCCGCGCGCCAGGCGATCATCGATGTCGATCTGTATCGCGGCGTGATCGTGATCTCGCCCCAGGCCGCCGGCTATCTGGCCGATTGGCTGGAGGAGTGGTGGCCACAGCTGCCTGAAGGCGTCAGCTTCTATGCTGTCGGCGCGGCCACGGCCGAAGTGCTGCATTCGCGGCTGGGCGTGCCGGTGCGTGTTCCGCCGCGCGCCACGCGCGGTGAGCATGGCGAGCGCGATGCGCCGGTCGGCACCACCAGCGAAGCCTTGCTGTCGCTGCCATCGCTCAGGGCGCTTGCGGGTCAGCGCTGGTTGCTGGTGGCCGGTGAAGGCGGGCGTCCGCTGCTGGAAGAGACGCTGGTGGCACGGGGCGCTCAGGTCACGCGTCTGGCACTTTATCGACGCCTTCCGTTGGCTTTGTCGCCGCAACAGGCTGGCCGTCTGGCGGCGGGCGCGTATGATGCAATGGTGGTGACCAGCAATGAACTGCTCGAGACGGTGATGGCATCAGTGACGCCGCAGGCCTTGCACCAACCGCTAATCGTGTCGAGCTACCGTTTGGCTACACTGGCACACGCTCATGGTTTCGAGCGCGTGACGGTCGCCGAGGACGCTTCACCCGGGGCCCTGACGCAGGCAGTACTTCGCGCCTGCGCCCCCATCATCAAGACTCGCCATGCAGTGACCGGCGCCACTGCGCCTGGTCCGCGTGAGGCCATCGATTCCCAAGAATCCGGAAAAGGGCAAGCGTAGATGAGCAACCGAGAACACGATCAGGAAGATAACGGCTCTGCCGGCATGACGCCCGGCAAGTCGGGCGACAAGGATGCTGCCGCTCGCGCATCAGATGCTTCTTCCGCTTCCGGCGTTTCCGCCGATGACACTGCCTCTGGCCGCCCTGGCGCCGAGGCCTCCCGTTCGTCCTCTTCCTCGTCATCCGACACGGCTGATGCCCCGCGCGAGCGCCGCTCGCGAGGTGGGCGCAATCGTCGTGGGCGTGGCAAGGGGCAGGGCAGCTCCTCCTCTTCAACCTCATCCTCCACTGCCAGTGAGTCCACGCCCGTGAGCCAGACTTCAGACGACAACGCATCGACGCCTTCCGGCGCAAAATCGCCGCTTCCGGAGCGTAGCGAACCCGCCAAGGAGGCGTCTGCCGCCAAGCCGAGTGCTGGCAAGGCCTCTTCCAGCAAGGCGACTCCCGGCAAGCCCTCCACGCCGGCTGGCAAGACGGCCAGCGCGGGTGGTGCAGGCCTGGGTGGCACGACGGCGCCCGGCACGCCGCCGCCCGGTGAGCCGCAGGGCAAGAAGAGCAAGGCCGGCAGCATCGCGCTGATTCTCGTCATCTTGCTGGCCATCGTGGTCGCGGTGCTGGCGTGGTTCGGCTGGCAGCGTCTGAATGCGCTGCCGGATGCCCAGGGCCTCGACAAGCAGGTCAGCGAGAGCGTGACCCAGCAGGTCGGCCAGGTCTCCAGCAAGGTCGATGGCCTGTCGAGCACGCTCGAGAAGAATGAATCCCGCGTCAGCGAGCTCGACAAGCGCCTGTCCAGCGAAAGCCAGGACACCGAGCAGGCCCTCAACAAGGTGCTCGAGGAGCTCAGCAAGTCCCAGCAGACCGACGCGCGTGACTGGCACTACGCGGAAGCCGAGTATCTGCTGCGCCTCGCCAACCAGCGTCTGCAGCTGGAGCGTGACGTGAACGGTGCCGATGCGCTGCTCGAGAACGCGGATGCGCGTATCGCGGCGGCCAACAACCCGGCGCTGCTGCCGGTGCGCAAGGCCATCCAGTCCGAGCTGGCCAGCCTGGACAGCGTGCCACGCGTCGATCGCAGCGGTATCTATCTGGCGCTGCTCGCCGAGCAGGAACAGCTGGCGCGTCTGCCGCTCAAGCAGGACGTGGCCGAGATCGCCGCCAAGGTCGAGAACGACGCAGCGCCGACAGGCGGTTGGCAGCAGCAGCTGGCCCGCTTCGGCAACGAGCTGAAGGACCTGGTCACCGTGCGTCGTCATGACGAGGCACTGGAAGCCTTGATCACGCCGGAGCAGGAGTCCTACCTGCGTCAGAACGTGCGTCTGGTGCTGGAGCAGGCGCAGCTGGCGCTGCTCAAGGAAGAGCCGAAGCTCTACCAGGCCGCCATCGACAAGGCCATCACGCTGGTCAATGGCTACTACGACACCAAGACCGATGGCGTGCAGAATGCCGTCGCCAAGCTGGAAGAGCTCAAGAGCAAGACCATCCGTCCGGAGCTGCCTGACATCTCCGCCTCTCTGAGCAAGCTGCGTGAGCTGATCGAGCGTCGCGCCCAGCAAGGGGGTGGCAACGCATGAGAGTCCTGATACTGCTGATCATCATCGGGCTGGCCATCGGTGCCCTGTTCGGGCAACTGATGCAGGCCTTCCCGGGCTACTGGCTGATTCGCGTCGGCGATACCTCGGTCCAGACCTCCTTCTGGTTCGGCTTGATCCTGCTGTTCGCGGGCTTCGTGGTGCTGCACTTCGGTCTGCGCCTGCTGTCGCGCTTCGCGCATCCGTTCTCCCGCCTCAAGGTGTGGAACAGCCGTACCCGTCACCGCAATGCCACGCGCAAGACCGTACGGGGTCTGGTGGCGCTGGCCGAAGGCCGCTGGAAGCGGGCCGAGAAGTCGCTGACCCACTCGGCGGAAGATTCCAGCACGCCGCTGGTCAACTACCTGTCCGCCGCCCTGGCCGCGCACTATCAGGGACGTTTCGAGCAGGCGGACACGCTGCTCAAGCGGGCGCACGAGTCCACCCAGGGCTCCGAGAGTGCCGTGGGTCTGGTGCAGGCGCAGCTGATGCTGGACCGCCAGCAGCATGAACAGGCACTGGCGACCCTGACGCGTCTCGACAAGCAGCTGGGCGAGCACCCGCAGGTGCTCAAGCTGCTCAAGCAGGCCTATCTGGCGGTCAATGACTGGGATGGTCTGCGTCGTCTGATGCCGCGTCTCGACAAGCAGGACCTCATCTCCCCCGAGGAGAAGAAGGAGCTGGAACAGCGTGCCTATGTGGCGCTGATCCAGCAGGCCGCGCGCAATCCGGAAGACATCGAGCGCGTGCGCAACCTGTGGGCCGACATGCCGGACCACCTGCGTACCGACGTGAATCTGGTCGCGCTCTACGCCGAGGCGCTGATCGCCGGTGGTCAGGAAGGTCTGGCCGAGCGTCTGCTGCGTCACTCCCTCAAGGAGTGCTGGGATTCGCGTCTGGTGCTGCGTTACGGGCTACTGGACGTGGATGCACCGCGTCAGCTGGTGTATGCCGAGAAGTGGCTGCAGGAGCGTCCGAATGATCCGGACCTGCTGCTGTCGCTGGGCCGTCTGGCACTGCGAAACGCCAGCTGGGGCAAGGCTCAGGAGTACTTCGAGGCTAGCCAGCGCCAGCGTCCGAGCGGTACGGTGTGTGCTGAACTCGCGCGTCTGTTCGCCAACCTGGGCGAGCACAACAAGAGTCAGCTCTACTACCGTCAGAGCGTCGAGCTGCTGGATCGCTCACTGCCGGCCCTGCCGCAGCCGAGCAAGGACAACGCCTGAGGGGTGGCCGCCGAGTGTCAGTCAACCGTCGAGCGCCAGCCGCCTAGTGCCAACCAGGGCATGCCAGGCGTCATGAGGGCTGGCGGACAAGACACTCGGCGGCTTGCACGATGTTTCCTTGTTTGATGAAAGGTATTGCCCAATTGCACCGGTCGCGCTGTCGGCCGGTGATGCAGGTTTCTCTCCGGGGTATCCACGTTCACACGCTGTGTGACGGGATGCCCTTCTTTTTGCCCGTATGACGGGCGCTGTGGGCATTCTCGCCCAGGCTTTCGCCCTGTCAGCACGCCGCCGTGAGATGTCGGCGGGTGCATGCTGGCGTGGGCATGGCCGTTGCCGGATTTCTCGTTGCTGATCCGGCAACGATGCGTCCGGGCCTTCACGGCCGGAGCGTGAGCGTGTGGCGCTGGCTGGAAGCGATTCCTCCGTGCGATGATTCTGCGTGTCGGATGCGCCCATGCACGTGGTGCATCTTCGGGCCGAGTCCGGTCCGTTTCCCCAAGCGATGATGGAGTCTGCATGTTGCATAAGTCCCTGGCCCTGATGGGCGCCTCTGTACTGGCCGTGTCACTGGCCGGTTGTGCCGCTACCGGTAACAGCTCTTCCAGCAACGCCGCCAGCTCCTCCAGCTCGTCCAGCTCCATGATGAGCCTTGCCAGCAGCATGCTGAGCAGCCAGACAGGCCAGTCCCTGCCGGCGGCCGACCTGATGTCCAGCCTGACCTCCCAGCTGGGTGTGTCCTCCACTCAGGCACTGGGTGGCTCTGCTGCCATGCTCGCACTGGCCCAGTCCCAGCTTGGCACCAGCGCGACCTCCGAGCTGTCCACCGACGTGCCGCAGCTGTCCAGCCTGACCAGCAGCAGCTCGCTGTCCACGCTCTCCAGTCTGGCGAGCCTGAGCGGCAACGACAATGCCACGGCATTGGCCAGCACCGTCGGCAATGTCGATGACAGCGCGTCTCTGGACAGCGCCTTCTCCGCGCTGGGCATGGACAGCAGCATGGTCTCCCAGTTCGCGCCGGTGCTGCTCAGCTACATGGGCGGCGAAGGCGTCAGCTCGACGCTGCTGAGCTCGCTGTCCAGCATGTGGGGCACCGGCTCCTGAGCCAGCCTCGTGCATGAGGTGTGAGGCTGCATTTTAAGCCCGCACATGAAAACGCCCCCGAGCCAGTGGCTCGGGGGCGTTTTCGTTTCAGTATGGCTGCCTGCGCAGGCAGCCGTGTCGGGATAGCCGTGTCGGGATAGTGCAGGCGCTTGATCAGTCGCCGTCGGCATCCGGTTGGGTGGTCTGACGGATGCGTTGTTCCTCGGCATCCACGACTTCGCCGTCTTCGGTGGCATGACGCGTCAGCGGGTTCTCCTCGCGACGCTTGGCGACCTTGGCGGCTGCCTCGCGCTGCTCGGGGGTCTTCGGCTGGCCGGCGGCCGAGCCATCGATCACGAACGGTGCCTGCATGGTGCGCACGTTGGCCGGCGGCGCGCCACCGTCCTTGTCCTGACCGAAGTACATGGTCATGTGCGGGAACGGGATCTCGATGCCAGCGGCGTCGAAGTGCTGCTTCACGAGCTTGTTGTACTCGCGGCCGATGGCCCACTGGTTGCCCGGGCTGGTCTTGATCATCACGCGGATGTTGACCGAGCTGTCGGCCAGGGCCGAGACGCCGGCGATGGTGACCGGTTCGAGAATCTCCGGACCATAGCTGCCTGCCTCGAGCTCATCGAAGGCCGCACGCAGGTGCACGATGGCGTGGTCGACATTCTCGCGATAGGAGATGCCGTATTCGCCGACATGGTAGGCGAAGTCACGCATGTAGTTGGAGACGGTATCCACCGACGAGAACGGCACGATATGGAAGGTGCCGGACAGGTCACGGATGCCCACCGAGCGGATGGTCAGGCGTTCCGCGGTACCGGTCACGCCACCGGCAGAGACCACATCGCCGGTGTTGATGGCGTTCTCCAGCTGGATGAACACCCCGGTGATGATGTCCTGCACCATCTTCTGCGCGCCGAAACCGATCGCCAGACCCAGTACCCCGGCACCGGCCAGCAGCGGCGCGATGTCGATGCCGATCTCGGACAGCACGATCATCGCGGTGAAGACGATCATCGCGATGGCGATGGCATTGCGGAACAGCGCCAGCAGGGTTTCCACCCGCGAGGAGGGCTTGCCCTTGCCGGTGTCCGGATTGAGCTTGTGCTCGATCAGGCTGGCGATGCCGACCCAGACCGCGATGGCGAAGGCGAGAATGAACAGCACATGGAAGATGCGCGACAGCAGCAGGGCACCGGCATCGGTTGCCAGCCACTCGCCGAGCGCCACGATGTGCCAGGCATTCAGCACCATGCCGACCACCACGATCAGGATGATGGCGCGCATGATGCGCAGCGCGGTGGGGATGTAGGAGTTGAGGCGCTTCTCGAGCAGCGGCAGCTGGCCGCGCAGCTTGTCGGAGATCTGGATGCGCTTGCCGATCAGCTGCGTCACCACGCGCGACAGCAGAGCGCCGCCGCCGATGGCGAGCAGCGTCTTGAGCGTCGCCCCCATCATGAACGGCAGCGCCTCTTCAGGCGTCGTCTGCGAGATGATGAACAGGGTGGCGAAGTAGGCCAGCGCGATCAGATGCCAGGTGCGCGCCAGAATGCGCAGGCACACGGCGATGAGCGCGTTGTTCGCCTCGCGGGCCTGAGTGAGCAGGCGGTCACGCAGAATGATGCGATTGCGCGAGATCACCACGATGGCCCAGACGAGGGTGATGGCCATGATCAGCAGATTGACGAAGCTGCCGACGGCCGGCGCCAGGTTGTTGTTGATCATCGGCACCACGACCAGGATGCCGTAGCCGATGAAGCCGGCCAGCATGGCCAGGGAGCGGTTCCAGTACCGCGCCACCTCATCCGGCATCGGCAGCAGACGCAGCCCCTTGTAGCCGGAGGAGAACAGCATGCGCATCAGGGCCTTGAACAGCTCGATGACCAGATAGGCGTTCAGGAACATCGACTCGCGCTGACCGATCACGCCCTGTTCGCCATAGGCGAAGATGGCGAGCAGATAGCCGCCGAGGAAGGCGAGACCGATGACCGCGATGTCCACCACCGCCGCGACCAGTACCGCCAGCAGGGTGCGCAGCAGCGGGCTGCGGTGCTGGCCATCCAGTGACCACTGGCTGACGCGCGAGAACAGCGGCTTGGCGAGTCTGCGCAGCACGAGGAACAGCGCGATGGTCGAGATGACGACCAGCCCGAGGCTTACGGCCTCGCTGGTGAAGCGACTCCAGTCGATCTCGTCGGCGTCCTCGTTGGCCAGACCGTCGAGGGTGCCCAGCATGCGGTCCAGCGTGGCGGAAAGATCCGCGACCAGGTCCTGGCTGATGGCCGCCAGCTGGCGCGACAATGACGGCGAGTCCTCGCTCAGGGTGACGTCTTCTCCCGCCACCTCGACGGCTTGTTCACTCGCCTTGCTGTCCAGCTGTCGCAGGCCTTCGATCAGGGCCTCGCGCTGACTGGGGTCTTCCAGCAGTGTGGCCAGGCTCTCGTAGGAGGATGTCGCGCCATCGCCGCTGCCGCCCTCGGCCGGGGCGGCATGGGACAGGCTGCTGAACCCGAGGCTCAACACCATCAACAGCATCATCAGGGCGGACATCAGCCAGGCAGGTCGCCATGAGTCCGGTTGGCGCGAGGCAGCAAGGGCGGGAGGGGAGTGCGGGGGTGTCGGAATCGCCACAGATGGCTTCTCCATGTCGGTGAGTGTGTGAGGCGTCGGGGTAGAGAGTGAGAGCAGGCTCCGCAGGTGCATCAGAGGCTCGCAAGCGTCCCATCAATAACGCGAGGATCTGTCAGGTAGATGTTGAAGGGGCGTCACGCGCGTCCTGCGCGCACGCCGAGCGAGAGTCCATCCCTCAGTTATCGGGGCACTTGGGGCTATCCCAACCCCTGCGGGGACTCCGCCAGAGACATTCTTGCGCACAGCCTGCGGCAGGCGCCGCCAACCTTCAAGGTCTTCAGACGCTGCTCGGGGGAGAGGCGTGACCTGCTGCCACGCAGGATGTTGCAATGTCGCGTTGCATGAACTGGTGTGGTGAGTCACAGGATGAGTCGGTATTGTTGCGATTGATTATTATTCGTTGTTCAGGTGTGATAGTCATGCGCACAGGGGCCGCCTTGCGGTATCGTCCTGCGCAGGATCACGCCTGCCTTCGCTTGAGTGCGAGATCATTTCCTTCATTTCGGAGTACTGCATGACCGTCTCGTCGACTGCTTTTACTGCTCGTGGCATGACCCGGCCTGCATGGTTCAAACAGGGCCTGATGGCGACCTTGGCGGTAGCGCTGATGGGGGCTTCCCTGTCTGCCGAGGCACGCAGTGTCGAGACGGCCTACGGTGAGCTGGATATCGAGGGTACGCCGCAGCGTGTCGTCACCCTGTACGAAGGCGCGCTGGATGTGGCCGTCGCCAGTCAGGTGACGCCGCTGGGCACCGTGACCACGCGTGGCGGTGATGGCGTGGCGAGCTATATCCAGCCGCAGGTGCCGGACATCAAGATCATCGGCACGCCGCGTGAATTCAATCTCGAGGCGATCGTCGCGCTCAAGCCGGACCTGATCCTGGCACCGCCGGGCCTCGACAAGACCCAGTACCAGCTGATGTCGCGTCTGGCGCCGACCGTCGTGCCGAGCGCTTCAGCGCTGAGCCAGCAGGGCTGGAAGGAGCAGAGTCGCGTCTATGCCGAGGCGCTGGGCGAGACGGCCGAAGCGGAACTCGAGACACGTCTGGCTGCCATCGACGCGCACGCCACGCGTCTGAAGGCCGAGATGACCACCCCGGAAACCGCCAGCCTGGTGCGTCGCATGCCGGGTGGTCTGATGGCGATGTCCGACCAGCTGTTTGCGACCGGCCTGATGGCGGCCAGCGGCTATGAGCTGGTCGGCGGTGATCTGGTCAAGCCGGGTCGCCCGCATTCCGATCCGCTCAGCGACGAGAACATGGCACGCATCGATGCGCAGACCATCTTCCTCGCCACCATGGACGATTCCTCTGATGCCGCGGTCGACGCCCTGGCGGCAGAACCGGCCTTCCAGCGTCTCGAGACAGCGGACCGCGACAGCCTGGTCGGCGTGAATGGCCAGCTGTGGACCAGCGCCAGTGGCCCGTTGGCCGCGGAAGCACTGCTGAAGGATATCGACCGGGCGCGCGATGATGGCTAGTCGCAGTCATGTCGGTGCACCACGTTTGATCCCTGCGCAGGCAGGGGACCTCCCGCAACCGCGACGCGGGAGGTGGTATGCAGGCTGAAGAGACTTCTTCACAGCTCCGCAGGCCACGCACACATGCCGCCCGGATGACCCACAAGGTCTCCGGGCGTCTTGCGTTGCGTCAGGTGATGCCGCTGGCCTGCCTGAGTGCCCTGCTGACCTGTCTGGCCAGCCTGCTGTGGGGGGCTGGCGATGTCGGCACCTGGCAGGCGCTGCAGGTGCTGGCCGGACAGGGCAGTGATCAGGCGCGCTTCGTGGTGCTCGAGCTACGCGCGCCGCGTACCCTGATCGGCATGGTGGTCGGCATGATGCTCGCCTGTGGCGGCGCCCTGATGCAGGTGGTGGCACGCAACCCGCTGGCGGAGCCGGGCTTGCTGGGCGTGAGTGCCGGGGCCTCCTTTGCCGTGGCCGTGGCGTTGTTGCTGGGGATGGAAGCGACCGGCATGCATGTGATGGTGGCGCAGAGTGGTGCGCTGCTGGGCTGTCTGTTCGTGATGAGTACCGTGCGGATGAGCGGCGCACGTCAGGACCCGGTGCGCCTGGTGCTGGCCGGCGCGGCGTTGTCGAGCCTGCTGGTGGCGCTGACGTCTCTGGCCTTGCTGATCGACCAGCGCGCGGCCGACGAGATCCGCTTCTGGGTGATCGGCAGCCTGGCCGGGCGCTCGCTGGAGGCGCTTTACAGCAGCCTGCCCAGTATCCTGCTCGCGGTGCTGCTGACGCTGTGGCTGGCGCGGCCGCTCTCCGCGATGGTGCTGGGTGAGCAGGTCGCCAGTGGCCTGGGCCATCATCCCAAGCGCGTGCGCAAGGTCGCGATTCTGGTGGTGGCGCTGCTGGTCGGTGCCGCGACGGCACTGGCCGGGCCGGTGGCCTTCGTCGGCCTCGCCGTGCCCTATGTGGCGCGTGCGCTGTGCGGCGCCGATGTGCGCCGTACGCTGTGGCTGTGCCTGCCGCTGGGCGTGACCATGCTGCTGAGCGCCGATGTGGTGTCGCGGCTGGTCGTGCCGCCCTCGGAGCTGCCGCTGGGGGTGCTGACGACCCTGATGGGTGCGCCCGTGCTGATTGCCGTGGTGCGTGCCCGCCGTCTGCCCACCCTGTAGTAGTTGGTGCCTCTGGCGCTTGCGGCGTGAACGATGATGGAGGCCAGGCTGGCGCGCATGCCGGCGCCATCGCCTCATTGCTTGAATCGACCGGCCCTGTCAGGCGTTGTCCTGACAGGGCCTTGTTTGGAATCGATGATGTCTAGACCTTCACCGCTTGATCCCCTCCGCTCGGCCCCTACCGGCACGCTCTGGTGGCGACATGGCAAGCTGTCCCTGTTGCTGTTGCGTGCGCCATTGCTGGCGGCCGGAATACTGCTGCTGGCGCTGCTGATGGCCAGTGTCGCCTCGCTGATGCTGGGCAGTGCCGGCCTCGGGCCGTGGGATGCCTTCAAGGCGGCCTTTGGGCACGGCGAGTTCGCCACCGTCTTCGTGGTGCAGGAACTGCGCCTGCCGCGCCTGCTGGCCGGTATCGCCACGGGCGCTGCCTTCTCGCTGGCGGGCTGTCTGATGCAGACCCTGGCCGGCAACCGTCTGGCGACACCCGGCATCATCGGCATCGACAATGGCGCGACCGCCTTCGCGGTGGCCTCCGTGGTCGGGATGGGCATCTCGCTGGCGCCGCCGGTCATGGCGCTGAGTGGTGCCGTGATCGCCACTGCGCTGGCCTTCGGGCTCTCCGGCGGCATCGGCACGCGCGGTTATCGCTTCCTGGTCGCCGGTATCGGGGTCGGGGCGCTGTTCGGGGCCGGAACGCAGCTGATGCTGGCAAGAGTCTCCATCGATGCCGCCAACAGCGCCTACCCGTGGACGGTCGGCAGCCTCAATGCGCGTGACGCCGATTCGCTCACCTGGCTGGGGCTGGCCCTGCTGATCGGCGTGCCGATCGCGCTCTGGCTGGGACGCGGGCTGAATACGCTGCGCTTCACCGACCGCGTGGCGACGGGGCTGGGACAGCCGGTGTCGCGTGTACGCCTGATCACGCTGTGGCTGTCGGTCGTGCTGACGGCGGCGGCCGTCGCGGTGGCCGGGCCGGTAGGCATGGTGGCGCTGGTGGGCCCCGAGATCGCACGCTACCTGTCGCGCCACAAGGGCGTGCCGCTGCTGGCCTCGGCGCTGGCCGGTGCGCTGGTGATGGTGCTGGCCGACCTCGCCGGTCGCACCCTGCTGTCGCCACTGGAAATCCCGGTAGGTATCGTGATGGCCGTGGTCGGCAGCCCTTATCTGCTGTGGATACTGCTGCGCAGCCCGCGCTAGCCGTTGCCCCTATTTTCCTGCTGAGCGGCCCAGGGCCAGCCCTTGCCGCTCAGCGTCGCACGACATGTTTCAGCGGCTGATGATGTTCCAGCGGCCGATGATGTTTCAGGAGAGTGCGCCATGAGCGCTGAGACGATGCTTGATCCGCGAGCGATGAATTCCCCGGCCGATCGCCACGCTGCGGCCACCACCGATACCCTGCGAGCGAACGAGCTGTCGCTGGGCTATGGCGCGCGCCAGCGCCATGTCACCGTGATCGATTCGCTGACCTTGGGGCTGCCCGACGGCAAGGTGACGGCGATCGTCGGGCCCAACGGCTGTGGCAAGTCGACACTGCTGGCAGGGCTGGCTCGCTTGCAGTTGCCTGAGTCAGGCGCGGTGCTGCTGGAAGGCAAGGACATTCACGCCTACAAGCGGCGCGAAGTGGCACAGCGCATCGCGCTGCTGCCCCAGGAGACTCACTCGCCCGAGGGGGTGACGGTGCATGAGCTGGTGCGTTTCGGTCGCCAGCCCTATCAGGGCGCGCTGAGTCAGTGGTCAGAGGAAGATCAGCGGCTGGTGGCCGAGGCGATGGCCGCCGCCGACATCGAGAGACTGGCGGACCGTGAGCTGGCCTCGATGTCCGGTGGGCAGCGCCAGCGTGCCTGGATCGCCATGGCGCTGGCACAGCAGACGCCCTTGCTGCTGCTGGATGAGCCGACCTCGGCGCTGGATCTCGGCCACCAGATCGAGGTCTTCGAGCTGATCCAGCGTCTGGCCCATGAAGAGGGCAAGACCATCGTGATGGTGGTGCATGATCTGGCCAGCGCCTGCCGCTATGCCGACCACATCGTGGCCATGCACGCAGGTCGCGTGATCGCCGAGGGTGCGCCCGCCGAGGTGGTGACGCCGGAGCTGGTGCGCAAGCTCTATGGGGTCGAGTGCCGCCTGATCCCCGATCCCGACACCGGCACGCCGCTGCTGATCGGTGTACGCCGCACCAGCGAGCGCCTGAGCGGCAGCGCGACCTGAACCCGAGGCTGTGGCCATGATGGGCGCTGTGGCGCCTGCGTGGCCGCTGCCGGGCCTTGCGCAGGCCTGAAGGAGGGGCTTGGGAGGGCCTGAGAGGGAGACTTGAACGGCGGCTTGATAGGGCGACTTGAGGGGCGGTCTGCCTCTGTCAGAAAAGACCAGCCAGAACTGATCGCCCACAAACAGAAAGGCCTCCCCGAAGGGAGGCCTTTCTGTCACGGATATGGTGGAGGCGACGGGAGTCGAACCCGTGTCCGCCGGCACTCCGCCTTCGGCTCTACATGCTTAGTTTCATTATTTGATTTAACACTACTGCCGCCAATGAACAGGCTACAGCAATGCGATTCTCTGAGTTTTAATCTCGACCTTAGAGACGTCGGCCAAGACGATCCTGTTTATACGGGCTCGTTCTCAATCCACCTTGAACAGGCGCAACGGTATCATGAGCAGCTTATGCAGCTAGAGCGTAGTTGTCGTCGTTTGCGACTATATATTTGCAACGTTTTATTTACGAGATACGTTACGATCTCGGCATGCACCTCAGGGTTTGCCACCAGCGTCGAATGCCAGAACGCCCCCATAACAGTGTTACCACTTTACTGCGTTGCTACGTCTTCATCATAACAGGTGGGGACTGTGCTACGCCAGTTCAAGCGTTCAGGAAAATTTCTGACCTGACAGTAGCTTGCTGGCGTGAGCTCCCTCACGCTGCCCTCAGCGGTCGCGCAGGATACGGGCTTTCTGACGGTTCCAGTCACGGTCTTTCTCGGTGGCGCGCTTGTCGTGCAGCTTCTTGCCTTCCACCAGCGCGATCTCGCACTTCACGATCGCATTCTTCCAGTACAGCTTGACCGGCACACAGGTGTGGCCCTTGTCCTGGGTGCGCGAGAAGATGCGTGCGATCTGCTTCTTGTGCAACAGCAGCTTGCGCGTGCGCTGCGGGTCCGCCACCGCGTGGGTGTTGGCGGTTTCCAGCGGATGGATGTGGCAGCCCAGCAGCCAGGCTTCGGCATTCTTGATCACGATATAGGTATCGGTCAGCTGGCCCTTGCCTGCGCGCAGCGCCTTCACTTCCCAGCCTGCCAGTACCAGACCCGCTTCGAAGGTTTCCTCGATGTGGTACTCGTGGCGTGCCTTCTTGTTCTGGGCGATCAGATTGCCGCCCTGTTCGGGTTTCTTTTTCTTGCCCATGTTGCCTCATTTGTCGTGTGCGCCTGCCGTCATCCAGTGTGGATATGGCACATCCTTCTGGATGGGGGGAGGCGTGTTACCATTCAAGGCCAGACGGCACTTCATGCGCCGGCCCATTGTTCATGATACGCATGCTGCGTATCCAAGTCAGCGGAGAGCTAGATGCCTACGGTCAACCGGTCTGCCCTGGTGCGGCATTCGGCCCGGGCAATGTTCGATCTGGTCAATGATTTCGAGCGTTATCCCGAATTCCTGTCCGGCTGCAGCAACGCGGAATTGCTGGAACGTGATGAGGACCATCTCAAGGGCAGGCTCACCCTGTCCAAGGCAGGCATGCAGCAGAGCTTCGTCACGCGCAATGACCTGTATGCCCCCGAGCGGATAGAGCTGAACCTGGTCGATGGCCCCTTCAAGCGTCTGCAGGGGACCTGGCTGTTCACGCCACTGGGCGAAGATGCCTGCAAGGTCTCGCTCGAGATGGACTTCGAGTTCAGCAATCGCCTGCTGGGCATGGCGTTCGGCAAGCTGTTCAGTCAGGTCGCCGCTCAGATGGTCGAGGCCTTCACGCGCCGCGCTGACCAGATCTATACCCAGCGCTGACACATGGCCGTTGGCCAGGGTGGAACGCCGCGCAGGTGATATATCGCACAGGTGGTATATAAAGGTGGCGAGAGCAAAGGAGCAGACATGACAGACAGAATCACGGTCGAGGTGGCCTATGCGCTGCCCGACAAGCAGAAGATCGTCTCGCTGGCGGTCGCCCCCGGCACCACGGCGCGCGAGGCCGTGCGCATGGCGCGTCTGGAGCAGCACTTTCCGACGATTGCCGCCGAGGTGTTTCTCGAGGCGGACCTGGGCATCTTCGGCAAGGCGCTGCGCAAACCCGATGAGCATGTGCTGGACGCCGGGGATCGAGTCGAGGTCTATCGCGCCTTGATCACCGACCCCAAGCTTGCGCGCAAGCGGCGCGCCGACAAGGCTGCTCGCGCCGCTCAGTAAGACGAGATGTAGGCGAGAATCAAAAACAGCGGGGCACCTTGAAAGGTGCCCCGCTGTTTTTCTGGCTTGTCACTGAGTGAAGAGGACAGTGATCAGCGCTCTTCAGGCAGGTCGGCTGCGCCTGCCTTGGGTTCAGCACGGTTAGGCTGTGCCGCGCGAGGGTCGATGTCCAGGTCCGGCACGATGACGGTTTCCTGGTCGATGTCGCCGCTCTTGTCGATGTTGGAGAGTGAATCGCCTGCGAAGGTCAACGTCACGCGCTTGTTGATGATTTCGCCATCCGCTTTCTTGAGGCGATAGACGTAGTCCCAGCTATCCTCACTGAAGGGGGCGGTCAGCAGCGGTGAGCCCATCACGTAGATGACCTGTTCGCGGCTCATGCCCGGCTTCAATTGCTCGACCATTTCCGGCTTGATCAGGTTGCCCTGAGGAAGGTCGCGCTTGTAGACGCTGAAGTAGCTGCACCCGGTGAGCAGCGACAGGGCGCTGCAAAAGGCGACTGTTTTGATCAAGTTTTGCATTTGCCCTGAAGATTCCCTATCGTTTTGCCTTGGCCGATCATACCTGATACATCAAGCGACTGCGAAGAGTACCCCAGCATGGCCGATCAGAACCATGAACTGCGCAAGGCGGGACTCAAGGTAACCCTACCGCGAGTCAAGATCCTGCAGATCCTCGAGAAATCGACGGATCGACACCTGAGTGCCGAGGACGTGTACAAGGCGTTGCTTGAGGCTGGCGAAGATGTCGGTCTGGCGACGGTTTATCGTGTGCTCACCCAGTTTGAAACAGCGGGACTGGTGATGCGTCACAACTTCGATGGCGGTCACGCCGTCTTCGAACTGTCCCAGGAAGAACACCATGACCACATGGTATGTCTGGACAGCGGCGAGATCATAGAGTTCTGTGATCCCGAGATCGAGCGCCGTCAGCGCGAGATCGTCGAGGAGCACGGCTATGAGCTGGTCGAGCATGCGCTAGTGCTCTACGTGCGCCCCAAGGGCGACAAGAGCGACAGCTGACGCGGGTTGCGTCAGGGATGACGTGGCCGGAGAGCCTTCTCCGGCCAGATACACGAACGGCCGCCCTCAGGGGCGGCCGTTCGTGTATCTGGCGTTCATGTTTCCTCAATCCATGACTCTGGCGTTCGTCTTGTTGAGGAGCATCATTGGACGAATGGACGTCGCTGGCAGTGCATGAACGGCGACTTTGACGACAGCGCTCAGTGGCGGCTGTCGGCAGCGCCCAGCATCTCGCGGGCATGGGCGAGGGTCTGCTCGGAAAGGTGAATGCCGCCCAGCATGCGTGCCAGCTCGCGCACACGGCCGCTTTCATCCAGTAGCGCCATGTGCGTGCGGGTCGTGTCCTTCTCGGCCTGCTTCTCTATATGCAGGTGCTGATGCGCCTGTGCGGCGACCTGCGGCAGGTGAGTGACGGTCAGCACCTGGCCCTTGTCGCCCAGGCGACGCAGCAGCTGACCGACGATCTCGGCGGTAGCGCCGGAGATACCGACATCGACTTCATCGAAGACCAGGCTGGGGATGGTCGAGCGACTGGCAGCCACGACCTGGATCGCCAGTGACACACGCGAGAGCTCGCCGCCGGAGGCGACCTTGGCCAGCGCACGTGGCGGCTGGCCCGGGTTGGCGCTGATGCGGAAGTGGATGCGTTCCATGCCCTCGGGCTGCGGGCGCTCCCGCGCCTCGATGGCGACCTCGAAGGTGGCCTTGCCCATGCCGAGGAAGGCCAGCTGGTCCTGGATGTCGCTGGCCAGTTGCGGGGCGGCAGTGGCGCGTTTGGCGCTTACCTCACTCGCCAGCCCCTTCCAGGCCTCGCGACGCTGAGCCACTTCTTCGCGCAAGGCTTCGATGGCCTCCTCATCGCCACCCAGGCCGTCGAGTTCTTCGCTCAGGCGCTGATGAAGGCCATGCAGCTCGTCCGGCATCACATGATGCTTGCGTGCGATCTGGTGAATGCGGCTCAGGCGCTCATCGACGAAGGCCAGACGCTCGGGATCGAGTTCGGTGACTTCCACGAAGCGATGCAGTTCACGCGCCGCTTCTTCTATCTGGATGCGCGCTTCCTCGAGCATACCCAGTGCGCTGGCCAGTGAGCCATGCTCGTTGCCCGGCAGATGTGCCAGGCGCGCCAGGGCCTGGTTGAGGCGTGGCAACGCACCTTCTTCGTCGTGATCACAGCATTCGGCGGCGGACTGCGCCTCGGCCAGAATCTGCTCGGCATTGGCCAGCGTTTCCTGCTCCTGCTCCAGGGCTTCCAGCTCCCCTTCGCACAGCGCCAGTTCATCGAGCTCCTCGACCTGATAGCGCAGCAGCTGGCGGCGCGCACGCACCTCATCGCCATCATTGCTCATGCGCTTGAGGCGACGATGCGCCTCCTGCCAGTGACGGAAGTCCTCGCGCAACTGGGCAGCCTGAGTCTCCAGGCCCGCATATTCGTCGAGCTGACGCAGATGCGTCTCTTCCTTGAGCAGGGAGTGATGGGCGTGCTGGGAATGGATGTCGATCAGGTGCTCGCCCAGCTCGCGCAGGTCGGCGATGGTGCAGGGCGTGCCGTTGATCCAGGCCTTGGAGCGGCCGCTGGCGGTGATGACGCGACGCAGCAGGCAGTCGTCGCTGCCCAGTTCGCGCTCATCCAGCCACTGACGGGCGTCGCCAAGCTCATTGATATCGAAACGCGCGATGAGGTCGGCGCGGTCGGCGCCATGCCGCACGCTGCCGGCATCGGCACGCTCGCCCAGACACAGGCCGAGGGCGCCGAGCAGGATGGACTTGCCGGCACCAGTCTCGCCGGTGATGGCGGTCATGCCGCGGCGGAAATCGAGTTCCAGCGTTTCGACGATGGCAAAATCTTGGATGGCGAGTTGCAGCAGCATGACTACCTCCGAGGGGGCTTTGACGTACGCCGTGCTGGGAGAACATCAGCGGACCCGGACTCGATGGGCGGGCTACGGTGTCGCCATACAGTATGTTTATACAGTGAACATGGCTTTTTATACAGCACGTTCGGGTGGCCTTCAATCCATGCCGGACTCAGTGGGGAGAAAAGCCTGCGGCAAGGCTTGAGAAGCGATGTGCTGTCCCCATATAGAGGCACTGACACTTTCAGTCGGCAGCAATGGCCTGGCCTTGCTGCCTCTCAAGGCAACTCATGGCCTGTCTGTCAGCCAGTACGCGTGATGCTTCGCGACAAGCTCAGCAGGCCACGAATCAGGGCAATGGCGCATAGACGCCGGCCCGCAGGAGATCAGCATGGCTCAGGACCCGCAGACCCCGATGGATGAAGAGCTTCAGCGTGCCGCTCGCGATGCCGAGCCGCAGCCGGAAACGCCGGAAGGTGAAGTGATCGACAACGTACTGGATGCCGACGATACCGGCGCCGAAGGCTCTCTGGTGGACAACCCGGAAGCCGAGATGCTGGCCGCCCAGGTCGAAGAGCTTGAGCAGGCCGTCAAGGAAGCCAAGGACCAGGCGCTGCGTGCGGCTGCCGATGCGCAGAACGCGCGCCGTCGTGCCGAGCAGGACGCCGAGAAGGCGCGCAAGTTCGCGCTGGAGAAGTTCGTCAAGGAAATGCTGCCGGTGGTGGATTCCCTCGAGAAGGCACTGGAATCCATGTCGGGTGACGAAGCGGCCAAGACCCACGTCGAAGGCATCGAGATGACCTTGAAAATGCAGCTGGATGCCCTGAACAAGTCAGGCGTCGAGCAGCTGGATCCGCACGGCGAGCCCTTCGATCCGGAATACCATCAGGCTGTCGCCATGGTGCCGTCCCCGGACGCGGAGCCGAACAGCGTCATTGACGTGATGCAGAAGGGTTACACCCTC
Organism: Cobetia sp. 2AS; assembly: GCF_029846355.1. NCBI lineage: Bacteria > Pseudomonadati > Pseudomonadota > Gammaproteobacteria > Oceanospirillales > Halomonadaceae > Cobetia > Cobetia sp. 2AS. The sequence continues at coordinate 298,485 of NZ_JARWKQ010000005.1, forward strand.
AATGGCCGCCTGGTGCGTCCGGCGATGGTGGCAGTCAGCAAGGCCTCCTGAGGCCTGCGCGCTCCCGACGCCCGATAGGCGTTGGATCGCGCCCTGTGGGGGCTCAGGGCGATCCGGCCCGGGAAAATTTGCCCGGCCGGGTCTTGAAACCCTGACACGCGACCCCATCTAGAGAAACAAGTTCAGGCACCGACACAAGGTGCCGACATCCAGACTTATCTTTCAGGCTAGCAACAGATTCGAGGTATACGATTATGGGACGCATCATCGGTATTGACTTGGGTACTACCAACTCCTGTGTGGCAGTGCTCGACGGCGAGAAAACCAAGGTCATCGAAAACGCTGAAGGCGGTCGCACCACACCGTCCATCATCGCTTACACCGACGACAACGAGATTCTGGTCGGCCAGTCGGCCAAGCGTCAGGCAGTGACCAACCCGGAGAACACTCTCTTCGCGGTCAAGCGCCTGATCGGTCGCAAGTTCAAGGATGATGTGGTTCAGAAAGACATCAAGATGGTGCCGTACAAGATTGTCGAAGCCGACAACGGCGACGCCTGGGTGCAGGTGAAAGACAAGAAGATGGCACCGCCGCAGATCAGTGCGGAAATCCTCAAGAAGATGAAGAAGACCGCGGAAGACTACCTCGGTGAAGAAGTCACCGAAGCCGTCATCACCGTGCCGGCCTACTTCAACGATTCCCAGCGTCAGGCGACCAAGGACGCCGGCCGCATCGCGGGTCTCGACGTCAAGCGCATCATCAACGAGCCGACTGCCGCAGCCCTCGCCTACGGCATGGACAAGTCTCGTGGTGACAAGACCATCGCGGTCTACGACCTGGGTGGCGGTACCTTCGATATCTCCATCATCGAAGTCGCCGACGTCGACGGTGAGACCCAGTTCGAAGTGCTCGCCACCAACGGCGACACCTTCCTGGGTGGTGAAGATTTCGACATGCACCTGATCAACTACCTGGTTGACCAGTTCAAGGCAGACAGTGGTATCGATCTGTCCGGCGACAACCTCGCCATGCAGCGTCTGAAGGAAGCCGCCGAGAAGGCCAAGATCGAGCTGTCCAGCGCTCAGCAGACCGACGTGAACCTGCCCTACATCACGGCTGACAACACCGGTCCGAAGCACCTGAACGTCAAGGTGACTCGTTCCAAGCTCGAGTCTCTGGTCGACGACCTGGTCGCACGCTCCCTGAAGCCGTGCCAGACCGCGCTGTCCGACGCCGGCCTGTCCGCCTCCGAGATCGACGACGTCATCCTGGTCGGTGGTCAGACCCGCATGCCGCTGGTGCAGTCCAAGGTGGCCGAGTTCTTCGGCAAGGAAGCCCGCAAGGACGTCAACCCGGATGAAGCGGTCGCCGTCGGTGCCGGCATCCAGGGCGGCGTGCTGGGCGGCGACGTCAAGGACGTGCTGCTGCTGGACGTGACGCCGCTGACCCTCGGTATCGAGACCATGGGTGGCGTGCTGACGCCGCTGATCGAGAAGAACACCACCATCCCGACCAAGAAGTCTCAGGTGTTCTCCACCGCTGACGACAACCAGGGCGCGGTGACCATCCACGTCCTGCAGGGTGAGCGCAAGCAGGCCGCGCAGAACAAGTCTCTGGGTCGTTTCGACCTGGCCGACATTCCGCCGGCACCGCGCGGTGTGCCGCAGATCGAAGTCGCCTTCGACCTGGATGCCAACGGTATCCTGAACGTGTCCGCCAAGGACAAGGCGACCGGCAAGGAACAGTCCATCGTCATCAAGTCTTCCGGCGGCCTGTCCGACGACGAGATCGAACAGATGGTGCGTGACGCGGAAGCCAACGCCGACGAAGACAAGAAGTTCGAGGAAATGGTCCAGCTGCGCAATCAGGCCGACGGCATGATTCACGCGACCAAGAAGACCCTGACCGAAGCCGGTGACAAGGCCGAAGCCAGCGAGAAGGAAACCATCGAGACGGCGATCTCCGAGCTGGAAGAAGCCCTGAAAGGCGACGACAAGGATGCGATCCAGGCCAAGCTGGATGCACTGACCGAAGCGTCCGGCAACCTGGCGCAGAAGCTCTACGCCGAGCAGGGCGCCCAGGGTGAGCAGGCTGCCGAAGGTCAGGCTGGCAAGAAGCAGGACGACGACGTGGTTGACGCCGAGTACGAGGAAGTCAACGACGACAAGAAGTCCTGAGGGATTTCTTGAACGACGTCTGATGACAGCGCGGGAGCCTTGTGAAGGTGTCCCGCGTTGTCGTTTGCATCGGTGGCGCCTTGCGCTAGCCGCGAGCCACCGGTGACAACCGGCATTCCAGAACAGACCGGCAGCCTCAGGCTGCCAGCAATCCAGGCGGACCTGATCCATGTCCAAGCGTGATTATTACGAAGTGCTTGGTGTCGAGCGTGGCGCCGACACCAAGGACATCAAGAAGGCGTACCGACGCCTGGCCCAGAAGCATCACCCGGACCGCAACCCGGATGATGAAACTTCGGCCGAGAAGTTCCGTGAAGTCTCTGAAGCCTACGAAGTGCTGTCCGATGCTGACAAGCGCGCCGCCTATGACCAGTTCGGTCATGCCGGTGTCGATGGTCAGGGCGGCGGCGGCTTCGGTGGCGGCGGCTTTGGCGGTGGTGGTGCCGGCGGCTTCGGCGATGTGTTCGGCGATGTCTTCGGTGACATCTTCGGTGGCGGCGGTGGTCGTCGCAACCCGAACGCTCCGCAGCGCGGCAGCGACCTGCGTTACAACCTGGATCTCGATCTGGAATCGGCGGTTGCCGGTACCACGGTCGATATCCGCGTGCCGCGCCTGGCAGCCTGTGGCCACTGCGATGGCGATGGTGCCGAGCCGGGTTCCAGCAAGGAAACCTGCCCGACCTGCAATGGCATGGGCAAGGTGCGCATGCAGCAGGGCTTCTTCGCGGTCGAGCAGGCGTGTCCGACCTGCCACGGTCGTGGCGAGAAGATCAGCGTGCCGTGCCGTAAGTGTCACGGCGAAGGCCGCGTCCAGGAATCCAAGACCCTCTCGGTCAAGATTCCGCCGGGCGTCGACACCGGCGATCGCATCCGTCTGAACGGCGAAGGCGAGGGTGGTGTCAATGGCGGGCCGTCAGGTGATCTGTATGTGCAGGTCAACCTGCGCGAGCACGAGATCTTCAAGCGCGATGGTCGTCACCTGCAGTGTGAAGTGCCGATCAGCTTCGTCGATGCGGCGCTGGGTGGTGAGCTCAACGTGCCGACCCTCGACGGGCGTGTCGTGCTGAAGATTCCGGCCGAGACCCAGACCGGCAAGCTGTTCCGTCTGCGCGGCAAGGGCGTCAAGCCGGTGCGCGGCGGCCCCGCCGGGGACCTGCTGTGCAAGGTGGTCATCGAGACCCCGGTCAGCTTGAATGAAGAGCAGAAGGAGCTGTTGCGTCAGTTCCAGCAGAGCCTCGGTGATACCGGCAAGAGCCATTCACCGAAGGAGAACAGCTTCTTCGATGGCGTGAAGAAGTTCTTCGAAGACATGAAGCCCTAGGCATTCGCCTTGCCGTCCGCGGGCCAGCCCCGTGGATGGCCTTCATGCCAGAGAGCCCCGCACTCGACTTGTCGAGTGCGGGGCTCTCGCGTTTCAGGCTCGGTGGCTCTGTCCAGCAATTCAGTCCGGTGACTCATTCTGGTAACTCAATCCAGTAACCCAGCCCGGGGCATGGCTATTCCGGCGCTGATTCAGCCGTGAAGGCCTCGGGTTCGATGACGGCAAAGCAGCTCAGCAGCGTGGTCTGGAAGCTGCTGAAGTTGTCATCCGAGATCATCAGGAAGCGATTGCCTTCCAGGTGCGTCAGCCCTTCGAAGTTGTCCAGCGACCAGCCATCGCCGCTCGACAGGCGTGCCAGGGTGCGCACCTCGACCTGGGTGCCGGGCTCACCGAGATGCGCGCGGCGCAGACTGATCACCAGCGGGAAGGGCGGTGAGAAGGCGCGCTCCAGCATCAGCATGTCACCGTCGGGCAGCATCTCCATCGCGGTCAGGCTCGAGCCGGTGTCGCTGGCCAGCGGGTAGCTCCACTCGTGCTTGTCGTCGAGGCTGAAGATGCGCGTCATGCCCTCGCTCATGCCCTCCGGCGTGGCTTCCAGTCCGGCGAGCATGCCGTATTCCGGGTGCAGGGTCAGGGCTTCCATGCCGTTGTTGGGCGCCGCGCCACGCGCACCCATCGGGGTGAAAGGCTCGCTGACGGCCAGGCCGCTGGGCAGGAAGTGCTCGACGCGTGGCTGCTGCTCGAAGCTGATCACCAGGCGGGAATCGCCGCGGCGGTCATTGTTCGCGCGCAGCAGCTGCAGGCCCTCGGCATCACTGAGGGCGCCGCGCAGCGAGACATCGGTCTCGTCGCGCAGGGTGTAGGTATTGAGCGCCTTGGCCCCGACCAGCTCACCGTGACGGAAGGCGAGCCGCAGACGATGCAGCCAGCCGCGGTCCGACACGGCATACAGCAGTGACTCGTCCTGGTCCCAGCCGATGTCCGACAGGCCCCCGACGGGAGTGTCATCCAGCCATTTGCCCGGCAGCCTGAGCGTGCCGCACCACTGGATTTCCGGGAACTCGCTCTTCTGTTCCGGCGATGCCAGCGTGTAGGGGCGCGGATGAACGCCGCAGGCGCTCAACAGACCGGCGAGCGCCGTGGTGACAGCGAGGGTCTGGAGCATGCGCCAGCGGCGCGAGGCGGGGGATTGGCGTGCAGGCATGCTGACTCCGGAGACTGAGCGGTGATGAGAAAAATGACGATCAACAGGAGACAACCTGGTACGAGGCTACTCTAGCGCGTAACCGGCACAAATACATGACGTCAGCCAACGCTGCAGGCGGCTGATATACTCGTGGCCACAGCATAGGTGGCACGCTCGCTCGGGGCATGCTCGCGGGCTGTCACCCTCAAGACCCACAACAGGCAGGAGTCAGCATGACCCGTATCGCAATCATGGGCGTCGCCGGACGCATGGGACGCACGTTGGTCGAGGCCGTCGGTGCAGTGGAAGGTCTGACGCTGGCGGCGGGCATCGTCGAATCCGGCAGCTCCCTGGCGGGCGTCGACATCGGTGAGCTGGCCGGTCAGGGTCGTCTGGGCGTGGTCGCCAGCGACAGTCTGGCTGCCGTGGTGGATGACTTCGATGTGGTGATCGATTTCACCGCACCGCAGGTGACGCTGGCCAACCTGGCGCTGTGCGCCGAGCACGGCAAGCGCATGGTGATCGGCACGACCGGTTTCACGCCGGAGCAGCTCGAGCAGCTGGATGGCTACCGTGACAGCGTGCCCTTCGTGTTCGCGGCCAACATGAGCTCCGGCGTCAACCTGACCCTCAAGCTGCTGGAAACCGCCGCGCGTGCCCTGGGCGATGCCGGCTACGACATCGAGATCATCGAGGCGCACCACCGCCACAAGGTCGATGCTCCTTCCGGCACGGCGCTGGCGATGGGCGAAGCCGTGGCGCATTCCATCGGGCGTGATCTCGCCACCCACGGTGTCTTTGCACGTGAAGGTCAGTGCGGCCCGCGTACCGACAAGGAAATCGGCTTCGCCACCGTGCGTGCCGGTGACATCGTCGGTGAGCACACCGTGATGTTCGCCACCGAAGGCGAGCGCATCGAGATTACCCACAAGGCGTCGAGCCGCATGACCTTCGCCAAGGGCGCGGCACGCGCGGCCGAATGGCTGTCAGGACGCGAAGTCGGCCGCTATGACATGCAGGATGTGCTGGGGCTCAAGTGAGTGAAGTAGAGAGCAAAGTGGGGAGCGAAATGGAGAGCCAAGCGCTGAGATGACAGTCTGGCGACATTCAGGAGAATTTCTTGAAAGCTGTCTCGGTGGGCAGGATGCGGCGCAAGCGTGAGCCATTCTGGCCGCCTTGCGCCGCTGGACTGCGTCGCTTTACAAGCGCTGTGCAGTGTCCCGGCTCGGCCAAGGGTTTCGTCAAGCTGACCGCGGCGACGAAACGACCGTATCGTGGGCCTTGTCGCCTGCTGGCGGGGCATGCGTGGGGTGGTCAGCACCCAAGGATTCCGGTAATCTCTACCCAATTTGGCCACGTTCTTGGCCGCCCTATTGGTTGCCGTTTTGGCAGCGCTCGGGCCAGCAGCATTCCGAAGAATGATAACAAGCGGGATGAAACCTGATTTTTCGGTTTCGTCCCGCTTTTTTGCAACCTGAATTTGCCGCTTCTGGCGCGCGTCTGTCCAGTGACAGGCACCTGGCCGAAGTCGGCAGCGGGACACAGGCTCGGCGAATGCCGAGCACGATAATCAAGCAGCATGTCCGGTGTTCGACCGCGGATTCCGGGCAGGAAAGTGGACACTATGGGGAGGACGTTGCGTTGATCAAACCCGCGATACTGGCCTTGGAAGACGGCAGTGTATTTCACGGCAGCGCCATCGGTGCTGATGGGCAGACCAGCGGCGAGGTAGTGTTCAACACTGCCATGACCGGCTACCAGGAAATCCTGACCGATCCCTCCTACACCCGACAGATCGTCACTCTGACGTATCCGCACATCGGCAATACCGGCATCAACGACGAGGACACCGAGTCCGACAGCGTCGCAGCCGCCGGCCTGGTCATCCGCGACCTCCCGCTGCTGGCCAGCAACTTCCGTTCCACTCGCTCCCTCGATCAGTACCTGCGCGACGAGAATGTCGTCGGCATCGCTGATATCGACACGCGTCGCCTGACGCGCATCCTGCGCGAGAAGGGCTCCCTGAACGGTGCCATCCTCGCCGGTGAAGATGCCCAGGGTGATGACGCCGTCGAGCGCGCGCTGGAAGCGGCACGCGCCTTCCCGGGTCTGAAGGGCATGGACCTGGCCAAGGAAGCCTCCTGCAGCGAGCAGTTCGAGTGGCACGAAGGCGAATGGACACTGGGCGAAGGCTACGCCGATACCCGTGAGTCCGAGCGTCCCTTCCACGTGGTCGCCTACGACTACGGCGTCAAGCACAACATCCTGCGCATGCTGGCATCCCGCGGCTGCCGCCTGACCGTCGTGCCGGCGCAGACGCCTGCCGCCGAGGTACTGGCGCTCAACCCGGATGGCGTCTTCCTGTCCAACGGTCCGGGCGACCCCGAGCCCTGCGACTACGCCATCACCGCGATTCGTGAAGTGCTCGAGACCGACACGCCGGTCTTCGGCATCTGCCTGGGTCACCAGCTGCTGGCGCTGGCCTCCGGCGCGACTACGGTCAAGATGGGCCACGGTCACCATGGTGCCAACCACCCGGTGCAGGACCTCGACAGCGGTGTGGTGATGATCACCAGCCAGAACCACGGCTTCGCAGTGGATGAAGCGGGCATGCCGAGCAGCCTGCGCGCGACCCACAAGTCGCTGTTTGACGGTAGCCTGCAGGGCATCGAGCGCACCGACCGCCCGGCCTTCAGCTTCCAGGGTCACCCGGAAGCCAGTCCCGGCCCGCAGGACGTCGCCCCGCTGTTCGATCGTTTCATCGAGATGATGCGCGCGCGACGCTGAGCCGAGCGCAGGCCCGAGGGCCTGATCCATCGTTGAGTTCAGTCACCAGATCATTGCGGGAAGAGACATGCCGAAACGTACAGACCTAAACAGCATCCTGATCATCGGCGCCGGCCCCATCGTCATCGGCCAGGCGTGCGAGTTCGACTATTCCGGCGCACAGGCCTGCAAGGCCCTGCGTGAAGAGGGTTACCGGGTCATCCTGGTCAACTCCAACCCGGCAACCATCATGACCGACCCGGTGATGGCCGATGCGACCTACATCGAGCCGATCACCTGGGAAACCGTGGCGCGCATCATCGAGAAGGAACGCCCGGACGCCATCCTGCCGACCATGGGCGGCCAGACCGCACTGAACTGTGCGCTGGCGCTGGAGCGCGAAGGCGTGCTCGAGCAGTACGGTGTCGAGATGATCGGTGCCAACGCCGACACCATCGACAAGGCCGAAGACCGTGATCGCTTCGACAAGGCGATGAAGAAGATCGGTCTGGCGTGCCCGAAGGCCAAGGTCGCGCACTCCATGGAAGAAGCCTGGGAAATCCAGGCCGAGCTGGGCTTCCCGTCCATCATCCGTCCCAGCTTCACCATGGGTGGTTCCGGCGGCGGCGTGGCGTACAACCGTGAAGAATTCGAAGAGATCTGCCATCGCGGCTTCGAGCTGTCGCCGACCCGCGAGCTGTTGATCGACGAGTCGCTGCTGGGCTGGAAGGAATACGAGATGGAGGTCGTTCGTGACAAGAACGACAACTGCATCATCGTCTGCGCCATCGAGAACTTCGACCCGATGGGCGTGCACACTGGCGATTCCATCACTGTCGCCCCGGCCCAGACCCTGACCGACAAGGAATACCAGCTGATGCGTGATGCATCGCTGGCCGTTCTGCGTGAGATCGGCGTCGAGACCGGCGGTTCCAACGTCCAGTTCGGCATCTGCCCGGACACTGGCCGCATGGTCGTGATCGAGATGAACCCGCGCGTGTCGCGTTCCTCGGCGCTGGCTTCCAAGGCGACCGGCTTCCCGATCGCCAAGATCGCCGCCAAGCTGGCCGTCGGCTACACCCTGGATGAGCTGCAGAACGACATCACCGGTGGCAAGACGCCGGCGTCCTTCGAGCCGTCCATCGATTACGTCGTCACCAAGATTCCGCGCTTCACCTTCGAGAAGTTCCCGCAGGCCAATGACCGCCTGACCACGCAGATGAAGTCGGTCGGCGAAGTCATGGCCATCGGCCGTACCTTCCAGGAATCCCTGCAGAAGGCGCTGCGTGGCATGGAGACCGGCGTTGACGGTCTCGACCCGATCGTCGAGAACTTCAGCGACGAGAACATGGCGCGTATCAAGGGCGAGCTGCAGGCCGCCGGTGCTGAGCGTATCTTCTACATCGCCGATGCCATGCGTGCCGGTCTCGATATCGAAGAGATCTTCCGCCTCACCAACATTGACCGCTGGTACCTGGTGCAGCTGGCCGACCTGATCGCTCAGGAAGGCGCAGTGGCCGCAAGCTCGCTGGGCGAGATGGACGCTGATCGTCTGTTCCGTCTCAAGCGCAAGGGCTTCAGCGATGCGCGCCTGGCGCGTCTGATGGGCGTGTCCGAGAAGGCCTTCCGCAAGCACCGTCAGCAGCAGGGCATCCGTCCGGTCTACAAGCGCGTCGACACCTGTGCCGCCGAATTCGCGTCCGACACCGCCTACATGTACTCCACCTATGAGGAAGAGTGCGAGGCGGAAGTCAGCGACAAGAAGAAGATCATGGTGCTGGGTGGCGGGCCGAACCGTATCGGTCAGGGCATCGAGTTCGACTACTGCTGTGTCCACGCCTCCCTCGCCATGCGCGCGGACGGCTACGAGACCATCATGGTCAACTGCAACCCGGAAACGGTCTCGACCGACTACGACACTTCCGATCGCCTCTACTTCGAGCCGGTCACCCTGGAGGACGTGCTGGAGATCGCCGACAAGGAACAGCCGGTCGGTGTCATCGTCCAGTTCGGTGGTCAGACGCCGCTGAAGCTGGCGCGTGAGCTCGAAGCCGCCGGTGTGCCGATCATCGGTACCACGCCGGACGCCATCGACCGCGCCGAAGACCGCGAACGTTTCCAGCAGATGATCGAGAAGCTCGGTCTGATCCAGCCGGAAAACGCCACCGCGCGCAGCTTCGAGGAAGCCTTCGTCAAGGCCGAGGTCATCGGTTACCCGCTGGTGGTGCGCCCGAGCTACGTGCTGGGCGGCCGCGCGATGGAAATCGTCTACTCCGCCGCCGAGCTCGAGAATTACATGACCCACGCGGTCAAGGTCTCCAATGACTCGCCGGTGCTGCTGGATCACTTCCTGAACGCGGCCATCGAGGTCGACATCGACGCGGTGTCCGACGGCAAGCAGGTCGTGATCGGCGCCATCATGCAGCACATCGAGCAGGCCGGTATCCACTCCGGTGACTCCGCGTGCGCACTGCCGCCGTACTCGCTGCCGGCAGACGTCCAGGAAGAGATGCGCGAGCAGGTCAAGCGCATGGCGCTGGAACTCAACGTCGTCGGCCTGATGAACGTGCAGCTGGCCTGGCAGGATGGCGTGATCTACGTCATCGAGGTCAACCCGCGCGCTTCACGTACCGTGCCGTTCGTCTCCAAGTGCATCGGCCAGTCGCTGGCGCAGATCGCCGCACGCTGCATGGCCGGCCAGACCCTGGAAGAGATCGGTTTCACCCAGGAAATCGTGCCGACCTTCTACAGTGTGAAGGAAGCGGTGCTGCCGTTCGCCAAGTTCCCGGGGGTCGACCCGATCCTGTCGCCGGAAATGAAGTCCACCGGCGAAGTGATGGGCTCCGGCGATACCTTCGCGGAAGCCTTCTACAAGGCGCAGCTGGGTGCCGGTGAAGCCATCCCGGCCCTGACTGGCGATCGCAAGGCCTTCCTGTCCGTGCGTGAGTTCGACAAGGCGGGCGTTATCGAGGTGGCCCGCTCTCTGGTAACATTAGGCTTTACGCTTTGTGCTACCCGTGGCACGGCAGAGGTGATCGCCGCTGCCGGCCTCGAGGTTGAACCCGTCAACAAGGTGTTCGAAGGGCGGCCGCATATCGTCGACATGATCAAGAACGGCGAGATCGCCTATATCGTCAACACCACAGAGGGACGTCAGGCCATCAATGACTCGTCCGTGATCCGTCGCACGGCGCTGGCGCACAAGGTGCCCTACGCCACGACGCTGGCGGGTGCCAATGCCGTGTGCATGGCGCTTGCCTACGGCAACGACGTCAAGGTCCGTCGTCTCCAGGATATGCATGCAGGAGTCATGATATGAGTAGAAGTCCGATGACCGTCGAAGGCGAAGACCGCCTTCGCAAGGAGCTCGAGCACCTAAAGGGCACTGAGCGTCCCCGGGTCATCGCTGACATCGCGGAAGCCCGTGAGCACGGCGATCTCAAGGAGAATGCCGAGTACCACGCCGCGCGTGAACAGCAGGGTTTCATCGAGGGTCGTATCCAGGAGATCGAGTCCAAGCTCTCCATGTCCCAGGTGATCGACGTCACCAAGTTGCCGAAGACCGGCAAGGTGATCTTCGGCACCACGGTCGACCTGATGAACCTCGATGACGATAGCGAAGTGCGCTATCGCATCGTTGGCGAAGATGAAGCCAGCATCAAGGACGGCAAGATCTCCGTCACCTCTCCGATCGCGCGTGCGCTGATCGGCAAGGAAGAAGGGGATGTCGTGGTCGTGCGCACCCCGGGTGGCGATGTGGAGTATGAAATCTCCGAAGTGCATCACATCTGAAGTGCATCGCCTCTGATTCGTCAGATCCTGATGTCGTGACAGCCCTGCCGGTAACCCCGGCAGGGCTGTTTTTTTGCCTGCGGGCACGAAATCCTTCAGGGAGGCGGCTCTCAGCGTCATCAGGTCGTGATTGTCAGCAACAGAAAACAGAAACGCCGCCCTCGATGAGGGCGGCGTTTCTGTCTGCAGCAGGCGTGGCGTGCGAGGTGAACCTCGTCAGGCCTGGGCCCGGCGGCTTACTTCTCGCTGAAGCGCTGTACGTTCGACAGCTTCGGCTTGGCCTGCGGGTTGCGGCGATACAGCAGAGCGATCTTGCCGATGCTCTGGATCAGGGTCGCGCCGGTTTCGCTGCACAGGTGGCGAGCCACCTCGCCGCGCGCTTCGCGATCGTTGATCGCCAGCTTCAGCTTGATCAGTTCGTGATCGTGCAGTGCGCGCTCCAATTCGGTCACGACGCCTTCGGAAAGGCCGTTTTCCGAGACGGTGACGATCGGGTCAAGATGGTGCCCGATGCTGCGAAATGCTTTCTTTTGTGACTGTGACAAGCTCATGGTATCGTAAAGTTTCCCTGTTGGCGTCCGATGGGAGCGGGGAGCGTAGCGAAAGACAGGGTCGACTCCAGGGCTTGAAATCCAGGGGTGTGAACCCGTCTGTTGCGCAGGCAATGTCTGTGCCCACGGGCGGAACCGCGCGCAGGACCCGCCATTCTACTCCATGACGACGCTCATGACACGACCCGTGCGCAAGCTTGCCACGCCTTTCGTGTCGTCGTTATCCCCCGCGCTATCTCCCGCCAGTATTCGATTTTCCCCGACATTCCAGGTGACAACGTGGCTCACCCCAGCAAGAGCAGTGCTGGCTGGATGAAGGAACACTTTGATGACGCCTATGTCCAGCGCAGCTGGGCCGACGGTTATCGTTCCCGTGCCAGCTACAAACTGATTGAAATCGATGACAAGGACCGCCTGCTCAAGCCGGGCGCCACCGTCATCGACCTTGGCGCAGCCCCCGGTGGCTGGAGCCAGATCGCCGCTGACCGCGTCGGCATGGAAGGCGTGGTCATCGCCTCCGACATTCTCGAGATGGACGCCCTGGCCGGTGTCGACTTCATTCAGGGCGACTTCACCGAAGAGTCCGTGCTGAACCAGATTCTGGCCACTCTGGGGGATCGCCCGGTGGATCTCGTGATCTCCGACATGGCGCCCAACATGAGCGGCATGAGCGCGATCGATCAGCCTGCCGGCATGTATCTGGTCGAGCTGGCGCTGGATCTGGCGCGCCAGACTCTCAAGCCGGGCGGCAATTTCCTGGTCAAGGTCTTCCAGGGCGAGGGCTTCGATGCCTATCTGAAGGACATGCGTGGCAGCTTCAAGAAGGTCGTGACCCGCAAGCCGGAAGCATCGCGTGCACGCTCACGCGAAGTCTATCTGCTGGGGCAGGGCTTCAAGGGCTGACGGCCCGTGTCCTTGCATGCCGCTGCACGCGGCAGGCACTGACTCGCGGTGGCGAGATTTCCACGTTGCTGTTCGCATGCTTCATCGCGGGTTAAGGCGAGCCATGCGATGCTCGTCCAGACTGGCGCCAATGTGTCCGGGCGAGTCGCAGCGCTGGCTGATGCAGGCTGTCTATCGGCGCAATAGTCCATTGTCGGGCTTTAAGCAATGGTTGCCAGCCCCCATCTGGTGTAGTGTCGATATCATTGGGTCTTGAGTACGATGGGCCAGTGACAGTTCGGTGGGTTTCAATGCCTTACCGATGCTGGCAGGCAAGTAGCACAATGCACGGCAAGCTTTGAGTGACTCGGTAGGCGAAGTGGCGCGTTGCGCTGACTTGATACCCCGCAGGCACGATCAGATAGCATGGCAGGCCACCACAAGACGGCAGTCGGAGTATTCACGGCATGCCAAGACAGATTCATGCAATGAGGGTGTCCCCTTGAACGACATGGCGAAGAACCTGATTCTCTGGTTGATCATCGCAGCAGTGCTGCTGACGGTGTTCAACAACTTCAGCGTCGATACCTCGCCGCAGGCGATGAACTATTCACAGTTCGTCCAGCAGGTGCAGAACGACCGGATCAAGAGTGTGACCATCGATGGTTACACCATTGAGGGTGAGCGGGCCGATGGCTCCAGCTTCACCACCATCCGGCCGGCGGCGTCCGATCCCAAGCTGATGGATGACCTGCTTGCCAACAAGGTGGAGGTCATCGGCAAGAAGCCTGAGCAGCAGTCGCTGTGGACACGCCTGTTGATTGCCAGCTTCCCGATTCTGATCATTCTGGCCATCTTCATGTTCTTCATGCGCCAGATGCAGGGTGGCGGTGCCGGCAAGGGTGGCCCGATGAGCTTCGGCAAGTCCAAGGCCAAGCTGCTGAGCCAGGACCAGATCAAGACCACCTTCAGTGACGTCGCAGGCTGTGACGAAGCGAAGGAAGAGGTCGAGGAGCTGGTCGACTTCCTCAAGGACCCCAGCAAGTTCCAGCGTCTTGGCGGTCAGATTCCGCGTGGCGTCCTGATGGTAGGCCCGCCGGGTACCGGTAAGACCCTGCTCGCCAAGGCGATCGCCGGTGAAGCCAAGGTGCCGTTCTTCAGCATCTCCGGTTCTGACTTCGTCGAGATGTTCGTCGGTGTCGGTGCCTCCCGTGTGCGTGACATGTTCGAGCAGGCCAAGAAGCAGGCGCCGTGCATCATCTTCATCGATGAGATCGACGCCGTCGGCCGTCACCGTGGTTCCGGCATGGGCGGTGGTCACGATGAGCGTGAGCAGACCCTGAACCAGCTGCTGGTCGAGATGGATGGTTTCGAGGCGAACGACGGCATCATCGTCATCGCCGCGACCAATCGTCCTGACGTGCTTGACCCCGCGCTGCTGCGTCCGGGCCGCTTCGACCGTCAGGTGACCGTCGCACTGCCGGACATCCGTGGCCGCGAGCACATCCTCGGCGTTCACCTGCGCAAGGTGCCGATGGGCGATGACGTCGTGCCGGTCAACATTGCACGTGGTACACCGGGCTTCTCCGGTGCGGACCTGGCCAACCTGGTCAATGAAGCCGCCCTGTTCGCCGCGCGTCGCAACAAGCGCCTGGTCGGCATGGAAGAGCTGGAGCTGGCCAAGGACAAGATCATGATGGGCGCCGAGCGCAAATCGATGGTCATGTCCGAGAAGGAGAAGCGCAATACGGCCTATCACGAGTCTGGCCACGCCATCATCGGCCTGGTGATGCCCGAGCATGATCCGGTCTACAAGGTGTCGATCATTCCGCGCGGTCGTGCGCTGGGTGTGACGATGTTCCTGCCGGAAGAGGATCGCTACAGCTACTCGCGTCAGCAGATCATCAGTCAGATCTGCTCGCTGTTCGGCGGTCGTATCGCCGAAGAGATGACGCTGGGCCCGAATGGTGTCACCACCGGCGCGTCCAACGACATCAAGCGTGCTACCGAGCTTGCCCACAACATGGTCGCCAAGTGGGGTCTCTCCAGCGAGATGGGCCCGATCATGTACGACGAGGACGAGTCCCATCAGTTCCTCGGTGGCCCGGGTCAGGGTGGCGGCAAGCTGAAGTCTGGCGACACCACCTCGCGTCTCGACAAGGAAGTGCGTCGTATCATCGACGAGTGCTACGCCAAGGCGCAGCAGATCCTGGAAGAGAATCGCGACAAGCTGGATGCGATGACCGAAGCGCTGATGACCTACGAGACCATCGATGCCGAGCAGCTGGCGGACATCATGGCAGGTCGTGCTCCGCGTCCGCCGAAGGACTGGGGTGGCCCGGCGAGCGGCGGTGACGGTGGCCTGGTGGCCCCGGTTGCCGACACTCCGAAGGCGGAAGCGCCAGAAGCTCCCAAGGCGGATGATGACGCTGATGGCAGTGAAGATGACGACAGCAACCGCCGTCGCCCGTCTGATCCGCTAGGTGGTCCGAGCGGCCATTGATGTACGCCTGATGTAGGCCTGATCTAGGCCTGAGGGGGCGCGCCCGATATCGCATGCGATATCTGAGCCTCTGAAAGGAAAAACGCCCGACTGGCTTGCCAGTCGGGCGTTTTCTTGTCTGCAGCAATGGTGACCTGTACCGCTGAAGCAATGACGCTGGTGAAGTTAAGGTACTGCTGATGAGTGGCCTACGCCGTGGTGTGACGGCGTCGACTCATGTCTCTGCACGGGCATTGTCAGCGCCATGATGAGCGTGGGGTGAAAGGTCTGAGCCAATGGCGTTGCCATCTGCTGACGCCCCGTGTGGCGGCCATTCCACGCCTTGCGCGCCATGGGCTGGCTCTTTAAAGTGGTGCGCAATCATTTCTGAACGGGCTGCGAAGCCACCTTCGTGCCCCTCTCGCCTGCATGGAATGCCATGACGAATTCTGCCTTGAGTACGCCTCTCGAGCCTCGAGTGGGCCATCTGATGTCATTGGAGTGCGCTGGACATCATCTCGATCTCTCGCGTCCGCGGGTGATGGGGATTCTCAACGTGACGCCGGACTCCTTCTCGGATGGCGGCCGCAGCGCGACTCTGGACGCCGCGCTGCGCAATGCCGAGCAGATGCTGGCCGATGGTGCCGCGATGATCGATGTCGGCGGTGAGTCGACGCGACCCGGGGCGACGCCGGTCAGCACCGAGGAAGAGCTTGAGCGGGTCTGCCCGGTGGTGGAGCGGCTGGTGAGTGAGCTGGGCGCGTTGGTGAGCATCGATACCAGCAACCCGCAAGTCATGCGCGAAACCGCACGGCTGGGGGCCGGCATGATCAATGACGTGCGTGCGCTGAATCGAGACGGCGCGCTCGAGGCCGCCGCTGCCAGCGGGCTGCCCGTCTGTCTGATGCACATGCGCGGTGAGCCGGACACCATGCAGCAGGATACGCATTATGCTCAGTCCATCGAGCAGGAAGTCCGGGCGTTCCTGGCGGCGCGTATCGCCGCATGTGAGGCGGCGGGCATCGCGCGTGAGCGACTGCTGCTGGACCCCGGCTTCGGCTTCGGCAAGTCACTGCAAGACAACCTGCGCCTCTATCACCGCATGGCGCAGTTGCATGAATTCAACCTCCCGCTGCTGATCGGCACGTCACGCAAGAGCATGATCGGCAATGCCCTCGGGCGCGCGGTAGAGGATCGCTTGGCTGGTAACCTGGCACTGACGGCATTGGCCGTCCGTGACGGGGCCAGACTGTTTCGCGTTCACGACGTGGCCCCGACTGTCGACGCTGTCGACATGGCATGGGCCGTGCTACAGGAAGGCACGATACGATGAGTCGACGTTATTTTGGTACGGATGGTATTCGCGGCACGGTCGGGGAATTCCCCATCACGCCAGACTTCATGCTCAAGCTGGGCTGGGCGGCAGGCCGCGTATTTGCCCGCCACGGCCGCGGCAAGGTATTGATCGGCAAGGACACGCGCATCTCGGGCTACATGTTCGAATCCGCGCTCGAGTCCGGCCTTTCGGCAGCGGGCGTCGATGTGTCCCTGCTCGGCCCGATGCCGACACCGGGGATCGCCTATCTGACGCGCACCTTCCGCGCCGATGCCGGCATCGTCATCTCGGCCTCCCACAATGCCTATCCGGACAACGGCATCAAGTTCTTTTCCGCTGCCGGCACCAAGCTGGATGATGCGCTGGAAGCCGAGATCGAAGCCGAGCTGGACCGCGACATCGTGATCGTCGGCCCGGACAGCCTGGGCAAGGCGTCACGCATCCAGGATGCGGCCGGGCGCTATATCGAATTCTGCAAGTCCACGCTGCCGGGCCGTCTGGGGCTGCACGGCATGAAGGTGGTGCTGGATTGCGCGCATGGTGCGACCTATCACATCGCGCCGAACGTCTTCCGCGAGCTGGGTGCCAAGGTCAGCGTCATCGGCGGTGAGCCGGATGGCCTCAACATCAATCAGGGCGTCGGCTCCACGCACCCGCAGGCGCTGCGCGCGGCCGTCATCGAGCAGGGCGCCGATCTGGGCGTGGCCTTCGATGGGGATGGTGACCGTCTGATCCTGGTCGATGCCGATGGCCGTGTCATCGATGGTGACGACATCCTCTACATGATCGCGCGTGACCGTCACGAGCGCGGTGTGCTGGGCGGCGGTGTCGTCGGCACCCTGATGTCCAACTTCGGCCTGGCGGCAGCACTGGAAGGCCTGGGAATTCCCTTCGAGCGTGCCAAGGTCGGTGACCGCTACGTCATCGAGCGTCTGGAAGCCAATGGCTGGCAGCTGGGTGGCGAATCCTCCGGTCACATCGTCTGCAGTCATATCCAGAGCACCGGTGATGGCATCGTCTCGGCGCTGCAGGTGCTGGCGATCATGGCGCGTGAAGAGTGCTCGCTCAGCGAGTTGCTGGTCGGCTTCGAAAAGGCCCCGCAGGCGCTGATCAATGTGCGTCTGGCGCCGGGGTGTGACAACAAGGCGCTGATGGCGGCGGATGCCGTGCAGGCCGCGGTGGTCGAAGTGGAGCAGACGCTGGGCAACGAAGGTCGCGTGCTGCTGCGCCCCAGTGGCACGGAACCGCTGATTCGCGTCATGGTCGAAGGGCGTCCGCACTTCGATGTCGATGCGCTGGCGGGTCAGATCGCCGCGACGGTCGAATCCAGCATGTCGGCGTGATGCGCTGACAAGGCGACTCGCCGGGGCGACGGTTCACGTCGCTGAGCGGTCGGGTTGCACAGCACGACAACAGGCGCCGAGTGCGCCTGTTGTCGTTTCTGGCAGTTGCCCCGAGCCTGATCGTGCCGGATCACGGGGCTTGACAGGGGTCGCGAAGGTTGTCAGTCAAGGGCGGCTCCATTACCATCCTCGCACTGCTCACAAGGGAGAAGCACATGCGTACACCGCTGATTGCCGGAAACTGGAAGATGAATGGTGATCTTGCCCTGGTCGATGAGTTTGCCCGGGGTCTGCAGGCGGCTGAGCTGCCGCAGGGCATTCAGGTGGCGCTGGCAGTGCCTTTCCCTTATCTGAGCGCCGCTCGCGCGAGCATGCCTGTGAGCGTGGCGCTGGCGGGGCAGACGCTGAACCCGGCGAGCGAGGGTGCCTTTACCGGCGAAGTGGCGGGTCAGATGCTCAAGGATGTCGGTGCCACGATGGTGCTGGTCGGTCACTCGGAGCGTCGAAGCCTGTATGCTGAAGACGATGCGGCGGTACTGGCGCGCGTCGAGGCGGCGCTTGCCGCTGGCCTCACACCGGTGCTGTGCGTCGGTGAGACGCTCGAGGAGCGTGAAGCCGGTGACACGGAGCGTGTCGTGCTGGGACAGCTGGAGGCGGTGTTCTCCGCGCTCTCCGCCGATGCGCGCACGCGTCTGGTCGTCGCCTATGAGCCCGTCTGGGCCATCGGTACCGGGCGCACCGCCTCGCCCCAGCAGGCGCAGGAGGTCCATGCGGCCATTCGCGCGCGCCTGGCCGAGTGGTCTGCCTCGCTCGCCGAGGCAATGCAATTGTTGTACGGCGGCAGCATGAAAGCTGCCAATGCCGCCGAGCTGCTTGCGCAGCCGGATATCGACGGCGGTCTCGTGGGCGGTGCCTCGCTCCAGATCGACGAATTCCTAGCCATTTGCCAGTCTGCAGGTTGAATCTCATGCAAGTAGCCGTTCTGATGGTCCATGTGGTACTCGCGGTCGCGCTGATCGTGCTCGTCCTTCTCCAGCAGGGCAAGGGTGCCGAAGCTGGCGCTGCCTTTGGTGGCGGTGGTGCTTCCCAGACCGTTTTCGGGTCCAGCGGTAGCGGCAACTTCCTCGCGCGCTTCACGGGTGTTCTGGCCGCGGGCTTCTTCGCGACCTCTCTGACACTGGCCTGGTTCGCGTCCAACGCCAACCAGCCGTCAGTCGAAGCGGGCATTCCGAATGCCAGCGTGATCGAGCAGCAGAAAAATTCACTGCCATCACTTGACGACTCCGAGGAAAGTGTGGAGAATACGTCGCCAGTGCTTGAGGAAAGCGGCAACGCAGACCAACCAGCACTCTAAGGAATTCAAGGCGTTAACTTTGAATTCTTCCGGGTAACGTCTCAGGCGATACCCGCCCCCGTGCCGAAGTGGTGGAATTGGTAGACACGCTATCTTGAGGGGGTAGTGACCTTATGGTCGTGGGGGTTCAAGTCCCCCCTTCGGCACCATCTTGTTAGATCGATTGGCAGTCTGGACGCAACTCTGCCACCTTGGAAAGACGTCATTCCTTGACCTCCTTTTTCGGTGACATTACCATCGTCCGACTATTGTTGCGGGGTGGAGCAGTCTGGTAGCTCGTCGGGCTCATAACCCGAAGGTCATCGGTTCAAATCCGGTCCCCGCTACCAAGTTTCTTGAAAGGCCCCTTCCTATGAAGGGGCTTTTTGTTAGCACCAGTGCCAATCAGCCACCTAGCTCTCTTCTCTACTCCCGGTCAGGTGCCTGATGCAACTGCTGTAGGAGCCTCGTCTGTGTCAACCAAGGACGCTGCGCTTAACGCGCTTATCGATCCAGTCGTCTCTGCTCTGGGCTTCGAGCTCTGGGGTATCGACTATCTCTCCCAAGGCAAGCAGTCCCGTCTGGTGATCTATATCGACCATCCCGATGGCATTACCGTGGACAACTGCGCAAACGTCAGTCGTCAGGTGGGTGCCGTACTGGATGTCGAAGACCCCATTACCGGTCAGTTCCAGCTTGAAGTCTCGTCTCCAGGCATGGATCGTCCGTTGTTCACGCTTGACCAGTACGAGCGCTACATCGGTCACGTGGTGGCACTGCGACTTCGCCAGGCCTTCGATGGCCAGCGCAAGTTCCAGGGGCTGGTGACTGGCACCGAAGACGGTGATGTCGTGATCCGGGTCGATGAAGAAGAATACTGCTTTCCCATTGAAAGCATCGACCAGGCACGCATTGTGCCGCAGTTCAAATAACTGACGTTGTCGGCACACCGCTCGCGTTGCGAGCCCGGGTCGATGCGCAAGGACAGGTTTCTGGCGAGGCAAAGTCATGAGCAAAGAGATTCTGCTGGTCGTTGACGCCATCTCCAACGAGAAAGGCGTGCCGCGGGATGTGATTTTCGAAGCCGTCGAAGCGGCATTGGCTTCGGCGTCACGCAAGCGTTTCGATCAGGAAGAGGCGGATATCCGCGTCAAGATCGATCGTGTCACCGGTGATTACGCGACCTACCGTCGCTGGACCGTCGTCGAAGACGACGAGTTCGAGACGCCGGACTACGAGATCAAGGCCAGCATCGCCGAACAGCGCGAAGAGCCGCTGGCGCTGGGTGCCGTGGTCGAGAAGCAGATCGAATCCGAAGCGTTCGGTCGCATCGCTGCACAGACCGCCAAGCAGGTCATCGTGCAGAAGGTGCGCGAGGCCGAGCGTGCGGAAGTGGTGCGCCTTTACGCCGAGCGTGAAGGTGAGCTGGTCGCGGGTATCGTCAAGAAGACGACACGTGATGGCCTCATCATCGATCTGGGCGACAACGCCGAAGGCTTCCTGCCGCGCGGTGAGATGATTCACGGCGAGCGCTACCGCTTGAACGAGCGGGTTCGTGCCCTGCTGTGGAAAGTCGACGCGGATGCTCGTGGTTCTCAGCTGATCCTGTCGCGTACGCGTCCTGAGCTGATCATCGAGCTGTTCAAGATCGAAGTCCCGGAAATCGCCGAGCAGCTGATCGAGATCAAGGGTGCTGCCCGCGATCCGGGCTCGCGCGCCAAGATCGCGGTCAAGAGCAACGACAAGCGTATCGATCCGATCGGTGCCTGTGTCGGCATGCGTGGTTCACGCGTGCAGGCCGTGTCCAATGAACTACGTAACGAACGCGTGGATATCATCCTGTGGGATGACAATCCTGCCCAGCTCGTCATCAACGCCATGGCGCCGGCAGATGTCGGTTCCATTCTGGTCGACGAAGACACCCATTCCATGGATGTCGCTGTCGCTGCGGACAACCTGGCTCAGGCCATCGGTCGCAGCGGTCAGAACGTTCGTCTGGCCAGTGAGCTGACCGGTTGGCAGCTCAACGTCATGACCGAGGCGGAAGCCGAGGGCAAGCGCGAGCAGGAAATCGACAGTTTCGTCGAATATTTCATCACTCATCTCGAGATTGAAGAGGATCTAGCCCGTGTCCTGGTGGACGAGGGCTTCACCTCACTCGAGGAAATCGCCTATGTCCCGCTCGAGGAAATGCTCGAGGTCGAGGGCTTTGACCAGGATCTGGTCGAGGAGCTGCGCGCTCGGGCCAAGGATGAACTGCTGAATCTCGCCATCGCCACTGAAGAGCAACTGGACGGCGCACAGCCGGCCGAAGACCTGCTCAACATGGAAGGCATGGAGAGTCATCTGGCATACATCCTGGCCAGCAAGGGTATCGTCACCATGGAAGACCTTGCTGAGCAGGCCATCGATGATCTGAAAGACATCGAAGGCGTCGACGAAGAGCGAGCAGCGGCGTTGATCATGACCGCCCGCGCGCCCTGGTTCGCAAGCGAACAGTAACTAGGTCACGGGCTCAGGAGGGTCGTACATGTCAGAAATGACAGTCAAAGAATTCGCCAAGAAGGTGGGCCGCGAGTCAGCCCGCCTACTGGAACAGATGCATGAAGCGGGTCTGAAGCACAAGTCAGAGAACGACGCCGTCTCTGAGGTCGACAAGCAGAAGCTGCTTGATCACCTCACCAAGAGCCACGGTGGTGGCGCCGCTCCGGCAGCGCCCAAGAACCGCATTACCCTGACCCGCAAGACCAAGTCTCGCATCAACACGGGTAGCGGTCGCGGCAAGTCCATCGAGGTGCAGGTGCGCAAGAAGCGTACCTACGTCAAAGAGGGCGAAGAGCAGGCTGCAGAAGCGCCGGCTGCTGCTGCACCGGCAGCTGCCGTTGCGGACAAGCCGGCTGCGGCACCGCAGCGCGAAGAGCGTCGTGGCAATGACAACCGTCGCGAAGAGCGTCCGCGTCAGAGTGCACCGGCTGCTGCCGCTGCACCGGCCGCCGACGCTGCGCCGGAAGTCAATGCGCCGCCGAAGGAGCCGCGTGGTGATGCACCGCGTCGCGCCAAGGCTGCGCCGCGTGATGAATCACGTGATCGTCGCGAAGCCCGTGAAGACCGTAGCGAACGCAAGCGTGGCGGGGCCAAGAAGGTCAAGCGCGCCGAGCGTCGCGGTGGTCGTCGTGGTGGCCGTGATGCCAACCGTCAGCCGCCGAAGCCGGTCCAGACCTTCGTCCGTGAAGTCTCCATCCCTGAGTCCATTTCAGTGGCAGACCTCGCCGACAAGATGGCCGTCAAGGCGTCTGAAGTGATCAAGACCATGTTCAACATGGGCGCTGCGGTCACCATCAACCAGACGATCGATCAGGAAACCGCGACCATCGTGGTCGAGGAAATGGGTCACACGCCCAAGCTGATCAAGGATGACGCACTCGAGACAGCCGTTCTCGAAGGCATCTCCTACGAAGGTGAGCAGATCACCCGCGCGCCGGTCGTTACCGTCATGGGTCACGTCGACCACGGCAAGACCTCACTGCTGGATTACATCCGCCGCACCAAGGTGGCCACAGGTGAAGCGGGTGGTATCACCCAGCACATCGGTGCCTACCACGTCGAACACGACAACGGTGACATCACCTTCCTGGATACCCCGGGCCACGCGGCGTTCACCGCCATGCGTGCTCGTGGTGCCAAGGCGACCGACGTCGTCATCCTGGTGGTGGCTGCCGATGATGGCGTGATGCCGCAGACCATCGAGGCTGTCGAGCACTCCAAGGCCGCGGGTGTCCCGATGGTCGTGGCGGTGAACAAGATCGACAAGCCGGGTGCTGATCCGGACCGCGTCAAGAATGAGCTGTCCCAGCACGGTGTCATCTCCGAGGAATGGGGTGGTGATACCCAGTTCGTCCACGTTTCCGCCAAGACCGGCGAGAACATCGACGCGCTGCTCGAAGGTGTCCTGCTGGTCTCCGAAGTTCTCGAACTTCAGGCCGTGCCGTCCGCGCCGGGTAAAGGCGTCGTGGTCGAGTCCCGTCTCGACAAGGGCCGTGGTCCGGTCGCGACCGTGCTGGTCCAGAACGGTACGCTGAAGAAGGGCGACATCGTCCTCGCCGGCCTGCATTACGGCCGTGTGCGTGCGCTGATCAACGAACTCGGCAAGCAGGTCGATTCCGTGGGTCCGGCCATGCCGGTCGAGATCCAGGGCCTGGGTGGCACGCCGGACGCCGGTGAAGAGTTCACCGTGGTCCCGGACGAGAAGAAGGCACGTGAAGTCGCCAACTTCCGTCAGGGCAAGTACCGCGAAGTGCGCCTGGCACGTCAGCAGAAGGCCAAGCTGGAGAACATGTTCTCCCAGATGGGTCAGGACGAAGTCGCCAAGGTCAACGTCGTCCTCAAGGCCGACGTGCAGGGCTCTCTGGAAGCCATCCGTGGCGCGCTGGAAGAACTCTCCACCGAAGAAGTCAAGGTGGCCGTGGTCTCTTCCGGTGTCGGTGGTATCACCGGTACCGATGCCAACCTGGCACTCGCTTCCGAAGCGATCCTGGTCGGCTTCAACGTCCGTGCTGACGCCTCCGCGCGTGAGATCGTCGAGCGTGAAGGTCTGGATCTGCGCTACTACAGCGTCATCTACCAGCTGATCGACGAGGTCAAGCTGGCCATGACTGGCATGCTGGCACCGGAATTCCGCGAGCAGATCGTCGGTGTTGCCGAAGTGCGCGATGTCTTCAAGGCACCGAAGATCGGCGCGATCGCCGGTTGTATGGTCGTCGAAGGCAACATGTACCGCTCCAAGCGCATCCGCGTGCTGCGTGACAACGTGGTCATCTATGAAGGCGAGCTGGAATCCCTGCGTCGCTTCAAGGATGACGTCAACGAAGTCCGCAACGGCATGGAATGTGGTATCGGCGTCAAGAACTACAACGACGTGCAGGTTGGCGACAAGATCGAGGTGTTCGACCAGATCCAGGTCGAGCGCACGCTCTGATAGCGCCCCTGCAAGGAGAGATCACGGATGCGTGAATACAGCCGTACTGACCGCGTGGCGGACCAGATCCAGCAGGAGCTCGCGCTGTTGATTCAGCGCGAGGTCAAGGACCCGCGCCTTGGCATGCTGACGGTCAGCGCCGCCAAGGTCAGCCGCGACCTGTCCTACTCCGATGTCTACGTGACCCTGCTGGGTGACGACAGCCCGGAACGCATCAAGGAAAACCTCGCCGTGCTCAAGCGCGCGGCAGGTTTCCTGCGCTCCCAGCTGGCGCGCACCATTCAGCTGCGCCACGTGCCGGAACTGCGTTTTCATTACGATGAAAGCGTCGTTCGTGGCCATCACCTGTCCTCACTGATCAACGATGCGGTCGCTGACGATCGCAAGCGCAGTGCTGAACGCGGTGATGACGACAGCGAAGATGGTGCCCCGGGCACCACGCCGGACGCCTGATGGCGCGTCGTCGTCGCGGCTTGCCGATCGATGGCGTTCTGTTGCTGGACAAGCCCAAGGGCATGTCCAGCAACTATGCGCTTCAGAAGGCTCGTCGCCTCTACCAGGCGCAGAAGGCCGGTCATACCGGCACGCTCGATCCGATGGCGACCGGCTTGTTGCCGGTCTGCTTCGGGGAAGCGACCAAGTTCTCCTCGCATCTTCTCGAGGCAGACAAGGTCTATCGGGCACGGATCAAGTTTGGCCAGGTCACCGATACCGGTGATGCGGAAGGCACGGTGATTCGCGAGCGGGAGATTCCCGAGATTGCGCAGGCCGAGCTGGACGCGGTGCTGGACAGGTTCCGTGGCGAGATAGATCAGGTACCGCCGATGTACTCCGCGCTCAAGCACCAGGGACGTCCGCTCTACGAGCTGGCGCGCCAGGGGATTGAAATCGAGCGTGCAGTCCGTCGCGTTACCATCTACAATATGGCGCTTCTTGCGCGGCACTCCGATGGCATCGAGATCGAAGTGGCGGTCAGCAAGGGTACCTACATACGCAGTCTGGCCGAGGATATCGGCGAGGCGCTGG
The DNA here is from genome assembly GCF_029846355.1 of Cobetia sp. 2AS. Classification (NCBI taxonomy): domain Bacteria; kingdom Pseudomonadati; phylum Pseudomonadota; class Gammaproteobacteria; order Oceanospirillales; family Halomonadaceae; genus Cobetia; species Cobetia sp. 2AS. The sequence goes on from NZ_JARWKQ010000005.1 coordinate 323,655, forward strand.
GCTGTGGAGCCCACCTCACGGCACTGCGTCGTCTCAAGACGGGCCCGTTCACGGGTGATGCCATGCTGGATTTCGAGCGCCTCGAGGCGCTGGCTGACCAGCAGGCACGTGAAGGCGTTCTGTTACCTGTCGACATCCTGCTCGATCATCTCCCGCGTCTCGACATCACTGCCGAGATGGCGAGGATGATATTGCGTGGTCAACAGGCTGAAACGACGACAGGGTCGCTGGAAGTGGACTCCCTGGCTCGTGTGTATCAGGACCAGCAGTTGCTCGGGCTGGTCCGGATTGCGGCGGAGGGCGTCATCGCTCCTCGCCGACTGCTCAGTTCTGCCGTCGAGGCGGCGGCTGGGTGAGCTGATTGCGGCCTCGCCGCAAGCCGCATGAAGACTGCAAATATGCGTGGTCTTCGACATTTCTAATCTATCAAGCATATTGCTTACTGGAGAGACAGATGGCACTTACCGCTGAGAAGAAGGCTGAGATCGTTACCGAATTCGGCCGTGGCGAGAACGACACCGGTTCCCCGGAAGTTCAGGTTGCTCTGCTGAGCGCCAACATTGATGGCCTGCAGGGTCACTTCAAGGCCAACAAGCAGGATCACCACTCCCGTCGTGGTCTGATCCGCATGGTCAACCAGCGCCGCAAGCTGCTTGACTACCTCAAGCGCAAGGACTTCGAGCGTTACACCGCTCTGATCCAGCGTCTGGGTCTGCGTCGCTAATCAGCGATGTTGCCGCCATGCACTTCGGTGCATGGCGGGCCCCCGGTGGGCACAGGAAAACCGACACTGCCTGCGGGCGGTGTCGGTTTTTTTGTGCCTGATACCGAGGTGATCCGGGCTTCAGATCAGAGGCTCGACCCGCGCTGCAGCCCGCTTGTCGCGTGGGATCAACCCGCTTTTCATTGCCTGAGGCGCGCTTTACCATGAGCGCCTGGCATCGATGACTATCAGATTAAAGGACATGCGCCGTGAACCCGGTAACGCACAGCTTCCAGTACGGTAATGACACCATCACCCTCGAGACCGGCCGCATCGCGCGTCAGGCGACCGGTAGCGTGATGGTGACCATGGGCAATACCTCGGTGTTGTGCACCGTGGTGGCCAAGGCGTCGCCGAAACCCGGCCAGTCCTTCTTCCCGTTGTCGGTCCACTATCAGGAGAAGGCCTACGCGGCGGGGCGTATCCCCGGCGGCTTCCTCAAGCGCGAAGGGCGTCCCACCGAGAAGGAAACCCTGACCTCGCGCTTGATCGACCGCCCGATGCGCCCGCTGTTTCCCGAAGGCTTCATGAATGAGGTGCAGGTGGTCTGCACGGTGATGTCGGCGGAGCGCAATGTCGACCCGGACATCGCGGCACTGCTCGGCACCTCTGCAGCGCTTTGCATCTCCGGTGTGCCCTTCGTGGGCCCCGTGGGCGCGGCGCGCGTCGGCTTCAGCGAGCAGCGCGGCTACTTCCTGAATCCCGGCTACAGCGAACTGGCGCATTCCGAGCTGGACATGGTGGTGGCGGGGACCGAGAAGGCCGTGTTGATGGTCGAGTCCGAGGCCCAGGAGCTGCTGGAAGACGAGATGCTCGGCGCCGTGCTCTATGGCCATCACGAGATGCAGAAGGCCATCACGGGGATCGAGACGTTCGCCGCCAAGGTCAATCGTCCCAAGTGGGCGTGGGTGCCGCAGAAGCTCGACCGCGTGCTGGTCGAGGCGCTGGAGCAGAGCTTTGCCACCCGGATCGGTGATGCCTATCGCCTGAGTGACAAGATGGCGCGTCAGGACAGCCTGTCGGCGCTCAAGGCGCAGGCCATCGACCTGCTGGGCGCCGAGGATGATGCGCGCTTCAGTGTCGAGGCCGTCGCCACGGCCTTCGCGGCGCTCGAGAAGCGTATCGTGCGTCAGCGCGTGATCGCCGGTGAGCCGCGTATCGATGGTCGTGATACGCGCACCGTGCGACCGCTGGACATGGCGGTCGGCGTGTTGCCCAAGGCGCATGGCTCGGCGCTGTTCACCCGCGGCGAGACCCAGGCGATCGCCACTGCCACCCTGGGGACCACGCGCGATTCACAGCTGATCGAGGGGCTGTCCGGCGAGAAGCAGGACCGCTTCATGCTGCACTACAACTTCCCGCCCTACTGCGTCGGCGAGACGGGCTTCATCGGCGCGCCCAAGCGGCGTGAGATCGGCCATGGGCGTCTGGCGCGTCGGGGCATCGAATCCATGCTGCCGTCGCTGCAGGCCTTCCCCTACGCGATCCGTGTCGTCTCCGAGATCACCGAATCCAATGGCTCGAGCTCGATGGCGTCCGTGTGTGGCGCCTCGCTTGCGCTGATGGACGCCGGTGTGCCGCTCAAGGCACCGGTCGCGGGTATCGCCATGGGGCTGGTCAAGGACGCCAATGGCGTCGCGATACTGACCGATATCCTCGGTGATGAGGATCACCTCGGTGACATGGACTTCAAGGTCGCGGGTACCGCGGAAGGTGTTACCGCGCTGCAGATGGACATCAAGATCGAAGGAATCGACGAGGAGATTCTTGAGCAGGCGCTGGAACAGGCCCTCGAGGCACGCCTGACCATCCTCGCGCAGATGAATGAGGTGCTGGCCGCCAGTCGCCAGGAAGTCTCGGACAATGCCCCGGCGATGCTGTCCCTCAAGATCGCCCCCAACAAGGTGCGTGACGTGATCGGCAAGGGCGGCTCCACCATCCGCAAGATCTGTGAAGAGACCGGGGCCAATGTCGATCTCGACGACGATGGCTGCGTGCGCATCTATGCCGAGCACAAGGCGCAGGCTCAGGCGGCTGCGAAATACGTCGAGGGCATCATTGCCGAGGCCGAGATCGGCAAGCTCTATGCCGGCAAGGTGGCGCGCATCGCTGACTTCGGTGCCTTCATCACCTTCATGCCGGGCACCGATGGCCTGCTGCACATCTCGCAGATCGTCGAGGAGCGGGTCAATGACGTACGTGACTACCTCAACGAAGGCGATGAGGTGGTGGTCAAGGTGCTCGACATCGACAACCGCAATCGCGTCAAGCTGTCGCTGAAAGAGATCAGCGAAGAAGAGAAGGCGGCCTTTGCCGCTGCTCAGGCTGAAGAGGCCGCCGCCCAGGACTGACCGATCGTCGCGGGGCGTCCCCGCCCCGGTCTTGCCTGCTCTGCATGAGAGGTGAGCCCTCGGGGCAAGAAAAAGCCCCCGCCAGGTTACTGGCGGGGGCTTTTGCATATCTCCCTGCTCGAGATTGCGCGAGCAGGGAGGGTTCAGGCGGGGGTTCAGATATGTGAGCGATCAGCTGCGCTCGATGGCCAGCGCGACACCCTGACCGCCACCGATGCACAGGGTCGCCAGACCCTTCTTGGCATCACGCTCGATCATCTCGTGCACCAGCGAGACCAGCACACGGCAGCCGGAGGCGCCGATCGGGTGGCCGAGGGCAATGGCGCCGCCATTGACGTTGACCTTGTCGACATCCCAGCCCAGCTCCTTGTTGACCGACAGGGCCTGGGCGGCGAAGGCTTCGTTGGCTTCGATCAGGTCGAGGTCTTCCAGGCTCCAGCCGGCCTTCTTGAGGCACAGGCGAGTCGCCGGCGCCGGGCCGATGCCCATGATCTTCGGATCAACACCCGCGTTGGAGTAGGCCTTGATGGTCGCCAGCGGCGTCAGACCCAGCTCGCGTGCCTTGTCGGCGGAGCACAGCATGACCACGGCAGCGCCGTCGTTGAGCGCCGAGGCGTTGCCGGCGGTGACGGTGCCGTCCTTCTTGAAGGCCGGGCGCATGCCAGCGAGTTTCTCGGCCGTGGTGCCGGCGCGCGGGTTCTCGTCGGTATCGAAGACGATCGGGTCGCCCTTGCGCTGCGGGATCTCGACCGGGACGATCTGGCCCTTGAAGCGGCCAGCTTCGATGGCTGCGCAGGCCTTCTGCTGAGAGGCGGCCGCGAAGGCGTCCTGGGCTTCACGGCTGATCTCGTATTTCTCGGCCAGATTTTCGGCGGTGATGCCCATGTGGATGTCATTGAAGGCATCCCACAGACCATCGTGAACCATGGAGTCGATCGCCTTCCAGTCGCCCATGCGCTTGCCGTCACGCGAGTTGGGCAGCACGTGCGGAGACAGGGACATGTTTTCCTGGCCGCCGGCCAGAATCAGCTCGGCATCGCCGCAACGGATGGCCTGGGTGGCCAGGTGCAGCGCCTTGAGGCCAGACCCGCAGACCTTGTTGATGGTCATGGCGGGCACGCCTTCCGGCAAGCCTGCCTTGATGACCGCCTGACGTGCCGGGTTCTGACCGCATCCTGCTGTCAGCACCTGGCCCAGAAGCACTTCATCGACCTGATCGCCACTGACACCCGTGCTGGCGAGGATATCCTTGATGACATGTGCGCCGAGATCCGCGGCGGAAATGCCAGCCAGGCTGCCACCGAAGGCGCCTACGGCGGTACGACGGGCTGCTACGATCACCACATCCTGCATCTGAACGCTCCTGTTCTCTTGCGAGACTGTCTGAGTCAATTGGCTGCGACTATGGCCATGCCATCAAGCGGGCGAGGCGCAGTCCTGCTGAGGTGAGATTCCAGCATAAGGCAGTTTTGTGCGGTGCGGCAATCGCCAAAGGGCATCTCCAGTGTCAGCCTTTAGCCATACGTATCGCCTGTCCAGACGGCACGACGCCAGCGCTCTGACAGGCAGGGCTGGCGTCGTGTTGGAGCGCTCGCGGTAGGCTCAAGGCCTGAAAGCATCAGCCCTCAGGGCGTGGAGCAGCAGGCAGCAAGGGGGGCTCAGGCCATCTGGACCGGGATGGCGTTGGCCGTATGGCTGACCTCGTTGCCTTCCATCAGATAGACCATGGAGGGCTTGTGCGCGTCCAGCTCGCTCTCGGCGTAGTGGGCGAAGGCGCAGATGATCACGCGGTCGCCGACATCGGCCTGGTGGGCTGCGGCGCCGTTCACCGAAATGATCTTCGAGCCTTCTTCGCCGCGAATGGCATAGGTGGTGAAGCGCTTGCCGTTGTCCACGTTGTAGATCTGGATCTGTTCGTACTCACGAATGCCTGCCATGTCGAGCAGGTCGCCATCGATGGCGCAGGAGCCCTCGTAGTTGAGGACGGCGTGAGTCACGCGGGCCATGTGCAGCTTGGCCTTGAGCATGATGGCTTGCATCAGGATGTCTCCAGTTGAGCGCCGCCGGACGCAGATCAAGACCCTGGGACCAGGGCCGTGGCGCGTATGGCGTGGCGGACAGTGCCACGCCAAGGTGCAAGGCGGCGCAGTCTAATCAGGCATCAGGCCACCGGCAAGGCGACCTTCAGGTTATCGAGCAGGCGCGTACGGCCCAGGTGTGCGGCGACCAGAATCACCGCCTCGCGCGTGTCATCCTCGACCGCCCCCAGGTCAGCCGCGCGGCGCAGCTCGAGGTAGTCCGGCTTGAAGCCGCTCTCGCTGATGGCGGCCAGTGCCTCGCGCAGTGCCACATCACGCGTCACGCCCTGTTCAAGGCGAGCCTTCAGGGCGTCGAGGCACTGCTTGAGGCGCGGCGCGATGGCGCGCTCCTGCTCACTCAGGTAGCCGTTGCGTGATGACAGCGCCAGCCCATCCTCGGCACGCACGATGGGCACACCGATGATCTCGATGCCGAAGTGCAGGTCGCGGTTGAGCTTGCGGATCACGGCCAGCTGCTGGAAGTCCTTCTCGCCGAAACAGGCGACTTCAGGGCGTACCAGATTGAACAGGATGCTGACGACGGTGGCGACGCCATCGAAGTGCCCCGGACGGTTGCCGCCGCACAGGCCTTCGGAAACGCCCGGCACCTGCACGTTGCACAGCCCGTCGCGGCCCGCGGGGTAGAGTTCCGCCGTCGAGGGGGCGAACAGCAGGTCACATCCTTCTGCGGCCAGCGCATTCTGGTCGGCCTCGAGGGTGCGCGGATAGCTGTCGAGGTCTTCGCCGGGGCCGAACTGCAGCGGGTTGACGAAGATGCTCGCGACGACCATGTCGGCATGGCGGCGCGCTTCACGGACCAGCGACAGGTGGCCGGCATGCAGGTTGCCCATGGTCGGCACCAGCGCGATACGCAGACCATCACGGCGCGCCTGGGCGAGTTGCTCACGCAGGACGTTGATCTGGGAGACGGTTTTCATCAGAAGCCGTGCTCCGGCGCCGGGAAGCTGCGCGTCTTGACCGCCTGGTGGTAGGCGGCGAAGGCCTCCTGCACGCTGCCGGCATCGCTCATGAAATTCTTGACGAAGCGTGGCTTGCGGCCGGGCGTCAGGTCGAGCATGTCGTGCATGACCAGAATCTGGCCATCGACGTCCACGCCGGCACCGATGCCGATCACCGGCACCTCGACGGCATCACGAATGCGCGCGGCCAGCTCGGACGGCACGCATTCGAGCAGGATGATCGCGGCGCCTGCGGCTTCCAGCGTGCGCGCATCGGCGATGATCTGCTCGGCGCGCGCCTCGTCGCGACCCTGTACCTTGTAGCCGCCGAAGGCATGCACGTGCTGTGGCGTCAGGCCCATGTGCACGCAGACCGGTACGCCACGCTGGACGAGTGCGGTGACGGCATCGGCCAGCCAGGCTTCGCCTTCGACCTTGACCATCTCGGCGCCGGCACGCATCAGACGCGCCGCATGATCGAGCAGGATGTCGGTGCTGGCATTGCTCATGAAGGGGAGGTCGGCCATCAGCAGGCTGCCCTGCTTGCCACGTGCCACGGCGGCGGTGTGGTAGCAGATGTCATCGATGATGACGGGCAGGGTGCTGGTATGGCCCTGCAGGACCATGCCGAGAGAGTCGCCGACCAGCAGCACTTCAATGCCGGCATCGCTGGCAAGATGAGCAAAGGTGGCATCGTAGGCGGTGAGGCAACTGAACGTCTCACCATCGGCCTTGAGGCGGCGCAGGGTGCTCAGGGTGACGTTTTTCATCGGGACGCTTACTCGTTGCGGCGCGTATGACGCGGCTGCCCGTGGCGTCGAGCAGCCGCGATCGCGAGAAGGCCGCCGAGGGCGGACTGCGGGCGACACGGGCCGGTGTTACCAGAAAGTGTTACCGCACAGGCCAAAGTGGGCACGACGGTAACAAGATGGCGAAACTCTACTCCTGAGGTCCGAGGGGGAGCAAGTCATCGCCCTCAACTCGAGACGCCAGTATTTCGAGATTCTCCTCGCCCAGCACGCTGAGGCGCTGCGGGCCCAGCAGGTCAGCCAACGGACGCATCACGAAACCACGTTTGAGCATTTCGCGATGGGGCACGACGAGACGCGGCGTCGAGATCCTGCTGTCATTGAAGAGCAGCAGGTCCAGATCCAGCGTGCGGGGGCCCCAGTGACGCAGCCGCACGCGGCGATGCTGCTGTTCCAGGGCTTGCAGTTGATCGAGCAGGGCGAGGGGAGACAGGCGGGTCGATAGCTCGGCGACGGCGTTGACGAAGTCGGGCTGGTCCTGCGGGCCGACCGGCTTGCTGGCATACAGGCGAGAATGTCGCGTGCAGCGGGTCAGCGGCAGCCGGTCGAGAGCCTCAAGCGCGCGCTCCAGTTGAGCGCGCGGATCGTCAAGATTGGCACCGAGGCCAATCAAGGCTGTCGAAATCATGCGGAGTTCCTGCGTGGAGACGGCAGTGGCTCAGACGAGCCACTGCTCAGCCCTGGCCGCGACCATTGCGCCGACGCTTGCCGCGACGCTTGGTGCCGACCGGCTTGCTGCCGGCGGGGCCTTCATCGGAGACACCTTCGATCATCGTGACCTGGGTGCGAGCATCGACTTCCTGGAAGTCGGTCCACCACTTGCCCAGCCCCGGCTTCACTTCGCCGGCGAATTCGCGCAGCAGCAGGAAGTCGTAGGCGGCGCGGAAGCGCGGATGCTCACGGGTCTGGAAGGCGCGCTTGCCACGACGACGCGGCAACTTGGCCTGCATGTCCCAGATCTCGCGCATCGGAATGCTGAAGCGCTTCGGGATCGAGGTGTGGTTGAGCTGGCGAGCGATCGCCTGCTGAGCCGCCTGGTGGGCTGCCGGAATATCGGGCATGCCACTGGCGATCAGCTGGTCGGTACGCGCCTTGACGCCCGGCCACAGCAGGGCGGCATACAGGAAGGCCGGCGTGACCGGCTTGTCTTCGCGGATGCGGTCGTCCGTGCTGGCCAGCGCCTTCTCGATCAGCGGCATGGACCACTGATAATGCGCGAAGCTCTCTTCCGTCTCGGGGAACAGCATCTGGAACAGACCAAACTCACGCAGGAGATGGAAGGTTTCCAGTGCATAGCCGGACATGAACAGCTTGAGCACTTCCTCGAACATGCGCGCCGGCGGAATCTGCAGCAGCAGCGGGGCCAGTTCGTACATCGGTTCGGCCGTGGCCTCCTCGATGTCGAAGTCCAGCTTGCCGGCGAAGCGGACGGCGCGCAGCATGCGCACCGGATCTTCGCGATAGCGTGTTTCCGGATCACCGATCAGGCGAATCATGCGCGCTTCGATATCGCGTACGCCATTGGCCCAGTCGTGGATCGTGAAGTCGGACACGTCGTAATAGAGGGCATTGATCGTGAAGTCGCGGCGCAGCGCGTCCTCCTCGATGGAGCCGAAGACGTTGTCACGCAGCAGCATGCCGTCTTCCGACTGCTGGGTATGCTGGCTGGGCGTGCTATCGGCCGGCTTGCCGCGGAAGGTGGTGACCTCGATCACCTCACGACCGAAGCGCACGTGCACGATACGGAAACGACGGCCGATGATGCGGGCATTGCGGAACAGCTCGCGGACCTGTTCCGGCGTGGCGTTGGTGGCCACGTCGAAGTCCTTGGGGCGTTGTCCGAGCAGGGCATCACGGATACAGCCACCGACCAGATAGGCCTGATATCCACCGCTTTGCAGGCGATAGAGTACCTTCAGCGCATTCTCGCTGAGCTGGCGGCGGGACACGGGATGCTCATCCCGCGGTATCACACGCAGGCTGGGCAATGGGGCCGCGGGCGCGTCAGTTGCATTGAAAAGCGTCTTCAAGCGGTCACCGGGGCGTTGTAGAAAGCGGGTAAATCCTTTGAGCATGCAGCGATTCGACTCGTGCGTGGCAGGCCGCCCAGTGTAGCCGAGGGCAGATACCTTGGCAAAGCGCCGGTCTGCCATCCAGGGGCCGACTCTGCACTTCAAGGCGTCTGACGAGGCGAAAATCACCTCTCAGACAAGGAAAAAGGGAGACCGATCACTCGGTCTCCCTTGCAGGTAGGGTACACGCATCCTTGAGCGGATGTTCTTTTTCGTGATGGCGCATCGCCCTGAATACGCACCACAGTCACAAATCAATGCAGACAGATCCTTCGTGTTGCAGATCATGTTGTTGTTGTCTGGCTGTCTGTTCGGTGACCATCTCGTATTCAAAACAATCTTCCATTCACCGACGGCTGAGTAGCCTCCCCCCGCGAGTTGTTGTTGTTTCGGGGGTGATCCGGGGTCGAGCCTGTTGTTCTTGTTGGTGCTCGAGGCCGGATTCGTCGCGTCCTGGTCAGTAGATTCCGGACTGCCGATATCTTGTTGTTGTTGGATCGGCGGATGATGAACTGCGGCCGTTTGTTCTTGTTTTGGCTCTTGCCTGTCACCACTCATGTAGTGAAGCATGCAGTTCATCATCAATGTCACGCGCTCGACGGGTATTGTTCTTGTTGGTGTCGAGGGTTTTCGAAGCATTGCGCGTTCTTGTTGTTGTTGGGCGCGCTTCGTATTTCCGGTTGTTCTTTTTCTTGACCGTGTTATTGCATCGGATGTGCCACAGCTTAAAAAAAACCAGCAATTCAGTCATTTAGACATAGGTCGCTGAGACGTGAGGTGTAGAGAGGTGCGAGGTGTTACCTGACGTGGCCATTGGTGCGCTGGATGGGGTCATGATTTGGGGTCGATGGTAACAATTGGTGCGAAGGTCTAACGAAGTGCCTTGCAAGCTAATGATTGAGCTGGGTTTTTTGCGAGTCTTTCGACACTAAAGTCTAGCGATGCCCTCGATGATGCGGGGATCTGTGGCAGGCAAGGTGGCGCCGCAGGCGGGTTGCTCGCTCGGGAGGGCACCTGCATGGTGCAGTGACTTGAGCGCAGTGACTTCTGTGCAGTGACTTCTGTGCAGTGACTTCTGTGCGTCAGCGTCAGTGCTCCGGCGTCGCTCCAGCTTCATTGCGCCAATGTCAGTTTGCGGGAGAGCTGCGGCGGCCCTTGCGACGTGGAATGCCCAGGCGCTGGCGTCGCTCCCAGAGGTTCTTGCGGCTGATGCCGAGGCGGCGTGCGAGCTCGGTCTCGCTCATGTGGTCCTGATGCTCGAGCACGAAGTGCTGGAAGTAGTCCTCCAGCGAAAGGTCTTCCTCTTCACCGGCATCGCCGACCACCGAGAGGCCGCTGCGTGGGGTGTCCGCAGGCGGTGGCTGGCCCATGTCCTGTTGGCCGGTCGCGGGCTGACCTGTGACAGGCGCTGCGGCCGTCTCGGGACTTGCGTCCCTGGCGGCGCCTTTCACTGTGCCTTTCATCGACCCTTTCATCGCTCCTTTCGCCACCCCCTTGCCCGCTGTCTTCGGCGCCTGAGCAGTGGACGGGGGCGCAGGGTTTGCCGTTGCGGCGGGCGCTGGCTGAAGCGGCTGCCCTGAGGGCGTGCGCAGGCCGAGGTCTTCCGGGGCGATGATGCGGCGCTCCGCCAGGATGACGCCACGCTCGAGGGCGTTTTCCAGCTCACGCACATTGCCGGGCCAGGCGTAGTGATGGATTTCCTGACGCGCCCGCTGAGAGAGTCGCATGCCGTCACGGCCATGCTTGCGGGCGATGCCGGCCAACAGGTGCTCGGCCAGTTCCAGCACGTCATCGCCGCGCTCACGCAAGGGAGGCAGGTCGATCTCCATCACGTTCAAGCGGTAGTAGAGGTCGAGGCGGAACTCACCGCTGGCCGAGAGCTGGTGCAGGTTGCGGTGGGTCGCGGCGATGAGGCGGATGTCGACGTAGCGGGTCTCGATCGCCCCCACGCGGCGAATCTCGCCCTCCTGCAGTACTCGCAGCAGGCGCGCCTGGGCATCCAGCGGCAGTTCGCCGATCTCATCCAGGAACAGTGTGCCGCCGTCGGCGGCTTCGATCAGGCCGGTGCGCGAGCTGGTGGCGCCGGTGAAGGCGCCTTTTTCATGGCCGAACAGCTCGGACTCGATCAATGTCTCGGGAATGGCGGCGCAGTTGACGCAGATCAGCGGCGCCTGATGGCGTTCGCTCTGACGGTGAATGGCGCGTGCGACCAGCTCCTTGCCGGTGCCGGACTCACCGAGCACCAGCACGGTGACGTCGGCGGGCGCAACCTTGCGGATGCGGGTATAGACCTGTTGCATGGCGCGACAATGGCCAATCATCTCCACCGGCTTGTTGGCCGTGCCAGCATGCGCCTGGGGAGGAGGGGGCGCGGCACTCGGCGCCCCCTGGCGTGGCAGCGACAGCGCATCTCGCACGCTGCGCGCGAAGGCCTGCTGATCGAACGGCTTGGGCAGATAGTCGGCTGCCCCCGCCTTCAGACAGCCGATGGCGGCGTGCAGGCTGGGGTTGTCGGCCAGCAGCAGCACGGGAGTTGGCCGGCTGGCGCGCAGGATCGGGTCGGCATGCTCTCCGGCCAGTTCACTGTCACAGATCACCAGCGCGAAGTCGGCAGGGTGCTGCAGGCGGGCATCCTCCAGGCCGCTGGCCTGCACCACGTCGTGACCCTCGCGCTCCAGCAGATGCTGCAGCGTGTTGCGCGAAGCACCTTCCTTTTCGACGATCAGAATCCGGGCCATGGGGTGATGTCGCTCGCCTGAGGGTGTGCATGAGGGAATGACTGTCGTTCGAGTCTGTCCTGTTCCCACAGGGGAGGCAATCCGACAATCGTGGCTGTTGTCAGGCGTCCCGAGTGCATGGCGTGTCTGGTCTCAGCTTCCCTCAGCTGCCCTCAGCAGTGCTTGGCATTGGAGCAGTGGCCGCACTGAGTGACGGCGCGGTGCCGACCGCCGCGAGTGACCAGCGAGGAGTGGCGTGGGCGAGTTGTTCAGCGGGGCTGGCGGTCGCCAGTTCGGGCGGCGGCGCCTGACCGAGCAGCGTCAGGGTATGGTGCAGCAGCGTTCGAATCGCGCTGGCGTCTTCCGGCAGTGCCGGTGCCAGATTCTGCTTGGAGAGCTTCTGGCCATTGTCGGCGGTGATCAGTGGCAGGTGCGTCAGGCGGGGCATCGGCAGAGCAAGCGAGGCCTGCAGCAGACGTTGCCAAGGGCTGTTGTCGAGCAGATCGAGCCCGCGCACGACATCGGTGATGCCCTGCTCGGCGTCATCCACCACCACGGCCAGCTGATAGGCCCACAGGCCATCGCGTCGCTTGAGCACCACATCGCCGAGCGTGGCGAGATCCAGCTGGACCGCGCCCTGCAGGCGGTCCTGCCAGCCAGCGATGGCCCGGGTGCCGCCGAAGCGCTCTGCCGCACGCACATCCAGCCGCCAGGCATGCTCGCCCGTGGGAGGCTCGGCTCGCTCACGGCACCAGCCGGGGTAGATGGCGTGCTCGCGCCACTGCTTGCGCGAGCAGTCACACGGGTAAGCGATACCACTGGCCTTGAGTTGCTCCAGTGCCTCGGCGTAGGCGGCGTGACGCTGGCTCTGATAGCGGAGCTCGCCATCGCGCTGCAGGCCGAAGGCATCCAGCTGGCGCAGGATGGTATCGCCGCTCCCGGCGGGGCAGCGCGGCGGGTCGATATCCTCGATACGCACCAGCCACTCGCCGCCGTGATGGCGGGCATCGAGATAGCTGGCGACGGCGGCCAGCAGTGAGCCCGCATGCAGCGGGCCGGAAGGGGTAGGGGCAAAGCGGCCACGGTAGGCGGTAGGCATGTGGGCTCCGTCATCCTTCGTGGTGGGGAGTTCGCAGGCAGCAGGGCCTGAACGCATACGGGCACCGCTCCGAGGAGGGTGCCCGTATGGGGGATGAGGGCGACAGCCTGACGTCGCTTCATCGACAGCAGGGCTTAGCGGCCCAGCTGCTTTTCCTTCAACTCGGCCAGCGTCTTGCAGTCGACACACTGGGTAGCGGTCGGACGTGCTTCCAGACGGCGAATGCCGATCTCGACGCCGCAGGCTTCGCAGAAGCCGTAGTCGTCTTCATCGATGTTCTCGATGGTCTCGTTGATCTTCTTCAGCAGCTTGCGCTCGCGATCACGTGTTCTCAGTTCGAGGCTGAAGCCTTCTTCCTGAGTGGCACGGTCTGCAGGGTCCGCGTAGTTGTTGGCATCTTCCTGCAAGTGACGCACGGTGCGATCGACCTCTTCCATCAGCTCCTGTTTCCAGTCCAGCAGGATCTGACGGAAGTGCGCTAGCTGCTTCTCGTTCATGTACTCTTCACCCGCTGCCGGCTCATACGGGGTGAATTTCTTAAGCGCTTCCGGCTTGGTTTCAGCTAAGGGCATGGGACCGCCTCATTCCGCAAGGTGACTTGGGCCGTCGACAGTCTGTTGCACTGCCTCCTTGGCCACGGCGAGGGGGCTGTCCTGACTGCTGCCCTCGCGAGAAGATCAGCTTATTTAGCGTAAAAATGACAAGTTTGCAACCGATCTCCGACGATAGTTTGTAGCGGGCAGTGGTCCGGCGTGTACCGGCAAACACCGATTTTCCTGCACGAAGGGGCTGGGAATGGGCCTTGGCAGGCGCCTAGAATGAAGCTCCCATCCTGAGGAGTGTTGTCATGCCGTTTGCCCGCCGTCTTGAATCCGTCGCTGCCTTTCGCGTGATGACGCTGCTGGAAGCCGCCCAGGCGCGGGAGGCCGCGGGCCATGACGTCATTCATCTGGAAGTGGGCGAGCCCGACTTCCCGACCCCCGCGCCGGTGATCGCCGCCGGGCAGGCGGCGCTGGCGGCCGGTCAGACGCGCTACACCCCCGCCTGCGGCCTGCCGGCCCTGCGCGACGCCATCGCGGCAGACTACCAGCGCCGCCACGGCGTCACGGTCTCTCCCTCCCGTATCATCATCACGCCCGGTGCCTCCGGTGCCTTGCTGCTGGCCACATTGCTGTGCGCCGAACGTGGCGACAGCGTGTTGATAGCCGACCCGACCTACCCCTGCAATCGCCACTTCATGGGCCTGGTGGATGCCCAGCTGGATGTGGTGCCCGTCAACGCCGAGAGTGGCTGGCAGCTGACCGCCGAGCTTGCCGATGATTTCTGGCGCGAGAACACGCGGGCCGTGATGGTGGCATCGCCCTCCAATCCCACCGGACACGTGCTGTCGCCCGAGGAATTGAAGGCGCTGGGCGAGCTGTGCCAGTCGCGTGATGCGCACCTGCTGGTGGATGAGATCTATCAGGGACTGACCTATGGCGTGCCTGCGCACACCGCACTTGCGGAGTGCCCCGACGCCTTCGTCATCAACAGCTTCTCGAAATACTTCGGCATGACGGGCTGGCGGCTGGGCTGGCTGGTGGCGCCTGAAGCGGCGGTCGAGCCCTTGTCACGCCTGGCGCAGAATGTCTTCCTGGCTGCCTCGACGCCTGCCCAGCATGCGGCGCTGGCGGCCTTCACGCCGGAATGCGAAGCAGAGCTCGAGCGGCGTCGGCAGGTGCTGGAAGCCCGCCGTGGCGTGCTGCTGGCCGGGCTCGAACGCCTGGGGCTGGCGCCGTCGGTGCCGCCGCAGGGCGCCTTCTACGTCTGGCTGGATATCTCGCATCTGAGTGATGACAGCGAGGCCTTCTGCCGCGCACTGCTGGAAGAAGAGAATGTCGCCATCACGCCGGGCACGGACTTCGCGCTGGCCGAAGGGCGTCGCCATGTGCGTATCGCCTTCACCGCCGATGAGGCGCGTCTGCGCGAGGCCCTGGCCCGCATGGAGCGCTTCCTTGAGCGGCGTGCCACTCAGGCGGGAGTGTCGGCTTGATGGTGCTTGAGGGGCTGTATCGTGGTCGTCTGATCCGTCGCTACAAGCGCTTCTTCGCCGAGGTGGAGCTGCTCGAGGGTGAGCGAGCCGGTGAAGTGGTGACGGCGCATTGCCCGAATACCGGCTCGATGCGCGCGGTGTGCGTCGAAGGTTGTGAGGTATGGCTATCGCCGTCCGACAACCCCAAGCGCAAGCTCGCCTGGACCTGGGAGCTGATTCGCCTGCCCCTGGACCCACCCGGCGCTGACGGCCGGCGTGAGGCCTTGGTGGCGGTGCATACCGGACGTGCCAATGCCCATGTCGAGGCGGCGCTGCAGCAGGCAAGCGTCAGCGTGCTGCACGACATGGGGCTCGCCGACTTTGCGCGCCTCAAGCGCGAGTCGCGTGTCGAGGTCCTGCTACCGGGCAATGACACGCCGGAGCGCTCACGGCTCGATTTCCAGATGTGGCCGAAGGAGGAGGGCGCGGCCTCGATCTATCTGGAGGTCAAGCAGCTGACGCTGCGTGAATCCGACGGTCACGGCTATTTCCCGGACTCGGTGAGCACGCGTGCCCAGCGTCATCTGGCCAGCCTCGCGGCGCTGGTCGCAGCAGGCCACCGCTGCGTGCTGGTGTTCTGCGTCGCCCATGACGGGATCGAGGATGTCGCACCGGCGGCGCATCTCGACCCGGCCTACGCGCAGGCCTTTGCCCGGGCGCAGGCCGCCGGTGTCGAGGTAGTGGCGCTGGGCATGCAGATCACGCTCGAGGAGTCTCTTTCTGACGCGGGTCAGCCACTGTGGCGAGCAAGACTGGGCCTGACACGCGCGCTGCCACTGCATGAGGCGCGCTTTGCTGGCTGATCAGGTCGCCGGCGCTCAGCCTGTCAGTCAGCGCTCGTCTCTCTCTCTATAATCTTTCCATCATCTCTCTATCATTTCTCCACCGCTGCCTGCGGCCTCCCACAGCAGCAGCTGTGCTGGTGAGGTGTCGTTGTGCACCAGCTCAACGTCCAGCGCGGTCAAGCGTTGGCCGACGCAGGGCCCGCTGATGCAGGTGCCGTGATGCGGTTCGAAACAGGCCTGATGGCGGTGGCAGAGGATCAGGCCGCCGGTCGCGTCCATGTAGGGATCGCCAGTCTCGTCTTCGGTCAGCATTCGGCTGCCCTGGTGCGGGCAGCGGTCGAGGAAGGCGCGCGGGCCGTCGGGTTGCATCACCAGCAAGGCCGGACGGCCATCGTCGAGTGTCAGTGTCATGCTGCGGCCGATGGGCAGTGATGGCAGCGGCAGTCTCAAGCACAGCCTGGATGAGGGCCCTTGGGGGAGTGTTGGTGGCCT
The DNA here is from genome assembly GCF_029846355.1 of Cobetia sp. 2AS. NCBI lineage: Bacteria > Pseudomonadati > Pseudomonadota > Gammaproteobacteria > Oceanospirillales > Halomonadaceae > Cobetia > Cobetia sp. 2AS. The sequence goes on from NZ_JARWKQ010000005.1 coordinate 339,851, forward strand.
TTCGGACATGAGGGGGCTCGCATCGGGTATCATGGCAGCGTTGGCACGCTCTCTTGTGGTCTTTTACCGTGTCTTGCCGCTTCCTTCCATGCCGGGTCATCTTCATGTCGCTATTTCGCCGCTCGATCACTTCCAGCTTCCGCTCCAGCAACGAATCCGAGACGCCTGAGCGCACGGCCGGGGTGAGCCGTCGCCAGTTGCTGGCCGGCATGGTCGCCTCGGCGGGCGGGCTTTCCGTGCTGGGCACGGCACTGAGCAGCCCGCTCGCGCAGGCCGCTCAGCCGGCCAACGGGCCATTGCCACCGCTGCCGGCCTGGCATGACCCCAAGACGTCCCACCCGTTGCTGGGCAGCATTCTGGTCGCGGAGGGCAATCGTCGTCTGTCGCCAGCGGCGCTGGTCGATTGGAGTCAGGCGCACTCGATGGTGCTGCTGGGCGAGCATCACGACAATCCGGACCATCACCAGCTGGAACGCTGGTTGATCGATGCGCTGGTCGCGCGGCGTCAGTTGGGTGGTGTGGCGCTGGAGATGCTGGACACGACCCAGGATGCCGCCTTGTCGCTGGCCAACCGCACGTCGCTTGCGGTCGCCGGATTGCCGGATGACGAGCTTCAGCAGTTGCTGGCCTGGAATGCGCGCTGGCCCTTCACCGATTACGCTCCCCTGCTGCGCGGAGCGCTGGACAGCGGCGCGCCGCTCGCCTCTGCCAGCCTGTCGGCGGCACAGCTGGAGGCCAGCATGGCACCGGGACAGTCGCCGCTGGCGCTGCCGGAAGCGGTACTGCGCCTGCAGCGTGAGGCACTGGATGAAGGCCATTGCGGCCTGCTGGGCGCAGAGCGCCTGGATGCGATGCTGCGTGCGCAGCTGGCGCGGGATCAGCAGATGGCAGAACGCCTGGAGGGCCTGGTGGCCGATGGTGCCACCAGCCTGCTGGTGTGTGGCTCCGGTCATGCCCGTCGCGATATCGGCGTGCCGCGCTGGCTGGACGGCAGCACCCTGTCCGTGGCGCTGATGCCGGTGGCCTGGGATGACGCGGGCCAACCGCTGACGCATCTCACCGATTATCTGCCGGAGAGCGCCGGTGCGGCGCCGGCCTATGATCTGGTGTGGTTCACGCCGGCGACGGCGCCAGTCGCGGATGCCTGTGAAGGCCTGCGTGAGACGGTGCAGACGACCGTCAGCTAGCGGCCAGTCAGGCCCTGCTTAGTCAGCCCCCGGACATCAGCAACATAACTGCGGCCTGAATTGCCGGCATGAAAAAAGGCACCTCTCGGAGGTGCCTTTTTCGTTGGTGCGACCTGTGTGGCGCGACCTGCGTGGCGCGGCCTGAAGAGCGACGCGATCAGGCGTTCTTGAGATCCGACGCGCTATCGGCACGCCGACGCGGTGCCTTCTGCGGCGTTACGTCTTTGCGACTGTCATTGTGGCCGTCGTTATGGCTATCGTTGCTGCCGGCCTGCTCACGGAAGCGGTCTTCGATATAGGTGATGCGCGTGCGGCCGTGGGGCACCGGCTTGAAGTCGGCATCGACGCTGACCAGCACGATGCGGTCGATGGTCAGGATGCGCTCGCGGGTGATCTTGTTGCGGATCTCGACGCACAGCGAGATCGAGGTGCGACCGAAGGCGCTGGCGGTGATGCCCAGTTCGATGATGTCGCCCTGGCGCGCGCTGGAGACGAAGTTGATCTCCGACATGAACTTGGTGACCACGCGCGAGGTGCCCAGCTGGACGATGGCGTAGATGGCCGCTTCTTCATCGATCCAGGCCAGCAGGCGTCCACCGAACAGGGTGCCGTTGGGGTTGAGATCTTCAGGCTTGACCCACTTGCGGGTATGGAAGTTCATGCACTCTCTCCTCGGGATGCCGGCGCACCTCACCGGAAGTGCGAGCCGTGATCCTCAGCTGCGTTTACCCCGAAAGTATATAGACTTTAGTTGCGACTGTCTGTGCATGGCCCGGATAGCGCAGCGCTATCGCGGCGCGGAAGAATTGCTGGCGTCATGACGCGAAACGGCCGACAGGAGTGTCCTGTCGGCCGTTTTCTTGCGGTGCCTGGCGCTTGGTCTGTGGCGACTGCTGTAGGGTGCCTGAACTCAGCGCTGGTCGGGCGGGCAGTTGTCGCGACAGACGCGGAAGATGGCCACTTCCCCGAACAGGTTCGGCCACCAGGTCGCCGCCGGGTGTGGCTCGTGATCGCCATTGCCGACCGCGCGATCGATGATCTTGAGGCCCTGGGCGCGACACAGGCGCTCGAAGTCCGCGAAGGTCGACAGGTGGATGTTCGGCGTGTCGTACCAGGCGTGAGGCAGCGACTTGGAGACCGGCATGCGCCCCTTGAGACCAAGGTGCAGGCGGTGACGCCAGTAGGCGAAGTTGGGGAAGGTGATGATGGCCTCACGCGAGACGCGCATCATCTCCTCCAGCGCACGGTCCGGGCGACGCAGTACCTGCAATGCCTGGGACATCACCACGCGATCGAAGGTGTCATCGGCGAAGTTGGCCAGGCCGTCATCGACATTCTGCTCGATGACGTTCACGCCACGGGCGACACAGGCGCTGATGTTGTCGGGGTCGATCTCCAGGCCATAGCCGAAGACCTGCTTGGTCTCCTTGAGGGAGGCCAGCAGGGTGCCGTCACCGCAGGCGAGGTCCAGCACGCGCGCGCCTTCGGGAATCCAGTCATGAATCTGGGCGAGGTCGTTACGCATGGCTGGTCTCCTTGGTGCTCGGCTTTTGCGTGGCTTGCGCGCCACAGGCGTGGTCGTAAGCGCGAGTCAGGAAGTTGCCCAGCACCGTCTCGTAGCGTTCGCCCGGCAGCAGGAAGGCATCATGGCCGTGCGGCGAGTCGATGTTGGCGTAGCTGACCGACTTGCCGGCATGGATCATGGCATTGACCAGCTCGCGAGAGCGTGACGGCGCGAAGCGCCAGTCGGTGGTGAAGCTGACTACCAGTACCGGGCAGCTGATCGGCGCCATGGCCGCGGACAGGTCATCGCCTGCCGTGGCGGCAGGATCGAAGTAGTCGAGCGCCTTGGTCATCAGCAGGTAGGTATTGGCATCGAAGGCGGTGGAGAAGGTATCGCCCTGGTGGCGCAGATAGCTCTCGACCTGGAAGTCGACGTCGTAACCGAAGTTGAGGCGGTCCTGACGCAGATCACGCCCGAACTTGGTGCCCATCGAATGCTCGGAAAGATAGGTGATGTGACCGACCATGCGCGCCAGCTTGAGGCCGCGCCTGGGCACGGCATCGACACGCGAGTACCAGCCGTCATGGAATTCCGGGTCAGAGCGAATCGCCTGACGCGCGACTTCATTGAAGGCGATGTTCTGCGCCGAGAGTTTCGGCGTGCAGGCGATGATGGCGACGTGACCGACGCGATCAGGGTGATCCATCACCCACTGCAGCGCCTGCATGCCACCCAGCGAGCCACCGACCACCGCCGCGAAGCGGGTGATGCCGAGAGACTCGGCGAGGCGTTTCTGGCTCTCGACCCAATCCGGCACGGTCACCAATGGGAAGTCAGGCCCCCATTGCTCGCCCGTCTCCGGGTTGATCGAGGTCGGGCCGGTACTGCCGTGGCAGCCGCCGATGTTGTTCAGCGCGATGACGAAGAAGCGCGAGGTATCAATGGGCTTGCCGGGGCCGATGTAGTCGTCCCACCAGCCAGGCTTGCGGTCGCTCATGGCGTGATAGCCGGCCGCATGATGGTGGCCGGTGAGGGCATGACAGATCAGGATGGCGTTGCTGGCGTCCGCGTTCAGCTCGCCGTAGGTCTCGTAGACCAGCGAGTACTGCTCGAGGCGTCTGCCGCAGGCCAGCTCCAGCGGGGTATTGAAGTGGGCAGTCTGAGGCGTGACGAGACCGACCGAATCCGGGGGCAGGGAATCAGGCATCGTGGTGAAGGTTTCCAGCATCATGTCCAGCAGAGTGTTCGGGGCAAGGCCCGTGTCCGGGGCGCGAAGCCGCGGTGATGCGCCTTGTGGGCGTCTCGTGCACCGTGGTTCTGGCTTCGGCCGAGGGCTCACTCTAGCACAGCGTGCGCACGCGTGATCCAGTGACGCGCGATGCAAGAGCGCCCGCCACGGGAGTCCGTGGCGGGCGCTGATCTCGTCGGCCAGCGCGCTGGGCGCATGCAAGCCAACCTTGCTGGCGGAGCGCCGGCTTAACTGAAGGCGCTGCGCAGCATGCCCAGTGACGGCAGGGTCTGGTTGATCAGGCTGCCGACCAGATTGAGCGCGATGAACACGAAGATCGGGGACAGATCGAGCATGCCGATCGACGGAATCACCTTGCGCACCGGCTTCATTATCGGATCGACCAGCTGGTGGACCAGGATGGCGCCCGGGTGGTTGGCCTGCGGTGCGACCCACGACAGGATGATCATCGCGATCAGGGCGAAGAAGTAGATGTTGATGATGCTGTCGAGAATGGTGCCCAGCGCCGTCAGCGCGATGAAACCGACCGGCAGCATGCCGCCACCGAACAGGGCGCCGATCGCGACCAGCACCAGGCTGACGACGATGAAGGCCGCGGCCAGGGTGGCGATGTCGAAGCGACCCAGCGGGCGCAGGATGCCCTGCAACGGGGCCACCAGCGGGTTGGTCGCCTTGACCACTGACTGGGTGACAGGGTTGTAGAAGTCCGCGCGGGACAGCTGCAGCAGGAAGCGCAGCATCAGGATGTAGACAAACAGTTGCAGCAGGATGGTAACCAGCTGAAGTCCGATATTACCCATAGCACCCATGGGGCTTTCCTTAAGACGGTGAGAAGTGGGCGCGCGATAGTGCACGCGTCATGCCGCTAGCATGCCAACAACAGATGAACAGCGCATGATGGCCTGTTGTGACCCGGCCTGCCAGCGGCCTGCAGGAGTTGTCAGTGGGGCAGAGGCTGTCAGCGATCCAGCTCGCGGGCAAGCTCGGCGGCGCGCACGCTGGAGGCCTTGGCGGCGCGCTCGACGATATCGCGCAGGCCATCCTCCTCGAAGCTGTTGATGGCGCGCTCCGTGGTGCCGTTCGGTGAGCACACGCGGCGGCGCAGCTCGGCAGGCTCATGCTCGCTGGAGAAGGCCATCTCGGCGGCACCGCGGGCGGTCTGGATCGCCAGGCGGCGCGCGGTCTCGGCGTTCAGTCCCAGCTCGATACCTGCCGCTTCGAGTGACTCGATGAACAGGAAGAAGTAGGCCGGGCCGGAACCGGAAATGCCGGTGACGGCTTCCAGCAGACCTTCTTCCTCGACCCACTCGACGATACCGACCGCAGTCAGCATCTCATCCATCAAGCCGCGTTGCTCCTCCGTCACCTGGGCGGTGGCATAGAGGCCGCTGGCACCGACACCGACCAGTGACGGCGTATTGGGCATGCAGCGGATGATGGCGAGGTCGCCGCCCAGCCAGCGCTCGAGGCTGTCGCAAGTGATGCCGGCCGCGACCGAGACGATCAGCGGCTTGCGGTTCTGCACCGCAGGGGTCAGCGCCTGGCAGACGTCATGCATCATCTGCGGCTTGACGCCCAGCACCACCACATCGGCTTGCGAGACGGCGTAGGCATTGTCCTGGGTCGTGCTCACGCCGTAGCGCTGCTCGAGGGCATCGAGTGTCTCGCGCGAGCGAGCCGTGGCGATGATGCGGTCCGCGGGATAGCCGGCATCGACCATGCCGCCGAAGATGGCGCTGGCCATGTTGCCGGCGCCGATGAAGGCGATGGTGCGCGGTGTATCGGTGCTCTGGTGCGTCATGCGGTGCTCCTGATCATTCAGTGGGAGGGCTGGCGGCAAGCTCGAGAGCCTTGCGTGAGCGTTGGGCTTGCATCAGCGAGCGTTGGATTCAGTGGACGTGGGAATAGTCACGTGCGCCGAAGATGGCAGTGCCGAGGCGTACCAGTGTCGCACCTTCGGCGACGGCGGCCTCAAGATCCGCGCTCATGCCCATCGAGAGCGTATCGAGCCGAGCCTGCGGGTAGCTGGCGGCAGGGAAGCGCGTCTGCAGTTGCTCCAGCAGCTCGCGCAGCTGGCGGAAGGGCGCACGGCGCTCGGTCTCACTGGCATCGGCGGCGCAGGGGGCCGGAATCGCCATCAGGCCGCGCAGACGCAGTCCGGGCAGCGCGATCACCGTCTCGGCCAGCGCCAGCAGTTCCTGCGGTGCCACGCCAGCCTTGGAGGTTTCGCCGGAGATATTGACCTGCAGGCAGACATCGAGCGCGCCAAGCTCATCGGGGCGCTGCTCACTCAGGCGGCGTGCGATCTTCTCGCGTTCCACGGTATGCACCCAGGCGAAGTGCTCGGCAATGGCGCGCGTCTTGTTGGACTGGATGGGGCCGATGAAATGCCATTCGATATCGGTGAGGTCCGACAGCGCCTGCTGCTTGTCCAGCGCTTCCTGCAGGTAGTTCTCGCCGAAGGCCCGCTGGCCGGATTGCCAGGCTGCGCGCACCAGCGTGGCGGGTTTGGTCTTGCTGACGGCCAGCACTTGCGCCGAATCAGCGTTGCGTTTACTTGTCTGCAATGCCTTTTCCAGCCGCGCGCGGGCCTCTAGGATACACTGGGTAACACAAGCTTCGTCGTCGGGGACTGCGGTCATGCGGCTCGGCTCCAGAATTTGCGGAACAACCTGGCGATGGCTGGCACGGTATCAGGCGTGTCATCAATAGCATGAGCGTGACAGGCCTGGTGACATGGTGCCCATCGCACTATCTACTGAAGAGCCACTTCACACTTTCACCAGAGTACACAAGACTCGTTGGTACAAGAGCTTCGGTCTTCGCGAGGGAACTGCATGGATATTACCGAACTGCTGGCTTTTTCGGCAAAACAGAACGCGTCGGATCTTCACCTGTCCGCTGGTTTGCCACCGATGATTCGTGTCGACGGTGATGTGCGGCGCATCAATGTACCGTCAATGGATGACAAGCAGGTGCGCGCGCTGATCTACGAGATCATGAACGACAAGCAGCGCCGTGACTTCGAGGAATTCCTCGAGACCGATTTCTCCTTCGAGGTGCCGGGCGTCTCGCGCTTTCGTGTCAACGCCTTCCATCAGGGGCGTGGCGCGGGGGCCGTCTTCCGTACCATCCCCTCGGAAGTGCTGACGATGGAGGATCTGGGGCTCGGTGAAGCCTTCCGCAAGATGTGCATGCTGCCGCGCGGCCTGATTCTTGTCACCGGGCCGACCGGCTCCGGTAAATCCACCACGCTGGCGGCGATGGTCGATTACATCAACGAGAACAAGTACGACCACATCCTCACCATCGAGGACCCGGTGGAATTCGTGCACCAGTCCAAGCGGTGTCTGGTCAACCAGCGTGAAGTGCACCGTGATACCCACGGCTTCGCGCCCGCGCTGCGTTCGGCGCTGCGTGAAGACCCGGATGTCATTCTGGTCGGCGAGCTGCGAGATCTCGAGACCATCCGTCTGGCACTGACCGCGGCCGAGACGGGCCACCTGGTGTTCGGCACCCTGCACACCACCTCCGCGACCAAGACCGTCGACCGTATCATCGACGTCTTCCCCGGCGAGGAGAAGTCAATGGTGCGCTCGATGCTGTCCGAGTCCCTGCAGGGCGTCATCGCCCAGACACTGCTCAAGAAAATTGGCGGTGGCCGGGTGGCGGCTCACGAGATCATGATCGCGACGCCTGCCATTCGTAACTTGATCCGCGAGGACAAGGTGGCGCAGATGTATTCCTCCATCCAGACCGGTGGCGCTCTGGGCATGCAGACACTGGATGCAGCGCTGACGCGTCTGTTGGCGGAAGGTCTGGTGACCAATGAAGATGCTCAGGCGAAAGCCAAGGGCTTGTTGAGCTGAATTCGCCAGGAGGGCCGACAATCACGTTGCAGGTAGGTGGGGCAGGGGCCGGAACACGTCAACTTTTCAGGTTCATGGGACGGCATTTCAGCGCGAGGCCTTGGGCGCGACTCTCAAGGCGCATACCGGGATACAACTCATGACTCCTCATGAATGGCTGCATGAACTTCTGCAGTTGATGGTCAGCAAGGGCAGCTCGGACCTGTTCATCTCCACCGGCACACCGCCGCAGATGAAGGTCAATGGCCGCATGGTGGCGCTGGGTGACAAGAAGCTGAGTGTCGATCAGGTCAGAGAGCTGGTGCTCGCACCGATGAGTGACATGCAGCGCGAGCGCTTCGAGGAAGAGCGCGAGGCCAACTTCGCGCATAGCTTGCCGGGAGTCGGGCGCTTCAGGATCAGCGCCTTCTACCAGCGTAGCCAGATGGGCATGGTGATTCGCCGCATCCAGCTGTCGATTCCCAGCCTGGAAGAGTTGCGGTTGCCGGAGATCATCAAGGGGCTTTCCGAGACCAAGCGTGGTCTGGTGATCTTCGTCGGCGGCACCGGCGCCGGCAAGTCGACCTCGCTGGCGGCGATGATCCAGCACCGCAACCAGACCTCGAGCGGGCATATCATCTGCATCGAAGACCCGATCGAGTATATCCACCCTCACCAGCGCTCCATCGTGACGCAGCGTGAAGTGGGGATCGATACCGAGTCCTTCGAGGTGGCGCTGCGCAATACGCTGCGTCAGGCGCCGGACGTGATCATGATCGGCGAGATCCGCTCGCGTGAGACCATGGAGCACGCGCTGACCTTCGCCGAGACCGGTCACCTGTGTCTTGCGACGTTGCATGCCAACAATGCCAACCAGGCGCTGGACCGCATCATCCATTTTTTCCCGGAGGAGCGTCATGAGCAGGTGTGGATGGATCTGTCGCTGAACCTCAAGGGGATCGTTGCCCAGCAGCTGTTGCCTCACAAGAGTGGCAACACCACCCAGCGCGTGCCGGCCATTGAGGTGATGCTGCGTTCGCCGCTGATCGTCGATCTGATCCGCAAGGGCGCGGTGGTCGAGATCAAGGACGTCATGAAGCGCTCGCAGCAGCAGGGCATGATGACCTTCGATCAATCGCTGTACGCCTTGCATCAGCAGGGCTTGATCACCGAGGAAGTGGCATTGGCGCATGCCGATTCCGCCAATGACCTGCGTCTGATGATCAAGTTCGGTGATTCCGACAGTGCCCAGGAAGCCCAGCTGGATGTCCTGAATGCCGCCAGTCGCTTCTCGCTGCAAGGGGATGACGACTGAGGCGTGTCGGTGATGTTGGCGTAGAGATCGGCCAATCAAGAGCCGCCCTTCTTCTGAGGAAGAGGGCGGCTTTTTCGTATTCGATGAGGGTCAGCGAGCGTAGAGGCCGCCCAATACTCTCGGGCCGCTCGCGCCGGTCACGCTGGGCAGGTTGCCGGGGCGCTCCAGTACTCTGCGCGCCGCGAGCCAGGCAAAGGCGCTGGCTTCGAGCAGGTCTGCGTTCCAGCCCATATCAGCGCATGACACGAGGGGCGTCGCTTGCTCGCCTTGCGCCAGGCGCTGCTCCAGCTGCGCGAGCAGGGCGCCATTGCGTGCCCCGCCACCACAGGGAGTCAGCGCGGCCAGTGACACGCCGGTCTGCTCCAGTGCCTGCACGATGCTCTCGACAGTCAGGCTCAGGAGCGTGGCCTGCACGTCGGCCGGTGACTCGTCGCCGGTCAGGTGCTGTGCCAACCAGTCGAGATGGAAGTCTTCGCGGCCAGTGCTCTTGGGGAGGGGGCGGCGGAAATAATCGGCCGACAGCAATCTCTCGAGCAAGTCAGGGATCACCTTGCCGCTGGCGGCCCATTGACCGTCCTGATCCACCGCGGTGCCACGATGACGGGCATGCCAGGCATCCAGCAGGCAGTTGGCGGGGCCGGTATCGAAGCCGATGACGTCAGCCGTGGAGTCCTGAGGGGGAAGTAGCGTCAGATTGGCGATGCCGCCCAGGTTGAGCAGCCCATGCCATTGGTCTGGCTGACTGAAAAGGGCAGCGTGGAAGGCGGGCGCCAGCGGGGCCGCCTGACCGCCGGCGGCCAGATCACGGCGCCGGAAGTCAGCGACGACGGGAATGCCGCACAGCTCGGCCAGCAGGCTGGGGTTATCGAGCTGCAGGGTGTAGGGCGTGTGGCATGGCCGGTCGCTGAAACCGTAGGGGCGATGCTCGATGGTCTGGCCATGGCTGCCGATGGCTGCGACATCATCTGCACTCAGCTGCTGGCGGGTCAGCAAGCGCGTCACTGCGCTGGCGGCCAGTTCGGCCAACGCCTGCTCGGCGGCGGCGAGATCGGCGAAGCATGCCTCATCGCAATGCATCAGCTGCCAGAGACGAGTCCGCAGTGTCTCGGGCAGCGGCAGGTCGAGCCCATCAATGAAGCGAATCCGTTCGTGGTCTGGCGAGGAGGGGGTGATATCGAGCAAGGCGATATCGAGTCCGTCCAGGCTGGTGCCGGTCATCAAGCCAAGGTAGAGCGCCATTGGGGGTCTCCCGATCATTGGGGGCGTGCAACAGTGGGGGTGAAGCTTGTGAGCACGCCGCTCTGCGGCAGGGGGTGCATGCCATGCTCGTCATGCTAACATTCTCGGCCAACATGCCCCGTTACGAGGGGAGCAGCAACGGTCAGAGAGGGCAGGATGAGCGACAAGTCAGTAGTGGAAGCGCTGGAGATCATCAAGCGCGGTACCGATGAGGTGCTGGTCGAGGAAGAGCTGATCAAGAAGCTCGAGTCCGGGCGCAAGCTCAAGGTCAAGGCCGGCTTTGATCCGACGGCGCCGGACCTGCACCTCGGTCATACGGTGCTGATCAACAAGCTGCGCCAGCTGCAGGACCTCGGTCACGAGATCATCTTCCTGATCGGTGATTTCACCGGCCGCATCGGCGACCCCACCGGCAAGAGCGTGACGCGCAAGCCGCTGACCGAAGAGGATGTGAAGGCCAACGCCCTGACGTATCAGGAGCAGGTTTTCAAGATCCTCGACGAGGAGAAGACGCGCATCGCCTTCAACTCCGAATGGATCAACAAGCTCTCCGCGGGTGACATGATCGAGCTGGCGGCCTCCAGTACGGTCGCGCGCATGCTCGAGCGTGACGATTTCGACAAGCGCTATACCGGCAATCAGCCGATCTCCATCCATGAGTTCCTCTACCCGCTGATCCAGGGGTATGACTCCGTGGCACTGGAAGCGGACATCGAGCTTGGCGGTACCGATCAGAAGTTCAATCTGCTGATGGGGCGTGAGCTGCAGCGCCAGCGCGGCCAGGAGCCGCAGGTCGTGATCACCATGCCGATTCTCGAGGGCCTGGATGGCGTGCAGAAGATGTCCAAGTCGCTGGGCAACTACATCGGCATTAACGACCGCCCGGGCGAGATGTTCAACAAGATCGTCTCCATGCCGGATTCGCTGATGTGGCGTTACTTCGAGCTGCTGTCGCTGCGTCCTCTCGATGAAGTGAAGGCGCTGATGGCCAGCATCGACGACGGTGCCAACCCGCGTGATATCAAGATGGAGCTGGCGCGTGAGCTGGTGGCACGCTTCCACGATGAAGAGGCGGCGGCGACGGCACACCTTTCCAGCGGCAATCAGCTGGCCGACGGCGAGTTGCCGGCGGACATGCCGGATGTCACCGTCAGCCTGGAAGGCGCCGAGGTGGCGCCGATCGCGGCGGTCATCAACCGCGCGGGCCTGGCCAACAACAGCGCTCAGGCCAAGGACATGCTCAAGAATGGTCGCGTGAAAGTGGATGGCGAAGTGGTCGAGCCTTCCTATATGGCACCTTTCGATACTGCCATCGTCATCCAGGCGGGCAAGAAGCGCTACGCACGAGTGACCGTGACGCGCTGAGGTACTGAGGGATACTGAAAGGTATTGAGAAGACTCTGGCGTATGTCGCCACCTGTTCGGCCCCACCAGGCATGGTGGGGCCGAACGCGTTGTGAGCGCCTGACATCATTGCGGCGAGATTCTCTCAAGAAAGCCCTTGCCCTCACGGCGGTTCGTGCGTAAAGTACGCATCCGCTGCCGGGGACGCATGGCGTTACCAGCGGTGA
>NZ_JARWKQ010000006.1:0-230421 GCF_029846355.1 Cobetia sp. 2AS
CAAAAACATCAAGCAAAACAATCACCTGCAAACCTCTTTCACCGCTGGTAACGCCATGCGTCCCCGGCAGCGGATGCATACTTTACGCACGAACCGCCGTGAGGGCAAGGGCTTTTTGGCAGCAATGTCCAAAAGAGTGCAAAGCGGGCCCATGCGTTTCTCTAGCGCCATCAGGACGACATCTCGAAGAACACCACATGAAGAGCTCTCTATACAGCCACTTCATTTACCGGCGCTTTCAGTACCACTCCATCAAGCGCACCTCCCCCCTCTCAACACGCTTCTTCAAAAACTTCCCTGCAAGACATGTGAGCCGCTGCATGCGCGACGGCATCGGCCAATGCACTTTCTCTCCCCGCCGCCATCTGGCAGACACTGCCCACGATGATCAGGCACGGTGTCGGCAATGGATGCTCGGCCAGACGACTCACCATATTGCCGAGCGAGCCGTGCAGAGTCTGCTGCTCGGGAAGGCTGGCATTGGCGACCAGCATCATCGGCCAGTCCGCCGGCAGTCCATGACGCTGCAACTCATCACAGATCACCTCGAGACGATTGAGCCCCATATAGAAGAGAAGCGTTTCATCGCGACGCGCCAGCTGCTGCCATTCAGGCTGCTCACTCTTGCTGCAGAGCTGAGCGGTCACGAAACGCAGACGCTGTGCATGCGCCCTGTCCGTCAATGGCATCCCCAGGGCAGCGGCCGCACCGGAAGCCGCGGTGATGCCCGGCACGATATGACGCGTGATGGCGGCATCATCGAGGGCCGCGAGCTCTTCCCCCATGCGGCCAAAGACACCGGGGTCACCGCCCTTGAGACGCACGACTCGCATGCCTTCCCCCGCCAGGCGAACCATCAGCGCGCCGATCTCATCCTGCGGCACACTATGATTGCCGCAGGCCTTGCCGACGTAATAGCGCTCACAGTGAACCGGTAGCTGAGCGAGAATCTCATCGCCGACCAGGCGGTCATAGACCACCGCATCCGCAGCATTCAGCATTCGCCAAGCCTTGAGCGTCATCAGGTCCGGATCCCCCGGCCCCGCGCCCACCAGCGCGACCTGCCCCGGAAGAAACGCCTCCCAGGCGGGAGAAATCCCGTTGGCATCGCTGCGCGCTGGCGCATGCCGATTCTCGCCACGCCACTCGCGCCGCGACATCAGGCCGTCGGTCAGCCGTGCCATGAGAATCCCGAGAGACTCTGCACTGCTGGATACCGACATCAGGTCACGCCATTTCCAACGAATCAGTCCGCTCATCGGATCGCTCCTCTTCCACAAGACGTTTGAGTTCAGGCAGGCAGGAACCGCAGCGAGTGCCGCAGGCCAGTCGCGCGCCCAGGGCTTCCACGGAACCGTCTCCGGACTGGATGGCCTGGCGAATGGTCAGCTCGCCGACCTGATGGCAGGCGCAGACCATCGCCCCGACATCCGCCTGCCCGGAGAGACGGCCGGCCAGCAGGCTGCGCCTCTCATGCGCGGAGAGCTGCTCTGATGCGAAGCACTCGCCCAGCCAGGCGATATTGGGCTGGCGATCGAGGTGTGCGTCACCCGGCATCACCTTCAGCCACCAGACAAGACGCCCATCACGAAAGCCCGCTGCGCTGATGCCACCCTGGGCGGCGTCCTGTGCCCAGAGTCCCGCCTGGACACCCAGATGGCTTTCGCACCAATGCTGCCAATCCGGCTGGCCCTGACCTGCCAGCTGGTAGCGCACCAATGCCGATTGCGGAATACGCGCCCAGTAGCGTCCATCGAGCTGGGCCACGGCATCTGCCAGATCCTCACGCCCGGCCAGGATGGAGGGGGCAATCAACAGAGTGGCCTGCCACTCGCATGGCAATGGCGCGACCTCGACCGCGCCATGCTTGGATTCCGGTTGACCGGAGAAGGGATCGACGAGCCCCGCCAGCAGCGCACCGGCTCGGGCATGACTCGCGAAGTGGTCGCTCCAGTGCATCGGAATGAACACCTCCCCGCGACGCTGACCACTGCTGATGCGGACGCGAGCCCGATAATCCCCACGTAGCCCGCCCTGCTCATCACGCCCCTTGAGCTGCGCGAGACCGCCATCCTGCAGGCCGCGAGTTGCCGCATCCTGCGGATGAAGCTCCACGAAAGGCTCGGCACGATGATTCATCAGGCGAGCACTGCGCGCGGTGCGCGTCATGGTGTGCCACTGATCACGGATACGCCCGGTATTGAGGCGCAGCGGCGCCGCATCGCTCAGCGCCTGTTGCGGCAATTGCGGCACCACGGGCACCAGCCGTGCGCGCCCATTGGGAGTGTTGAAGGTGGCATCCTCGAACAGGCGCGGCGTGCCGATCAGCTCACCCTTTTCCCCACGGCGTACCGGCCACTGGATCGGCTTGAGCGCGTCGTAACCCGCGCGATCCAGCTCCGCCAGCGGCGCGATGTTGAACAGTCGCTTGACCGAGGAAGTCGCCGTTGGCTTGCGACCGGCCTTGAGACGCGGCGCAGAATTGCGAAACCCCGAAAGACGAGCGTGCTCACGGAAGATCGCGTGGGGCCCCGAGTAGTCGAAAGCCTCCTGATAGCCCATGCGCTTGCCGACCTCCGCCAGCTGCCACCAGTCATGACGCGCCTCACCCGGCGGAGTTAGCAGGCCACGCTGACGCGAGATGCAGCGCTCGGAGTTGGTGACGGTGCCATCCTTCTCGCTCCAGCTGCTGGCCGGCAGCACCACATCGGCGTACGCCAGGGTGTCACTGTCGGCCATGCACTCGGAGACGATCACCAGCGGGCAGGCCGCCAGCGCCGCACGCACTCGTGCGCTATCCGGCAGGCTCACCGCCGGGTTGGTCGCCATGATCCACAGCGCCTTGATCTCGCCACGCCCCAGCGCCGCGAACAGCTCGACCGCCTTGTGACCAGGCCCCTCGGGCAGATTCGGCGCCTTCCAGAACTCGCTGACCAGCGCCCGCGCACCCGGCGTGTCGTAATCCATATGTGCCGCCAGCTGGTTCGCCAGGCCACCGACTTCGCGACCGCCCATCGCATTGGGCTGCCCGGTGATGGAGAACGGCCCCGCCCCCGGCAGCCCGATCTTGCCGCCTGCCAGATGGCAATTGATGATCGCATTGCCCTTGTCGGTGCCACTGGTCGATTGATTCACGCCCTGGGAGAACAACGTGACCACGTGCAGCTGGGTGGCGAACCAGTAATAGAAGGTCTCGAGACGCTCCACATCGATATCGCAATCCCGCGCAATTGCGGAAAGCGAGCAGTCGTCGCGCTTCGCCTGCTTGAGCGCCGCATCGAAACCCTGGGTGTGGGCCTCCAGGTAGAGGCGATCGGTGCGTCCGCGCTCGGCCATATAGGCCAGCAAGCCATTGAAGAGGCGTGCATCGCTGCCGGGGCGAATGCCCAGATACAGGTCCGCGATCCCGCAGCTGTCGGTCAGGCGCGGGTCGATCACCACGATACGCAGCAAGGGATTGTCGATACGCGCCTGCTTGAGGCGCTGGAACAGCACCGGGTGATTCCAGGCCAGATTGCTGCCGACCAGCACCACCAGCTCGGCACGCTCGAGATCCTCATAGCTGCAAGGCACGGCGTCTGCCCCGAAGGCACGCTTGTGCGCCACGACCGCCGAGGCCATGCACAGCCGCGAATTGGTATCCAGGTGCGGCGTACCGATGAAGCCCTTGAACAGCTTGTTGGCTAGGTAATAGTCCTCGGTCAACAGCTGCCCCGACAGATAGGCGGCGATGCTGTCCCCACCATGGGTGCTGCGCAGCTCACCGAAGCGAGCGGCGATCAGGTCCAGCGCCGTATCCCAGCTGACCTCTCGCAGCACGCCTGCGGCATCGCGTATCTGAGGCTGCGTCAGACGGCCGCTGGATGACAGTGTCTCGGCAAGCGCAGATCCCTTGACGCACAGACGCCCGTAATTGGCCGGATGGTCGTTGTCGCCGCTGACGGCGGTGATCCTGCGCTTGAGCTCACCGCCCTCCTGCACCTGGGTTTCCAGCTCAAGTGATACGCCACACCCGACACCGCAATACGGGCAGGTCGTCGAGGCGCTGCAGGGGGAAGACTCACTTGTGCTCTGGGGCTTGCTGGCCTGCATCGACATCACTCCCTGGTGCAGTAAGCATGAAAAAAGGCGCCTGATGACCCGCCACGTAATGTGCGGTCATCAGGCGCCTTTGCCTGTCGTTGTCAGTCCTGGTCTGCCCTGCAGACTGACAATGGAAACTGATGGTGAATACGATCTCGTCATGCCGATGGGTGCGCAATCTCGTCTTCGAGACGTCGACATGGCGTGCATGATTGAAGAGCCGCCGTTGGCCGGTTCACGAGTCTCGCAACAGTGAAGCTTGCGGAGACGCGAACCCTCAATCAGGTATCACACCCATGACCTGACAGACGCACTTAACAGACCAACCCTGACCAATCACCAGAAATAACAATCACTTGGCTGTCATAAGCTACCGATGCAGGAGGCGAACAGCGCGAGACGGCCAGCGCCAGGCACCGCTGACGCACCAGCCATGTGCATCAGCGCATGCGACTGCACCAAACCCTGCCTTGATGCCTCCCGCAACCGCGACCGGCTCGACCATGGCAGGACCTCGCCTCGAGCATCTGCAACTGCAAGTGAATGAAAAATAGCGACTTTCTCTGAAGCGGCACCGAATTCGCCTGAGTATCGGCAGGTTGGGTCAATGACGACCCCGAATCGCAGGTCTCGCAGCGCATCACTCCGATGAGTGACATGCAGCAGCCAACGGTCCGCCAGACCTGCCGCAGTTGCAGGTGACAGAGACATCGTCACCTGACGCTGCAACTCGCTATCCAATGCTTAGCCCTCATCTTCCAGGCAAAGGCGCCTGCTTGACGTCGTGATCATCACGGCGGCAAGCAGGCGCTTTTTTTATGCGTCCAGAACGTCAGCGCAAGGAGGCAGAATGCATCCGTCATCTACCACCCGCGAGCCTACGCCAGCACTGGTCATCATCGGCCACGGCATGGCGGCGCAGAAGCTGTTGGAAAAGCTGGTCTCGCTGAGCCCTGATCAGCAGCTGCCCTGGCCGGTCACGGTGATCGGCGAGGAGCCCCACCTCCCCTACAATCGCATTCAGCTCTCGCCGCTATTGGCCGGCGAGACACGAACCGAAGGCCTGATCAGCCAGCAGGCCGACTGGTTCTCGCGGCACGGCATCACACGGATCAGCGGCGACCCCGTCAGCCAGATCGATCGCGCCGCCCGCTGTGTCGAGACCGCCAGCGGTGGCCGCATCCCCTATCAGCGGCTGGTGATCGCGACCGGCTCACGTCCAGCGCTGCCCCTGCCTCTGCCCGCTCACCTGCCAAAGGCGTCGTCCGCCAATGACTGGCCGCCGGGACTGATGGGCTTTCGCGATCTGAAGGATGTCGAGCAGATGCAGGCCGCCTGTCTTGCCGGACGGCAGGAGGGCGCCGGCGCACTGGTCATCGGTGGCGGGCTGCTCGGGCTCGAGGCCGCCGAGGGCCTGCGCAAGGGTGGCCTTGAGGTGACGCTGCTGCAGCGCAGCGAGCGCCTGATGAACCGTCAACTGGATCAGGTCGCGGCCGGACTGCTGGAGCAGGAACTTCGCGAGCGTGGCCTCGACATCATCACTGGCGCGCACCTCGAAGAGTGGCTCGAGTCCCCGGCGGGCCGCATCAGCGGCGTGCGCCTCACGGATGGCCGCGAACTTCACGCCGGACTGACCATCGCCGCCACCGGCATCCGCCCCGAAATCGAGCTTGCGCGTGCTGCAGGACTGGCCTGTCAGCGCGCCATCCAGGTCGATGGCCACCTGCTCACGAGCGATCCGCACATTCACGCGTTGGGCGAATGCTGTGAGGTGGCTGGCGAGACCTTCGGCCTGATCGAGCCCATCTGGGCGCAGATCGAAGTGCTCGCCCGCCAGCTTCTCGTGCAACCGACCCCGCCCTATCGCAATGCGCCACTGGCGACGCGTCTCAAGGTCAGCGGCATCGACCTTTACAGCTGCGGCGAGCTTGCCCCCCGGCCGAATGACGAGGTGCTGGTCTATCAGGACCACGCCCTGGGCGACTACCGCCGACTGCTGCTGCGCGAGGAGCGCCTGGTCGGCGTGGTGCTCTACGGCGACGTCAGTGCCGGCAACGCCCTGTTCGAAGCGCTCAGGGCCGGTACGCCACTGACCAGGATTCGCGAAGACCTCCTGCTGATGCCGGCAGAAGCCCTCGCACGTCTGACCCAGGACGGCCCGCCGACGGCGCCCGATGACCCCAGCGGCAAGCCGGGCACTCAAGACATGACAGACCAGCATCGTGATCGCGACACCACAGACAAGAACGACAACACCCCTGACACCTTCGAGGAGGCCGCATGAAACACCTGATCATCATCGGCAATGGCATGGTTGGCCATCACTGCGTCGAGCAGCTGATCGCACTGGGTGCCACCGCGCACTACCAGATTCATGTCTTTGGCGAAGAACGCCACATCGCCTACGACCGCGTGCATCTCTCGGAGTATTTCACCGGACGTGATGCCGAATCTCTCGCGCTCGGCACCGCCGACGACTACCGCAAGGCGGGCGTCACCCTGCACCTCGACGAGTGCGTCACCGCCATCGACCGCGATGGCGGCCATGTCATCACCCCGCGTGGACGCTACCCCTACGACAGCCTGGTGCTGGCAACCGGCTCGACCCCCTTCGTGCCGCCCATCCAGGGCCTCGGTGAGCCGGGAAGCGAGGCCGCCGCCAGCAATCGCCTGGTCTACCGCACCCTGGAAGATCTTGATCAGATTCGCGCTGCCGCCGATGGCAAGACACACGGCGTGGTGGTCGGCGGTGGCCTGCTCGGGCTGGAAGCCGCCAATGCCCTCAAGTCACTCGGCCTGGAAGCGCATGTCGTCGAATTCGCGCCACGCCTGATGCCGGTGCAGCTGGATGAGGATGGCGGCCTTGCGCTCAAGCAACACATCACTGCGCTGGGCGTGGGGGTGCACCTCAATCGCGCCACCACCGACATCGTGCCCGGCGAGCACCATCAGTGGCGGATGAACTTCTCCGATGGCGAGTATCTGGAGACCGACCTGATCGTGTTCTCCGCCGGCATCCGTCCTCAGGATGCGCTGGCACGCAGCGCCAGCCTCGAGATCGGCGAGCGCGGCGGCATCATCATCGATGACGAATGCCGCACCTCGGACCCGGAAATCTTCGCCATCGGCGAGTGCGCTCTGTGGCAATCGCGCATCTTCGGACTGGTCGCGCCGGGCTATCAGATGGCACGCGGCGTGGCGTCCCTGCTGGCCGCCAGCGCTGGCGATGCCGCAAGCGCCTCTCAGGAGAGCTTCCGCTTCCAGGGCGCCGACATGTCCACCAAGCTCAAGCTGCTGGGCGTGGATGTCGGCTCCATCGGTGACGCCCACGGCAAGACCGAGGGCGCGATCAGCTATCGCTACTGTGACGAGGCCGACGGCGTCTATCGCCGCCTGATCGTCTCGCAGGACCGCAAGCGGGTGCTGGGCGCGGTACTGATCGGCGACAACTCGCGCTACGACACCCTGCTGCAGTACGTCACCAATGGCATCGCGGCGCCCAAGGACCCGGCGGCACTCATCCTGCCGGATGCCAGTGGCGAAGCCATCACGCTGGGCGCGGATGCCCTGCCCGACAGCGCCACGCTGTGCTCCTGCCACAACGTCTCCAAGGGCGATGTCTGCAGCGCCATCGATGCCGGCAACAGTGATCTGGGCGCCATCAAGGCCTGCACCAAGGCCAGCACCGGCTGCGGGGGCTGTGCGGCGCTGCTCAAGAAGGTGGTGGATGCCGAGCTGGAAAGTCGTGGCGTCGAGGTCGATCGCTCACTGTGCGAGCACTTCGCGCACACGCGTCAGGAGCTCTACTCGCTGGTGCGCGTCGAAGGCATCGAGACCTTCGCCGAGCTGATGGCCAGCCACGGCCGCCATCCGGATGCCCTGGGCTGCGAGATCTGCAAGCCGGCGGTGGGCTCGATTCTGGCCTCGTGCTGGAACGCGCCGATCACCGAGTCCTCGCACATTCCGCTGCAGGACACCAACGACACCTTCATGGCCAACATGCAGAAGAACGGCACCTATTCCGTGGTGCCGCGCATCCCCGGCGGCGAAATCACGCCGGACAAGCTGATCGCCATCGGTGAGATCGGCAAGCGCTACAACCTCTATACCAAGATCACCGGCGGTCAGCGCATCGACCTCTTCGGTGCCCAGCTGCATGAATTGCCGGATATCTGGAGCGAGCTGATCGCCGCCGGCTTCGAGACCGGCCACGCCTACGGCAAGTCCACCCGCACGGTGAAATCCTGCATCGGCAGCACCTGGTGTCGCTATGGCGTGCAGGACAGCATGGCGATGGCGCTGACGCTGGAAGACCGCTACAAGGGCCTGCGTTCACCGCACAAGCTCAAGTTCGCCGTCTCTGGCTGCACCCGTGAATGCGCCGAGGCCCAGAGCAAGGATGTCGGCGTGATCGCCACCGAGAACGGCTGGAACCTCTATGTCTGCGGCAACGGCGGCATGCGCCCGCGTCATGCCGAGCTGTTCGCGACCGATCTGGATGACGAGAGCCTGATTCGCACCATCGACCGCTTCCTGATGTTCTACATCCGCACCGCCGACCGCCTGCAGCGCACCTCCGTCTGGCGCGAGGGCCTCGAAGGCGGCCTCGACTATCTGAAAGAGGTGATTCTCGAGGACAGCCTGGGGCTCGGCGAGACGCTCGAAGAGCAGATGCAGCAGGTGGTGGACCGCTACGAATGCGAATGGGCCAATGCGCTCAAGAGCCCCGAGAAGCTCAAGCGCTTCCGTAGCTACGTGAATGACCAACGCCCGGACCCTGACGTGGTCAATATCGTCGAGCGTGACCAGATTCGCCCCGCCAGCCGCGATGAACTGGCCAGTGGCAACCTGATCACCAGCGACGGTGGCGAACGCGAAGCAGTGGCAGAACATCAGCCTCAGTC
Organism: Cobetia sp. 2AS; assembly: GCF_029846355.1. Lineage (NCBI taxonomy): Bacteria > Pseudomonadati > Pseudomonadota > Gammaproteobacteria > Oceanospirillales > Halomonadaceae > Cobetia > Cobetia sp. 2AS. The sequence continues at coordinate 8,988 of NZ_JARWKQ010000006.1, forward strand.
AACGACCCACCTGGCCACGGAGGTACGCTCATGACATCGCCTGCACTCGCCACGACAACTACCGATCCGCTCTCCAGCCCGTCCTCTGCAACACAGGACTCCTCTGCCGCGGCACAGACGCCGCTGCGCTGGGTGACACTCTGCCAGCGCGAGGACCTGGTGCCGGGCTCCGGCGTGGCCGCCTGGCTTGAGGCGGACGGCCAGGCCCGCCAGATCGCCCTGTTCACGCTGCCGGCCACAGCCGATAGCGATGACCTCACGCTATTCGCCATCGACCATCATGACCCGGTGTCAGGCGCCAACGTGATTGCCCGCGGTCTGCTGGGCGATCATGCCGGTGAGCCACTGGTGATCTCGCCGCTCTACAAGCAGCGCTATCGACTCAAGGATGGCCAATGCCTGGATGACGAGACGCTCTCGCTTCAGGTGTGGCCGGTTCGCCTCGAGGGGGATGCCGTGCAGATACAGTGCTAGCGGACAGGCCGATGCCTGAAAAGCACATAAGCTATTGATGACGTACGGATATGCTCGAAAAATGGCACATATTTGGTGCACAACCATGCTGCAACGCACCATGATCCGCCCGGCAATGCGCACGCCTCGACTCGCCTGAACGCCACCTGACAGGCATCTGGCGAAGAGAAAACACTCAAGCTATTGATTTTGAATGACTTGCTAGAAAGCTGGCACCAGGTATGCAATCTATAAAGCGAGATGGCAAATGGCGGCTATCTCGCATGGCGTGCTCATTGCTGAGTCGAGGATCCGGGACCGGCGTATCCCCCTCGATATACAATGGCATTTAAGTCCACCCTATTTGGGGTGGACTTTTTTTATGCCTGAAGTCATCGGCAAGTCATTGATTCTCTTTGCTTCAGAGCACGATAGGCCGCTCACTCCTTCTTGCTGATCTCCCTTCGTGCTTCTCGCTTTTCCTTCTCGTCGCCTCGCCACTCATTTTTCTTCCCGCTGCTGACGACGCGCAATCCAGCGCTGACATTCCCCGATGATGCCGCTGCGGAAGCTGAGCACGCAGACCACGAAGATGGCGCCTAGAATCACGCTGACCCAATCCCCCAGCGCGGATTGCGCCAACTGGTGCTGCAGCCCGATGACCAGCCCGGAGCCCACCAGTGGCCCGAGCAGCGTGCCGACGCCGCCCAGCAATGTCATCAGGATCACCTCCCCCGACATGTGCCAGCTGGCATCACCCAGCGAGGCGAGCTGGAACACCAGCGTCTTGGTCGCTCCCGCCAGGCCTGCCAGCCCCGCCGACAGCACGAAGGCCACCAGCTTGTAGGCATCGGTGTGATAGCCCAGCGAGATGGCGCGCGGTTCATTCTCGCGGATGGCCTTCAGGACCTGACCGAAGGGGGAATGCACCACGCGCCGGATCAGGGCAAAGGCCGCCACGAAGATCGCGAACACGAAGTAATAGAGGGTGTGGTTGTTCGCCAGATCGAACACGCCGAACAGCTCACCGCGCGGCACGCCATGCAGTCCATCCTCGCCGTGGGTGAACGGCGCCTGGATGAAGAAGAAGAACATCATCTGGGCCAGGGCCAGCGTGATCATCGCGAAGTAGATGCCCTGTCGCCGGATGGCCAGCGCCCCGAACAGCGTCCCCAGCACTACCGCGCCGAGCGTACCGGCCACGATGCCCAGCGCCGGACTCAGGCCCGGGTATTCCGCGAGCAAGAAGCCGGTGATATAGGCGCCCGTGGCCAGGAAGGCGGCATGCCCGAAGGACAGCAGCCCCACGAAGCCGAGCAGCAGATTGAAGGCGCTGGCGAACAGCGCAAAGCACAGAATCTTCATCAGAAAGACGGGATAGGCGACCCAGGGCGCCAGCAACCCGAGCAGGAACAGCACGAGATACAGCATGCCCAGCGGGGTGATTCTGCGCGGCGCGCTACCTGCACGCGCGGCCTGGTGATCCTGTTGCAGTACGGCCATGTCAGGCCTCCTTTCCGAACAGCCCGGCAGGGCGAAGCATCAACACCATCACCATCACCACGAAGATCACGGTATTGGCGGCCTCGGGATAGAACACCTTGGTCAGCCCCTCGATCAGCCCCATCGCGAGCCCGGTGAGAATGGCGCCGAGAATCGAGCCCATCCCGCCGATGACCACCACCGCGAACACCACGATCAGCAGGCTCGAGCCCATGGTCGGCGAGACGGGATACAAGGGCGCGGCCAGCACGCCGGCGAAGGCGGCAAGCGCCACACCGAGTCCGTAGGTCAGCGACACCATCAAGGGCACATTGATGCCGAAGGCCTGCACCAGCTCGGGATTCTCGGTTCCCGCGCGCAGATAGGCACCGAGGCGCGTGCGCTCGATCAGGAACCAGACTCCGAAGCAGACCACCAACGCCGCCACCAGCACCCAGGCGCGGTAGGTGGGCAGGAACATGAAGCTCAGCTTGAAGCCGCCACTCAACGCCTCGGGGATCGGATAGCTCGCCCCCGAGACACCGAACAGATTCACCAGCGTGCCCTCGAAGATCAGCGCCAGCCCGAAGGTCAGCAACAGGCCATAGAGGTGATCAAGATGCTGGATGCGCCGCAGCAGCAGACGCTCGACCACGATGCCCAGGGCACCCACCACCAACGGCACCACGATCAGCGCCGTCCAGTAGTTGAGCCCCAGATATTGCGCTCCCAGCAGCGCCGCAAAGGCGCCCAGCATGTACTGGGCACCATGCGCGAAGTTGATGATGCGCAACAGACCGAAGATCACCGCCAGCCCCAGGCTCAGCAATGCATAGAAGGCACCGTTGATCAGCCCCAGCATCAGCTGACCGAACAGCACCATCAGGGGTATTCCAAAAATCATGGTCATCCGCACATTCCTTTTCAGCGCCCATTCGCGTCAGCCGCTCGGCGCTGCCGATCACCCGACCGGCAGCGCCATGCCATACGCCTCAGCGACTCGACTGACGTTCGCCTTCAGCCCTTGACCAGCTCGCACTGGCTGTCCGCCAGCGGTCGGTAGGCTTCAGCGCCGGGAATGGTGCGGATCACGTCATAGACATCCCACTCGCCTTGGGACTCGGAGGGCGCCTTGACCTTGACCAGATACATGTCGTGCACCATGCGCCCATCGGCACGGATGGTGCCGTTGTTGGCGAACATGTCGTTGACCGGCGTCTCGCCCATTCTGGCGCGCACGGTGGCGGTGTCATCGCTGCCGGTGGCCGCGACCGCATTCAGGTAATGCAGGGTGCTGGAGTAGATACCGGCCTGCACCATGGTCGGCATGCGCTCATTGCGCTCGTGATAGCGCTGGGACCAGGCGCGTGTCTCGTCATTGAGGTCCCAGTACCAGCCGGTGGTGAGCTGCAACCCCTGCGCCACCTCAAGCCCCAGGGCATGCACGTCGTTGAGGAAGATCAGCAGCCCCGCCAGCGACTGCCCGGCCTGTACCACGCCGAACTGACTCGCCGTGGTCAGCGCATTGACGGTGTCCGACCCGGCATTGGCCAGCCCGACGATCTTGGCCCCGGAGCCCTGCGCCTGCAGGATGTAGGAGGAGAAATCACTGGTCGGGAATGGATGACGTACCTTGCCGACGATGGTGCCGCCGTTCTCGTTCACCACCTTTTCCACATCGCCTTCCAGGGCATGACCGAAGGCGTAATCCGCGGTCAAAAGGAACCAGCTGTCGCCGCCTTCATCGACGATCGCCTTGGCCGTGCCGTGCGCCAGCGGATAGGTGTCATACACCCAGTGGACATGATTGGGCGTGCAATGCTCATTGGTGATGCTGGAAGCCGCCGAGCCGGAGACGATACCCAGCGTGTCCTGTTCGGCGAGAATCCGCGTCACCGCGATGCTCACCGATGAGGCCACCAGCCCGGCGACCATGTCGACATTCTGCTGATCGATCCAGCCGCGCACCGTATTGGCACCGACATCGGCGCTGTTGCGGTCATCGGCACTCAATACCTCGATCGGCATGCCGTTGACGCTGCCGCCGAAGTCCTCGACCGCCATCTTGAGCGCATCGAGGCCGCCTGGGCCTGCCAGGTCACGATAGGTGCCCGACATGTCGGCCAGATAGCCGATCTTGATCACGCCGTCGCTGATATCGGCCTGCGCGATTCCCGCCGACAGCAGTGACCCCATCATGAGCGCGGACAGCGGCAACAGGCGCCGGCATGTGGCCGCCGTGATGCGGCGTGACAACGGTGACGCGGCAGGGGTGGCGTTGGATGAAACGGTGGCGTTGGATGAAACGGTGGCGTTGGATGTAGCAGTGGCGTTGGATGAAGCGGTGGCGTGCATGACATCTCCAGACCGGTTTCCCGGCAATATTGTGATTGTTGTGGCGAGACGTACGGACTTCAGATTGGCGAGTACAAGGCTGTGCATGGCGGCCAGCCCTGTGCAGCTCAGCTCGAGCGGGAGCTCAGACCCCCAGTACCTTGTGCAGATATTCGTGGCGGGCCGGCAATTCGGCCGCGCTGATCTCTTCCAGAATGGTGCCGTGCTCCATCAGGTAATGACGGTCGGCCAGCGGTGCGGCAAAGCAGAAGTTCTGCTCCACCAGCACGATGGTCATGCCGCGCGCCTTCAGCATCATCAGCACTTCGGCCAGCTTCTGGTTGATGACCGGCGCCAGCCCCTCGGTGATCTCATCCAGCAGCAGCAGGTCCGCCCCGGTGCGCAGGATGCGCGCCAACGCCAGCATCTGCTGCTCGCCACCGGAGAGGCGCGTGCCCTGACTGGTGCGCCGCTCATGCAGATTGGGGAACAGCGCATAGAGCTCATCCAGCGTCATGCCCTGGCTCTGGCCCTGGCTCCGGCCCTGGTCATGTCCTGTGCTCCTGACCAGCGGTGGCAGCAGCAGATTCTCCTCGACGCTCAGACTGGCGAAGATGCCGCGCTCCTCGGGGCAGAAGCCGACACCGAGATGGGCGATGCGATGCGGCGCCAGCCCCATGCTGTCCTGCCCCTTGATGAGGATGTCGCCGCTGCGCCGGCCGACCATGTTCATGATCGCGCGCAGCGTGCTGCTGCGTCCGGCCCCGTTGCGCCCCAGCAAGGTCACCAGTTCGCCGCGCCGCACCGTCATGTTGACGCCATGCAGCACATGGGACTCGCCATACCAGGCGTTCAGCTCGCGCAGGCAGAGCTGCTCTTCCCCCAGCGGCGAGTTGGCCGCCGAGGCTTGCCTGTCCGTCGCCTGCTCCATAACCACCGTCATGAAACCTCCTTGTGCTCATCCGCCGTGGACTCGGGCGCTTCACTGCCCAGATACGCTTCACGCACCTCGGGATTGGCCGATACGCTGGCGTAGTCGCCCTCCGCCAGCACCCGCCCGCGCGCCAGCACGCTGATGCGATCGCACAGACGGCTGACCACGCTCAGATTGTGCTCGACCATCAGCACCGTACGGCCCCGCGCCGCGACACGGATCAGCTCGACCACGCGGTCCACATCCTCGGCACCCATGCCCTGGGTCGGCTCGTCCAGCAGCATCAGCGTGGGCTCAAGCGCCAGCGTGGTCGCCAGCTCCAGCGCCCGCTTGCGGCCATAGGGCAGACTGGCGGTCACACGGTGAGCGTCATCGCGCAGCCCTACCTGCTCCAGCAGATGCAATGCCTGCTCGTTCAGGCTGTCGAGGCTGCGTTCCGGCTTCCAGAAATGAAACGAGGTGCCTTGGGGGCGTTGCAGGGCGACCCGCACGTTCTCGAGCACCGTCATCTGGGAAAACACTGCCGATATCTGGAAGGAGCGCACCAACCCCAGGCGCGCAATCTCATGCGACTTCATGCGAGTGATGGATTTGCCGCGATAGAGAATCTCGCCGCGGGTGGCCGGTAGAAAGCGCGTCAGCAGATTGAAGACTGTCGTCTTGCCGGCGCCATTGGGGCCGATCAGGGCATGGATATGCCCTTCCTGCACCTGGAGATTGACGTCATCGACGGCCGTGAAACCTCGAAAGTCCTTGCTCAAGCCACGCGTCTCGAGAATCGGGGCCGTCGCTGATGCGCCCCCGCTGGCACGCGGCCCCTGAATGGGCGGTGATGGCATGTCAGTACTCCGTCCTGACCGGCAAGCCGGTGGTCTGTGTCTTCCAAGAGACATGAGGGCTGTTCGTCAGCGCGGATGCCCGCAACATCGCGACTCGTCATCGGCACGCAGCATCAACAGGCGCTATCCACAGGCCCTTGATATGCGCCATCGTTGCGATCGGCGCAACTGACGTTAACGTAAACTAGAATAGTGAGAGGCGCGCTGCCAGCGGCAAGCGCGCTCACTCGACCAATAGCCGATATATCAGCGACTTCTTTACAACGCAGCCCTCCCGAGACATCTCGAGGCCGGCAGATTCCCCCACCAACCCGAGCCGAACCGTCGAGATGAGCGCTATTTCCGCCATAAAAAAGACGCCTGTCCGTCGCGGAATACCGCGCCGAAGAGGCGTCAACGAGGGTTGCCGAGATCATGACCTCTGGCCGGAGATCATGTACCTGACAAGAGACAACGGGTTTGGCCGGAGGCGGCTGGCCTCCGGCGGAAAGTCATGGCAGAGCGAGTCAGGTTCACATCACACAGGTTCACATCACACAGGTTCTATTCAGTCAGAGCCGGTGAACCTGTCAGTGACTACTGGGCGCATCAGCATTCGATGGCGTTGACCGCGAGACCGCCCTTGGAGGTCTCCTTGTACTTGTCCTGCATGTCGCGGCCGGTGTCGCGCATGGTGCGGATCGCCTTGTCCAGCGAGACGAAGTGATCGCCATCGCCGCACATCGCCATCTGGGCGGCATTGATCGCCTTGACCGAGGCGATCGCATTGCGCTCGATGCAGGGAATCTGCACCAGGCCGCCGATCGGGTCACAGGTCAGCCCCAGGTTGTGTTCGAGACCGATTTCCGCCGCGTTCTCGACCTGCTCCGGCGTCGCGCCCATCAGCTCGGCAAGCCCGGCGGCCGCCATCGCGCAGGCGGAGCCAACCTCGCCCTGACAGCCGACTTCCGCGCCGGAGATGGAGGCGTTCTTCTTGCACAGGATGCCCACCGAGGCTGCCGTGAGCAGGAAGTCGACCACGTCCTCCTCGCGAGCATCTTCCTGGAATTTCATGTAATAGCTGAGCACCGCCGGAATGATACCGGCCGCGCCATTGGTCGGCGCCGTCACCATGCGGCCGCCGGCCGCGTTCTCTTCATTGACCGCCAGCGCGAACAGGTTGACCCAGTCCATCGCCGAGAAGGTCGAGGTGATGATCGACTTGCTGGATTCCACATCCAGCAGACGTGCATGCAGACGCTTGGCACGGCGCTTGACGTTGAGACCGCCGGGCAGCACGCCTTCGTGCGTCAGGCCGTTGTCGATGCACTCGTTCATCACTTCCCAGATGCGCCATAGCCCACGACGCACCTGGGTCTCACTGCGCAGCGCACATTCGTTGGCCATCATCAGCTCGCTGATGCGCATCTTATGCATGCGACACAGCGCCAGCAGTTCATTGGCGGTGTTGAATTCATACGGCAGACGCAGGCTTTCGTCTTCCAGCAGCGGGTCACGCGCGGCCTCGACTTCGTCGACCACGAAACCGCCGCCCACCGAGTAATAGACATTGCGATACAGCTCATCGCGATGGCCGTAGGCGATCAGACGCATGGCATTGGGGTGATACGGCAGCGGCGCATCGTGCCACTGCATGTCACGCACCCACACGAAGGGCACCGCGATGCGGTTGTCGAGCAGCAGTGTCTGGGACTCCAGCAGCTCTTCGATGCAGGGGTCGATGATCGCAGGGTCGATCGTTTCCGGCAGCTCGCCCATCAGGCCGAGAATGGTCGCCTTGTCGGTGCCATGGCCTACGCCGGTGGCAGACAGCGAACCATGCAATTGCACCTCGATTCGCGCCACGCGCTCCAGCTGGTCACGCGAGCGCAGGGTCTCGACGAACTGCGCGGCAGCACGCATCGGGCCGACGGTGTGTGAGCTGGAGGGGCCGACACCGACCTTGAAGAGATCAAATACACTGATGGACATGACAACACCTCATCTCGGAAACTCGCCGCGCCTGAGCGCCTGCCAGTGGATGAGGCAATGATGATGGATGGGGGCGGGACGCGACAAACCATAAAAATTGGTCGTGGGTTTAGCCTGACTAAACCCTATGCATCAAAAACGGCGTAAACTATGCTCTTCGCGCCACCTTGTGCCCTGATGCCTTTAGCTATCACTGCCATCTTCATCTGGCCATCGCGGCTTCTCCCTCACTATCTGCCTCCAGCGCTTGCATGAGACCCGCCCATGACGTCTTCCCGCGACAACACGCCTGGTACTGACCCCGCCGCGCCGCCGACGGCGACAGGCACGCCCGCCACCACACCGAGCCTGCGCCACCTGAATGGTCAGACCCATGCCTGGCTGCAGGTATTTGCCTGCGCCGCGCGTCACGGCTCCTTCACGCGTGCGGCGGAAGAACTGCACGTCACCACCGGCGCGGTGAGTCAGCAGATCAAGCAGCTGGAGGAGCGGCTGGGCTTCAAGCTGTTTCTGCGTCGTTCACGCGGACTCGAGCTGACAGGAGAAGGCGCGCGACTGGCGCGCGTAGTGGAGCAGTCCTATAGCGCGGTGGGACTGGAGGTCAAACGGCTGCGCAGCGGCTTGATGAGCGGTGTGCTCAGGTTGCGTTCGGTGCCGTCATTCCTCTCCAAATGGCTGGCGCCCCGGCTGCCGCGCCTGCAGGCACGCTTTCCGGATATCGAGCTGCACGTGCGCGCCGAAGACAGTGACTCACCGCTGCGCGAGGGTGATTTCGAGCTGGCGGTCGACCTCAACGACGGCCACTACCCGGGCATGCAAGTCACCGACCTGATGGAAGAGGAGATCTTCCCCGTCTGCCATCCCGGCCTGATGCGCGGCCGCCCGCCACTGCGCAGCGCAGAGGACCTCGCCTGGTACCCACTGCTGCACGACATCACCGCCTGGCGCGGCAGTCACGATCACGCCGAGTGGGAATTCTATCTGGCCAGCATCGGCGCGCCCGAGATCAACGTTCAGCGTGGCTATACCTTCAACCGCAACCACCTGTCGATGGAGGCTGCCATCGCCGGCATGGGAGTCGCGATGGCAAGACGCACGCTGATCACCGACGAGCTGTCGCGCGGCACGCTGATCGCGCCCTTCGCGCAGCGGGTGCTGACCGGCAAGCGCTACGTCATCGTCCATCCCCACGGCACCCTCGATGATGGCCGCATCCAGGCCGTGCATGACTGGATCGTCGAGGAAGCCGAGCGGGATCGGTTACGTCAGAGCTGACGAACATTTCCGCTCGGCGCAACATCGATGCTGAAATGGAATCTCACAGTTTTCTTACCAGAATATTAACTGAGCACCTTTGCATCGTTATAATGAGCAGGCAAACAACACCCTCACCCTGACAGGCAGTCCATGGACTGTCCGGAGAGTCCCTTGTCTCGCCTGACTTCGCATACCCAGCACCATAACGCTGTCCCGCTCCCCATCAGCGCCGAACAGCCGCTGTATGGGCGCAAGCCCACTTCGCTCTTCATGCAAGCCTGCCTGCGCCTGGCCATCTATGCGCCGCTGGTGGCCGCGATGATGTCGCTGGTCATGCATGATGCCCACCACTTCGGTGATGTCGGCTTCAGCGAAGCCAGCTGGACAGAACACATGCAGAGCACTCTGTTGGCGTTGAGCGCAGCCACCATGTGGCTGGTGCATTCACGCCTGCCGGACCTGCGCACCATCAGCCTGCTGCTGTTCGGCCTGTTCGCGGCGTCCCTGATCCGTGAACAGGACGCCCTGCTCGACGGCATGATCGGCGATGGCAGCTGGCAGTTCCTGGTCAGCGTGGTCGCGATCCCGGTCATCATCGGCGTATGGCGCAACCGCAGCCGCTTCATTGCCGAGTTCGAGCACTTCGGACGCAGCTTCGCGTTCGGCTTGTTCGGCGCCGGCTTCCTGGCGACCTACGTCTTCTCACGCCTCTACGGCCGCTCGGAATTCTGGGAAACCCTGATGGGGGACTCCTACCTGCGTTCGGTCAAGAATGCCGCCGAGGAAGTCACCGAACTGTTCGGCTACACCCTGATGGCCATCGCCGTGATCGAGATCGTGCTGCTGGCGATCCGCATGGGCCGCCAGCGCCGCGCCCTGCTGCGTGAGCTCAACGCCAACGACTGAGCCCGGCAGCAAAACCCTCTTGCCGAGCTGCGAGCATGACCTGTCGCATGGCCGTCACTTCGCCCTGCCCCGTGAAATAACGCGAAGTGACGTGACATGACATGAAGTGAAAGAGACAGACAGACCCGTGACTCTCCCAAAAGCCGCTGCTCACCTGAGCCGCGGCTTTTTTCGTTTCTACTCTCAACAGGCTTCGCGAGACAGTCTCTACTCGACAGCCTTCTCTCGACAGGCTGCGCTAGACAGCCGTCTCTCGATAGCCATTGCGCGATGCGCTGACAGGAAACGGCTGGACATCAAATGAGAATGATTATATTTTACTAAGCAGTGGATACAATTCAACTATCGCCACTGCCACAGGAAAGCACCGACAGGATCTTGACCGTGTCATGCCCTCATTCTCAAGGAGCCTCACATGCGCTGGTTCAGTAGCTACCGCTTGCACGGTCATAGTCTTGCCCCCAGTCTCCCGCAGCACAGTCTCATCATCAGCATGCGCTGGCCCAGTCGCTGGCGATTGACGCCCGGCGCCACCGTCGTGGTGGAACATCCCAGGCTCGGCCAGCTGGTCAAGCGCCTGCATCGCATCGACGACAACGGCCGCCTGTGGCTACGCGGAGAGCACCCCGACGGCTTGAGCAGCGAGCAGATGGGGCCGGTCTCCCGCCAGTGCATCAAGGGCCGTGTCGTCTTCAGCGTGGCGGCAACGCCTTCGTCTCACCAGCTGCGCCACGGCGCCTGATAGCCCCACAGGGCACATCACGCAGACCTTTAACGACGCAGTTCGAAGGTGGCAAGGTCCGTAAAGACAAGCCTGAAGGCGGCACAGCCCGTAGAGAAAGACGCGTAACGTAAAGCCCACAAACGACAACGCCCGCCCCCATTCGCATGGGGGCGGGCGTTGTCTTGTCTGCGGGGCCAGCAGTTCAGGCGTGGCCCCAAGTGCTTCAGATCACTCTTCCATGAAGGAACGCAGTGACTCGGAGCGTGACGGGTGACGCAGCTTGCGCAGCGCTTTCGCTTCGATCTGACGGATACGCTCACGGGTGACATCGAACTGCTTGCCGACTTCCTCGAGGGTATGGTCGGTGTTCATGTCGATACCGAAGCGCATGCGCAGCACCTTGGCTTCACGTGCGGTCAGGCCGGACAGGATGCCGCGGGTCGCTTCGATCAGACCTTCGCCAGTGGCAGAGTCGATCGGCGAGACCATGGTACCGTCCTCGATGAAGTCACCCAGGTGCGAATCATCATCGTCACCGATCGGCGTCTCCATGGAGATGGGCTCCTTGGCGATCTTGAGCACGCGACGCACCTTGTCTTCCGGCATCTCGAGACGCTCGCCCAGCTCTTCCGGCGTCGGCTCGCGACCCATTTCCTGCAGCATCTGACGCGAGACACGGTTCAGCTTGTTGATGGTCTCGATCATGTGCACCGGAATACGGATGGTGCGCGCCTGGTCCGCGATGGAGCGAGTGATCGCCTGACGGATCCACCAAGTGGCGTAGGTCGAGAACTTGTAACCACGACGGTACTCGAACTTGTCCACGGCCTTCATCAGACCGATGTTGCCTTCCTGGATGAGATCCAGGAACTGCAGACCACGGTTGGTGTACTTCTTGGCGATGGAGATGACCAGACGCAGGTTGGCCTCGACCATTTCCTTCTTGGCACGACGCGCCTTGGCTTCACCGATCGACAGGCGACGGTTCACTTCCTTCAGCTCGCTGACCGGCAGCTGGACCATGTCCTGCTCGAAGGCGATCTTGCGCTGGGCACGCAGCACGTCGGCACGGAACGGCTCAAGCTTGTCGGCGTACTTCTTGCTGCCACCGATGAAGCTGTCGAACCAGTCCATGTCGGACTCATGGCCCGGGAAAGCCTTGATGAAGCTCTTGCGAGGCACCTTGCCGCGCTTGACGAAGATCTGCAGGATGACCTTTTCCTGCTCGCGCACCTGCTCGACGGACACGCGAACCTGACCGACCAGACGCTCGAAGTGCTTGGGCACCAGCTTGATCGGCGAGAACAGCTCGGCAAGACGGTCCTGCTCGGCTTTCGCCTCGGCAGAGCCGGAACCGTACTTCTCGATGGCGGCCTTGGTCGCCTCGTTCTGTTCACGGATCTGCTCGAAGCGGACGCGGGCCAGCTCGGGGTCCGGGCCACCTTCAGAGGCGGAATCGTCGTCTTCGTCTTCGTCGCCTTCGGACTCTTCGCCCTCGGGAATCTCTTCGACTTCCTCGACTTCGACTTCAGCGACACCCGGCACGCCTTCGTCAGGGTCGATGAAACCGGAGAAGAGATCGGACAGACGTCCGCCGTCTTCGCCCAGAGTGCCGTCGTAGGCTTCCAGGATGGAGTCGACTGCCCCCGGCAAGAATGCCAGCGACGACATCACCTCACGCGTGCCCTCCTCGATCCGCTTGGCGATCTTGATTTCGCCTTCGCGGGTCAGGAGTTCCACGGTGCCCATCTCACGCATGTACATGCGGACGGGGTCGGTGGTGCGTCCCACATCGCTTTCCACCGCGGCGAGGGCGGCAACGGCCTCTTCGGCGGCAGACTCGTCAGTGGAGGAATCAGACATCATCAAGGTATCGGCATCGGGCGCTTCTTCCGCGACCTTGATGCCCATATCGTTGATCATGCTGATGATGTCTTCCACCTGTTCGGGATCAGCGATATCCTCGGGCAGGTGATCGTTGACCTCGGCATAGGTCAGGTAACCCTGTTCCTTACCGCGCGCGATCAACTCCTTGAGACGCGACTGCTGCTGCGCATTACCAGCCATAGAACCCCTATCTCGACGAAGAAGAATGAAGCACCTGGACGCGACGCGGCTCAGCGAGTGAGCATGGCGCCGGTATAGGGACGAAGAGAGCATCAAGCGCACCAGTATAGCGTGCCATCAGGAGATGCTGCCAGCGGCGTATTTGCCGGACCATCCAGGTGTGTTAGCGTTATCGGTTACGTTGCGGCAGTCCGCATCGGGAGCTACCTCATTAAATAGTGGGCATGAGTGCGTCTTTCAAGGCCATGGGGCGTATTTTCCTGCGCCATCGCCTCAGCTCTCACGGCATTTCCACCATTGTCGGCCTTCCTGGCACCGAGACTGCGTCAGCGCCGTGTTGCCAGCTCCATCAGCAGGGCCATCAGCCGCTGCTTCTCTTCTGCCGACAACTTCTCGCCACGCTTTTCCTTGGCCAGCAAGGCCTGATATTCCGCTTCCGGCGTGGTGCGCGCCTGCTGATGCTGGCAATGCTCCACCAGCCCCTTCAGCTCTTCGCTGCGCACGTCACGCGGAATCAGCAATTCCCGGGCTGCCAGCTGCTCAAGTCTCGGCCCCTGTGCGGTACCGAGGAAGTGCGCCAACAGCACCTGAGGCGAACGATACTGCCCCGCCTTCAAGAGACGCACCACGTCGTTCAACAGCTGCGCATCCTCGCTGTCGGCCGGCTCGCCCGCTCCTTCGATCCACTCATTGGAGTCAGGCAGCTCGGCGACCAGCTGCGGCTCGTGCACCAGAAGATGCAACAGGCGCGTCAGCATGCTGACCGAGGTGCGCTTCTGAGACCTGGCCGGCGTCGCGCGCGAAGCTTGAGCGCCCTGCCCCGCAGGCATCTCGCCATGCGACTGCCAGTCATCCGGCTGCCAGCCATCGGGCTCGCTGTCGCCGAAGCCGGCATCTGCCATCGCCTCCAGCGACGACCACTCATCCTGCGCGTCACTCAGCGTCGCGCCGTCCTGAGGACTGGCAGCGGACGCTGAGCGCGGTGTCGAGTGTGTCGCGCCGGGCTGACGTTGTTGCGGTTGCGAACGCTGCTGTTGCTGAGGGTGCTGACGTAGCTGCTGGTGCTGACGCAGCCGTGCCTGCTGGGCTTCACGCGCCGCGGCGCGCTCCACCAGCATGGCGTCCAGCCGCTCACGCTCCAGACCACTGCGTCGCTCCAGCTCCTTGAGCAGCAGCGAGCGCAGCACCCCTTCGGGCACGCGCGAGATCCACTCCAGCGCCTGGGTCACGAACCGCTCGAGCTGCTCCATGCGCTTGAGGTCGCGTCCTTCCGCGGCCTGCTCGAACAGGAACTCGGAGAGCCCGGAGGCGCAGGTGACACGCTTCTCGAATGCCTCCTGACCCTCGCTACGCACCAGGGAATCCGGGTCCTCGCCTTCCGGCAGGAACAGGAAGCGCGCCTGACGCCCATCGATCATGACCTCGAGCACGGTCTCCAGCGCGCGGCGCGCCGCCTGCCGACCGGCCTTGTCGCCGTCGAAGCAGAACACCACCTCATCGACCAGGCGATAGAGGCGCTTGAGGTGCTCCTCACTGGTCGCGGTGCCCAGGGTCGCGCAGGCATTGCGAATGCCGTACTGCGCCAGTGCCACCACGTCCATGTAGCCTTCGACGATCAGCATGCGTTCCAGCTTGCGATTCGCCTCACGGGCTTCAAACAGACCGTAGAGCTCGCGCCCCTTGTGGAAGACGGGAGTCTCGGGAGAATTCAGGTATTTGGGCTTGGCATCGCCCATCACGCGACCGCCGAAGGCGATGGTGCGGCCTTTCCAGTCACGGATCGGGAACATCACGCGATCGCGGAAGCGGTCATAGCGGCGACCGCTTTCCTCGTGATGGATCAGCAGGCCGTATTCGATCTGCACATCCTCGCTGACACCCAGCTTGCTCAGGTGATGCTTGAGGTGCTCCCAGCCTTCCGGCGCGAAGCCGATGCCGAAATCACGCATGACCTCGCGCGACAGACCACGGCCTTCCAGATACTCACGTGCCGGCTGCGCGGCCGGTTCCGTCAGGCGCTGACGATAGAAGTCCGCGGCCGCCTCGAGCAGATTGACGCCCTCTTCGCGGGCCTGCTCGCGACGCTGGCGCTCACGGCGCTCGTGCGGACTCTGGTTGCCGCCTTCGCGCGGCACTTCAAGCGCCAGCCGCGAGGCCAGCTGCTCCACGGCCTCGGGGAACGGCAAGCGATCGAACTCCATCAGGAACTTGAGCGCACTGCCGCTCGCCCCGCACCCGAAGCAGTGATAGAACTGCTTGTCCGGGATGACGTTGAACGAGGGAGAGTTTTCCTGATGGAACGGACAGAGGCCGACATAGCTCTTGCCGGCCTTCTTCAGCTGGACGCGCTCACCCACCACCTCGACCACGTCGGTGCGGGCCAGCAGATCGTCAATGAAGCCTTGGGGGATAAGACCAGCCATGATTCGCCAGAAGTCGTGGAAAAACGGACTGACCGCAAGATAGTGTCGGCTCAGCAAAGTGAGCGGCTACCTTCGGGTCAGGCCATTCCTCGAGTTAGCGACATGCGCCAGGCAACGGCACACGGCTCGAGAACAAACGGACCACTAGAGACAAAAACAAGCGGCCACCGTGAGGCAGCCGCTTGGTGTCCTTCCAGAGAGCAGAACATCACTCCCCAAAAGTACGGATCAGTAGAGACGCTCGAAACGCTTGCGCTCACGCTGAACCTTCTTGGCGTGGCGCTTTACAGCGGCCGCCTGCTGACGCTTGCGAACAGCTGTCGGCTTCTCGTAGTGCTCACGACGACGCACTTCGGAAAGAACACCGGCTTTTTCGCAGGAGCGCTTGAAACGGCGCAGGGCGACGTCGAACGGCTCGTTGTCACGTACTTTAACTGAAGGCATTAAACACTCACCTACCTTGAGATCATGAGTTCGGTTTGAACGCACATCCGGTGCAGCCACTCCTCAGGAGCCACCAGCCAGCGACGGTAAACCGCCACCTGCAGGTCGATCCAGCATCAATCAGTCGCCTGCGACACCACCGGTGAGGGTAGCCGTCGCTGGCTGGAATCATGATTCGGGGAGCTTTTGCGGGGTGGTCGGATGCACGACCCAGTCTTGCAGAGTGCCATATTCTAGACACCCGCCCCCGGCTTTGCAAACGCGGAAACCGGAAATCCTCTCTGCCTCAACGCCAGCTGGCGCGACACCCGTGCTCACAGCCAGTAGAATGTCGCGCATTCACGGCACACACGCCTCTCGGGCTCGCTCAGGCAGCCTCGCTGGTCGTGCCGCCCTCTACTTCTGATATTTCCTGAGAGTCAGCCATGCGTGTGCTCGGCATCGAGACTTCCTGCGACGAGACCGGCGTCGCCATCTACGACACGGACCAGGGCCTGCTTGCAGATGCCCTTTACAGCCAGATCGCCATGCACGCCGAATTCGGCGGCGTGGTGCCGGAACTGGCGTCGCGTGATCACACTCGCAAGCTGCTGCCGCTGATCCAGCAGGTAATGGATGAGGCGCAGCTGAAGGCCGCTGACATCGATGCCATCACCTATACCGCAGGCCCGGGCCTGGTCGGCGCGCTGATGGTCGGCGCGTCGACCGCGCATGGGCTCGCCAAGGCATGGGGAGTGCCGGTGCTCGGCGTCCACCACATGGAAGGCCACCTGCTGGCGCCGATGCTGGAAGACGACGCGCCCGAATTCCCCTTCGTGGCGCTGCTGGTCTCCGGCGGGCACACCCAGCTGGTCGCGGTGCGCGGACTGGGCGAATACGAGCTGCTCGGCGAGTCCGTGGATGACGCCGCCGGCGAAGCCTTCGACAAGGCCGCCAAGATGCTGGAACTGCCCTACCCCGGTGGCCCGCAGGTCGCGAAGCTGGCCGAACAGGGCGACCCCAAGCGCTATCGCTTCCCGCGCCCGATGACAGACCGCCCGGGCCTCGACTTCAGCTTCTCCGGCCTCAAGACCCATACCATGGTCACGCTCAAGAAGGCCAAGGCTGCGGATGACCTGGATGAGCAGCACTGCGCCGATATCGCACGCGCCTTCGAGGAAGCCGTGGTCGACACCCTGGTCATCAAGTGTCGTCGCGCGCTGGACCAGACCGGCCTCAAGCGCCTGGTCGTCGCCGGCGGCGTGAGCGCCAACACCCGTCTGCGTGAGCGCCTGAGCCATGAGCTGACCAAGCGCAATGCCCGCGCCTACTACCCGCGCGGCCGCTTCTGCACCGATAACGGCGCGATGATCGCCTACGTGGGCGCGCAACGCCTGAATGCCGGCGAGCAGGACACCGGCCCGATGAAGGCCGTGCCGCGCTGGCCGCTGGACAGCCTGGCGGCCCCGAGCAAAGCGCAGGACTGAGCCCTGCCAGACGCCAGCGCCCTGTCAGACAACAACGCCCTGCCGATGAGAATCGGCAGGGCGTTGTCATTGAGGGGCCGGTCACACTCACCGCCGGACACTGACACCAGCAATATGGCGCCTGATAGCGTCAGGCTGGGGCATCAAGAGCAGCGTCAGACCGTAGCATCGGCGCGCGAGATCATGCGGCAGCGCCAGCTGAAGTCCACCGGCCACAACGGCTGCTGTTCGGCGCGCCCGGCGGCCACGAACGCCTTCCACAGCGAGGCGTAATCCTCGCCGGTGACGGGGTGGCGCTCTTCGCCGAACGACTCGGCCAGCGGCAGCAGCACGAAGGCATTGCGATCGACCTCATCGCGCGGCAGCATCACGCCATCGATCTCTCCTGTCAGGGTACCGACGGTCAGCAGGTCCAGATCCAGGGTGCGCGGACTGAACTTGGCGCTGTTCTTGAGGCGACCATTGGCCAGCTCGAGCTGCTTGCACCAGGCCTGCAATTCGCCGACGCTCCAGTCACTCTCGAAACCCGCGACCAGATTGAGGAAGTTGCGCCCGTCGACGAAGCCCACCGGCTCGCTCTCGTAGACGGAGGACAGCGTCAGGTTGCCGAAGGTCGCCTCCAGCGCATCCAGGCAGACCCGCACATGATGCTCGCGCTCGATATTGCTACCGATGGAGATCAGCACCAGACTCATGCCGGCGCATCCGAGACGGTCTCGAGGCTGCCGCGCACGATGCGCACGCCAACGGCGGCGGCTTCCGGCACGGCGCCCGGCTTGCGCACCGTCATGGTCAACCAGGGAATGCCGAACTCTTCACGCAGCAGCGCTGCCAGGCGCTCGGCGAAGGTTTCCACCAGCTCGAAGTGGCTCTCTTCGGCGAAGGTCTGGATGCGCGCGCTGATGGCGGCGTAGTCCAGGGTGTGCGTCAGGTCATCGTCGGCAGCTGCGGCACGAATATCCGTGGCCATTTCCAGATCCATCACCAGACGCTGGCGAATGGTACGCTCCCAGTCATAGACACCAATCACGGTTTCCACGGCCAGAGCCTCGATCAGCACACGATCCACGGCGTTACCTCTATGCTTGTCGAATGAACGAATAAAAACGACGCCCAAGGCCCCGCCATCATGCGACTGATTCTACTGCACCCGGCCCCTGCTTGGCCAAGCTGCCTGCCCCTCTCTCCCTGCCTGTGTGCGACACCTCGGGCACGCAGCGGGTCGACATCATGCTGACGGGCCTGATCGAGTGGACCGCGCAACTGGCCGCCTGGCAACAGTTGAGCCTGCTGATGGCCGTGGCCTATGCCAGCGGTTCGGTGCTGGGCGCGGTGTGGATCTGTCAGCGACTGCGGCTGGCCGACCCACGCCTGGCGGGCTCCTTCAATCCGGGCTTCTCCAATGTGCTGCGATTGCATGGCGCGCTGCCCGCCGCCCTGGTGCTGGTCTTCGATGCCGCCAAGGGCATGCCGGCACTCTGGCTGGGGCTGGCGCTCTCGCTGCCGCCCTGGGCTCTGGGGTTGATCGGGCTGGCCGTGCTGATCGGCCACAGCCTGCCGCTGTGGCACCGTGGCCATCGCGGCGGCAAGGCCGTGGCCGCTGCCTTTGGCGTGCTGCTGATGCTGGCGCCTGGCGTCGCCTTGAGCTGCGCCGCGCTGTGGGTCGGGCTGGCCTGGCGACTGCGCACGGCGGCCATCGCCTCGCTGGTGGCCGGACTGGCGGCACCCCTGTTCAGCCTGTGGCTGGCGCCGCAGATGAGCGGCGTGATTCTGGTCTTCGCCAGCCTGATCGTGATTCGTCATGCACTGAATCTGCGCCGCCTGAGCGATGGCAGCGAGCCGCGCCTGTAAGCATGCTTTGCTCACACGCAGCGCACTGCTCATGAAAAACACGCTCCGCCTCACAAAACCCTTCCTGATGCCACGACGCAAAAGCCCCGGCGCTAGGCCGGGGCTTTCGGGGTCATATACTCGGATCATTTGCTCAGAGCAGGTGCTCAGGCCAGGTACTCAACAGTGGGCAGGTGATCAGTGACTGTGTCCGCAGCCACAATGAGGCGCGTGCACTTCCGGCATGGCCTGCCATTCGCTCAGCGCCTGCTCGATGGCCTGCTGGCGCTGCTCACTGAGCGCACGCCCGATCTCCGCCCCTTTCAGGCCCTGTTCGACCAGAGACTGCGGCGACACCGCCGTCGCGGCTTGCCAGACGGCATTGCCCAGCCGCGCCAACCCCTTGTCCTCGACGGCCAGCAGGGCCACCAGCACCGACTGGCGCTCGCCACGCCGCCAGGCATCGACACCATCCAGCCAGACCTTGAGATCGGCTGCGCTCACGCCACCTTCCCGCCGCGAGGCCTCGTTCAATTCCCGGCAAAGACGTGCCTGCTGGGCGGCGTCACGCACGGCGCTGGGCAGGCGCAAGTCCTGCGCCAGGGCATCGATCTCGTCGCGTGACAGGTGCTCCACCAGGCGCGCCATGCGCCAGCAGACCATCTCCGCCTCATCGACCAGCTGACGCGGCAGGCGGTCCAGACGCGCCAGCGCCGCTGTGAGCTGTTCGGCATCGCGGGTCAGCGACGGCATCAGCACCGCCAGCGCCCCCAGTTCG
The DNA here is from genome assembly GCF_029846355.1 of Cobetia sp. 2AS. Lineage (NCBI taxonomy): Bacteria > Pseudomonadati > Pseudomonadota > Gammaproteobacteria > Oceanospirillales > Halomonadaceae > Cobetia > Cobetia sp. 2AS. The sequence continues at coordinate 28,896 of NZ_JARWKQ010000006.1, forward strand.
TCGAGCAGCTGGAAGTAGGCCTCGGGACTGGCCTCGCCCAGCGCCTTCTCGGTCTCCTTCCAGACCCGCTCGGCCACCAGATGCGAGACCTCGCCGCTCTCGACCATGGCGACCATCATCTGCCGTGTCTCCTCCGCGACCGTGAAGCCGAGCCCCTGATAGCGCGCCAGAAAGCGTGCCACGCGCAATACGCGCAGCGGGTCTTCGCTGAAGGCGCTCGAGACATGACGCAACACGCGCGCCTCGAGATCCGCCAGGCCACCGTAAGGGTCGATCACCTCGCCCTGCCCCGGCGTGCTGTCGAGCGGTTCGGCCATGGCATTGATGGTCAGGTCGCGACGAATGAGGTCCTCTTCCAGCGTCACATCGGGGCTGGCATGCACGCTGAAGCCGACATACCCGTGGCCGGACTTGCGCTCGGTACGCGCCAGCGCGTACTCCTCCTGGGTCTGCGGATGCAGGAAGACCGGGAAGTCCCGCCCGACCGGCCGGAAGCCACGCGCCTGCATGTCTTCCACCGTCGCGCCCACCACCACGAAGTCGCACTCGTGCCACGGCCAACCCAGGCGCGCATCACGCACCGCGCCGCCCACGCGATAGACCTCAAGCCCGCTCAACAGGCGGTCACGCGAATCGGTCAGTGAAGAAGGCGTCGTCTGAGTCATGCGAATGTCCTTGCCCTGCGGCACGAGATACAAAGCTGAATGAGGAAAGCGAGGAAGTAAGGCCAGTGACAGCAGTCACGTGCAGGCGGCGTCAGCTACCGCTCTCGACGTCATCACCATGCGTCAATTGGTACTGGGTAAAGCCACCATCGAGGGAATAGACCTTCTCGAAGCCCTGCCCCGCCAGCCAGGCGGCGGCCTGCTGACTGGAATGGCCGTGATAGCAGACCACCACCAGCGGCTTGTCGCGCGGGGTGTCTTCCAGAATGGCACCGGCACTGGCGTTGTCCAGATGACGGCTGCCCGGGATACGCCCCTGCGTGAAGCTGAGCGGATCGCGGATATCGAGTACCACGAGCGACGGGTCGCGTTGGCGCCAGTCACTGAGGGTTGCGAGATCAAGATGTTCGAAACTCATGCGGACTCCGCTTGTTGAGTAAGGGAAAGGCATTCGCCAGCGACGGCAGACCTGCTGTCACTGGCGACGGGAGGGCGCTCAGCGCGAGGTCAGCGCCGGCTCGAAGACGCGCTCTTCCGTCTCGAGATTGAGCGCCGTCAGGCCACCGCCCCACACGCAGCCGGTGTCCAGCGCCTCGACATCCTGACGCGCCGCCGGTGTCTCGCCTTCCAGAGCAGCCCAGTGACCGAACAGCAGGCGCGGCGAATCATCCCAGGCCCCTTCGGGACGCGGGTACTGGAACCAGGGACGGCTCCCCTCCGGCGCGCTGTCCAGCCCTTCCTTGGCCGCGAAATCCAGTCGGCCATCACTGTGCAGAAAGCGCATGCGCGTGAAGACATTGACGATGCAGCGCAGGCGCGGCGTGCCTTCGAGATCCTCCTGCCAGCGGTCCGGCGTATTGCCGTACATCTCGCCGAGAAAGCCTCGATAGTCGTCGCCCGCCAGCACGGCGTGCGCTTCGCGGGCATAACCGGCCGCCTGGTCCAGCGTCCAGCTCGGCAACACGCCGGCATGGCTCATCACGGTGCGGCGATTGCCGACCAGCGCATCCACCATCAGCGGCTGACGACGCAGCCAGTCCAGCAGCTCCTCACGGTCCGGCGCCTCGAGAATCGGCGTCAGCGTATCGGAGCGCTTGTGGCGGCTGAAGCCCTCAGCTACCGCCAGCAGGTGGAGATCATGGTTGCCCAGCACCACCCGCGCATCATCGCCCAGCGACTTGACCAGACGCAGGCACTCCAGCGAGCCCGGCCCGCGATTGACCAGGTCTCCCGCCAGCCACAGCACATCGCGCCCCGGCGTGAAATCGAGGCGCTGCAACAGAAGTTCGAACTCTTGATGGCAGCCCTGCAAATCGCCAATCGCCCACTGCGTCATGCCCACTCCCTGACCGCCGTGGCGGCCTGACTTGCTGTCTTGAATACGAAACGCTGCGTCACGCGGCCACCCTAGTGAACCTGATGCGGACCGGCGAGACGGAACGGTGCGATGGCGACCTCGAAGGTGCGCGCATGGGTCGCGTCACAGAAGGTATAGGCCCCCTGCATCACGCCGACCGGCATGTCGAGCACGGCGCGCGAGGTATAGCGAAAGCTCTCGCCGGGCGCGATCAGCGGCTGCTTGCCGACCACGCCCTTGCCACGTACTTCCTGCTCATCGCCGCTGCCCTGGGTGATCTTCCAGTAGCGCGCCAGCAGCTGCACGGTCTCATCCGTCCCGTTGTGCACGGTGATGGTGTAGCGGAACACGTGTCGGTTCTCGCTAGGACGACTCTCGTCGGCGCAGTACTCGGGTACGGCGTCGATACGGATGTCCGCCACGCTACTCATGCGTCGTGGTCGCTGGCGTTGCGGGCGTCGCCCTTGGCATCGCTCTCGGCATCGAGGCGCTCGCCACTGTCACTATTCCCATCACTACCACTGGCACTGTCGGCTGCCGGCGCACCGTGGCCGACATTGCTGCGCGGACGCTTCTTCGGAGCCTTGTCGGCCTTGTCCACCGTCATGCCCTGCTCACTGAGGTGGTTGCTGATCATCACCAGCTCAGCGACGGTCAGTGTCTGCGGACGACGCGAGGGATCGATGCCCAGCGCGGTCAGCTGGTCGGCATCGATGCGGCCCTTGAAGTTGTTGCGCAGCGTCTTGCGGCGCTGGGAGAAGGCTTCGCGCACGATGACGGCGAGCAGCTTCTCGTCCTTGGCCGGATGCGGCAATTCACGGTGCGGCACCAGACGCACGATGGCGGAATCCACCTTCGGCGCCGGGAAGAAGGCACTCGGCGGCACCAGGAACAGATTTTCCACCGCGCAGTAATACTGGGTCATCACCGACAGGCGGCCCCAGTCGGTGCCACCCGGCTCGGCGGCCAGACGCTCGACGACTTCCTTCTGCAGCATGAAGTGCATGTCAGAGATCGCGCCGCGTGCTTCCAGCAGGTGGAAGATCAGCGGGGTGGAGATGTTGTACGGCAGATTGCCGACCACGCGCAGTGCCGGGCCATCACCGACCAGCTCCGGGAAATCGAAGCGCAGGGCATCGCCTTCGTGGATCACGAAGTCCGGGTAGTTGAAGAACTGCACGCGCAGACCCGGGATGAGGTCACGGTCCAGCTCGATGACTTCCAGCTTGCCTGCCGCTTCCAGCAGCGGGCCGGTCAAGGCACCCTGCCCCGGGCCGATCTCGACCAGGCGCTCGCCTTCCGCGGGACGAATGGCATTCACGATGCGAGAGATAACGCCAAGGTCCTGCAGAAAGTTCTGACCGAAACGCTTGCGAGCGCGATGCGCGGGGAAATGTTGGGACATGGGACTGACCTTCCTCCTGGGAATCCGTCGGGACTCCCGACAACAAGACGCCGCCATGGCCTGCAGGGACACAGGCAGACCGGGGCGGCGAGACCATCCTCGATGGTCGAATGACTGGGGTAGCGAGACGCCACGCTGTGGCGTACGCCTGACGTGCCGCCATGCGGTCACGCCCGAGTGATGCGGGGATTATCTCAGGCTCGCGCGGCGGCTGCCATCTCGATGGCGACACGCACGGCCTGCAACAGGCTACCGACGTCGGCACGTCCGCTGCCGGCGAGGTCCAGCGCCGTGCCGTGATCCACGGAGGTACGCACGATCGGCAGGCCCAGCGTGATGTTGGCGGCTTCACCGAAGCCGGCATACTTGAGCACCGGCAGGCCCTGGTCGTGGTACATCGCCAGTACCGCATCCACGCCCTCCAGATGCCGCGGCGTGAACAGGGTATCGGCCGGCAGCGGGCCATCCAGCTGCATGCCGGTCGCGCGCAGGGCGTCGAGCGTCGGGGAGATCACCTCGATCTCCTCATGCCCCAGGTGCCCGCCCTCGCCGGCATGCGGATTGAGCCCGCACACCGCGATGCGCGGTGCGGCACAGCCGAAGTAGCGCGTCAGGTCCTTGGCGAGGATCTTCATCACCCGCGTCAGGCCCTCGGGCGTGATGGCATCGGCCACCTCGCGCAGCGGCAGGTGCGTGGTGGCCAGCGCCACCCGCAGCCCGGGGCACGCCAGCATCATGACCACTTCCTCGACCCCGCAGACATCGCGCAGGTATTCGGTGTGGCCGGTGAAGCCCGCATGCCCGGCCTCGATCACGGCGGCCTTGGACAGCGGCGCCGTCACCATCGCACTGGCATGACCCGCCTGGCAGGCGGCGATGGCGACATCCAGCATCGCCAGCACATGATCGCCATTGCGCGCATCGATCACGCCCGGCTCGCTGGGCACTGCCAGCGGCACCGGCCACACGGCCAGCTCACCATTGCGGGCCGGCGGCAGCGGGTCGCCCGGCGCCAGCTCATGCACCACCAGCGGCAGTCCCAGCAGGCGGGCACGACTGACCAGCAAGGCGGGGTCCGCCACGGCGACCAGCTGCGCGGGGAACGCTTCCGCCTGACCGGCCAGCATGACCAGCAGTTCCGGGCCGATGCCCGCCGGCTCGCCGGCGGTCAGGGCGATGATGTCGGGCGCAGTCTCTTCGCGACGATTCATGACGGTGTCTCGCTGCTCCACTCGGACTTACTGCTCATCGAGACGGTTGTCGACATAGGCCTCGGCACGCACCTGCTGCTGCCAGGCTTCGAGCTCATCATTGAGCTTGCGCTGGAACAGGGTCTTGCGCACCTTGTCACGCTGGCTGGAGTTGGTCACATCCTGCTGGCGACGCTCCTCGACTTCGATGATGTGGTAGCCGAAGCGGCTCTTGACCGGCTGGCTGATCTCGCCCACGTCCAGACCATTCATGGCCGTCTCGAAGGAGGAGACCGTCTGGCCCGGGCTGACCCAACCCAGCTCACCACCCTTGAGAGAGCTGCCCTTGTCGTCGCTGAATTCCTGAGCCAGCGCGGCGAAGTCCTCGCCTCCCAGCAGACGGCGGCGAATGGACTCGGCACGCTCAAGCGCCTGCTGATCACTGAGGTTCGGGTTGGGCTGGATCAGGATGTGGCGTGCGCGCGTCTGGGAAATCAACGCCTTGCCCGCGCCACGCTTCTCGATCAGCTTGACGAGGTGATAGCCGCTGGCACTGCGCAGCGGCTCGGAGACCTGACCGGCCTGCATGTTCGGGATGACATCGGCGAATACCGTCGGCAGCTCACCGCCGGAACGCCAGCCGAGATCGCCGCCGCTCAGCGCCTGACTGCCGGCGGATTCGGCGGCAGCCAGCTGGGCGAAATCGGTGCCCTGCTCGATCTGCTGGCGCAGGCTGTCGGCCTTGGCGCGCGCGGCCTTGACCTGGTCCGGCGTCGGCTCCTGGGGCAGTGCCACCAGCAGGTGGGCCAGATGGTACTGGACGTCGCTGCCGACATTCTGCTGATTGAGATAGCGATCGATCTCACGATCGGAGATCCGCACCCGGCTAGCCACGCTGCGCTGCTGGATCTGCTGCACCAGCAGCTCACGACGCACCTGATCGCGCACCTGGGCCAGTGACATGCCGTCCTGCTCGAGCTTGTCCGCGAAGGCTTCCAGGCTCATGCCGTTGTCCTTGGCGATGCCACGCAGGGTGGCGTTGAGCTGGGTGTCATCGATGCTGAGGTTGGCCTGTTCCGCCAGCTGCAGCTGAATCTGCTCGTTGACCATACGATCAAGAACCTGACGCTCCAGCACGTCGCGCGGCGGCAGGTTGATGCCACGGCTCTGCAACTGCTGACTCGCCTGGGTGACGCGCTGCTCCATGTCGCTTTGCATGATGGCGTCCTTGTTGACCACGGCAACCACGCGGTCGAGCAACTCGGCGGCACCGGCCGGCAGACTCGCCAGCACAAATGCCAGCCCCAGCGGGGCAATCAGGGTCTTGCGCATCACATGTTCTCTCGGCGTAAAAATGTTGATGGCGCCGCCCTGCGGCGGCGCCCTGGCGTCATTCACGGCCTGGCGCGGCGACTCAGAAGCCCGCGTTGCGATAGCCCGGTACGGCCTGTTCCAGGTAGCTGTCAGCACTCTGGCCAACGCCTCCCAAGCCCTTGAATTCAAAGGTCAGGAAGATGCCATTCTTCTCTTCGTCATCCGAGATGGTGTTGGCGGTGTCGTTGTCATCCTGCCATTCACGCCAGGTGACCTGCACGCCGTAGCAGCAATCGTTGTACTGCACGCCCAACACCTTCTCCAGTGAACGGGAATTGGTGCTGTCATACATGTAGCGGCCCAGCAGCGACCAGCTCTCGCTCATCGGCGTCGCGAAGGAGAAATCCCACTCGTTGCGGGTATAGCCCAGCACGTCATCCTCGTCCTCATCGTCGTAAGGCACGAAGCCTTCGATCTCACGATTGAAGCCAAAGTTCAGTACCGTGCCTTGTTCCGCACGATAACGCAGCGAGGTCTGGGCACTTTCGGTCACGCCACGATCGAAATCCTGGAACACGGCCTGGGAGGCAGTCCACTGGTCGTTGAGCACCACATCGGCCTGGAAGACCACCGGCGAGCGGTCACGCGTCGCACGATAGTAGTCGGAGTAGCTGTCGAAGTCGGAGCGTGAGGTCTTGTCCGGATCACCGTCCATGTCGATGTTGCGGTCCGACAGGTAGCTCGACTGGCCGACGCCCAGCTTGAGGCGCTCACGGCCGCTTTCATCGCTGATGAAGCGTGACGACACGCCGTAGGAGACCTTGTTGGTATCACCGACGCGGTCACCCCCGCTGAAGCGGTACGGCGACCACAGCTGATTCCAGCTGAAGGCATCTTCCGAGGTGTCGAAGTCGGGCAGATCGGACTGGTCGACCTCCGGCACGTAGGCGTAATAGAGGCGCGGTTCCAGCGTCTGGGTATAGCCGTCGCCGAACCATTCGGTCTCGCGATCGAAGATCAGGCCGCTGTCCAGTGACAGTACCGGGATGGTGGCGGACGGGCTGGTGCTGCGGTCGGTCTCGCGGTCACCGTAGTCCAGGCTGTATGACAGGCTGACCAGCTGGGCGCGCGGCTCGATGAAGCTCCAGCTCTGATCGCTGCGCCAGCCCAGCGCCGGCGCCAGACGCAGGCGCGAACCATTGGCGGCCTGGTCTTCGTCGATGTCGGTATCCGTCTCATCGACATCACGCCAGAAGTAGGTCGCGTTGGAATTCCACTCTTCGTAGAAGCCGTTGGACTGACTCCAGCGGCCATCCGCGGTCAGACTCGGCAGACGGTAGAACGGCTTGTCATCGTTATCCAGCGGGTAGTCCATGCGCTGGTAGCCCTGCGCCTTGAACTGCAGGTCCCAGACATCGCCGTGATAATCGAGCTGTGCCAGACGCTCGAGGCTATCGGTTTCCGTTTCCCCGAAATTGCGCCCGAAGTCGTCGAAATAATTGCCATCGGAGGCGGCGCCGTACTTCAACTGGTAGTCGGTACGGGCATCATAGCGGCCAGCATGCTGGTAGTTGATGTACCAGCGGTCCTCGCCGATCAGGTCTTCCTCATCATCGTCGGGGTCGCTGCCGCCATCGTCATCGGCGAGCCAGGCGCCCTCGATGCTGCCTTCATCGCCACGCGGCAATAGATAGCGGAACTCGCCTTCCAGCATCTCGCCACGCTCGGAGATGTAACGCGGCGTGAGGGTGGCATCGTAATTGGGGGCCAGGTTCAGGTAGATCGGCTGGGCGTAATCGAAGCCGCTGGAGCTGGTGTAGCTGAACTGCGGCCACAGCAGCCCCGTGTGGCGACGGTCATCGACCGGGAAGCGCACGTAGGGCCAGTAGAAGACCGGCACGCCGCCCATTTCCATGCGCGCATGCTTGGCCGTTCCCCAGCCGGAGTCCTGATCGATGGTGATGTCGCTGCCGACCAGGCGCCACAGGCTGTTGCCCGGCTCACAGGAGGTGAAGCTGGCATCCTTCAAGCGGTAGCGACCATCCTCGAGACGCGCCAGCTGCACCGCGTCGCCGCGCACATGCTGCTCGTGAAAGACGTAGTGGCCGTTGTCGACGCTTGCCGCATCGCTGTTGAGCGAGACCCGCGCGTCGTCGCCACGCAGCAAGACCCCGGGCTGGCGATAGGTGACAGGCCCCTTGGCGGTGGCGGTGTCACGCGCCTCGTTGACGCTGACCTCGGGCGATTCCAGCTGGGAATCGCCGCGGCGCAGCACCACCTCCCCCATCAGGGTGGCGACACCATCGTTGCCGTAGTTGGCCTTGTCGGCCGAGGTCGTGACCTGCTCCGGCGTGTCGCCCGCTTCGATACGGTAGGCCGGCGTGACATAGCGCCCGGAGCACAGCTTGCCCTGCGGCACCTCATCATAGGGCTGCCAGTCGAGCTGACTGGCTGACAGGGGCTCGGGCGGAGCGGCCTGTGCCATCAGAGGGGCGCCGGCGGCCAGTGGCGCCAGGGTCCACAGCAGACGGAAAACCAGTGGCTTGAGCTGCCAGACCGGGCGGTCATCGCCCAATCGGGCTATCGGTGCCTGCCGGGAATGAGCAGACAGAGAGGGAGTCGCGAAGCGACGCTGACGTCGCCCGGGAGCGGTCGTCGGCTTGCCCGGATGGGATGAATGGCTGCGCTGGGCCATGGCTGCTCTGTGTCCTTGGCTGGGGGAATCGGTATTATACAGGCCCAGCAACCGGCCTTCCTGCTTGCCGGTTCCGCCTGCCTCTCGTCACCACACGACAGCATGCGGGGCCGCGGCACAGGCGTCAACTGACAGCCGGCCCCGCACACGCCGACAGGAGCCCAAGCCCCATGACATCCGACGCCCGCCGCCAGGCGCTGCACGCCTGGGCCGCCGCCCGCCACGACCTCACGCCAGAGGCCGTGCGCATGAGCGCCGTGGCTGACGACGCCAGCTTCCGCCGCTATTTCCGCCTGCACCTCGAGGAACTCGACCCGGCCACGCCGGCGCGCATCCTGATGGACGCCCCACCCGAGAAGGAAGACAGCCACGGCTTCGTCGCCATCGCCCGCCAATGGCGCGACGCCGGCCTGCCGCTGCCCGAGGTCTTCGCCTTCGACGAGACACTCGGCTTCCTGGAGCTGGAAGACCTCGGCGACACTCCGCTGATGACCGCCCTGACCAGCACCGAGCACGCCGACCACTACTATGGCGAAGCCATCGGGCTGCTCGAGCAGCTGCATCAGCTGCCGTCCGGCAACCTGCCTGCCTATGACGACGCCCGCCTGTCCGCCGAACTGGAGCTGTTTCCGGAGTGGTGTCTCGGCCAGCTTCTCGACATGCCGCATGACCGCCGCTACGCCGCCTGGGGCAAGCTGACTGACCAATTGCTCGCGGCCGCCAGCGCGCAACCGGTGGTGACCGTGCATCGCGACTTCCATGCCCAGAACCTGTTCCTGCATCAGTCGGCATCCCAGCACCAGCCCCGGCTGTGGATCATCGATTTTCAGGACGCCGTCAGCGGCCCCGAGAACTACGACCTGATCTCGCTGCTGCGCGACCGTCACTGGCGCTGGCCGGAACCCGCCATGGCGCGCTGGATCGAGCAGGCGCGTCTGGCCGCCTTGCCACGCTACGCCGCGGCCGGCCTGCCGGCACCGAGCCCGCTGGAATACCGCCAGAGCGTCGAGCGCATGGGCGTGCAGCGCAATCTCAAGATTCTCGGCATCTTCGCGCGTCTGACACTGCGGGACGCCAAGCCTCGCTACCTGACGCTGATGCCGCGCTTCCTCGGCCACCTGCGCGAAGGTCTGGCCTTCTGCCCGGAACTGATCTCCTTCACCCACTGGCTGGATGAGGTGCTGACGCCGGCGCTGTCGCTGCGGCTGGCCGAGGAATGCGAGGCGCGCGATCTGCGTCTCGCCAATGGCGAGCGCCCCGAGATCAACCTCGATGATTACGATGAGCTGGCAGCCCTCGCCGATCGCGCCGCCCGCCTGCAGCGCAATGCGGCCACCGCTACGGCGAAGAGCGCTGCGGCAAGTGGGGAAAGCGCAGCAAATGCCGATAACCAGCCGGGGAGCCACTGATGCGCGCGATGATTCTGGCGGCCGGTTTCGGCACGCGCATGCGCCCGCTGACCGACCACACTCCCAAGCCGTTGCTGGAAGTCGCCGGGCTGCCGTTGCTTGAGCACCATCTGCTGCGTCTGGAAGCGATCGATGTGGACAAGGTCGTCATCAATGTCGGCCACCTGGCCGACAGGATTCTGAGCCACTTCGCCGCGAAGCCGAATGCCCAAGGCCAGCTCGAGGCTTGCTGGCAGGGGCGCAAGCGCTCCCTGACGCTGATCTTCTCGCGCGAGGAGACGCCGCTGGAAACCGGCGGCGGCATCGCTCGCGCCCTGTCACTCTCCGATGCGCTGACGCAGGATGCAGGCGATGACACGCCCTTCCTGCTGATCAATGGCGATGTCTGGTGTGACGTCGACCTCACGCTGCTGACCATCCAGGCGCTGGCGAGCCATTCACTGGCCCCGCTTGCCGACCAGCCGCAGGCGCTGGCGGGTCTGGTGGACAACCCGCCACATCATCCCCGCGGGGACTTCCTGCTCACCCCAACGGGGATAGTGAAGGATGAAGCCGGCGCCGAGAGCGACGAACAGGACGAAAAGGAAGAGAAAGATGAGCAAGAAGAGCAGGCCGGCAGCCGGCTGACCTTCTCCGGCGTGTCGTGGCTGTCACCGCGCCTAATCCGCCGCGCCATCGCCGAGACGCCGGCCTATCAGGGCCCCGACAGCGTCTTCAAGCTGGCGCCGCTGCTGCGTGAGGCCATGCAGCATGGCGAGGTGCGCGGCCTGCATCATCGCGGCGCCTGGATTGATGTCGGCACCCCACAGCGTCTGGCCGAGCTGGATGAGCTGCTGAGCCACGCCAGGGCCTGAGCCAGCGCGATATAAGCTCAGCGCTGGACGTTCCTCCGGGCACGCCGATGACAATGCTACCCTGTGCGCCATCGTGCTCACCGCGCCCTTATTCCTGTAGCCCCTGGCCTTTATAGCCACTAGCGCCGGGCCGGTGGCGCATCAACGACTTATCAGAAGGAGAAGTTCCGACATGGCAATGAACGCCAGCATCAAATGGACCGATGGTCGCCAGTTCCTCGCCGAATCCGGCAGCGGCCACAGCGTGGTCATGGACGGCAATCCGGACAACGGCGGTCGCAACACCGGCCCGCGTCCGATGGAAATGCTGTTGATGGGTCTGGGCGGCTGCACCAGCTTCGATGTCATCCAGATTCTGGAAAAGGCCCGCCAGCAGGTCACCGACTGTCACGCCGAACTGAGCGCCGAGCGCGCCGATAGCGTGCCGAGCGTGTTCACGAAGATTCACGTCAAGTTCGTGGTCACCGGTCGCAACCTCAAGGAATCCCAGGTCAAGCGTGCCGTCGAGCTGTCCGCCGAGAAGTACTGCAGCGCCTCCCTGATGCTGAGCGCCGGGGGTGTCGAGATCACTCACTCCTACGAAGTCATCGACATCGCGGCCTGATCACGCCTCGCCCTCCCGCCGCTCAAGGCCCCACCGACGGCGGGAGGGAGCGCACCACTGACGACGTCTCGCCAGGATCGGCGGGAATTGTCGCTGGCGTGTCAGCCCTGCCTGTGCATAATACGCCCCTCAAACCGGTCGTCTCACCGGTCGTCTCGTGGCAAAGATGGTACGCAATGCTCCCTGTGAGTCATGCTGCCAGCGCCCGGGACGGACCTTTCGAGATGCCCTCTTCGGCCCGATGCCTGCCTCAGCCCCATTGCAATGGCGCATCGGATGTCATACCACCCTCCCATTTCAAGGAGGCCTGGACGTGAGCGATCAACTCCGCCTTCACGGGTTCAACAACCTCACCAGTTCGTTGAGCTTCAATATCTACGACATCTGCTACGCGCAGACCGAAGAGCAGCGCACGGCGTATATCGATTATATCGATGAGCTCTACAATGCCGAGCGTCTTACCCAGATCCTCAAGGATGTCACCAACATCATCGGTGCCCACGTGCTGAACATCGCACGCCAGGACTATGAGCCGCATGGTGCCAGCGTGACCATCCTGATCGCCGAGCACGAGCTGGAAGAGCAGGACGTGTCCCAGACCGCGCCGGGCCCGGGCCCGCTGCCGGAAACGGTCGTCGGCCATCTGGACAAGTCTCACGTCACGGTGCACACCTATCCCGAGTCCCACCCGGACAACGGTATCAGCACCTTCCGTCTCGATATCGATGTCTCGACCTGTGGCATGATCAGCCCGCTGAAGGCGCTGAACTATCTGATCCACAGCTTCGATTCCGATATCGTGACCATGGACTACCGCGTGCGTGGCTTCACGCGCGACGTGGATGGCAAGAAGCTGTTCATCGATCACGACATCACCTCCATCCAGGATTACCTGGCGGAAGACACCAAGCGTGCCTACCAGATGGTCGATGTGAACGTGTATCAAGAGAACATGTTCCACACCAAGATGCTGCTCAAGGACTTCGAGCTGGACAACTACCTCTTCGGCACCTCGCGTCGCGAGCTGACCTTCGAGGAAGCCACCAACATCGAAGGCCGTCTGCGTCGTGAAATGCTCGAGATCTTCTACTCGCGCAACTTCGACTGATCATCATCTGCGTCATGCACGGCAGTCGCAGCGCCTGTGCCTGCTTGCCTGAGGCCTGATGACAGTCCGAAAAAAGCCCCTGACACCTCACGGTGTCAGGGGCTTTTTGTTGCCTGCCTGCCGGTTCAACGTTCGCCGGCGGGGCCCTCCCTGTCTGGCGGAGCGGCATCCCCCAGGCGCTGTTCCATCTCCTCATTCACCTGACGGTGCAGCGCCTCGCGGTGGCGTTCACGCTCAGCCAGCGGCTCGCCCCGCTCCTGCGCGACCTGATCCAGCCGTTCACGCAGCTCGCGCACTTCCGTCGTCAGCTCGCTGATCTGATGATAGAGCGCCCGCGTCATGTCGCGCTGGGCACGCGCCGCCCGGGCCTCCTGCTCGCTGTCATCCTCGATGAAGATCGAGCTGATATAGGCGGCGAAACTCCCGAACAGCCCCACGCCCCCGACCATCAGCAGCACCGCCACCACGCGACCGAGCGTCGTGATGGGATAGTAGTCACCATAGCCGACGGTGGTCACCGTCACCACCGCCCACCACAGCGCCTCCTCGGCGGTATTGATGGGGCTGTCGGGATTGGGTGTCTCCACCATCAGCATGGTCAGGGCGCCGAACACTACCAGCAGCACCGTGGCGGTGGCCGCCGAGGCGAAGACCCCCTCGGCCCGGTTGCGGAACAGCAGCTTCCAGATCATTTCCATCGACTTGATGGCGCGCAGCACCCGCAGCACCTGCACCACGCGAAACAGCCTCGCGCCCTGGAAGAGTCCCGCCGGAATACAGGCCAGCAGGTCGATCCAGCCCCACTTCATGTACTCGCGCTTGCTCTTGGCACTGGCGAAGCGCTTGCAGAAATCGATGAAGAAGAACAGGCAGACCACGTAATCCATGTATTCCAGCAGCCGCTGGACCTGGGGTGACAACACAAAGACAAGGTCCACCACCATGGCGCCGATCACATAGATCGACAGCACCAGGATGAACAGCTGAAAGGGCGTGACGCGTTCCTGCATCCGAAGACTCTCCGTGAATGGGGCTCTGGAAAGCCTACCCCATCCTCGTCGCCCTGACAGTGTGCAGCCACCGCTGGCGTGCACCCGGGCACTCATCTGTGCCGTGATTCATGCATCCTTGGGATCATGCGTGCGGTGGCTCATGCGTTTCTGGCTTCATGCGCCCGCGCTCATCAAGCCTTGTCGCGCGACTCCTCGTCACTCGGGGGCTGGAAGGTGGACTGCTCGCTGATGTCCTCCCCACTGATGCGATTCAAAAGCTTGCGCAACTTGTGACGCTGTCTACGTGATGACAGGCGATTGGAATCCCAGCGTTCCGGCACCAGCGCACATTCTCCATTGGCATCGTGCAGGCGGAAGGCACGCTCGACGCCGATCGGATGGTCCTCACTGCCATAGATGCCGATGATGCTCAGCGTCAGGCGCTGGAATTCCAGCTGCTCATTGCTGGGCCAGTGACCATCGAGCGAGATGCCATTGCGGCGCGCCATGCGCTCGATGACTTCAGAGAAAGTCCCGATATGCAGGAAGTCGCCCGAGCCCAGCGGCCCCTGACGCGTGGTATCGGAGATACGCCATTCACTGCTGCTGGAAGCCTCCTGCGCGGACTGCTCGCTGTCGCCGTCCTGCTGATTGTTACCCTGCTCGTCACCTTCCTGATAGTTGCGTTCGAACTCGGTGACATCCATCAGCAGGCTGCCATGACTGGTATCCAGCCTGGCGATGATGTGCTCGATGAAGATCGATTCGGCACTCATGTTGCTGACGATGCACAGACTGTCGATACCCTTGGACTTGCCGCGATTGATCAGCACTCGCGGGCGACGCTGGCGACGGAAGTTGTGATACAGCAGCTGCGCGTAGACCAGCCAGATGAAGAACGAGCCGATACTGGCAATCGCCGAGATGGTTTTCGAGTGATTCGCAATCCACTCCATCATGCTGACCTCCCCTGTCAACGTTGTCTGGTGCACCCTTTCTTGGGGACAGCGACAGGGGATTGCGAGCATTGATTTGGCGTTAAACCTCCTCGTGACTGACCTGAGCCTCGCCCAGCAGTGCCTGCCAGAGGGTAATGACCCGCTCACGGTGGGCGGCTATCACCGGGTGCTGCTCCAGCCGCATCAGGCTGCCTTGCTTCTCCAGCGCCAGGCGATGGCTGACATCGCGATAGGCCAGATAGGCCTCGCGCAGCTCACCGGCCTGCTCGCCCGGCAGCCGTCCGCAGGACTCGAGGGTTTCCAGCAGCCGCATGTTGTCGCTCCACTCGAGCAGAGCAGGCACCTGATGACTCAGCGCCAGCACGCAGTACTGGGCGAGAAACTCGATGTCGACGATGCCGCCGGCGTCCTGCTTGAGGTGGAACTGGCCGGCCTCGCGGTCCTTGGCGCTGCTGCCCAGGTGATCTCGCATCTTGTGGCGCATGGCGATCACCTCCTGGCGCAGCGTCTTCTCGTCCCGCTGCTGACCGAGCACCTCACGGCGCACCTCCTCAAAGGCCAGCGCCAGCGCCGGGTCTCCCGCTACGGCCCGCGCGCGCACCAGCGCCTGGTGCTCCCAGGTCCAGGCTTGCG
Organism: Cobetia sp. 2AS; assembly: GCF_029846355.1. Taxonomy (NCBI): domain Bacteria; kingdom Pseudomonadati; phylum Pseudomonadota; class Gammaproteobacteria; order Oceanospirillales; family Halomonadaceae; genus Cobetia; species Cobetia sp. 2AS. The sequence continues at coordinate 44,081 of NZ_JARWKQ010000006.1, forward strand.
TGAGCTGATAGTCCCGGAAGGCCGCCAGACTCGAGACCAGCAGCCCCGAATTGCCCGACGGGCGCAGGCGCATGTCGACCTCGTAGAGCGCACCGGCCGGCGTCACCGCCGTCAGCAGGTGGATGATACGCTGCCCCAGACGCGTGAAGAACAGTGGATTGTCCAGCGGCCGCGGGCCATCCGTCTGGCCCTTGCTGGCCGCATCATGCAGGAAGACGAGATCCAGGTCCGAGCCATAGCCCAGCTCGATGCCACCCAGCTTGCCGTAGCCGACGATCACGAAGCTGCCACTCAGGCTGTCGCCGGTGATTGGCTGGCCATCGCGCCCGATGGGGAAGCCATGCTTGCGGGTCAGGGTCTTCCACGCCATCGCCAGCACCTGTTCCAGCACCACCTCGGCGATGAAGGTCAGATAGTCGCTGACCTTCATCAGCGGGCGGGCACCGGCGATATCGGAGGCCGCCACGTGTAAAACCTGGGCATGGCGGAACACCCGCAAGGCCTCGAGCAGCGCCTCTTCATCATCTTCGGGAATGCGCGACAGCGCGGTGCGCAGCTCATCGGCGAGGCGCGTCTTGTCGGCGGGTGAGTACAGATTGTGCGGGTGCAGCAATTCATCGAGCAGCACCGGATAGCGCGCCAGCTGCTCGGCGATCCACGGGCTGGCCGTACACAGGCGCATCAACTGCGCCAGCGCATCCGGATTCTCGCGCAGCAGCGCCAGATAGGCCGTCCGCCGCAATACCGCCTCAATCAGCGGCAAGACGCGCTCCAGCACTCGGCTGGCATCGTGCTCGCCGGGCTTCTCGGGATCGCCCGCCGCCGAGCCCAGCGCCTGCAACAATGGCGGCATCAGTGCATCGAGGCGATCAAAGCCGATGCGCTGCATGCCCTGCACTGCACGTGACCGCCGCAGGCTGTCGAGACGCCGGAAACTCTCGGCCGCACTCTCAAAGCCGCTCTCGGCGAGCAGTGCCTCGCCCTCCTCGGCCGTCAGCTCGCCACGCCACAGTGCTCGCCACTCATCCAGCGCCTGCTGACCTTCGCCCTGCTCGGCCTCGTCGTCTTCCGGCGCGGCGATCACGTTGTCAAAGTGATGGCGGATGCGCGTGCGCACCTCTTCCAGACGCGCGGTGAGCGCCTCCCAGTCGGGCAGCTTCATGGCCAGCGCGAGACGCTCGCGGCCCAGCGGGTCCAGCGGCAATGTCTGGGTCTGGCGGTCGGCCTGGGCCTGCAGGGCGTGCTCAAGATCGCGCAGGAAGACGTAGTCCGGCACCAGCTCATCCACGACCGCCTGCGGCAGCAAGCCCAGGGCTGGCAGGCGCGCAAAGGCCTGCTTGAGCGAGGTGACCTGCAATTCCGACTCACGCCCGCCCCGAATCAGCTGGAAGGCCTGGGCGACGAACTCCACCTCGCGAATGCCGCCGGAGCCGAGCTTGATGTTGTCGGACAGCCCGCGCCGCTTGACCTCGCGATTGATCATCGCCTTCATCTCGCGCAGCGACTCGATGGCGCCGAAATCCAGATACTTGCGATAGACGAAGGGCCGCAGGTGCGCGATCAGGCGCTCGCCGGCAGCGACGCTGCCCGCCACCGGGCGCGCCTTGAGCATCGCGTAACGCTCCCATTCGCGGCCCTGATCCTGATAGTAGCTGGCCAGCATCGAGAAACTGCCGACCAGTGGCCCGCCGTCCCCCAGCGGACGCAGCCGCATGTCGACGCGAAACACGAAGCCATCGGCGGTCATCGCGTCCAGCGCGGCAATCAGCTTCTGGCCGAGACGCGTGAAATATTCCTGATGATCCAATGACTTGCGACCGCCCGATGTCTCGCCCTTGTCGGGGAAGGCGAAGATCAGGTCGATATCGGAGGAGAGGTTGAGCTCGCCGGCGCCCAGCTTGCCCATGCCGAGCACCACCAGCCGCTGCGGCTCGCCGAAGCGGTCCGGCGCGGGGCGGCCATAACGCGGCTCAAGCGAGGCTTCCAGCCAGCCAAGCGCGCCCTCGAGGGTGACTTCGGCGAGGTGCGAGACCGCCGCCGCGGTCTGCCACATGTCGGCGCCGTTGAGGTCGCGCCACACGATGCCCAGCATGCGCAGCTGGCGGAAGCGCCGCAGCACCTGCTGCATCGCCTTCTCGTCATCGGCGCTGGCGAGGCCGGCGGCGAGGCGCTCAGTGAGCAGGGCGACCGGCAAGGCGCGCTCCAGCTCGCCACTCTCGAGCAGCTCGGACAGCAATTCAGGGCGACGGCACAGCGTCTCCAGCGCGAAGTCGGACAGCGTGATCAGACGCCCCAGCTGGCTGCGCTGACGCTCATCGAGGGCCAGAAAGGTCGCCAGCGGAGAGCTGTCATCGCCACGCATCTCGCTGAGGTTCTCAGCCTGGGTCAGGCTCTCTTCGAGACGCTCCTGGGCGGCAAGCAGGGCGCTCTCGAGCGTGGCACGGCTGTCAGCCGACTGCTCGGTCAGCAGCGATGACGGCGCGAGGAAATCAGCGGGCAACAGTGGGCGGGACTGCGCGGGGGATGGCTGGGGCATGGTCGTCTCCTTCGATCCAGCCCTCAGCATAACGGAGGCCGCAGGCACATGACACGGCCTGCCCGCCGACCCCTTTCATTGATGTGGTCGTGGCTTGGTCGCTCAGCCGAACAGCTTGTCGTAGAGCAAGGTGCCCCAGGTCAGGCCAGCGAAGATCAGGCTGATCATGACCGCCGCCGAGCCCATGTCCTTGGCGCGCCCGGACAGTTCATGGAATTCCGGGCCGATGCGGTCAATCGCGGATTCCACCGCCGAGTTGAGCAGTTCGACCATCAGCACGATCAGCGTGGAGCCGACCAGCAGCAGCCACTCGACATGCGAGTCGCCGATCCACCAGGCAAACGGCAGCAGCAAGGCGCACAGCACGATCTCCTGGCGGAAGGCCTCTTCGTTGCTCCAGGCGGCCTTGAGGCCCTTGAGCGAGTAACGCGCGGAATGCTTGAGGTGGGTCAAGCCGGTATGCCGTGATTTCATCTTCGGGTCTCGTACAGAAGCAGCACGGAGGCTGCAAAGGCCGATCTTTCAATCGGACGACGTCTGCCAGCAACACGCCTCGGGAGAGCTCGCAGCACACCGGCCAGCGACAGCGCAGCGCTGCCTGCGCGAATTTCACGACCAAAGGCTACCCGAGACCTCATCGACGGGCGTGCTCTAATACCGCCAGGCGCTCGATGACGGCGGCGATGATAGCAAAGCACGCGCTGAAGCGGCATTGCCGATCCCGTCCTCCAACAACAACAAATCAACGCCGGGAACTGCCCATGCCTTCGCTATCACACGACACACGACAGACGCTCAGCCGCGGACTGGCGCGCAACTTCCTCGGCCAGTCGCCACGCTGGTACAAGCAGTTGATGTGCCTGTTTCTGATCACCAATCCGCTGCTGCTGTGGTTCAGCGGTCCGCAAGGTGGCGTGATCGTCGGCTGGCTGCTGCTGGGGGAATTCATCTTCACGCTGGCGATGGCGCTCAAGTGCTATCCCCTCCAGCCAGGCGGTCTGCTGGCGCTGGAGGCCGTCGTCATCGGCATGGCCTCGCCGGAGGCCATCATGCAGGAGATGGAGCGCAACCTGCCGGTGATCCTGCTGCTGATGTTCATGGTGGCCGGCATCTACTTCATGAAGCCGCTGCTGCTGTATGCCTTCACCAAGATCATCCTCGGCGTGCGCTCCAAGACCTGGCTGTCGCTGATGTTCTGTCTCTCCAGCGCCCTGCTGTCCGCCTTTCTCGACGCCTTGACGGTGACGGCGGTGATCATCGGCATCGCGGTGGGCTTCTACTCCGTCTACCACAAGGTGGCCTCGGGCAAGCATTTCGATACCCAGCATGACCATGCCAACGATGTCAGCGTCGAGGCCGTGCACAGTGAAGACCTCGAGGATTTCCGCGGCTTTCTGCGCTCGCTGCTGATGCATGGCGCGGTGGGAACCGCGCTGGGAGGCGTCAGCACCATGATCGGCGAGCCGCAGAATCTGGTGATCGCCAAGGCCGCCGAATGGGACTTCATCGACTTCTTCCTCGCCATGGCGCCGGTCACCGTGCCGACCTTCTTCGCCGGTCTCGCCCTGTGCGTGCTGCTGGAGCGTGGCCGCTGGTTCGGCTACGGCCAGCGCCTGCCCGCCAGCGTGCGACGCATTCTCGAGGATTATGATCATCATCAGGATTCACGGCGCACGCCGCGGGAACGCGCCGCGCTGATCGTGCAGGCCGTGGTAGCGGTACTGCTGGTCCTGGCGCTGGCACTGCACATGGCAGAGGTCGGGCTGATCGGGCTGGCGGTGATCATCCTGCTGACCGCCGGCAACGGCATCACCGATGAGCACCAGATCGGCCGCGCCTTCCAGGAATCGCTGCCCTTCACCTCGCTGCTGGTGGTGTTCTTCACCATCGTCGCGGTCATCCACGAGCAGCATCTGTTCCAGCCGTTCATTCAGTGGGTACTCAGTCTGCCCATCGAGGAGCAGGCCGGCGCGCTATTCCTGGCCAACGGGCTGCTCTCGGCCATCTCGGACAATGTCTTCGTGGCCACGGTGTACATCACCCAGGTCAAGAACGAGTTCGTGGCCGGCAATATCAGCCGCGAGCACTTCCATGCGCTGGCGGTCGCGGTGAACACCGGCACCAACCTGCCCAGCGTTGCGACCCCCAATGGCCAGGCAGCGTTCCTCTTTCTGCTCACCTCTGCCATCGCGCCACTGGTCAGGCTCTCCTACGGGCGCATGGTGTGGATGGCACTGCCCTACACGGTGCTGATGACGCTGGTCGGGCTGGCCACCGTGCGCAGCTTCATCTAGTCAGCGCCTCCTGTTCCTGGGGCCAGCCGCACCTCCGGCCGGCCCCGGTTGCGTCAGTCTCATCCCAATGTCGATATCGCGAGGCTTCCCCACAGCGTCGCTTGCAGGCACTGTGAGATGACGCGTCGCGATCAGACGCCGTGACACCTTCAAGCAGGAAGACCGCCAACACCCACGCCATCCACAAGGAGACAGCCATGTCCCGCGCACTGATGCTGCACGAAGAGACACCTCGCGCCCGAGTCGTCGACCTCTCCGATGACCAGCTACCTGACCTGCCTGTCACGGTGGCCATCGAGCGTTCCGGGCTCAACTACAAGGACGCGTTGGCCATCACCGGCCGTGGCAAGATCGTTCGCGAGCTGCCCTTCGTGCCGGGCATCGATTTCGCGGGACGCGTAGAGGCCTCCGACTCGCCGGACTATCAGCCGGGCGATGAGGTCCTCCTGACCGGCTGGGGCGTGGGCGAGCGCCATTGGGGCGGCCTGGCCGAGCGCATGCGCGTCAAGCCCGAGTGGCTGGTCAAGCGTCCTGCCAATCTGAGCGCCGAGCAGGCCATGGCCTTCGGCACCGCGGGCCTGACCGCCATGCTGTGCGTGATGCGTCTCGAGGAGGCCGGCCTGACACCCGAACAGGGCCCGGTGATCGTCACCGGCGCCACCGGCGGGGTCGGCAGCTGGGCCGTGCAGATGCTGGCCGGGCAAGGCTTCGAGGTTCACGCAGTCAGCGGCAAGGCCGAGCAGCGCGACTGGCTCGAGTCACTGGGCGCGAGCGAAGTCCACCTGCGCAGTGATTTCGAGGACAAGGGCCGTCCGCTGGAAAAGAGCCGCTGGGCAGGCGCCGTGGATACCGCCGGTGGCCAGGTGCTGGCCAATCTGCTGGCGCAGATGAATTACGATGGCAAGGTGGCGGCCGTGGGCCTCGCGGCGGGCGCCGACCTGCCCACCAGCGTGATGCCGTTCATCCTGCGCGGTGTCTCGTTGCTGGGCGTCGATAGCGTCATGATCAATGCCGAACGCCGTCAAAAGGTCTGGCAGCGTCTGGCCGACCTGCCGGACGAGATGCACACCCAGATGCAGCTCGAGACGGTCGGCCTGGAAGGCCTCGCCGAACGCGCCGAGGCGATGATCGACGGACGCGTCAGCGGTCGTGTGCTGCTCGACCCGACGCGCTGAAGACACTCGACGCACGACCCGCGACGGAAAATTTGCCCTCGCAGCGCCAAAAACGCTTCAAGTCCTTGATTGTTGCGGTGCAATAGCGATTTTGGCGTTAGCCAACGCCGTCACACAACGCTATGCTCTTGTTATCTCGTTGCGCCCTGTCGAGCGTCCCGAGTGCCCTCCCCTCAGCCATGCCGGGCGTGTGGAGGACCACCCCGCCTTCGGGCGGGGTTTTTTGTGTCTGTCACTCAGGCCATGAACACGAAAGCCCCGCCGATTGGCGGGGCTTTCGTGTTCATGCGCGCGATCAGGAACTCAGTTGCGCTCGATCATCGCGGTCAGGTCCTCGGCGACCGGATCCAGCACCTGCGGCCAGGACAGATAAGGCACCGCCGCCCGGCCGTTGACCATCACCGCGAAGGCGCCCCAGCGGCCACTTTGCGTGCGGAAGTATCCCGAGATGGCGCGCACCGGCACCGGGTTGTTGAGCGTGCCCGTCTTGACCATCACGTGATTGCGGAAGGTCTCGCTGCCACGGCGGATGAAGCGCATCGGGCCATTGACCGGTGCCTGCAGGCCCGCCACGAAGGTGGGGAACAGCGCCGGGCGGTGATACATGCTGTCGAGCAACGCCACCAGCCCACTGACGCTGGTGCGGTTCTGGGAGGTCAGGCCGCTGCCGGAATACATCGTCAGCGGGCCGTGACCGGGAATCGCGCTGGCGAAGGTCTCGAGCTTGGCGCCGCCCTGGCGCAAGGTGGCCTGACTGCCGCCGACCAGCGCCAGCGTCAGCTGGTCCGCCATGAAGTTGTTGGAGTAATTGAGCATGCGCGTCAGCAACTCCTGCATCGGCTTGCCCTCGACACTACCGAGCTGCGCGGCGCTGGAAGGCGGCGCCGTCGAGGTGATGTCCACCCCGCCGGTCACCGTGATCCCGGCGCGCGCCAGGATGTCGCGCATCAGCTCACCGGTGTACAGCGCAGGATTGGAGACGGCGCGGTAGATGCTGCGCGGCTGGCTGTCGGCGGCGATGGTACCGGTGACGACCAGCGTATCGCGACCGTTGCTGGTGGTGCGCCGGGCATTGATGGCGCTCTTGCCACCCGCGCCGACCGTGGTGACCTGGTTGTCGAAGATCTCGGTGGGCTGGGTGGTGTCGCAGCTGGCCAGTCGCGCCGGCGCCTGACTGCCCGCCCCCGGCATCACCTTCACGCACCAGCTGGCATAGTTGCTGGCCGCGGACGACAGCAGCGCATCATAGGCATTGCTGGAACGCCGCGAGGCATTGCAGCGATCGGTACTGATGCAGGGCACCGGCCCGAAACGCCACTGACTGATCAGCAGGCGCCCTTCGACGCGGCGGATGCCCCGAAAGCGCAGCTCCTCGGTCAGACGCCACAGCTCTTCACTGGTCAGCGCCGGGTCGCCGCTGCCCTCGAGCACCAGGTCACCGGTCAAGACGCCGCCGCTGATCGTGCCCGTGCTGCGCAGACGCGTGGAGAAACGATACTGCGGGCCGAAACGGTCCAGCGCCGCACCGGCGATATAGAGCTTGGACAGCGAAGCCGGCGTCAGTTGCTGGTCGGGATTGACCGAGGCCAGCGTCTCGCCGGTATCGAGCATGCGCGCCTGGGCACTGACGATGAAGCCCTTGTCAGTCAGTCGCGTCAGGTTGTCAAAGCCCGCCGCCTGCGCCGGGCCCGCCACGACAAGCGTCGCCCCGGCCGCCATGGCCAGTCGGCGCAGCGAGCGCGTGAAACGCAGCGACTTGCCCGCTGCTGCGGGGCGCGCCGTCTTCAGCAAGGGCAACAGGGGAGACAGTCGGGAGGGTCGCGCAGAGGTCGGTGCAGTGCGAAATAGGGGCATGAGGCATCCAGTGACGTCGTCGGTGAGCATCCATGTCACAGCCGGGAGGCGCCGTGATGCCCCTAGCTTAATGAGGACTGGCGCTGGAAAACAGATGCAGGACAGCGACACCGCCCACGATCATCGCCAACCCCAGGATGGCCGGCAGGTCCGGCATCTCGCGATAGACCACCGCACCGAACACGGTGACCAGCACGATGCCGAGCCCGGACCACACCGCATAGGTCACGCCCAGCGGCAGATCACGCAGTACCAGCGTCAGAAAATAGAAGGCGATGCCGTAGCCCACCACCACGATCACGCTGGGGCCGAGTCGCGAAAAGGACTCGGAGGCCTTGAGCGCGCTGGTCGCGATGACCTCCGCCAATATGGCCACTGCCAGGAAGACATAACTCATCGAATCACCTCGTATTGTGGGGGGCCAGCTGCTGCTCACGCGCGGCCTTGCGCGCCAGCAGACGACTCATCACGGCATCGAACAGCGGATTGAAGATCATGGCCCAGACCAGGAAGAAGGCAACGAAGCCCAGGTCCAGCAGCAATGCCTGCCACAGCCCCAGGTCGAGCCAGGCGGCCACGATGAAGACGGTCACCAGTACCAGGCCGAGCTCGAAGCCGAGTGCCTGAGCGATGCGCTGGCTCGCGCTGCGCTGGCGGGTCGGCACCCAGCGATCGAACATCCAGTTCCAGACCGTACTCCAGATCACCGCCAGTGTGGACATCACCACCGCCAGGCTGCCCATGCTCGCCAGGTCATGCCCCGTGACCAGCGCCGACAGCGGCGCCACGAGCAGGATACCGCCCAATTCCAGCAATCCTGCCTGGGCCAGACGTTCTTTCTTGGAACGCATGTCATACCTCCTCTCGATCACCGCGCGTGATGCCGGATGGGCTGAACGACGCGGATGGAGGAGGCATTCTAGAGAGATACAAGATGGTTTAAAGTTGGTATCCATCTATTATTCAGATAGATCAAGGCGCGAGGCGAGGCAATGAACTGGACACTGGAGCAACTGCAGACACTGCGCTGCGTGGCGGAGACGGGCTCGTTCTCGGCGGCAGCGCGGCGTCTGGGTCGCGCGCAGTCCGCGGTCAGCACCGCCATCGCCAATCTGGAGCTGGACCTGGGCTGCGAGCTGTTCGATCGCCGCCCTCGCACGCCGGTGCTGACGCCCGCAGGCGAGGCCATGCTGCATGAAGCCAACAGCGTGCTGATGCAGTGCCAGCGCCTGGAGGCACGCGCCCGCACCCTCAGCCAGGGGCTGGAAGCCAGCCTGACGCTGGCGATCGATGAGGCGCTGGTAGAAATGCCGCCGGTGATGGCGGTGCTGGAAAAGATGGCGGTGCAATACCCGACGCTGACGCTGAATCTGCTCAATGGCGCGCAGGATGAGGTGGCCCGCTGGGTGGAGCAGCACCAGGCCAATCTCGGCATCCTGTTCTATCAGCCGCTGGGTGTCATGGCGCTGGAGCGCGAGGCGCTGGGGCGACTGGAGCAGGTGCTGATCGTGGCACGCGATCACCCGCTGGCGCAGCTCGAGAGCCCGACCCACAGCGATCTGGCCGATCACCGCCAGCTGATGATCGGTCAACGCCAGCAACTGGAACCCGGTCACGAGGGGCCACGCTCACAGCGCTTCTGGCAGCTCAACAGCTTCTATGCGATGGCTGAGCTGACGACGCGCGGACTGGGCTGGGCGCAGGTTCCGCGCCATATCGCCCACTACCCGCCCTTTCAGCAGCGTCTGAAGATTCTAGACTTGAGCGCGCTGGGCGCCACCGCCGACATCGATATCGAACTGATCTCGCGCCGCGACAGCCCTCGTGGCCCCGCGGCCAGCTGGCTGCGCCAGTCACTGCGCGACACCTTCCACAACAGCCACGCCGCTATCGCCAACCAGAACCTGCCACCGGCGTGATTCGCGTCAGACCTGCAGCGGGTAGCGCTCGGGCGTGTGTTCAAGCTGGCATTCGAGTCGCCACAGCGCCTGGCCAGACTCGTGATACTTGCGCTCGAAGTGCGTCAGATAATCGCCCTGCGGCTCGAAGGCGTGCGCCGTCACCTCGACACCGGTGGCATGCCCGATGGCCTGGGCGAATTCCCGGGCGTAGATCTCCCAGTTGGTGCGCAGCTCAAGCTGACCGCCCAGCGCCATGATGATCGGAAACACCGGGTGGCCCTGCCAGCGCATCTTGAGATGGCGCGCCTTGGGATAAGGATTGGGGTACAGCAGGGTGTGATGCGCAGGTGCCCAGCCCGCTGCAAGCGCCAGGCGCCAGAAGTCGACGAGGTCCGCGCGCACCAGCAAGGCGTTGTCCGGCAGCTCGCCATGCTTGCGACTGAGGCGGTCTTCGCTGCGGTCCACGCCGATGACGGCATGGTCCGGATGCGCCAGTGCCAGCTGGCGAGTCGATCGCCCGACGCCGCAGCCACTGTCCAGCCACAGGGGCTTCGCCTGAGCCGACAACCACTGTTGCGCTTGCAGGAACGCTTCGCGGGTGTGCTCCGCCACGGGTTTGCGCAGCGGATGCGCCATCGCACGGCGCACGCGACGCTCGATATCCTCGTGGGGGCCGGTCTGGGGGGAATCGATCTGGCGGGAGTTGGCGTACATCAGCAGTTCCGATAGCAACGGGCAGGAAAATCACGCGCGGAGTCTAGCAGATGCGCCTGCATCGGGCTGCGCCATATGGCGCACAGCCCATCCGGGGCCGGCGGCGCAGGAAGGCCTGGGCACAAAAAAAGGCGCCTGCCTCGCGGCACGCGCCTACACCAACTCAAACAGCCACGACAGAATGGCAGCTTGTGATTCCAAAATCAAACAAACGTTTAATCACGATCATCCCGTGCCATGACGAGTACAAAAACAGGCCGCCGAGACTCGCACTGAGCGCAGAGATATCGCACAGTGTTCGCAGCAAGCGCTCGCTGGCGCGCCCGCGTAGAGGCGGGGGTGCATGACGCCTGTATTGAGGGGGTGTTATCATCCGCCCATCATTTGGACGAATATCCGCAGAGGTATCGCCCAGACCAACGACTCACAGTATTTTTACGAGGAAAGCGGCTTGTCACACTTACCGGTGATCGTCGGCATGGGCGGCGTCAATGCCGCCGGCAGAACTTCGGGCCATCAGGCGTTCCGACGCACGGTGCTCGACTCCCTGCCGGAGACAGACCGTCAAGAGACCCTGCTGGGTCTCGCGTCGCTCATGAACCTCGCCCGCTGCGATGATCAGGGCCAGTGGTTCGATGCCGAAGGCCAGCCCGCCGAGGCTCAGGCGCTTGCGGAGCGTCTGGCAGACCAGGTGCTGTCCCACACCCTGATTCGTCGCATTGAAGACGAGCGCTTCAACGCGACCGGCATTCCTGCCAATCGTCAGTCAAAGCTGACGCTGGGCCAGGACTTGACCTTCACGCTGCGCAGCCGCCAGCTGCCGGAACAGCCGCCCGCTGACTGGCAGATCCGCGAACTGGACAACCGTCATGTCGAAGTCACGGTACCGGCCGGCGAATTCGATGTCCTGCTGCCCGATCATCGTCAGGCGCTGGTGCGCGCCGCGGGCCAGCTGCCCAGCGGCTTCGCGCCGGAGCAGCTCTATCGCAGCGTGCATCACCCGCGCGGCCTGTCGATGACCATCTTCGGTGCCAGCGATTGCCTCGGCGACAGCGGCCTGGACTGGGATGCGCTGCGCGATAGCCTCGATCCGGACGATATTGCCGTCTACGCCGGCAATTCCATCGGCCAGATGGACGCCGAAGGCTGGGGCGGACTGATGAAGTCCTTCGTGGCCGGCGAGCGCGCCACCTCCAAGCAGATGCCGCTGGGCTATGCCCAGATGCCCGCCGACTTCCTCAATGCCTACGTGCTGGGCAATGTCGGCGGCGCCGGGGCGGCGATGGGCGCATGCGCAAGCTTCCTCTACAACCTGAAGCTGGGCCTGAACGACATCCGCAGCGGCCGTCGCCGTGTGGTGATGGTCGGCACCGCCGATGCGCCGATCACGCCGGAAGTCATCGAGGGCTTCCGCAGCATGGGCGCTCTGGCCGATGACGAGAGCCTCAAGGCCCTCGACGCGCTGGAAGTGCTTACCGACAGCGATTACCAGAAGGCCTGTCGCCCGTTCGCGCGCAACTGTGGTTTCACCATCGCGGAAGCGACCCAGTTCGTGATCCTGATGGCGGATGATCTGGCGCTGGACACCGGCGCTCGCATCATCGGCAGCGTGCCGGACGTGTTCGTCAATGCCGACGGCTGGAAGCGTTCCATCTCGGCGCCCGGCGTCGGCAACTACATCACCCTGAGCAAGGCGGTGGCGCTGGCGCGCGATATCGTCGGCGATGAAGGCGTGCGCCAGCGCAGCTTCGTCCACGCCCATGCCACCTCCACGCCGAAGAACCGCACCACCGAATCCCACGTGCTCAATGAAGTGGCTCGCGCCAACGACATCCAGGCCTGGCCTGTGGTGGCGGTAAAATCCTTCGTCGGCCACAGCCAGGGCAGTGCCGCGGGGGATCAGGCGGTATCGGCGCTCGGCAGCATGGCGACCGGCATCCTGCCGGGTATCCCGACGCTGGATGCCATCGCCGATGACGTGCATCACAGCCACCTCGACATCCGCCGCGAGGCGCGCAAGTTCATCGCAGACGTCGCCTTCATCAATGCTAAGGGCTTCGGTGGCAACAACGCCAGTGGCGTGGTGCTGTCGGCAGACGTCACGCTGAAGTTGCTGGCGGCGCGACATGGTGAGGCGGCACTGGCTGCCTGGCGTGAGCGCAGCGGTCTCTGCGAGCAGCGTCGCGCCGACTATCTGGACAAGGCACAGCGCGGCGAATTCACGCCGACCTATCGCTTCGGTGAAGGCGTGCTCGAAGGTCCGGAGCTGGAGATCACGGATCGCGAGATCCGTATCCCCGGCTATGCGAAGCCCGTCTCGCTCAAGGTCGACAACCCCTTCGGTTCGCTGTAAGACCGGCTCGTTGCAAGACCTGCTCGCTGCAAGACCGGCTCGCTACCCCTCCCGGGTTGCGCACTCGCTGACGAATCCCCTCCCGCGACTGGCAAGCCGCGCGAGGGGTTCTACACTCGGCGTACCGGCCTTCTGCGGCTCCTCATCCTTCGTCGTCCACTGCAGCCGGTCACCAGGCTGACCCGCTGCCGACAGAGCTCGAGTTCGTCATGCCCAAGAATATTGCCGTCTATCCCGGCACCTTCGACCCGATCACCAATGGCCATACCGACCTGATCGAGCGCGGCGCCCGCCTGTTCGACAAGGTGGTGGTCGCGGTGGCTTACAGCCCCAGCAAACGCCCCGCGCTGCCGCTGGAGATGCGCATCGATCTGGCACGCCGGATTCTGGCGCATCTCGACAATGTCGAGGTCATCGGTTTCAGCTGCCTGCTGACAGAGCTGCTTGAGCAGCAGAATGCGCGTATCATTCTGCGCGGCCTGCGTGCGGTCTCCGACTTCGAGTACGAACTGCAACTGGCCAACATGAACCGGGCCCAGGCACCGCACGTCGATAGCCTGTTCCTGACCCCGGAATTACAGAACTCCTACATTTCATCGACCATCGTGCGCGAGATATCGCGTCATGGCGGTGATGTGTCGCGTCTGGTGCATCCGCTGGTGGCCGAGACCCTCGCCCGGCATTTCTCCGCTACCGACGACGACACCGCCACAAGCTGAGGACAGCATCATGGCCCTGATCATCACTGATGAGTGCATCAACTGCGACGTCTGCGAGCCGGAATGTCCCAATGGGGCCATCTCGCCGGGGGAAGAGATCTACGTCATCGACCCGGACCTGTGCACCGAATGCGTCGGACACTTCGATGAGCCGCAATGTCAGCAGGTCTGCCCTGTCGACTGCATCCCGCTCGACCCGGCCAACAAGGAAAGCCAGGAAGAGCTGATGGACAAGTACCACATCATCACGGCCGCACTCGGCAACTGATTGCCGCCTGCTCCGGCAGCCGTCATGGCGATGACATGGCCTGTACTGCGCCACATCCGTCGTGACGGCTGCTGCTTTCTTATTGCCTGACACCTCCTGCCTTCTCCGCAAGCCCTCTCTATAAGCTCTTTCCGCAAGCCCTCTCCATAAGCCCTTTCCTCAAGCCCTTTCCTCAGGCTCGGCCCTGACTGACGCTTCAGCGCCAGACTCGCCAACGCGGCGCCTCTTGCTGCAAGACACACGGGTAACGTAACCGACTGGCAAAGGCGCCGACTGGCGACACACTTCGTTCGCGATCAAGACCTCCCGCTCTACCCGCCAGTGCCTGCTCCCGCCGTCCTCCCTGCTGGCCCCGCTGCTGACATGGCCAGACAGAATCGTGGCTCCCAACCTGCTCTCGGCCCCTGCCTAAACGGCTACGCAATCAATACCAAACGCTACTCTAGGTTATTTTCTGTTAGGATAATGTAAACAATCTATTCTATCCTGTAGTTACGCAGTCACCGGTCATCCCCTTTAACGCGCACGGATTGCCCATGTCCTCTCGCTCGCTCTCTACCGTTCTCAAGCGCCCCTTCCTGGGGACACGCACACAGCTGCCCAATGCCGGCACGGCGATGCTGCTTGTCATGCTGGCGATCATGGTGGTCTTGATCGTGGTGCCGCGTCCGCAGCTGTTCAGCTCGGTCGGACAGTACCTCGTCCCACATTCATTGCTGGAAATGGGCGCGATACTGGTCGCTCTGATGTCTGCCGTCTCCATCTTCCAGGGGCACCGTCGGACACTGCCGACCAGCTTTCTGGTCATGGGGTGCGCCTTCATGCTCTCCGCCTTCTTCGACATGGTGCACATCTTCAGCTACGACGGCATGCCCGACTTCGTCAGCGAAGCCTCCGTCAGCAAGGCCATCCATTTCTGGCTGGCAGGGCGGACCGCCTTCATCATCGCGCTGCTGGCCCCCTGCCTGCTGACAGCCCGCCCCGTACCGCGCCGCTATCTGCCCCTGGCCTTTGGCTTGACGCTCGCCATCGGGCTGGCGGTGAGCTGGATAGGCCTCTTTCATCTCGACTTCCTGCCAGAGACCTTCATCGTCGGCAGCGGCCTGACCGCCTGGAAGATCGGCTACGAGTGGGCCCTGGCGCTGAGCGCTGTGCTGGCCGCGGTACTTCTGCTCGGCGCGCGCCGACTGCCTGAAGGCACCAATGCCGGCTGGCTGGCGGTCGCGGCGCTGGCCACGGGGATTTCCGAGCTGTGCTTCACGCTCTATGCCACTGCCTTCGATGTCTTCAATCTGCTCGGCCATCTGTACAAGGTGGTGGCCTACGCGATGATCTATCACGCCATCTATTCATCGCGCATGGTCTACCCCTATCAGCAGCTGCAGAAGATGAGTGACGCCCTGGGCGAGGCCGAACAACGCTGGCAGTTCGCGCTGGAAGGCTCAGGCGCCGGCGTCTGGGACTGGAAGCAGGATACCGATCACGTCTTCTACTCTCCGCAGTGGAAAGCGACGCTCGGCTTCCAGGAACACGAGATCGGCAGCAGCTTCGATGAGTGGAAGTCACGCATCCATCCGGATGACATGCCGCGCACCCTCGACGACCTGAAACAGCACTTTGAAGGCCACAGCGCAGAATATCGCAACGAGCACCGCATGCTGACGCGCAACGGTGAATGGAAGTGGATTCTCGATCAGGGACGCGTGGTGGAGCGTGCCGAAGATGGCAGGCCCCTGCGCATGATCGGTACTCACAGCGATATCGACTGGATCAAGGAGCAGCAGCAACGCCTGATCAGCAGCCGTGCCCGTCTGCGCTCCATCTATCACTCCGCCCCGGTGGGCATCATCGTCGCCGACCGGGATGGCACCATCGCGGATGCCAACTCGGCCATGCATGCCCTGCTGGGCAAGAGTGATGCCGAGCTTTTCCAGCAATCGCTGTGGGGGCTGTTCTCACTGGATGAGATCAGTCGCATGAAACGTGCCTGGGGCCAGCTGCAGCGCGAAGGCGGCAGCTTCCAGGACGAATACCACATGCAGACTGATACGGGGCAGATGTTCTGGGCGGAAGTCACCCTCACGCCGCTGGAGGGCGAGGAGCGCACCCTGGTACTGATCAACAATATCGAGGACCGCCGCCGCGCCATCGAGTTGCTCGAGGAGAATGCGACCCTGTATCAGGAAGTCTTCAGCACCGGCAACGCCATCAAGCTGCTGATCGACCCGGAGCTTGCCGAGATCATCGATGCCAACCCGGTCGCCGCCGACTTCTATGGCTACAGCATCGGCGAGATGTGCGGCATGCCACTGGGCCGTATCAACGTGCTGGCCAGCCAGTCGCTCTCCAAGCGCATCCGTGCGGTCGTCAACCGTACCGACAACCACTTCGAGGCCAGCCATCAGCTTGCCAACGGTGAATTGCGTGATGTCGAGATCTTTACCGGCCCGGTGGACCTGAACGGCCGCACCCTGCTGTTCTCCATCGTTCACGACATCACCGATCGCAAGCGTGCCCAGCGCGACCTGCAGGCCGCCAACCTCAAGCTGTCGCGACTCTCCGAGAGCCGCAGCCAGATCCATCACCTCGCGGAATGCCTGCTGACCTGCTCCCAGCTCGATGAGATCATCACCCAGCTCAATGTTCGTCTGCCCAGCCTGTTTGCCGGCTGCGAAGGCAACGTGACCCTGCATGACCCGAATGACATCAATCAGACGATGCATATCAACTGGGGATCACCGCCCACCGACGCTCGTCACCTCAAACAGACGCTGACGGTCGGGGATGGCCAGGTGGGAGAGTTCGTGCTGTTGATCCCGCCGGAAGAGGACAGCCTGGAGCGCCTTCAGCCCCTGGCGGAAGATGTCAGCCACCTGGTGATGCTGGCACTGGCCGACCTGCAGCTGAAGCGGGGTCTGGCACATGAGGCGCGCAAGGACACGCTGACGCGCCTCTTCAATCGTCGTCACCTCGATGAGGTGCTGCCCCAGAAACTGGCCGAGGCCAGCATCGGCAACCCGCTGTCCCTGGTGGTGCTGGATCTCGACCACTTCAAGCAGGTCAACGATACCTACGGCCACGAGATGGGCGATCAGGTCCTCACGCGCCTGGCCAACCTGATACGTGAGTCGCTGCGCAGCTCCGATGAAGCCTGTCGCTACGGTGGCGAGGAGTTCGTGATCCTGATCCCCGGTGCCAGCGCAGCGGTGTCACGCGCACGTGTCGAGGCCATTCTCGAAGCCTTCCACGAAGAAGTCTTCGAGCATGAGACGCTGGGGCCGCTGACCGGCTTGAGCTTCTCCGCCGGGGTCGCCAACGCGCCGCATGACAGCCAGGCCACCGACGCACTGTTCAACATGGCCGACAACGCGCTCTACCAGGCGAAACGCGCCGGACGCAAACGCGTGCTGTGCTTCAACTCACTACCGCCCGCAGCCGATAGCCACGCCAGGCAACCCGCGCACTGACCGCCGCTCTCACCACCCTTCAGACACGACAACGCCGACCCTCGAGGTCGGCGTTGTCGTGTCTGGATCATCGAGTCATGGCTCGTCTCACGTTTGCCATATTCCTTCAGGTCTTACATTTCATCAGCACGACGGCTCAACTCACACCCGAGGCAGCGACGGAATGTCGCTTCCGCGGGCGTCTTGACCAACGTCTCTGCTGTAGCATCCAGATTCCCTCCGAGAGCCGCGAAGGGGGCAGACACCAGGAAGACTGCCGTGCCAGCGACTGTCGTCAACAACAACAGGGGGCGCCCTATCAATGCATCTGCCACCATGGCGCCGGCTCCCGGCCCTGACTGCTCCGGTTCACCAGGCAGGTCCAGCGCTTGAGCGGGCATGGCCATGGCAAGAGCCATCGCCCCACCCACCATGAGCCCCAACCATCCTTCTCGTCTTGTTTTCATTCCCCTCACTCCCTGTAGGCTGCATGGATGCGCTCGCGTCCCTATCGGTATGACGGCCTGTTGGCGCACTGCTCCACCCAAGTGTATCAGGTGAACTCATTCCAGCTGGAGATAGTGCATGCCAAGTGATCAACGTAGAGGGTGCGTCGCATCAAGGATACTGTGTCGAGAAACCTCATAATACAATATGACGATATATTAAATCTGTGGTGATATTATATAACTCGTACGGAACCATCATAATCAACAACGCACGCAAGGATATTGATCATGTTTGCAAGGATGCTGTTTACTGGCGCTATTCTCTTCTCTGCGGCACAGGCGCATGCCGCCAGCGACACCGCTCCTTCTGATAAATTCTATCTGGGCGGGGGTGCCGGGCAGGCTGTCTATCACAGTGACACTCTCGATGATATCGATGACTTCGAGGGCACCAATGTTGACGAAAAGGATGCCGCTTATACGCTGTTCGGCGGTTATCGATTCAACCCGAACTTCAGCATGGAAGTGGGCTACGTCAACCTGGGAGAGGCAACGGGCAAGATCAGCGGTGTTGGTCAGGTCGCGTCTTTTGAGATCGATGGTGTGTCGGCTGCACTGCTGGGTCGCTTGCCGATAGATGGTGGCTTGAGCGTGATCGGGCGCATCGGCGTAATCAAATGGGACTCTGAAGCCAAAGCATTTAACGAAAAGGAAAAGGATAACGGCACTGACCCTCTTTTCGGTGGCGGCCTTGAGTACAGCAATCAATCCCTTTTCGCCCGTGCTGAATACACACGTTATATGCTCGATGTGGATAGCGGCAGCTCCGATGAAGATGTCGACATCGATCTGTGGAGCCTGAGCGCTGGCATGTATTTCTAAAGAGCGACTCTAGTTTCTCTTACTAAACGTCAAGAATCATCGCCTGTATTGATGCCCTGCAGAGTTTCTGCGGGGCATCATCACATCCGGGGCTCTTACAGGGCATTGACGACTTCCTGCGCAAGGGTAGGCTTGTAGCTCTTGAATGGAGCGCCAATGACCGATTCCCCACGCCAAACTGACATCTCCTCGCCACTCCCTCCTCGCGCCGATCGCCATATGTGGCGCCTGGCCTGGCCCATCATCCTTTCCAACATTTCCGTGCCGTTGCTGGGGCTGGTGGATACCGCCGTGGTCGGGCATCTCGAGGATGCGGTGTATCTGGGCGCGGTCACACTGGGCGCGGTCCTCTTCAGCTTCCTGTACTGGGGTTTCGGGTTCCTGCGCATGGGCACGACCGGCATGACGGCACAGGCCCATGGCCGTGAAGACCACGATGGCCTGCGTACCTTGCTGGGCCAGGGCATCGGGCTGGCACTCGCCATCGGGCTGGTGTTGATCATCGCCGGCTCGCCGCTGATCACCCTGGGACTATCGCTGATGGAGGCCAGCGAGACCACGCGTGCCCTGGCCCATGACTACGCCAGCATCCGCCTGTGGTCGGCACCGGCAGTGCTGATCAACTACGTGATTCTGGGCTGGTTCCTGGGGCTGGGGAATTCGCGCGTCACACTCGGCATCCTCGTGCTGACCAATGGCGTCAACATCCTGCTCGATCTGGCCTTCGTGCCCGGGCTGGGCATGACCAGCGATGGCGTGGCGCTGGCCAGCGTGATCGCCGACTACTGTGCGCTGGCCACGGGCCTGTGGCTGGTCGCCCGCCAGCTCAGACGCATGCCGGGGCGCAGTGATCGCGCAGCGCTGCTGTCTCTCCCCGCCTGGGGCGCGCTGATCCGCGTCAATCAGCACCTGTTCGTGCGCACCCTTTGCCTGCTGGGCGCGACGGCCTATTTCACCTCGCAGGGTGCCAGCTTCGGCGATGACGTTCTGGCGGCCAATGCGGTGCTGCTGCAGTTCGTGATGATGACGTCCTATGCACTGGATGGCTTCGCCCAGGCGGCGGAGTCAGAGGTCGGGCGAGCCGTCGGCCAGAACGACTGGCAACGCTTCACGCGCAGCGTGGGGGCAGCAACCCGCTTCTCCTTGATCACCGCGACCGCGGCCAGCGGCCTGCTCTGGCTCTGCGGGCCGGCGTTGATCCATCTGCTGACCGACATTCCCGAAGTGCGCGCCCTGGCCACCGTCTATCTGCCCTGGATGGTCGCCATGCCCCTGGTCGCGGTGTGGAGCTACCTGCTGGACGGCATCTTCATCGGTGCCACGGCGACGCGTGAAATGCGCAATACGCTGGTGGTATCCCTGCTGGCCTTCATCGGCCTGTGGCCGCTACTCGAAGGCTTCGGCAATCATGGACTGTGGCTGGCCTTCCTGCTGTTCACCAGCGTGCGCTCTGCCGTACTCGGCGGCTACTACCTGCATCATCGCCGCCATCATTGGCGCTGATGCCATGCCCGCTGAAGCCTCCAGCAGGTTGATGCAGCGCTGAAAGGCTTGCCACTGGCATTGGCGTGCCACTCGACCATCGCGCGATATTCTCCTGATAGCGAATAGACTAATGTGAGCGTGCCAACCCGTATCCCATACCGACAAAAAGCCAACAGGGACTCTCACATGCTGCAATCGCTATCACGGCCAGCCGTCAAGCTGGTTGAGCGCTATCTGCCTGACCCCTATATCTTCGTCTTGTTGCTGACCGTCGTTGCAGCGGCAGCTGCCATGCTCATCGAACAGCGCTCCCCCACCGAGGTGATGCGCTATTGGGGCGATGGCTTCTGGAATCTGCTGACCTTCTCGATGCAGATGCTGCTGGTGTTGATCTCAGGCTTCATGCTCGCCAACACCCCGCCGGTGAAGAAAGGCCTGGCCAGCATCGCCTCGCTGGCCAGAACGCCCGGCAGCGCCATCATGCTGGTCACCTTCGTGTCGCTGATCGCCAGCTGGATCAACTGGGGCTTCGGGCTGGTCATCGGCGCACTGTTCGCCAAGCAGCTGGCCAGGATGATCAAGGTCGATTACCGCCTGCTGATCGCCAGTGCCTACTCCGGTTTCGTGATCTGGCATGCGGGCATCTCGGGCTCGATTCCGCTGACCATCGCCACCGCGGGACACTTCACCGAGGATAGCATCGGCATCGTGCCCACCTCGGACACCATCTTCGCCTTCTTCAATATCGCCATCGTCGCGGCGCTCTTGATCATCATGCCGCTGGTCAATCGCGCCATGATGCCCTTCGAGAAGGAAAGCGTGTACGTGGACCCGGCCCTGCTCGAGGAGAAGCACACCGAGATCAGCGACCAGCCTCGTCCCGCCGAGCGTCTCGAGAACTCGCCGATTCTCGCCTGGGTCGTCGGGCTATTCGGCCTCGCCTGGCTGGTGGATCACTTCGTGATTCGTGGCGGCGGACTGAACCTGAACGTGATCAACTTCAGCTTCCTGTTCCTGGCCATCGTGCTGCATGGCACGCCGCGCAAGCTGCTGGACAGTCTGAATGAAGCCATCAAGGGTGGCGCAGGCATCGTCATCCAGTTCCCCTTCTACGCCGGCATCATGGCGATCATGGTGCAGTCGGGACTGGCCGCCACGCTGTCCGAAGGCTTCGTGTCGATTGCCACCGCCGACAGCCTGCCGTTCTGGTCCTTCATCAGTGCCGGTATCGTCAATCTGTTCGTGCCCTCCGGTGGCGGTCAGTGGGCCGTGCAGGCACCGGTCATGATTCCCGCCGCGCAGGCATTGGGTGCCGACCTGTCACGCGTCGCCATGGCCGTCGCCTGGGGCGATGCCTGGACCAACATGCTGCAGCCCTTCTGGGCGTTGCCGGTGCTCGCCATCGCCGGCCTCAAGGCCAAGGACATCATGGGCTTCTGCCTGGTGCAGCTGCTGGTGACCGGCATCATCATCTCGCTGGGTCTGACGCTGCTCTGATACCCGCCTGACGGCGGCGCCAGCTAGCCTTTTCAGCCAGCGATTCAGATAGCCTGCCTGATAACCCCGCAAGCTCCTTGCCCCCACAGGCGACTGTGGGGGCAAGGTCGTTTCTAGATAGCTGATATGCCGCTCACGGGGTGCCAAGACGTCACGAATCCCGCAGACTAGCCATTATCCCCTCTCTGCGCGGCATGCCAGAGCCATTGCTTCACCTGAGAGCCCCTGACAGCTCCCACTCACCTGACAGGCCCGTGCCTGAAGGACGCCCCAATGAGCGAGAACCAGCCAGAACAGACCGCCCTCAACGAAGCTCTGCCCGGCCAGCATCAGTTGATCATGACCGAGCTGATGACCCCCGACATGGCCAACTTCAGTGGCAAGGTGCACGGTGGCGCCATCCTCAAGAAGCTGGATGAAGTCGCCTACGCCTGTGCCAGTCGCTACAGCGGCAGCTACGTCGTCACCCTCTCGGTCGACCAGGTGCGCTTCAAGCAGCCGATCCACGTCGGCGAGCTGGTGACCTTCCTGGCCTCGGTCAATCACGTTGGCCGCTCCTCGATGGAGATCGGCATCAAGGTGGTCGCAGAATCCATCCAGGGACGCCTGATTCGCCATACCAACAGCTGCTATCTGACCATGGTCGCGGTCGATTCCAACGGCCAGCCGGTGCCGGTGCCGCCACTCAACCTGGAAACCCAGGAACAGAAGCTGCGCTTCCACAAGGCCGCCATCCGCAAGAAGCTGCGCAAGCAGGCCGAAGAAGAAGAGAAGCGCCAGGAATCCATCGAGTTCTGAGCGAACCCCGGCAAATGCTGCGAGCGCAATCCTGACAGTCAGCACAAGATTCGGAGTGCACCGCCCCGAGCGGATGGCGATACTGATCGTGAACCTTGCACAGCGAGATGAACGATGACATCAGTGTCCGGCGAAAAGACAGCGGCAGGCATGACGGCACCAACTGCCGCTGGCGACGCTCAAGGGTGCGATGAGGCCATCTGGCAGCGTCTGCTGGCGCGCCAGCCGATCGCCGGGGAGGCGCTGCGCTACGGCGTGATCACCACTGGCATCTTCTGTCGCATCGGCTGCCCATCCCCGGCGCCACGCCGCGACAACCTGCGCCTGTTTGCCGATTGTCACGCGGCGCGAGCCGCGGGCATGCGCGCCTGTCGGCGCTGTCATCCTGAGCAGTCCGAAAAGCCTGATCGCCCTCAGGCCGTCGAGCAGACTCGCCATCCCGTCAGGGCCACGCCTGGAGCACCGACGATGCCGGAATTGAACGCCTCACATTCATGCGCCTCCACTGCCGCCAGCTCGATACCTGCAGATGCTGCCTCAGCGCCCGCCTCGCCCTGGCCGCTGGCGGTATGCCGGCAGCTGGAGCAGGCCGTCGCCGCAGGCGAGCCCACCCCGACACTCGCAAGCCTGGCGGCGGAGCACGGGATAAGCGCCTCGCATCTTCAGCGCCGCTTCACGACACTGCTGGGCCTGTCACCTTCCGAGTACTCGGCGGGTCTGCGCCAGATGCAGTTCCATGCGCTGCTGGAGGAAGGCCATGGCGTGACCGAGGCGATCATCACCGCCGGCTATCGTTCCAGCAGTCGCGCCTATGCGCGCAGGGGCGGCATCACGCCCAGCGCCCGCCGCTCCGGCGGCCAGGGAGAAGACCTGCTGGCATTGCATTGGCCGTGTCGCTTCGGGATACCGGAGCAGTCCTGCTGGCTGAGCGCAGGACTCAGCGCGCGTGGCGTGGTCGTCATTCAGCTCAGCGACAGTCGTGAGGCGGGCCAGCAGGCGCTGGAAGCACGTCTGCCCAAAGCCAATTGGCAGCAGATGGAGGCAGACGAGCAGGACGGCAACACTCACGCGGCCAGTCGCCTGCTGCATGCCTCACTGGGGGCACGGTTGCTAGCCCTGTGTGAGCAACCGGAGACCAGTCATGCACTGCTGCTCGAACTGCCGCTGGATGTGCGTGGCACTGCCTTTCAATTGAGCGTCTGGCAGCAGCTCAACGCCACCGTGAGCGGCGACACCCTGACCTACCGCCAGCTGGCCGAGGCGCTCGAGCGGCCGACCGCCAGCCGCGCCGTCGCCAATGCCTGTGGTGCCAATCCGCTGGCTCTGCTGACACCTTGTCATCGTGTGGTACGCGGCGATGGCGGGCTCGGCGGCTATCGCTGGGGCGTGCCGCTCAAGCAGGCCAGATTGGCGCAGGAATCCGGCACCCGCCGGGAGTGACCGCGGCGAAGCGCTAGAGTGTCATGGGGCGCAGCGCAGGCGGCGCCTGCAGCTGCTCGCGCACGATTTCCAGCGCGTGGGTCAGCGCCTCACGGCTCTCGGCAGCGCTCAGGCACAGCCGGATGGCCTGCGGTGGCGGCTCATTGCCGACACAGAAGGGCTCGGCGCTGGTGACGTGCACCCCCCGCTCGGCCAATGACGCGACCATCGCCTGACTGCGCTGCCCTTCGGGCAACTCGAGCCACAGATCGAACGAGGACGGCCGCGCCGCCGGCGACCACTCCGCCAGCAGCGTGCGGGCCAGTTGCTGGCGCGCGCGCATCTCCTCCATCTGCCACTCCACCAGCTGTGTCGCGTTGCCGCTGGTCAGCCAGGCACAGACCGTCTCCATCAACAGCGGCGCCACCATCCAGCTGTGGCTGCGCAGCACTGCGCCGATGCGGGTCAGTACCTCCACCGGCGCCCGCAATACGCCCAGGCGCAGACCGCCGGCCAGCAATTTGGAGGTACTGAAGACATACAGGGTGCGCTCCGGCGCCATCTGATAGAGCCGCGTGCCGCACTCCTCGTCGGGCAGATATTGCACCCCATCTTCCAGAATCCAGAAGTCATGTTGGCGTGCGAGGGCGACCAGTGCCTCGCGCCGTGTATGAGACAACTGCGCCGCGCCCGGATTGTTCTGCTCGGCCATCACATAGACCATTCTGGGCGCCTGCTGACGACACAGCCGCGCCAGCGCCTCGACATCCATGCCGTCATCATCCAGCGGCACCCGTAACAGCTTGAGGCCACGTTCGGCGCTGGCGACGATCAACCCGGGATAGGTCAGCGCGCCGGTGACCACGGCATCCCCGGGCGCCAGCAGCGCCGACAACGCCAGCGTGATGCCATTCTGGCCGCCCTGGGTCAGCATCAGCTCCTCGGGGTCGACCGGCATGCCGAGCTCGCCCATCCAGCTCGCCAGCAACTGACGGTGGCTGCCGTCGCCGAATTCATTCTGATACTCGACACTGCGCAGCAAGGCCTCGGGTGACTGGCTGATCGCGGCCAGCGCCGCCGCCATACCCTGCTGCCGCGCGGGGTGAGGCGGTGGCAGGCTCATGGTGAGATCGATCACGCCGGACGCTGCCGGCAGCGCGCCCTCCTGCTCTGGCGCCAATCCGTAAGCCTTGCTGGCACGCAGGGCATGCCCGAAGCTGCTGAAGGACCCATGCGCGCTCCGGGTGGCGCCGTTGATGTAGGTGCCGCTCCCGACACGCGCCGACACCAGGCCACTCCGCTCGGCCTCGGCGTAGCCTCGCGTCACCGTGCCGATGGTCACGCCCAGCGCATCCGCCAGCCGTCGTTGAGGCGGCAGTCGCTCGCCTTCCTTGAGTTGGCCCGCGGCGATATCGAGGCGGATGGCCTCCGCCAGCGCACGGTAACGCGGCATGGCGGGGTCCAGGGTCGGAATCCACATTGTCATGGTGACAAAAAACCTGTTGACGGTAATTGTCATCAGATTATGCTCAAAACATGCCGCCAACAAGCCACAAAACACGGGAATGTGCCGGCATCCGCAAATTGAACCCGTACAATCAGCCACGCCACCTCGACAACGCCCACCACGCTGAAGGACACCCATGGAATCCCTCGCCTTTCTGGCCCCCGCCACGCTTTTCATGCTGTCGATGACCCTGACACCCGGCCCCAACAACGTGATGTTGACGGCCTCGGGGGCCAACTATGGTTACTGGCGCACCCTACCGCATATCTTCGGCATCCTGATCGGCTGCCTGGTGCTGTTCATCGCCATCGCGCTGGGGCTGGGGCTGGTCTTCGAGCGTTATCCCATCGTGCAGACGCTGCTGAAGGTGCTGGGCAGTGCCTACCTGCTCTACCTGGCCTGGAAGATCGCCACCGCCCCGCCACCTGACTTCGCCAGCCAGCAGGATGCGCGTCCGATGACCTTCCTCGCGGCGTGCCTGTTCCAGTTCGCCAACCCCAAGGCCTGGGTGATGGGCATGGCGCTGATGGCAAGCTTTCTGCCCGAGGAAGGCCCGGCACTGCTCAACGCCGTATTGCTGGCAGGCTTCGCGGAACTGGTCGCGCTGCCGTGCATCTCGCTGTGGGCGGGCTTCGGAACCGCCATCGGGCGCCTGTTGAATACCGAGCGCGCCTGGAAGATCTTCAACCGCGTGATGGGCGTACTGACCGCTTCCTGCGTGGTGATGATCCTCGGCTGACCTCAGCCTGCGTCTGGAGTACGCGGATGACACCGGAGCGTCGAACACTGTTCGAATAATCACTGTTCATGCAGGCGAGGTTGGTTAGACTGTCGAGACGCCAATTCCACGCTCGCACAGGACGCTCCCTGCATGCTGACACTCTACGGTGATCGCCGCTCCGGCAACTGCTACAAGGTCGAGCTGCTGCTGCACCTGCTCGAACGCCATCATCACTACATCGAGGTCGATATTCTGGCCGGCGACACCCGCACGCCGGAATTCCTGACCCGCAATGTCAATGGCAAGATTCCGCTGCTGGAGCTGCATCGCGGCGAGACACTGTCAGAGTCGAACGCCATCCTGAATTACCTCGCCGATGGCAGTGACTATCTGCCGAGTGACCCCTTCCTGCGCGCCAAGGTGCTGCAGTGGCAGTTCTTCGAGCAGTACAGCCATGAGCCGTACATCGCCACCGCCCGCTTCATCAATCGCTACCTCGGCCTCCCCGACGAGCGCCGCGCCGAGTACGCCGCCAAGCAGGATGGCGGCAAGCGCGCCCTGCGCGTGATGGAGCACCATCTCGCCGAGCATGACTGGCTGGTCGGGGACCGATTCACGATTGCCGACATTTCCCTTTATGCTTATACGCATGTTGCCGATGAAGGCGGCTTCGCGCTGGATGACTATCCCGCCATTCAGGCGTGGCTGGCACGCGTCGCGGCGCAGCCGGGGCATTTCGATATCCCGCGGGACTGATAGGATATGGCATCCCCGACGACCGCCGTTTGCCAGGACACACGATGCCAACCTTGACCTATCGTCCGATGACACCGGAAGACCACCCTGCCTTCATCGCCATGATGGAGGCGACTCCCGGCGTGGTCATCCGCGATGCCGACCGCCATGCCCCTGTCGCCCGCTATCTGGCGCGCAACCCCGGCATGAGCCACCTGGCCTTTCTCGATGAGCGCCTGGTCGGCTGCGCCATGGCGGGCCATGACGGCAAGCGCGGCTATCTTCAGCATGTGATGACGGCACCGGACATGCGTGGCCAGGGCATCGCCAGCACGCTGGTCGACCGCTGTCTGGCAGCCCTGGCCAGCGAAGGCATCGACAAGGTGCATCTGGATACCCTGCACGACAACCATGACGCTCATCGCTTCTGGGAGCGTCTTGGCTGGTCCAACCGCAATGCCGAGATCGTGCGCTTCTCGCGCATTCTGGTGGACAACCCCAACGCCTGAGACAGCCGCCTTCTATTCGGACGACCGCTAAGCAAGCCCGACGACCGCCAAGCAAGCCCGACGACGACTGAGCAAGCCCGACGACCGCTGAGCAAGGAGCTCTACCGTGCAATTTCTCGAAAATGACGACCTCGGCAAGCTGATACTGCGCCTGATGCTGGGCCTGCTGTTGCTGTTTCATGGCCTCTCGAAATTGCTCGGTGATGGCGGCACGCTGAGCTGGATCGCCGGCGAGCTCGAGAATCTGGGCATCCCGGGCGTGGTGGCCTATGGCGTCTACATTGGCGAGATCATCGCGCCCATCATGCTGGTGCTCGGCGTGCACTCGCGCATCGCCGGACTGATCGTGGTCGCCAACATGCTGTTCGCCTTTGCCGTGGCACACATGGGCCAGCTGTTGAGCCTGTCGCCCTCCGGCGGCTGGGCGCTGGAGCTGCAAGGCTTCTTCCTCGCCAGCGCCCTGACCATCGTCTTTCTCGGCAGCGGCCGCTTCGCGGTACAGGAGGACTGATGGCCGACGTCGTCACCGCCAGCACCTATTGCGAGAATGCTCCCCGGCACCCGATTCATGGCCCTTATCATGACCATGAATACGGCTTTCCGGTCAGCGATGACCGGGTGCTGTTCGAACGCTTCGTGCTCGAGATCAATCAGGCCGGCCTCTCCTGGCTGACGGTGCTCAAGAAGCGCGCGGCCTTCCGCGAGGCCTTCGAGGATTACGATATCGCGCGTATCGCCGCCTACGGGGACGAGGATTGCGTGCGCCTGCTCAGCAATGCCGGCATCATTCGCAACCGGCTCAAGATCAATGCCGTGATCCACAACGCAGGCGTGGTGATGCAGCTCAAGGATTCCCACGGCAGCTTCAGTGCATGGCTGGATGCCCATCATCCACAACCGCTGTCGGCCTGGGTCAAGCTGTTCAAGAAGACCTTCCGCTTCACCGGCCCCGAGATCGTCAACGAGCTGCTGATGAGCTGCGGCTATCTGCCTGGCTGTCATCGTGATGACTGTCCGGTGCAGGCACGCGTGCTGGATGCCGGCCCGCGCTGGGCCGAGCCGGGCGCCCTGGCGGCGATCCGTGCAGATGACTGACGCCTGCTCCCACGCCTCCCGCTCTCTTCTTCCTCACAGGTAGCCCACGCATGGACTCCCTCACCCAGATCTGTCTCGGGGCCGTCGTTGGCGGCGCCGTCATGGCGCCGGCCATTCCCCGCCTGCCCGGCCCGAAACGCGGCGCGGCCATCCGCTATGCACTGCTCGGCGGTGCGGCACTCGGCACCCTGCCCGACCTCGACGTGATGATCGACTATGGCGACGCAGTCGCCAATTACACCCATCACCGCGGCTTCAGCCATTCCCTGCCGGTGCTGGCGCTTTTGGGCCTCGTGCTCGGCTGGCTACTGGCACGCCTGCCAAGGCTGGCGAGTCTCGGCCGTGGGCGGCTGATCGCCTACTGCGTGCTGTGCCTGGTCACCCACCCGCTGCTGGACAGCTTCACCACCTACGGCACCCAGCTGCTGTGGCCGTGGCCCAGCCGCCCCATCAGTCTGGCCAGCGTCTTTATCATCGACCCGCTCTACACCCTGCCGCTACTGATCACCGGCCTGTGGGTGGCGATTCGTGGTCGCGCCGGGCATCTGTTGAGCGCGGGCCTCATGCTCTCGAGCCTCTATCTGGGCTGGGGGCTGGCCGCCAAGAGCTGGGTCGAACATCGCGTGGCGCCGCTGCTGGCCAGCCAAGGCTTCGCCGACGCTCCGCGCATGGTGCAGCCGACTCCCTTCAACAGCCTGCTGTGGCGTGTCAGCGCAACCACGCCGCAGGCGGATCACGAGTGGATGGTCAGCGTGTTCGACTCCGATGCGCAGCTGGCGTATCTCGCACGCCGTGATTTTCCGCGCCATCCGACGCTGGATGCCGAGGTCGCGAAGCTGGAGGACGGCCAGCGTCTGCGCTGGTTCGCGGCGCCCTATCTGCGCGCGAGCCGCGAGCAGACCCCAGAGGGTGAGACGCTGCTGGCAGTGACCGATACACGCCTGGGCTCACCCGGCTATCACCCCTTCCGCTTTGCCCTCGCACGCCAGAACGCCGCGGGGGAATGGCAAGGGCTCGAGGACAGCCAGCGCCTGCCCAGCCGGCCTGTCGATCGCGCCGCCCTGCTAAGCCTCTGGCAGGCCGTCCACGACCCGCAGACGCGCATGCAGCCGAATCAGCGCACCGTCTCTGCCACGCCCTCAAATCCCTCGGCCGAGACAAGATAAAGCGCCGCTGATGAAGGCCCGAGATACGACAACGCCCGCCATGGTAGCCATGGCGGGCGTTGTCGTATCAGTGCTGTGGTGACGATCAGCCGAGGTACTTGATCATCACCCCCGCAGCAACCGCCGAGCCGATCACGCCGGCCACGTTCGGCCCCATGGCATGCATCAACAGGAAGTTGTGCGGGTTGTACTCGAGCCCGACCTTGTTGGAGACACGTGCCGCCATCGGCACCGCCGAGACACCGGCCGACCCGATCAGCGGATTGATCGGTGTCTTGGAGACCTTGTTCATCAGCTTGGCCATCAGTACCCCGCAGGCCGTGCCGATACCGAAGGCGACCACGCCGAGGGCCAGAATGCCCAGCGTCTCCACCGCCAGGAACTTGTCGGCCTGCAGCTTGGAGCCCACCGACAGTCCCAGGAAGATGGTGGTGATGTTGATCAGTGCGTTCTGCGCGGTATCCGACAGACGCTCCACCACACCACACTCGCGCATCAGGTTACCGAAGCAGAACATGCCCAGCAGCGGTGCGGCGTCCGGCAGCAGCATCGCCACCATGATCAGCAGCACCAGCGGGAACAGGATCTTCTCGGTCTTGGACACCGGGCGCAGCTGGGTCATGACCAGGCTGCGTTCCTTGGCGGTGGTCAGCGCGCGCATGATCGGCGGCTGGATCATCGGCACCAGTGCCATGTAGGAGTAGGACGCCACGGCGATCGCGCCCAGCAGCTCCGGCGCCAGCAGACTGGCGACATAGATGGAGGTCGGGCCGTCCGCACCGCCGATGATGCCGATGGCCGCCGACTGCTGCAGGCTGAAGTCCATCAGGCCCATCGAGGTCAACGCCACCGCGCCCAGCAGGGTCGCGAAGATGCCGAACTGCGCCGCCGCACCGAGGAACAGGGTCTTGGGATTGGCCAGCAGCGGGCCGAAGTCCGTCATCGCGCCCACGCCCATGAAGATCACCAGCGGCGCGATGCCGGAGGCGATCGCCACGCTGTAGAAGCTGTAGAGCATGCCGTTGGAGAAGCCGCCATCCAGCGCCATGTTGCTGGCCTGCTGCTTGAGCGCGGCGGGAATCTCGCCATGCAGCGCCTGCTCCACCGCGTGACGTGCCTCATCCAGCGGCAGGCTGGCGATGTTGACGTTGAGCAGATTGGCCATCGAAGCCAGAAGCTCCGGCTTGCCGAGATGGGCCGCCTGCTCGGCGGCAGACAGCGCCAGCCCGGCTTCCGGGATGTTGGCCAGAATGCCGCCGAAGCCGATCGGCACCAGCAGCAGGGGTTCGAAGTTCTTGCGGATCGCCAGATAAAGCAGGCCAAGGCCGATGACGATCATCGCCAGCTGGCCGAAGCTCATGTTGTAGAGCCCCGAGCCGTGCCAGAGGTTGAGTATCTTGTCCATGTCGTGTCGCCTTGCAGAGGAGCATCACCGACCGGCCCGCCGCGCATGACGACGGGCCGGACACACCGGCTCAGAGGGTGATCAGAACGTCGCCGACACTGACACTGTCGCCTTCCTTGACCTTCACCGCGGAGACGGTACCGGCCTGGTGGGCACGGATCTCGGTCTCCATCTTCATCGCCTCGAGGATGATGACCACATCCCCTTCGGCCACGCTGTCACCGACACTGACATTGACCTTGAAGATGTTGCCCGCCAGCGGCGCACTCACCGGCTCACCGGAGGCGGCCTGTGCGGCAGGTGCCGCCGCTACGGCTGCCGGAGCAGGCGCCGCTGGCGCGCTGGCCTGCACCTGGGTGATGTCTCCACCCTCGGCGACCTCGACCACATACTGCTTGCCGTTGACGTTCAGGGTGTAGGTCTGCGGACCGCTCGACGCGGCTTGAGTACTGACGGCTGGAGCACTGGAGACCGGCGCACTTGCAGCCTTGGACGCCTTGTCATCGACAGCCTGCGGGGCGGGCTCGAAGGCATCCGGGTTGCCACGGTTGCGCAGGAACTTGAGGCCGATCTGCGGGAACAGCGCGTAGGTCAGCACATCATCGGTCTCGCGCTCGCCGCCTTCCAGCGTGATGCCCTCTTCACTGGCCTTGCCCTTGAGCTCCTCACGCAGACGCTCCATCTCCGGCGTCAGGTTGTCGGCCGGGCGGCAGGTGATCGGCTCGCCGCCTTCCAGCACGCGGGACTGAAGCTCACTGTCGAAGGGCGCCGGTGCCGCGCCATATTCGCCCTTGAGCAGCGCCTGCACTTCCTTGGAGATCGACTTGTAGCGCTCGCCCATCATCACGTTCATCACCGACTGAGTGCCGACGATCTGTGAGGTCGGGGTCACCAGCGGGATATAGCCCAGGTCCTTGCGCACCCGCGGAATCTCGGCGAGCACGTCATCCAGCTTGTCACCGGCGCCCTGCTCCTTGAGCTGGCTTTCCATGTTGGTGAGCATGCCACCCGGCACCTGCGCGACCAGGATGCGCGAGTCGATACCGCGCAGACTGCCCTCGAAGGCCGCGTATTTCTTGCGCACTTCGCGGAAATAGCCGGCGATATCCTCGAGCTTCTCGAGATCGAGCCCGGTATCGCGCTCGGTTCCCGCCAGCATCGCGACCACGGATTCCGTCGGGCTATGGCCGTAGGTCATCGACATGGAAGAGATGGAGGTGTCGACGTTGTCGATGCCCGCCTCGATGGCCTTGAGGGCCGTGGCGGTGGAAAGCCCGGTGGTGGCGTGGCATTGCATGTGGATCGGGATCGACAGGCTCGCCTTGAGGCGCGAGACCAGTTCAAAGGCGGTGTACGGCGTCAGCAGGCCTGCCATGTCCTTGATCGCCAGCGACTGGGCGCCCATGGACTCGATCTTCTGCGCCAGCTCGACCCACATCTCCAGGGTGTGCACGGGGCTCACGGTGTAGGAGATGGTGCCCTGGGCATGCTTGCCCTGATCCAGTACCGCCTTGAGCGGACGCTCGAGGTTGCGCGGGTCATTCATGGCATCGAAGACACGGAAGACATCGACACCGCTGGTCGCGGCGCGCTTGACGAAGGTATCCACCACATCATCGGCGTAGTGACGATAGCCGAGCAGGTTCTGTGCGCGCAGCAGCATCTGTTGCTGGGTCTTGGGCATCGCTTCCTTCAGGGCACGAATGCGCGCCCAGGGGTCTTCGCCCAGGTAGCGAATGCAGGCGTCGAAGGTCGCACCGCCCCAGCTCTCCAGCGACCAGAAGCCGATGTCGTCCAGCTTGGCGGCGATCGGCAGCATGTCATCGAGGCGCATGCGCGTGGCCAACAGTGACTGATGCGCGTCGCGCAGTACCACATCCGTGATGCCCAGCGGTTGCTTGTCCATGAGTGATCCCTTGTTCTTTATATTGTGGATATCGAGTTCTGCGCGCGCTGCAGGCTGCCTGTTGCGTCAGCCTGCAACACAGAATATTGCACTCGGGGGGAGGTCTACCCACCGTACTGCTCGTGATAGAATCGCCGCCTGCTACTCTTGGCAGTGGTCAGACGCTCGGCAGAGCCCAGACGCTATCGGCGAAGCCGCGCAAGCGTCAGTGCCTGTGCTGGTCCTGCCGGAAGCGGTGAATCGCCGCGGCCATGACGGCCGTCAGTTCGCTGTCGTCCTCTGCCGCAGGGGCCGGGGCAGCCGGCGCCCGCGCAGCACCTGGCGCAGCGGGCACTGGTGCGGGCGCGAAGCGATCCACCAGCCTGGCCATCGCCATCATGGCGACCACCAGCAGACTTAGAAACACGAACACGAACCCCATCCCGAACACCATCAGGTTCAAGCCTTCACCGAGCAGATCATTCTCTTGCATGCCAGTGTCCTCGAGTCTTTCTCGTTATCGAGCCGCACTACGGCGCAGCGCCTGCGCTGAACGCCAATGCCTTCGGTCACGCCGGACACGGCACGACGGATAGGCTCCGCCGCCGATAGCCTCTGTCGGTATGCCCATGCAGCTGCATTCAATGCTTGTTGGTCGCTCTAAAGTGCCTGATTCCACGGCAATTGCAATGACACCATCGTTGACCCCACAGGCCCTCGCGCGGGCCGGCCGCATCGGCATCGCGCCGATGGAAGGCGTGATAGATGACATCACGCGCGAATGTCTCACTGGCCTTGGCGGCTACGACTGGTGCGTGACGGAATTCGTGCGCGTGACCCACGTCAAGTTACCGCCGCGCGTCTTCAAGCGCATCTGTCCGGAGCTGCTCGACGCCTCCCCGACACAGACGGCCCGTACACGACACGAGACCCCGGTCGCCCTGCAGCTGCTGGGAGCCGACCCCGAGGCACTGGGCATCAATGCCCGCGTCGCCGCGCGTCTGGGTGCGCCAAGCGTCGATATCAATTTCGGCTGCCCGGCCAAGACCGTCAACCGACATGATGGTGGCGCGGCGCTGCTGCGCTCGCCGGAACGCGTCTTCCGCGCGGTGGAAGGCGTGCGCAAGGCACTCGAGGGGACGGGCGTGCCGGTCACCGCCAAGATTCGTCTCGGCTTCAATGATCGGCGCCTGGCGCTGGCCTGCGCTCAGGCAGCCGAGGCAGGCGGTGCGACCCAGCTGGTGGTGCATGGGCGCACCAAACAGGAAGGCTATCGCCCACCGGCGCATTGGGAATGGATCGGCAAGATCACCTCCGAGCTTTCCATTCCGGTGGTCGCCAATGGCGATATCTGGGATATGCACTGCTACTGGCGGGCGCGCTCCCTGTCCGGCTGTCGCGATGTCATGCTGGGGCGGGCCGCCCTGGCTGACCCCTTCCTGGCGGCGCGCATCAAGCATTGGCAGGCGACCGGAGAGCTGCTGCCCGAGACGGACTGGACACAGCGTGCGCAGGTGCTGCTCTCCCATGCTGAGCGCTGCGCTCACCTCCCCGACAAGGTGATGGTGCCGCTACTCAAGCAGTGGATGAACATGATGCGCCAGAGCGGCAACGCGGAAGCCGAAAGCCGTTTCCAGGCCATCAAGCGCCACAAGGAGCGCGCCGAGTTCTTCACCGGCCTGGTGGCCGGCACTGCGCTGGAGCTGGCGCCAAGCCTTCTGACGTCGGTGACTCGCATGCCGGAGCCGGCTCAGGCACCAGAATCGCCTCAGGCATCGGAAACGGAAGCCGCGACCACCCCGGCCTGAGCCTGAACTGGAACCTGAGCCGGAACCGAAACCGAAACCTGAACATCAGCACCGGCCAACACCCGATCCGGCCGCTGCCCCGATCAGTGAACCAAAAAAAGGGCGCCCCTCGCGAAAAGGGCGCCCTGGCGATCGTCCGCCCGAAGGCGTGACATCACAGTCAAGGAAAGCGGTAGAACACTCAGATCATCAGCAATGCGGGGATCGGGGCCGTGCAGGCGGCGATCACTCGGCGCTGATCTTGCCTCAGAGCCTTGCTTCAGAGCCTTGTTTAAGAACCTTGCCTCAAAGCCTGGCTTCTTTCATTGCCTGACTTTTCTTCAGACGAAGAAAAACCCGCTTCAGTGAAGCGGGTTTTTCAATTGGCGCGCCCTGGAGGATTCGAACCTCCGACCGCCTGATTCGTAGTCAGGTACTCTATCCAGCTGAGCTAAGGGCGCATAAACCTTGAAATCTGTGGCCTGAGCATTTCAAATGACTTCAGGACTTTATCGTGCGAGTACCGCGTCTTTCCAACTTCATGTCTTGCGTTGCAGTGGCGCGCCCTGGAGGATTCGAACCTCCGACCGCCTGATTCGTAGTCAGGTACTCTATCCAGCTGAGCTAAGGGCGCATCTTACTGCATTTGTACCTAATGGCGGAGAGAGAGGGATTCGAACCCTCGATAGGGCTATAAACCCTATACTCCCTTAGCAGGGGAGCGCCTTCAGCCACTCGGCCACCTCTCCTCATCAGGTACGGCGCATATCTTACTCATTTGATTGGGCTTTGTCCAGCCCCTGTGTCGATTTTTTGGCTTCGATGCTGAACATCTCATCACCACTCGACAACAGGCTCGAGGCTGCGCGCCCCCAAGCAATCTCCCCGCATGAACCAGAACATGACGATGGCTAGCCTGTCGTCGCGTCTCGTTCGAGGGAGCGGGCATATTACCGAACCAGAATCGGCTTGTCTCCCCCTTTTTGAGAAAAAAGCCAAATTTTTCCCTTACGGAACACAGACTTGAACAAGCCGCCCTCTCATCACCCCGCATGAGCCGCTGCTCATGGAGGTACGTACGCCGTTGTTCATGAGCTAGGCGGGCCGCCCTCGCCTGCACCAGGCCCACAAACGCGAACGCCAGCCATGGGGACAATGGCTGGCGTTCATCGGGTCGTGCAGGATCGTGCGACGTGCAGGCGCAGCATGCCGTCAGGCGATGGCATCGCCATTGTCTTCTTTCTCACGCTGGATGCGCTGATAGATCTCTTCTCGATGGACGGCAACGTCCTTGGGCGCGTTCACACCGATACGCACCTGATTACCTTTCACTCCGAGAACGGTGACAGTGATGTCGTCTCCGATCATCAGAGTTTCACCCACTCTACGGGTCAGGATGAGCATGACTGATCTCCTTGTCAGAAATTCAAAACAGCTGGGACTTCAACGGGATGTGGAGGCGGCGATCGACCGGGACAAGTCGACCACCCTGATGCATGAAGCTCGAATTATGCGCTATGCATGCTCCGACGGCCAATGCCATACCTTCATCACACCCGATAGACACGTTGAATGAAAGCGCCCGATGCACAGACTGACATTCAGAAGAATGACAGAAAATGCATCGGGCGCTATCGACTTCACGTGCCGCACGTCTGCCAGACCAATATCCCCGGCCTGGGCACCGACGCTTTACGACTTGGGCAAGTCATTGATTGTCGGTGTCTTTACGACTTCCTTGCTGCACGCTCCGTGGTGAGACTCAGGCAGTCTCGTCGCTGATCGCTTCTGCATCCAGCCCGAAAGCGGTGTGCAGGGAGCGAACCGCCAGCTCCATGAATTTCTCGTCGATCAGGACGGAAATCTTGATCTCTGAAGTGGAGACCATGCGGATATTGATGCCTTCTTCCGCCAGCACGCGGAACATCTTGGAGGCGACACCGGCGTGAGAACGCATGCCGACACCGACCAGCGAGACCTTGGCGATGTTGTCATCACCGCGCATCTCACCACCACCGACGGACGGAATCACCGTCTCGGTCAGGATACGCTGGGTCGCCTTGAAGTCGGTCTTGGCGACGGTGAAGGAGAAGTCAGTGGTATTGCCGTCCGGAGAGACGTTCTGGACGATCATGTCGATTTCGATGTTGGAATCGGCGATCGGGCCCAGAATCTTGGAAGCGACACCCGGGATATCCGGCGTGTTGAGCAGAGTCAGCTTGGCTTCGTTGACATTGAAGGCGATGCCGGAGATCAGCGGTTCTTCCATGTTGTCTTCTTCCTCAGCGACGATCAGGGTACCCGGGCCATCCTCGAAGGAAGACAGCACACGCAGGGGAACATTGTACTTGCCGGCGAATTCCACCGAACGGATCTGCAGGATCTTGGAGCCCAGGCTCGCCATTTCCAGCATTTCCTCGACGGTCACCGTTTCCAGACGACGTGCCTTGGAGCACACGCGCGGGTCAGTGGTATAGACACCATCGACATCGGTGTAGATCTGGCACTCATCCGCCTTCAGTGCGGCAGCCAGTGCGACACCGGTGGTGTCAGAGCCACCACGACCCAGCGTCGTGATGTTGCCCTCTTCATCGACACCCTGGAAGCCTGCCACCACGACCACCTTGCCATCGTCGAGGTCTTCACGCAGGTCATCGGTATCGATGTGCTGGATACGCGCCTTGGTGTGCGCGCTATCGGTGCGGATTCCCACCTGCGCCCCTGTGTAGGAGGTCGCGTCGACGCCGATCTTCTGCAGCGCCATGGCCAGCAGGGAAATGGTGACCTGCTCGCCAGTGGAGACCAGCATGTCCATCTCGCGCGGTGTCGGGTCATCATTGATCTCGCTGGCGAGACCGATCAGTCGGTTGGTCTCGCCACTCATGGCAGAGACGACCACGACAATCTGATGGCCTTCATCGCGGAATCGCTTGACCTTCTCGGCGACGGCCTTGATCCGCTCCACCGAGCCGACCGAAGTGCCTCCGAACTTCTGAACGTATAGCGCCATGTGCGTTTCCGTTATCCGTGTCCGTTTGCGTTGTCCCCACATGAAGCTCATGTGAGCCCAAAAAGAGGCCGGGTCTCCTCAAGAGGAGCCCGGCCTTCATCTTGTACTGTCAGCCCAGCTGGGCGTCTACCCATGATGGCACACCGGCCAGTGCGCCCGGAAGCGAGGCGGCGTCACTGCCACCGGCCTGGGCCATGTCAGCACGACCGCCACCCTTGCCGCCGACCTGCTCGGCCACGTGACGCACCAGGTCACCCGCCTTGACGCGTGAGGTCAGGTCATCGGTGACACCGGCAATCAGGCTGACCTTGTCACCGTCCGCGACGCCGAGCACCAGAATGCCGGAGCCGAGCTTGGACTTGAGGTCATCCATCAGGCCACGCAGCTCCTTGCCGGAGACGCCTTCGACCTGCTTGGCCAGCACCTTGATGCCCTGGACATTCGCGATGTCGCTGAGCATGTCGCTGGCCGAAGCGGACGCCAGCTTGGCCTTGAGGCGTTCAAGCTCCTTCTCGAGGCCGCGGTTGCGCTCCAGCAGGCTGCCGACGCGCTCCTCGACCTGCTCCGGCTTGGCCTTGAGACGCTCACCGAGGCGAGCCAGAGTCGCTTCCTGCGCGAGCAGGAAGTCACGCGCGGCGCGACCGGTGATGGCCTCGATACGACGCACGCCGGACGCGATGCCGGTCTCGGCGAGAATGTGCATCTGGCCGATGTCGCCGCTGCGCTTGACGTGAGTCCCACCGCACAGCTCGATGGAGAAGGCATCCTGACCGATGGTCAGCACGCGGACTTCCTCACCATACTTGGCATCGAAGAGAGCCGCTGCGCCGCGCGCCTTAGCCTCATCGAGGCTCATGAACTCGATGGTGGTCTCGGCGTTGGCCAGGATCTGCGCGTTGACGATGCGCTCGACCTCGGACAGCTGCTCGGCCGTCATCGCCTCAAAGTGGCTGAAGTCGAAGCGCAGACGCTCGGCCGTGACCAGCGAGCCCTTCTGCTGAACGTGCTCGCCCAGCACCAGACGCAGCGCTTCGTGCAGCAGGTGCGTGGCGGAGTGGTTGCGCACGGAAGCCGCGCGCAGCTCGGCATCGACCTGCGGACGCACCTTGTCACCGACCTTGAGAGCGCCTTCGATCAGCACACCGTGATGCAGGTGATGGCCAGTCTGCTTCTGGGTATCGCTGACCTGGAAGCGGCCGCCATCCAGATGCAGATAACCGGTGTCACCGGCCTGGCCACCTGACTCGCCGTAGAACGGGGTGGTATCGAGTACCACGATGCCCTTGGTGTCCACCTCGAGCTGCTCGACGGCATTGCCTTCGGCGTCGAACAGCGAGGTGACGGTGGCTTCCCCTTCCAGCTGGTCGTAACCGGTGAAGACGGTCTCGCCTTCCAGCACCAGGTTGGCGGAGTAGTCGCCGCCGAAGTTGCTGGCGGCACGGGCGCGATCACGCTGTGCTTCCAGGGCCGCCTGGAAACCTGCCTCATCGAGGATCAGCTCGCGCTCGCGGCAGATGTCGGCGGTCAGGTCATACGGGAAGCCGTAGGTGTCGTAGAGCTTGAAGATGGTCTCGCCGTCGAGGGTATTGCCCTCGAGGCCAGCGATGGCTTCTTCAAGAAGCTTCATGCCATGTTCCAGCGTACGTGCGAACTGCTCTTCTTCCTTGAGCAGCACACGTTCGATCTGCTCGCGTGCGGCGCGCAGTTCCGGATAGGCATCGCCCATCTCGCTGTCCAGAGCCGCGACCAGCTTGTAGAAGAAGCTGCCACGCGCCCCCAGCTTGTGACCGTGACGCACGGCGCGACGGATGATGCGACGCAGCACGTAGCCACGGCCTTCGTTGGACGGCAGCACGCCATCGGCGATCAGGAAGGCACACGAGCGGATGTGGTCAGCCACCACGCGCAGTGACGGCGTGGCGATGTTGTCGTGACCGATGATCTCGGCTGCTGCGGCCAGCAGATTCTGGAACAGGTCGATCTCGTAGTTGGAGTGCACGCCCTGCATCACGGCCGCGACACGCTCCAGGCCCATGCCGGTATCGATGGACGGCTTGGGCAGCGGGTGCAGCGTGCCCTCGGCGTCACGATCGAACTGCATGAAGACCAGGTTCCAGATCTCGATGTAGCGATCGCCGTCCTCGTCCGGGCTGCCCGGCGGGCCACCGGCGACGTCTTCGCCGTGGTCATAGAAGATCTCGGAGGACGGACCACACGGACCGGTGTCGCCCATCTGCCAGAAGTTGTCCTCGTCGAGACGCGAGAAGCGGTTTTGATCGATGCCGACCTCGTTGAACCAGATGTCACGGGCTTCGTCATCGCTGACGTGCACGGTGACCCACAGCTTCTCCTTCGGCAGGCCGAGTTCTTCGGTCAGAAACTTCCAGGCGAACTGGATGGCTTCGCGCTTGAAGTAGTCGCCGAAGCTGAAGTTGCCCAGCATCTCGAAGAAGGTGTGGTGACGGGCGGTATAGCCGACGTTGTCCAGGTCATTGTGCTTGCCACCGGCGCGCACGCAGCGCTGCGCGGAGGTCGCACGGCTGTAGCCACGCGGGTCACGGCCCAGGAAGACATCCTTGAAGGGCACCATGCCGGCGTTAGTGAACAGCAGGGTCGGGTCGTTGTTCGGCACCAGGGAGCTGGTGGGAACGATGGTATGGCCCTGCTTCTCGAAATAGGTCAGGAAGGCGTTTCTGATTTCTGCGCTTTTCATAGAGGTTCCGTAGCGATGTGCGTAAAGACGCTCCGGGGGTCTTCTGCATGACTTCCGCATGGTTTCTGCATATTCATCCATGTGGGTATGCATGGAGGTGCAATGAAAAGCATGAAAGAAGGCGCCTGCCCCGTGCCGTCGCAAGACGACCTAGTATAACGCCTGTTCGCGCAAGCTAAAGGGGGGGAAATGTCTTGAAGCGCCGGTTTGCGCGTCATGAGAGCCAAACAGTCGCCCGCCAGCTAGCCTTCTTCGCCCTCATCACTCCAGGCGGACTCCATGGCATAGCGCAGCTGCTCATAGTCGAAGCCGCGCTGGAGCAGAAAGCGTTCGCGCCGTGCACGCTCCTTGTGCCCCTCGCCGGGGCCGGAGAAGCGCCTGGCCAGCGTCTCGCGCGCCAGTTCGAAGAAATCCACCGCCTCGACATGACCGAAGGCATCCGGCGTCGGGTCACTGGCGGCACGCATCACGGCATTGAGCGTCTCGCTATCGATACCACGCTGGCGAAGCTCCTGCTGGATACGCCTCGGCCCCTGCCCGCGCAGCACTCGCGTCCGCAGGAAGCTGGCGGCAAAGCGCTCATCGGATTGCAGGCCCTCCTCGGCCATGCGCTCCAGCACCTCCTCGATCAGCAGCTCGACCTCATCGCGACTCAAGGCCGCCTGTGTGCCCTCCTCGCCCGCGGCTTGCCGCTGTGCCAACTCGTCATCGCTGACCGCCCGCAGGTAGTCACGCTCCTTGAGATAGTCGTGCAGCTCGCGGCGACTATGTTCGCGGCGCGCCAGACGCGCGATGGCATCATTGCGCGCACGCCGTTGCGGCGTCATCGCGCCTGAGTCGAGCGGTTGATACTCAGGCCCACCCATTTCAGCGCTGTCATCGTGCATGGTCATGCTCCCCGGGGTTGAGCAGAAGGACATCGATGGACGTGAACGCAAGGCGCCCGCCTCCGAGTCATCGGGGCGGGCGCCTTGGGATCATCTCACCGGGTCGGAAACGACACGGTGCGATGACGCCAGCCTGGCGGCTGGCGCTCTAGCTCTTTCTTCTGGACGAACCTCAATCGAGATCGATATCCAGGTCGTCTTCACTCTCGGCGGCCGCGGTCTCTTTCGGCTCTTCCTTGGTTTCCGGTGCTGCCAGCAACTGTGCGCGGATCTGGGTTTCAATCTCCTCCATGATGGCGGGATTGTCTTCCAGGTACTGGGCGGAGTTGGCCTTGCCCTGACCGATCTTGCTGCCCTGATAGCTGTACCAGGCGCCTGACTTGCCGACCAGACCACACTGCACGCCCAGGTCGATCACCTCACCGGCGTGATAGATGCCCTTGCCGTAAAGAATCTGGAACTCGGCCTGACGGAACGGCGGCGCGACCTTGTTCTTGACGACCTTGACGCGGGTCTCGTTACCGGTGACTTCATCACCGGACTTCACGGAACCGGTACGACGGATATCCAGACGCACACTGGCGTAGAACTTCAGTGCGTTACCGCCCGTCGTGGTTTCGGGGCTGCCGAACATCACGCCGATCTTCATGCGGATCTGGTTGATGAACACCACCATGCAGTTGGCGTTCTTGATGTGACCCGTCACCTTGCGCAGCGCCTGGGACATCAGACGCGCCTGCAGGCCGACGTGGGAGTCGCCCATCTCGCCTTCGATCTCGGCACGCGGCGTCAGTGCCGCCACGGAGTCGACGATGATGACGTCAACGCCGCCGGAACGTACCAGCATGTCGACGATCTCGAGCGCCTGCTCACCGGTGTCCGGCTGGGAGACCAGCATCTCGTCCAGATTGACGCCCAGCTTCTCGGCGTAGGACGGATCCAGCGCGTGCTCGGCATCGATGAAGGCACAGACCTTGCCCTGCTTCTGCGCCTGGGCGATGACCGAGAGGGTCAGTGTCGTCTTGCCCGAGGATTCCGGGCCGTAGATCTCGACCACGCGCCCGAAGGGCAGGCCGCCGATGCCGAGTGCGATATCCAGCCCCAGAGAACCGGTGGAAACCGACGGGATGGCCACACGCGGGGCATCGCCCATGCGCATGACGGCGCCCTTGCCGAACTGGCGCTCGATCTGGGACAGCGCCGCGTTCAGCGCCTTGGTACGATTGTCGTCCTTTGCCATGTGGCCTCCTGTCGAACGGCGGAGCCACACGGGCTGCCACCTGGAATAGAGAATTCTGTCACTGAGAGCTGAGCAGACACCGTCAGACTAGCGGCTGAGGTGTCGTGGCAAAACCCTGTATACATGGACAGTATAATGCCGCAAGTTGCGTCACTCTGCCAGTCCGGTGATGCGCTTTTTCAGGCAGCACCCTCAACGCGGGGCTTGCATCGGGCTCACGCGTCTTCGGTGCCGATCTGCAAGGCCTCCACGCGCTCGATCAAGCCCTGCAACGCCTCCCGCACGGCGGCGTCGCGTACGGCCTGCCGGTCGCCGGGAAAGTGACAGCAGCGTGCCTGCTGGCGCATCTCGCTCCCCCACGCCAGCCATACGGTGCCGACGGGCTTCTCGTCACTTCCCCCGCCGGGGCCGGCCACACCGCTGATCGCCACCCCCAGCTCAGCGCCGCTTTCGCGACAGGCGCCCCTCACCATCTCGCACACGACTGCCTCGGAGACGGCACCGAATGTTTCAAGCGATGCCTCACTGACCCCCAGCAGGCGCTGCTTGGTGGCATTGGAATAGGTAACGTAGCCCGCATCGAAATAGCTGGAGCTGCCGGCAATCGCCGTGATCGCCGCGCTCACCCCGCCCCCGGTGCACGACTCGGCGGTGGTGACACGCACGCCGCGCGCGACCGCCAGCGCCTGCAGCTGCTCAGCCAGGGCATTCGCGCACGCAGCCTCGGGGGTCGTACCAGTCAATTGGCTCACGAACTTTCTCCTTGTGGAGGTCATCGGGTGAAAAGGGCAGCGAGCAGGAGACATCACAGGCATTGGAGCCGGCCGCGCCAGTCCGTAGAATATCGCGCATCCCGCATGCCGTGCTCTCGCATGTGTGCTTTTTCCCATTGCAGTGCAGTCAAGGAAGTCCATGGCCATGGCCAAGAACAGCGCGCCCCAGATGACGCCGATGATGACGCAGTACATGAAGATCAAACGCGAGCACCCCGGCGTGCTGCTGTTCTATCGCATGGGCGACTTCTATGAACTGTTTCATGAGGACGCCAAGCGCGCAGCACAACTGCTCGATATCACGTTGACGGCGCGCGGCAGCTCCGGTGGCTCACCGATCCCCATGGCAGGGGTGCCCTACCACAGCGCCGAAGGCTATCTGGCACGCCTGGTCAAGATGGGCGAATCGGTGGCCATCTGTGAGCAGATCGGTGACCCGGCGACCAGTAAGGGACCTGTCGAGCGCAAGGTCGTGCGTATCGTCACCCCGGGGACACTGCATGATGAGGCGCTGCTGGATGCCAGCCGTGACAACCTGCTGGTGGCGCTGCACCGTGATGGCGAGACCTGGGGCCTGGCCGCTCTCGAGCTCTCTTCCGGTCGCTTCAGCGTGCTCGAGGTCAATGGTGATGACGAGCTGCTGGCCGAGATCCAGCGTCTGTCGCCTGCCGAAGTCATGGTCGGCGAAAGCCGTACCCTCCCCGCCAGCCTGGCCTCGCGCCCGGGCCTGACCCGCCAGAGCGATTGGCACTTCGATCACGAGACTGCCTTGCGCCTGCTGTGCGATCAGTTCGGCGTCCAGGACCTCAACGGCTTCGGCTGCAGCCACCTGACGCGCGCCGTCACGGCAGCCGGCGCCCTGCTCGACTATGCTCGCGACACCCAGCG
This sequence comes from Cobetia sp. 2AS, assembly GCF_029846355.1. NCBI lineage: Bacteria > Pseudomonadati > Pseudomonadota > Gammaproteobacteria > Oceanospirillales > Halomonadaceae > Cobetia > Cobetia sp. 2AS. Next base: position 88,192 of record NZ_JARWKQ010000006.1, read on the forward strand.
TACCGGCCTGCCCCACGTGACCGCGCTGGCCGTCGAGAGCCGCGATGACTCGGTGGTGATCGATGCCGCCAGCCGTCGCAACCTCGAGATCGATACCAACCTGGGCGGCACCAGCGACAACACGCTGGCAAGCGTGTTGGACGTCACCGCGACCGCGATGGGTTCACGCCTGCTCAAGCGCTGGCTCAACCGCCCGCTGCGCGATCAGCTCCAGATCGGCCAGCGTCAGGCGGCGGTGCAACGTCTGCTGGATGGCGACTATCCCTTCGAGCTGCAAGGCCTGCTCAAGCGCATCGGCGATGTGGAGCGCATCCTCGCCCGTGTCGCGCTGCGCAGCGCACGCCCCCGTGACCTGGCACGCCTGCGCGATGGCCTCAACACCCTGCCCGAGCTGCGCGCCGTGCTCGCCAGCGTCGAAAAAGGCAGCGCCATCGATGACCTGCGCGATGCCATCCGCCTGTTCCCGGCACTTTCCGCGATGCTCAGCGAGGCGCTGGTCGAGAATCCGCCGGTAGTGTTGCGCGATGGTGGCGTGATCGCCGATGGCTACGACGATGAGCTGGACGAGTATCGCGGCCTGTCCGAGAACGCCGGCCAGTATCTGGTCGCACTCGAGACCCGCGAGCGTGAGCGCACCGGCCTGAGCAACCTCAAGGTCGGCTACAACCGCGTGCATGGCTACTTCATCGAGCTGCCGCGCTCGCAATCGGCCGAGGCCCCGCCGGAATACATCCGTCGCCAGACCCTCAAGAATGCCGAGCGCTTCATCATCCCCGAGCTCAAGGAATTCGAGGACAAGGCACTGTCCGCCAAGTCCAAGTCACTGGCGCGCGAGAAGCTGCTGTATGAGCACCTGCTGGATGATTTGAATACCGAACTGGATGGCCTGCAGCAGACGGCCCGTGCGCTGGCGTCACTGGATGTGCTGACCGCCTTCGCCGATCGCGCTGCCGCACTCGATTTCGTGCGCCCTGAACTCAGCGAGACCCCGGGCATCGATATCGAAGGCGGACGCCATCCGGTGGTCGAGCATGTCAGCGATCATCCCTTCGTCCCCAACGATGTGCGCTTCGATGATACGCGGCGCATGCTGGTGATCACCGGCCCCAACATGGGCGGTAAGTCCACCTACATGCGCCAGACGGCACTGATCGCTCTGCTCGCGCATACCGGCAGCTTCGTGCCGGCATCACGGGCCTGCATCGGCCCGCTGGACCGTATCTTCACGCGCATCGGCTCCTCGGACGACCTGGCCGGCGGCCGCTCGACCTTCATGGTCGAGATGACCGAGACCGCCAGCATCCTGCACAACGCCACTGACGAGAGCCTGGTGTTGATGGATGAAATCGGCCGTGGCACCTCGACCTTCGATGGCCTGTCACTGGCATGGGCCAGCGCCGAGCATCTGGCACGCACGCGTGCCTTCACCCTGTTCGCGACCCATTACTTCGAGATGACGGCGCTGCCCGAGCATGCCGATGCCGTCGCCAACGTGCATCTGACGGCCGCTGAGCACGGCGATGGCATCGTCTTCATGCACCGTGTCGAGGAAGGCCCTGCCAGCCAGAGCTATGGCCTGCAGGTGGCCCAGCTGGCCGGGGTGCCGCAGAGCGTCATCCTGCGGGCACGCGAGAAGCTGACCAGCCTGGAGCAGCAGGAAGTCGATCGTCCGCAGGTGGCGCGCGAGGATGCGCTGGGCCAGCCGGTACCGCAGCAGAATGACCTGTTCGCGGCACCGCCGCATCCGGTCGTCGAGGCCCTCAATGGTCTTGACCCGGATGATCTGAGCCCCAAGCGAGCGCTGGAGCTGATCTACGAATGGCACCGTCAGCGCTGAGCGCCGTCACACCGAGCCAGCGTTGGCGCGCCTGGCCCGAGAATGAGCGGCAAGGCTCGACAGCAACCTTCGGGCATAGCACCATTCCAAAACGATCCGCCCCTGCTGATTGCGGGGGCGGCAGAGCGCCACTAGAATAACGCCTTATAACATCTGCGCCGCTTATAACCTGAAGGCCATGATGTCGCCGAGACGACACATGGTGGGCGCCTGGACCACGACCTACGAGAGAGACGCCAATCCGCGTCAGGAGACCTGCATGGCATTCATCGTCACCGAGAACTGCATTCGCTGCAAATACACCGACTGCGTGGAAGTCTGCCCGGTGGATTGCTTCTACGAAGGCCCGAACTTCCTGGTGATCAACCCGGATGAGTGCATTGACTGCGCGCTGTGTGAGCCGGAATGCCCCGCCGAAGCCATCTTCTCCGAAGATGAAGTGCCGGAGAACCAGAAGGAATTCATCGAGCTGAATGCCGATCTGGCCGAAGTCTGGCCGAACATCAGCGAGAAGAAGGACGCCATGGAAGACGCCGAGAAGTGGGATGGTGTCGATGGCAAGCTTGAGTATCTGGAGCAGTAAGCCCCTCAAGCAAACCGCATCTCACGTGGCAAGTGGCTTGCCCGCCCTGACCGGGCAAGCCCGGCTCTCACGACAGAAACGGCAGCGATTCCCTCGGGAGCCGCTGCCGTTTCGGTATCTGATGCCGGAAGTCGGTGCCTGAAGTCGGAGACTCAAGCTCATGTCAGGAGCTCAGCCCCCTGACATCCGGGCATAAAAAAGGGCGACCCCGTAAGGTCGCCCGCTCCAAGCGTGTCCCTGTCGATCCATCCTGGATCGCACTCCTGAGTGCTGTCCCTGCCCTTCACGACATCCTGTCATTCGGGGCGCACCGTCACGCGTGGCGGGCATTGCAGCACTGCTCGCGCAGCTGTCCCACCGCAATGCCCGTTAGTGCAGATATTTGCCTGTCCTGCTGTCCTGCCCATGCATTGCCCGGCGTCCTGCCTGTACCGCTCCCTGCCTGTGCAGCTGACAGCCTCACGACATTCCTTGTCCGACCATCCTTGTCGTGGCTTCCTGCCACTTGATGCTGACGCTGTCTGCCCCATCATTCCTGACGCGGATGATGTCCCGTCATCCGTCACTTCCTGTGAAGGGCAAGCTTCCTGACTGCATATCAGAGCCTGAGGCTCTTCGACACTCCGTGTCGTTATCGTGCTTCCTGCCTGTGTGGCGCTTCCCATCGCCGACGGATCATCCTGATCCTGACACACTCCGGTGTCATGCCCGCTATCCTTGCTTCCCTGGCATCTCTCGCCTGACTCCTTCAAGCGAAGATATGCAGCTCTCTGCTACCGACGTCCATGTCAGGTCCTTTTCCGCCGAGCGTCCTGCTCAGCGGGGCGAAACGTCCTGTCTCGCCATCAAGTCTTTTCTGATCATCCCGTTGGCATCCTGCCGAGACTGCGGTGTCCCGCCGCACCCTCACGTCCATGCAGCCATTCTGGGCAGCATTCGCCGGCGAGGCAACTAGCCAAACCGCTTAACCCGCTATACCTGAACAGGCCGTCAAAGAAAATATATTGATTAGAATCAAATAGATATTGAAGAACATACGTTCATATCCGCAGGCAACTCGCAGCCAGTGTCTCGATTGTCCTGCGGGATTTGTAAGAGATGGCTTACACGAAATCAGTGCCTGAAAGCGGCCTGTTTCCTGCATCCCCCCCATACGCACTCAATCATCGCCTGCAATGCACAACGGGGCCGCGCCAGAAGGCACGACCCCGTTGCAAGTTACCTCTGCGATGCTGGGCGCTGAGCCCTCACATCAGAGGCGATTACTGACCCTTGATCTCTTTCAGGCCGTTGTAAGCCACATCACCCAGCTGCTGCTCGATCACCAGCAGACGGTTGTACTTGGCGACACGGTCAGAGCGGCACAGAGAGCCGGTCTTGATCTGGCCAGCACAGGTACCGACGGCGAGGTCGGCGATGGTGGTGTCTTCGGTCTCGCCACTGCGGTGGGAGATGACCGCGGTGAAGCCGGCGGCCTGCGCCATCTTGATCGCATCCAGGGTCTCGGACAGCGAGCCGATCTGGTTGAACTTGATCAGGATGGAGTTGCCGATGCCTTCATCGATACCACGGCTCAGGATGCGCGTGTTGGTGACGAACAGGTCGTCGCCGACCAGCTGCACCTTGTCGCCCAGCTCGTCGGTCAGCATCTTCCAGCCTTCCCAGTCGGACTCGTCCATGCCGTCTTCGATGGAGACGATCGGATATTCCGCGGCCAGGCCAGCCAGATAGTCGACGAAACCACGTGCGTCGAAGCTCTTGCCTTCGCCGGACAGGTTGTACTGACCGTCCTTGTAGAACTCGGAAGACGCGCAATCCAGCGCCAGGGTCACATCGGTGCCCAGGGTGTAGCCTGCATCGCTGACGGCCTGCTTGATGACGGCCAGTGCTTCGGAGTTGGACGCCAGGTTCGGTGCAAAGCCACCTTCATCACCCACGGAGGTGCTCAGCTCGCGACCCTGCAGCACCTTCTTCAGCGCGTGGAAGATCTCGGCGCCGGTGCGCAGTGCTTCACGGAAGGTCGGCGCGCCGACCGGCTGGACCATGAACTCCTGGATGTCGACGTTGTTGTCGGCATGCTCACCGCCGTTGATGATGTTCATCATCGGCACCGGCATGGAGTACTGGCCCGGCTGGCCGTAGAGCTCAGCGATGTGAGCGTAGAGCTCGATGCCCTTGGCCTGCGCTGCCGCCTTGGCAGCCGCCAGAGAGACGGCAAGAATCGCGTTGGCACCCAGCGATTCCTTGTTCTCGGTACCGTCCAGCGCCAGCATGGCATCGTCCAGCGCGCGCTGGTCGAGTGCATCCATGCCCACGAGGCGCTCGCGGATCGCGCCATTGACGGCTTCGACTGCCTTCAGCACGCCCTTGCCCAGATAACGGCTCTTGTCGCCATCACGCAATTCCAGCGCTTCACGCGAACCGGTGGAGGCACCGGAAGGAGCGCAGGCACTGGCGCGTTGGCCACCTTCCAGCACGACCTCGGCCTGTACGGTCGGGTTACCACGGGAATCGAGCACCTCAAGGGCGCGGATTTCGACGATATTGGCCATCTTGTGTCGTCCTCTACACGGGGGATTGAAACACCACGACGGGCATCTTGCCCATAGTGCAAAAAGGCCGCTCACACAGGGGTGAACGGCCAGTAGTCCTGCTCAACGAATGTCCAGCGGCGCGAAGCCCTTGACCAGCGCATCCAGCGATTGCAGCTGGCGCAGGAAGGGTTCGAGCTGGTCCAGCGGCAAGGCGCAGGGGCCGTCACACTTGGCGTTGTCCGGGTCCGGATGCGCTTCGAGGAACAGACCCGCCAGCCCCAATGCGACACCGGAGCGTGCCAGATCGAAGACCTGCTCACGACGACCGCCAGCGGAATCGGCTCGCCCGCCCGGGCGCTGCAGCGAGTGGGTGACATCGAACAATACCGGCAGGCCGCTATCCTTCATCTCGGCCATGCCGAGCATGTCGACCACCAGGTTGTTGTAACCGAAGCTGGAGCCACGCTCGCACAGCAGAATCCGGTCATTGCCCGCTTCACCGCACTTGGCGACGATATGGCGCATCTCGTGCGGCGCGAGGAACTGCGGCTTCTTGACGTTGATGACGGCGCCAGTGCGCGCCATGGCCACGACCAGGTCCGTCTGCCGCGCCAGGAAGGCCGGCAGCTGGATGACATCGGCCACTTCCGCCACGGCCGCCGCCTGATGTGGCTCATGCACGTCCGTGATGATCGGCACACCGAAGCGCGACTTGATCTCGGCCAGAATCTCGAGCCCCTTCTCCATCCCGGGACCGCGGTAGGAGTGCATGGAGCTGCGATTGGCCTTGTCGAAGCTGGCCTTGAAGACGTACGGCATGCCCAGGCGTGACGTCACTTCGACGTACTGCTCGGCGACTTCCAGCGCCAGCTCCCGCGATTCGAGCACGTTCATGCCACCGAAAAGCGTCATCGGACGATCGTTGGCGACTTGCAGACCCGCAAAATCGATCACGCGTTGTTCGTTGCTCATCTCTGCACCGTCCATCAAATCGTTGTCCATCGGCAGTCTGCCTGAGGATGCTCTGGCGAACATCAAGACATGCAACCACCGCGGAGAAGACCTACGGGCGCCACCCGAGGTGGCGCCCGCTCAACACCCTATCACTCGCCGCGAGTACGCGCCGCCTTGTGATTGAGCGCGGCATTCACGAAGCCGGTGAACAGCGGATGGCCATCACGCGGCGTGGAGGTGAATTCCGGGTGGAACTGACATGCCACGAACCACGGGTGATCCGGCAGCTCGACCATCTCGACCAGCGAGTTGTCGACGCTGCGTCCGGAGAAGATCAGGCCCGCTTCTTCCAGGGCCGGCACGAACTGGTCGTTGACCTCATAGCGGTGACGGTGACGCTCGACGATCTCATCGCTGCCATAGGCCTGATGCGCCTTGGAGCCGTTGAGCAGGCTGCAGGCCTGGCCGCCGAGACGCATGGTGCCGCCCAGATCAGACGCCGCGTCGCGGGTCTCGATCTTGCCTTCCGGCGTCAGCCACTCGGTGATCAGACCGACCACCGGGTGCTGGGTGTCATGGGTGAACTCGGTGGAGTTGGCATCGCTCCAGCCTGCCACGTTACGCGCGAACTCGATGACGGCAACCTGCATGCCCAGGCAGATGCCCAGATACGGCACCTTGTTCTCACGCGCGAAGCGTGCAGTGGCGATCTTGCCTTCCACGCCACGCTCGCCGAAGCCGCCCGGCACCAGCACAGCGTCCTTGCCGATCAGACGGTCGGTGCCGTTGCGCTCGATCTCCTCGGAGTCGATGAAGTCGACGTTGACCTTCACACGCCCCTGGATACCGGCGTGAATCAGCGCCTCGTTCAGCGACTTGTAGGCGTCGAGCAGCTCCATGTACTTGCCGACCATCGCGATGTTGATGGTCTTGAGCGGATTGAGCTTGGCGTCGAGCACCGCGACCCACTCGGACATGTCGGCCTCTTTGGCCTCCAGGCGGAACTTGTCGCAGACGATCTCATCGAGGCCGGCTTCGTGGAGCATCAACGGAATGCGATAGATGGTGTCGGCATCCTGCAGGGAGACGACGGCACGCTCTTCGACGTTGGTGAACAGCGAGATCTTGCGACGCTCGCTTTCCTCGATCTCGACTTCGCTGCGGCAGATCAGGATATCCGGCTGGATACCGATGGAACGCAGCTCCTTGACGCTGTGCTGGGTCGGCTTGGTCTTGGTCTCGCCGGCCGTCTTGATGTACGGCACCAGCGTCAGGTGCATGAAGAGCGCACGCTCGCCACCCAGCTGCGCACGCAGCTGACGGATGGACTCCAGGAACGGCAGCGACTCGATGTCACCCACGGTACCGCCGATCTCGACCAGTGCGACGTCATAGCCTTCACCGCCGGCGATCACGCGACGCTTGATCTCGTCGGTGATGTGCGGGATGACCTGCACCGTTCCGCCGAGGTAGTCACCGCGGCGCTCCTTGCGCAGCACGTGCTCGTAGACGCGACCGGTGGTGAAGTTGTTGCCCTGGGTCATGCGCGAGCGGATGAAACGCTCGTAGTGACCGAGGTCGAGGTCGGTTTCCGCGCCATCTTCGGTGACAAAGACTTCGCCGTGCTGGAACGGGCTCATGGTGCCCGGATCGACGTTGATGTACGGATCCAGCTTGAGGATGGTGACCTTGAGGCCACGGGCCTCGAGAATAGCCGCCAGCGAAGCGGATGCGATGCCCTTGCCAAGCGAGGACACAACGCCACCCGTCACGAAGATAAATCGTGTCATGGAAACCTGCCGAAAACGTGAGCTGTAGGAGAGATCCGGGGGAACGGATCAGGATGGGTCGCCAGTCTAGCGGAAAGGCTGCTCCGGCTCAATTTGAATGCCACCACCTGCCCATCTCGCGTCGCCATCCGATGCACCCGCCATAACGCATCAGACCCGCCGTGGCGGGCCTGATGCGTGACGTCACATGACCTTTACACTTCCAGGAAATCAAGAATCCCTTCAGCGGCACGGCGACCTTCATCGATGGCGGTCACCACCAGATCGGAGCCGCGCACCATGTCACCGCCAGCGAACACCTTGGCGTTGGTGGTCTGGAAGGCATGACGCTCGGCGCTGGTCGCGATGCGGCCACGCTCATCGACGGCGATGTCGAAGTCGGCGAACCACGGCGCAGGGCTTGCCTGGAAGCCGAAGGCCACGACCACGGCATCCGCCGGCAGAATCTCTTCAGAGCCCGGCACCACTTCCGGACGCTGACGACCATTGGCATCCGGCTCACCCAGACGGGTGCGCACGACCTTGACGCCTTCGACCTTGCCATCGCCGACCACTGCCACCGGCTGACGGTTGAAGAGGAAATCGACGCCTTCTTCGCGGGCATTGGTCACCTCACGACGTGAGCCCGGCATGTTGGCCTCGTCACGACGGTAGGCGCAGGTCACGCTTTCCGCGCCCTGGCGGATGGAGGTGCGGTTGCAGTCCATCGCGGTATCACCGCCGCCGAGCACCACGACCTTCTTGCCTTCCATGGAGACGTAATCCGCCGGGTCCTTCTCGAAGCCCAGGCAGTGATTGACGTTGGCGATCAGGAAGTCGAGCGCCTTGTGCACGCCCGGCAGATCCTCGCCCGGGAAGCCGCCACTCATGGCGTTGTAGGTACCCATGCCCAGGAAGACGGCATCGTATTCCTCGAGCAGCGCATCGAAGGTCACATCACGCCCCACCTCGACGTTGAGACGGAACTCCATGCCCATCTCTTCGAAGATCTCGCGGCGACGCGTCATCACGCCCTTCTCGAGCTTGAACTCCGGGATACCGAAGGTCAGCAGACCGCCGATTTCCGGATGGCGATCATAGATCACCGGACGCACGCCATTGCGCACCAGGATATCGGCGGCACCGAGACCCGCCGGGCCTGCACCGATGATGGCGACGCGATTGTCGGTCCAGCTGACCTTGGACATGTCGGGGCGCCAGCCCATCGCGAAGGCGGTGTCGGTGATGTACTTCTCCACCGAGCCGATGGTGACGGCACCGAAGCCGTCATTCAGGGTGCAGTCGCCCTCGCAGAGACGGTCCTGCGGGCAGACGCGACCACAGACTTCTGGCAGCGAGTTGGTCTGGTGCGAAAGCTCGGCGGCCTCGAGAATGTTGCCCTCGGAGACCAGCTTCAGCCAGTTGGGAATGTAGTTGTGTACCGGGCACTTCCACTCACAGTAGGGGTTGCCACAGCCCAGGCAGCGATGTGCCTGGCTGGCGGCTTCTACCGGCTTGAACTCGGCATAGATCTCGTTGAACTCACGTGCGCGCACGCGAGCATCTTTCTTCTGCGGGTCCTGACGACCCACATCGATGAACTGGAAGTCGTTGGCGAGCTGATTGGCCATGATGAATCCTCCTTCAAAATCCGGGCACCGTCGCGGTGCGGGCCCTCACCCGAGGCATGCTGGGGTGAGGGATGCGATCACTCCGGCTGACGCCGTGACTGGTCCAGCAGGCCGTTGAGGCTTGCCGCCTTCGGCTTGACCAACCAGAAGTGACGCACGAAGTCAGGGAAATCACGCAGGATGTCGCGCCCGCGCTCGGAGCCGGTCTCGGCCACATATTCCTCGATGACTTCGCGCAGATGGCGACGATAGGCCTCCATGGCTTCGGTATTGATGCGGTGGATTTCCACCAGCTCGTGGTTGTACTTGTCGACGAAGTCGCGATTCTCGTCTAGCACGTAGGCGAAGCCGCCGGTCATGCCCGCACCGAAGTTGACGCCTGTCTCGCCCAGCACGCACACCAGACCACCGGTCATGTACTCACAGCAGTGGTCACCCGCGCCTTCGATCACGGCGTGCGCACCGGAGTTGCGCACCCCGAAGCGCTCGCCGGCAGTACCCGCGGCATACAGCCGTCCGCCGGTCGCCCCGTACAGGCAGGTGTTGCCGATGATGGCGGTCTTGTGGCTCTCGAAGCGCGAACCACGCGGCGGCACGATGGTCAGCTTGCCGCCGTTCATGCCCTTGCCGACATAGTCGTTGGCGTCGCCTTCCAGATGCATCTCGAGCCCGTGCGCGTTCCAAACACCGAAGCTCTGGCCTGCCACACCGGTCAGGCTGACCTTGAGCGGCGAGCCTGCCAGCCCGGCCTCGCCATAGCGCTTGGCGATTTCACCCGAGACACGCGCGCCCACCGAGCGATCACAGTTGGTGACATGGAAGCTGAACTCGCCACCGCTGCGGCTGTCGATCGCCGACTCCATCGCGGCCAGCATCTCGAGGTTCTTGGCGCCGGGATCATGCGGCTCGTTGCGGCTGACCTGGCAGAACTGCGGCGCGTCCTTGGGCACGAAGTCATTGCCCAGCAACGGCGTGAGGTCGAGACGACGCTGCGCGTTGGTCTCGCCTTCCAGCACTTCGAGCAGATCGGTACGACCGATCAGGTCGGTGATCTGACGCACGCCCAGCAGTGCCATCAGCTCGCGCACTTCCTCGGCGATGAAGCGGAAGTAGTGCTTGACCATCTCGACGGTGCCGCGAAAATGCTCGTCACGCAGCGCCTGGTGCTGGGTCGCGACACCGGTGGCACAGTTGTTCAGGTGACAGATACGCAGGTACTTGCAGCCCAGCGCGACCATCGGCGCGGTGCCGAAGCCGAAGCTCTCGGCGCCCAGGATCGCGGCCTTGACCACGTCCAGGCCGGTCTTGAGGCCACCATCCGTCTGCAGACGGATCTTGTGACGCAGCTGGTTGATGCGCAGCGCCTGATGCACCTCGGGCAGCCCCAGTTCCCACGGGGAACCGGCGTGCTTGATCGAGGTGATCGGGCTGGCCGCGGTGCCGCCGTCATAGCCGGAGACGGTGATCAGGTCGGCGTACGCCTTGGCGACACCGGTGGCGATGGTGCCGATCCCCGGCTCGGAGACCAGCTTGACCGAGACCTGCGCCGACGGATTGACCTGCTTGAGATCGAAGATCAGCTGCGCCAGATCCTCGATGGAATAGATATCGTGGTGCGGCGGCGGCGAGATCAGTGTCACCCCCGGCACGGCGTAGCGCAGGCGTGCAATCAGGTCGTTGACCTTGCCGCCCGGCAGCTGACCGCCCTCACCGGGCTTGGCGCCCTGTGCGACCTTGATCTGCAGTACCTCGGCATTGACCAGGTACGCCGGTGTGACACCGAAGCGACCGGAGGCGATCTGCTTGATCTTGGAGGAGCGCACGGTGCCGTAACGCGCCGGGTCCTCACCACCCTCACCGGAGTTGGAGCGCCCACCGGCCTCGTTCATGGCCTGGGCCAGCGCTTCATGTGCCTCGGGAGACAGTGCACCAAGCGACATGCCGGCGCTGTCGAAGCGTGGCAGCAGGGACTCGACGGACTCGACTTCCTCGATCGGCAGCGGCTCGGCGACCGGCTTGAGGGTCAGCAGGTCACGAATGGTCGCCACCGGACGCTCGTTGACCAGGCGCGCGAATTCCTTCCACTTGCCGTAGTCACCCTGCTGCACGGCCTGCTGCAGCTTCACCACCACATCCGGGTTGTAGGCGTGGTATTCGCCACCATGCACGTACTTGACCAGTCCGCCCTGCTTGATGCGCTTGCGCGGCAGCCAGGCTTCACGGGCCAGCAGCTCCTGCTGGAACTGCAGCTCGGCAAAGCCGGCGCCTTCGATGCGCGAGGCCATGCCGGTGAAGCACATGTCCATGACTTCACTGTTGAGACCGACCGCCTCGAACAGCTGCGAGCCACGGTAGGAGCCGATGTGCGAGATGCCCATCTTGGACAGGATCTTGTAGAGGCCCTTCTGCATGCCCTTGCGATAGTTCTCGCGGGCATCAGCAGGGTTGCCGGACAGCTCGCCGGTGCGATGCATGTCAGCCATCACCTGATAGGCAAGGTACGGGTAGACCGCCGTGGCGCCGACCCCGAACAGCACTGCCATCTGGTGCGCATCACGCGCATAGCCGGTCTCGATCACCAGGTTGACGCGCGGACGCAGGGCCAGCGCACCGAGGTGATGATGGATGGCGCCAGTCGCCAGTGCGGCGTGGATCGGCAGCTGCCCCTTCTTCAAGCCACAGTCGCTGAGTACCAGGATCACCTTGCCATTGCGCGCCGCTTCCTCGGCCTGCTGACAGAGGGCCTTGAGCGCCTGCTTGAGGGAGTCCTGCGCCGGATCGTAGTGCAGCTTGAGCGTCTGCGAGGTGAAGGCCGGATCTTCGTGATTGACCAGCGCATTGAACTTGCGCGGTGACAGCACCGGCGTGGTCAGGATCAGGCGATGCGCGTGCTCCGGTGTCGCGTCGAAGATGTTGAGCTCGGCGCCACAGCAAGTCTCCAGCGACATCACGATCGCTTCGCGCAGCGGATCGATCGGCGGATTGGTGACCTGGGCAAACTTCTGACGGAAGTAGTCGGTCAGTACGCGGTTCTGGCGCGACAGCACGGCCATCGGCGTGTCATCACCCATGGAGCCGACCGCCTCCTGACCGCTCTCGGCCAGCGGGCGCAGCAGCTGATCGCGCTCCTCGAAGCTGACCTGGAACATCTTCTGGTAGACGTCCAGCTGATCGGCATCCATCGGCTGGAAACGCGCCAGCTCGGTCAGTGCAGACTCGAGATAGTTGGCGTTCTCACGCAGCCAGCGCTTGTAGGGATGCGCGCCCTTGAGGCGCTCACTGACCTGATCGGTGTGCAGCACTTCACCGGTCTCGGTATCGACGCCCAGCACCTGACCCGGTCCGACGCGCCCCTTGGCGACGACATCTTCCGGCTTGTAATCGTAGGTGCCGATCTCGGAGGCCAGGGTGATGAAACCATTGCGCGTGATGACCCAACGCGCCGGACGCAGGCCGTTGCGGTCCAGCATGCACACGGCGTGGCGACCGTCGGTGAGCACGATGCCCGCCGGGCCGTCCCAGGCCTCCATGTGCATGGAGTTGTATTCGTAGAAGGCACGCAGATCGGAGTCCATCTGCTCGACGTTCTGCCACGCCGGCGGCACCATCATGCGGATGGCGCGATAGATATCCATGCCACCGGTCAGCAGGACTTCCAGCATGTTGTCCATGCTGGAGGAGTCGGAGCCGACAGTGTTGACGATCTCGTCCAGCTCGGCGATCTCGGGCAGCTGCTCGGAGACGAAGTTCTCCTTGCGTGCGTTGGCCCAGCCGCGGTTGGCCTCGATGGTGTTGATCTCGCCGTTGTGGGCGAGGAAGCGGAACGGCTGGGCCAGCGGCCAGCGCGGCGCGGTGTTGGTCGAGAAGCGCTGGTGGAAGACACAGATCGCGGTCTCGAGGCGCGGGTCGCCCAGGTCCTTGTAGAAGCGCGGAAGGTCTTCCGGCATCACCAGGCCCTTGAAGGAGATGACCTTGCCGGAAAGCGAGCAGACGTAGAAGTCCTCTTCACTCTTCAGCGCCTGCTCGGCATAGCGACGCGCCATGAACAGATCGACATTGAAGGCGATGTCAGTGCGCTCGTCGGCGGCGCCGACGAAGACCTGACGGATGCGCGGCAGGCAGTCGCGGGCCATCGGGCCGCACACGCTGTCATCTACCGGCATGTCGCGCCAGCCCAGCACCTCGAGATTGCGCGCGCTCAGCGCCGACTCGAAGGCGTCACGCGCGGACTGTTCACGCGCGTCATCATCGGGCAGGAAAAGCGTGCCGACGGCATAGCGAGCGCCCAGTTCCAGCCCGAGGGTTTCTCGAGCGATCTGGCGCATGAAGCCGTCAGGCATCTTGAGCAGCAGGCCACAGCCATCGCCGGTCTTGCCGTCAGCGGCAATCCCGCCACGGTGGGTCATGCAGGTCAGGGATTCAATGGCGGTCTGCAGCAGTTCGTGGCTCGCCTGCCCTTCCATATGGGCGATCAGACCGAAGCCGCAGTTGTCGCGGAACTCTCCCGGATGGTGGAGACCTTTGTTCATGGGGCGTGCCTCACGGAGAAATCATGTGTCCAGATGCTTTTTTTCAAGCATTTTCCCGGTTATAGTTATCGGTTATCTTTATTTTTATACCTGCCGATAGTGGCGCCATCAGTGTCGCTACACGACGCCAGATTTCCCTCGAGCATATCCCCCAGCTTCCCGCCTGCGCAATTCTCCACAGGTCGCCCATCGACCAAAAAAACCTGACAAAACCGAAGGTTAGAAGAACCTTCAACCAAAAAACCCTGTAGGCTCAAGCGCTTAGCGGGTAGACATGCCTCATGAATTTCGCCTTGCAACTTTAGTATTGGTTAAATAAAAAACAGCGTTTTTATTCGATTTACCCCATACCGATTACGCATACGGCATACCAATTCAGGAATCACGCTCCGCCAATGACTCCGTCACGGCGCGCTGACACCCGCCAAAAAAAAGCCGCCACCCAGAGGGTGACGGCTTGCGTGGTCGTGCAGCGCCCATGAACCAGCCGTTGGCTGGCCGGGATGTCAGCGAGAGCTGCGTGGCCAGTGCTCCAGCATGTCGGCCAGCACACCGGCTGGCGCCTCTTCGGTAATCACCGCTCGGCCGATGCGCTCAAGCAGGATCAGACGCAGACGGCCATCGACATTCTTCTTGTCTAGCTGCATGTGCTTGAGGAAGTCTTCGACGCCCATATCCTCCGGAGCCGCCAGCGGCAGACCCGCCTTGGCGATGATGTGCGAGACACGGTCCACATCCGCACTCGACAGCCAGCCCATGCGCGCCGAAAGCTCAGCCGCCATCAGCATGCCGGTGCCGACGGCTTCGCCGTGCAGCCAGACGCCATAGCCCTGGCCCGTCTCGATGGCATGCCCGAAGGTGTGCCCCAGATTGAGCAGCGCACGCACGCCCTGCTCGGTCTCGTCCTGCGCCACGACATCCGCCTTGATGGCACAGCTGCGGCGAATGGCTTCACCGAGCAGGGTCTCGTCCAGCGCCATCAAGGCTGTCATGTTGTCTTCCAGCCAGCTCAGGAAGCTTTCATCCCACAGCAGACCATACTTGATGACCTCGGCCATGCCCGCTGACAGCTCACGCTGCGGCAATGTCTTGAGGCTTGCGGTATCGATCAGCACCAGACGCGGCTGCCAGAAGGCGCCCAGCATGTTCTTGCCGCGCGGATGGTTGACGCCGGTCTTGCCGCCCACCGAGGAATCCACCTGCGACAGCAGCGTGGTCGGCACCTGGATGAAGGCTGCGCCCCGCTGATAGCAGGCCGCCGCGAAGCCGGTCATGTCACCGATCACACCGCCACCGAGGGCGATCAAGGTGCAGCGGCGATTGAAGCCGGCCTCGAGCAGGGCATCCCAGATCAGACCGATACTGGCCATGTGCTTGGTCTGCTCACCGTCGTCGAGGATGACCTCGCGGATATCGAGCCCCTCGCCCAACGAGGCCTTCAGTGCGTCCAGATACAGCGGCGCCACCACGGTGTTGGTGACGATCATCACCTGACGCCCCGCAAGGTGCTCACGAATCAGATCACCACGTGCGGTCAGGCCCGGCCCGATATGAATGGGGTAACTACGCTCGCCGAGCGCGACATCAAGACGATGAGCAGGTGCCAGGGACATCAGAATTCTCCTTGGGCGAAACAGATGACAGCGACTGATGCCCGCCAGGGCCACCAGCCGCTGATGAGACTAGCCAGGGGCGTGCAACGGGTCCGCCAGCGCCTTGATGCGGCGACGGATCTCGTTGGTGACCGCCCGAGGGCTGCGCCGATCGGTACGCACGATGATATCGGCCGTCTCGCGGTAGAGCGGGTCACGCAGCTCGAACAGGCGCTTGAGCACCCGCCCGGGGTCATCCTGCTGCAACAGCGGACGATTGCGATCACGGCCGGCTCGCTTGAGCTGCTGTTCGACAGGCGCGTAGAGATACACGACAGTGCCGCGTTCGCGCAGTACGCGCCGATTGGCCTCCGCCATGATGGCGCCGCCACCGGTGGCCATCACGACTTCCCTGAGCGAGGTCAGCTCATCGATGACAGCCTGCTCACGTTCACGAAAGCCGGACTCGCCCTCGACGTCGAAAATCCACGGAATGCTGGCTCCGCAGCGGTCTTCAATCACATGGTCGCTATCGCAAAATTCACGATGCAAGTCGGCCGCCAGCAGGCGGCCGATAGTGCTCTTGCCGGCCCCCATGGGGCCGACAAGGAATACGTTGGGAATCACATGCATCAGCGCACCGCCAGGCCGTCCTCGATGATCTTCGGGGTAATGAATACCAGCAATTCTACCTTCTCGTTGGACTCTTCGGTATAGCGGAACAGATTCCCGATCACCGGCAGGTCCCCGAGGAAGGGCGTCTTGAAGACGCTGCGAATCTGCTCGGAGGTCAGAATGCCGCCCAGCACCACGGTTTCGCCATCATTGACCAGCACCTGCGTCTCGATCTCATTGGTATCGATGGCCGGTTCGCCATTGAAGCTGTCATCGGAGACATCGTCATTGTTGATCAACAGATCCATGATGATGCGATTGTCAGGCGTGATCTGCGGCGTCACTTCCAATGCCAGCACCGCTTCCTTGAACTCGATGTTGGTCGCACCGCTGGAGGTCGCCTCCTCGTAGGGAATTTCCTGACCCTGCTTGATGACGGCCTTCTTCTGGTTGGCGGTGATGATCTTGGGCTGGGAGATGGTCTGGCTCTTGCCTTCGCTTTCCAGCGCCGAGAGCTCCAGGTCCAGCAGGATATCGCCGGACAGGTAACCGAAGCTGAAGGTGCTGCCCGGATCACTGTCATCGCCGAGATTGACACTCAGGCCGCCATCACTGGTCGTACCGGTCGACGCGCCTTCCAGGCCGAACTTGCCGTTGCTGCTGTTGGAAAGCCCCCAATTGACACCGATCTCGCTGGAGACACTGCTACGCGCGATGACGATGCGCGCCTCGATCTGCACCTGACGCACCGGGATATCGAGATATTCCAGCGTGCCGCGAATGGACTCGAGCGTATCGCGGGTATCCTGGATCAGCATGGTGTTGGTGCGCTCATCGACCATCACGCGGCCCCGCTCGGACAGCAGACCGATGCCGCCTTCACCGCGCAGCAACGCCGCCAGGTCCGCCGCCTTGGCATAACGCACCTGGATGTATTCGGTGGTCATCGGCGCCAGCTCCTTGACCTGCTGGTTCGCCTCGAGCTCCTTGCGCTCCAGTGCCGCCAGCTCTTCCGCCGGCGCGACCATCAGCACGTTGCCCATGCGACGACTGGCCAGACCGTTGGACTTGAGCACCAGATCCAGCGCCTGATCCCAGGGCACTTCCTTCAGGTTCAGGGTCACGTTGCCGGTGACGTTGTCACTGGCGACCAGATTGAGCCCCGTGAAGTCAGCGATGATCTGCAGCACGGAGCGCACTTCGATGTTCTGGAAGTTGAGCGAGATCTTCTTGCCGGTGTAGGGGAACTTGTCCTTGATGCGCTCCGCCTGCTCTTCACGCGTCAGCGGCTTGACCTCGAGCACCAGCTCGTTGCCTGCCTGGGTGGCCAGCTGGGTGTAGTAGCCACTGGCGTCCACCACCATGCGCACGCCATCACGGGTACGCTGCGGATCGATACGCGTCACCGGCGTGGCGAAATCGCCGACATCCAGCACCTGATTCATCTCCGGCGGCAGCTTCACGCCCTTGATGTCGACGTAGATCTTGCGCCCACGCTCGGTGACGCGTGACTCGACATTGGAGCGGTTGAAGTTGATCACGACGCGACCTTCACCGTCCGTGCCACGACGGAAATCGATGCCACTGACGGCCGGCTCGCTGGCCACTTCCAGGGCACGATTGTCCGGCGGCACGTTGGCGGCGTTCGCCTGGGAAGCAGCCGCAGGCTGAGCGCCCGGCGCTCCGCCCTGCTCGCCGATGATGACGTAGAGGCTGTTGCCCTCGGTACGCGTGACGTACGGCTTGGACTGGTTGAGCTTCATGACCAGACGCGTGCGCGAGCCGGCCTCCAGCGCCACCAGTTCGTCCACGCCGCTGAGCCCCAGATCGAAGCGACGCTTGTCGAGCTGACTGCTGGTATCCAGGAGGTCGATGGTGATGCGCGGCGGCGTCTCGATACGGTAGCCCTTGACCTCCGGCACTCCGCCGACGAAGTCGAGCTTGAGCTCCATACGGTCGCCCCCGAGGGCGGTGAAGTTGAGGTCCTGCAGCGACGACGCAGCCATCGCCACATTCGCCATCAGGCTACCGACTGCCGCCAGCCCCAGCAGACTCATTCGTTGCAATCGCGTCATGTTCCCTAGTCCCCTGTCTCGCCGTGGCTCCGTTCAACCGTCGGGCTGATCGCGCCTTATTCTTATCGAAGCGTTATGGTGTCGGTCGCCAACTCTTGCGGGTCGACCGTTCGTCTTCCGTGACAATATGGCTACTGCCAACGCCAGTGATCTCAACCACCTTGCGACACGGGCTCTTTCAGCGCCATGGCGCGAGACCGCTCTATCCAACCGCCCTGACCATTGGGCACGATTTCCACCATATCGATCTGCGTATCACCGATACGGGTGATCCTGCCGAAGTTGCTGCCCATGTGGTTGCCGACCCGCACACGCTGCACTTCCTGCTCCGGCGTCAGAATCAACGCCGAACGCGCGCCATCGACATCCAGCGTCCCGACCATGCTGAGCTGCTCCATCGGCCAGGCTTCCAGTGGTTCACGAGGGCGATCGAGGTCCGGTCGCACACCGTTGTCGACGGCCGTCAGCTCCTCTTCGGGCTCCGGCAGGCGTGATTGGAAAGGACTGCGCGCATCCGCCATGTCATAGGTGACGGGATGATACTCGGGTTGCGGCGGCAACTCCTGCACCTTGCCGGAAGGACGCCCTCTCAAGGACTCGAGCTCCCCCTCCAGCGCGCCCAGCTGCGGATCTCCACACCCCGCCAGCAGAGTGACCAGCAACACACTTCCCATCACGGTATTTCGACGTGTCATCAGGCTCATTGCTTGCCTCCTGATGTTGCCGGGGTCTGACGATAATTGTAGGTCTTGGCCAGCAGCGAAAGCTCGAGATCATCGCTGTTGGCGACCGGCGTCAGCACGAAATCATGCAGCGTCACGATGCGTGAAAGCCCCGCGACACCGGAAATGAAGGCGGCGATACGATGATAGTCGCCGCGCACCTTGATATCGAAAGGTTGTTCGACGTAGAAGTTGCGATTCTCCGCCGGCTTCAGACGAATGTACTCGACCGCCAGCTGGTTGTTGATCGCCGTCTCGCTGATGTCATCCAGCAGCGCCGGGACTTCCGCGTCGGTGGGCAGCATTTCCAGCAGCTGCCCCATGCGGGACTCCAGCTCCACCATCTGCTCGCGCATGGCCGGCAGGTTGGCGGCCTTGAACGCCTTGCTCTCGAACTGCTGGAGCAGCTGACTTTCCTGGGCACGCAGACGCTCGAGGTCTTCCGCCTTGGGCGCCGCAAGGAACCAATGGGACGCCCAGAACAGGGCGCCCAGCACGATGAGCGCCAGCACGGCCTGCAGCGTGACCGGCCAGATGCCGGCTTCCTTCAGGTCAAGATCACGAAAATCCGTCGACTTGAGGCGGCGGATTTCAGCATCGATGAAACTCATCGCCGACCTCCTTTCTTGTCATTTTCCGCATCGGCAGCGCTCAGCGCCGACCCCGTCGGGCGCTCCGGAATCATGATATTGAAGCTGCGCTGATCGTCGTCATTGCTCTGCACGTCGGAGAGCGTCGGGGTGCCGAAGGAATCCGACAGGGCAATGGCGCGCATCAGACCAGAGACCTGACGCGTGCTTTCCGCCGTGCCATTCGCCTTGAGCTGGCGCCCGCTGCGGCTGATGCTCTGATACCAGGCGCCGTCCACCAGAGACGTCACCAGCTGATTGAAGACCCGTACCGTTTCCGGACGCGAGAACTGCAGACTGCGGATCAGTTCTATCTGGTCGAGCATCTGGGTGCGGCGTGCCTCGATGTCCTCGACTTCCTTGATGTCACGATTGAGGCGGGCCATTTCCTTCTCGATGAAGGCATGGCGCTGCTGCTGCGCCTCGAGCTGGCTCTGGTAATACTCGCTCATGCCATAGCCGCCACCGATACCGATGACAGCCGCCAGTGCCAGTATGCCCATGAAGCGCTTGCTGCGCTTCTCACGCCGGTCTTCACGCCAGGAAAGCAGGTTGATCTCGATGGTCATGAGCGCTTCCTCATCGCAAGACCGCAGGCCGTGAGCATCGCCGGGGCATCGCCCGCCAGCGCCTGGATGTCGACGCGCGGATTGACGCTCATGTGAGTGAAGGGGTTGGCCATGATCACTTCAAGCCCGGTGTGCTCCGCCAGGCCTTCACGCAGCCCGACGATGGCGGCCGTACCGCCCCCGAGCAGGATACGCTGCACCTCGCGGCGCTTGCCGGCGGTGTAATAGAGCTGCAGTGAGCGTGCGATCTGCTGGATGAGCGTCTCGCGGAACGGACCCAGCACTTCGCTGTCATAGGTATCCGGCAGACCGCCACGCTTCTTGGCCAGGCCCGCCTCATCATTGGAGAGATCGAAGCGATTCATGATCTCGTCCGTCAGCTGACGCCCCCCGAAGACGGCGTCGCGACTGTAGACGATGCGACCATTCTGGATGACGTGGAAGGCGGTCATCGTCGCGCCGATATCGACGACGGCAACGCACTCTTCGTTGTCGTAGGTCGGCGGCAACTGATGACGCAGCTCGCCGAAGGCGCGCTCGAGGGAGAAGGTCTCGACATCGACGGCAGCCGGCTCGAGGCCGGCCTGGGACAGTGCCGAGGTCAGCTGATCGACGTCCAGGCTGCGACACGCCACCAGCAGCAGGTCCTGCTGATCGGGATTGCGCGGATTGACGCCCAGATGCTGGAAGTCGAACGCGACATCGTTCAGCGGAAAGGGAAAGTGCTTCTCGGACTCGAGCGCGATGCGCTGCTCGATCTCGTCATCGGCGAGATTGGCCGGGAAGCTCAGTGTCTTGGTGATGGCAGCGCTCGCGGGAACCGCGACCACAGCACGCTTCGAGCGCGGCTGTGCCTGCTCGACCGCGCGCTTGATGGCCAGCACGACTTCGTCCATGTCCCGTATACGTCGCTCGACGACTGCGCCTTCCTTGAGTGGACGCACCGCATAGCTATCGATCTGGTATCGATTTCCTTGCCTGGACAGCTCCAGGAGCTTCACGGTGGCCGACGTGATATCGACCCCGATGAGTCCCTTGCCGGCGGATTTGAGTCCCAGCAATTGGCGTTCCCCTGCTCTGATGACGATCTTGCCAGACTGGCTGGCCGCCGGTTCCCTGACGACGTTGCCGCGACACCCTCTATCATTCCAGGATGTTACATTATGTTTCCCAGAATAACACAACAGACGCGCAAGTCAGGGTTCAACGCTGGCCGCATCTGAACCCGCTACTTATAATGCCCCAGCAATGGAATTGCCAATCCCCGCGCAGCCACTCGCTTTTCTTACCCACGGACCCTGTCTTGCCCATGAAGCTATTGAGACGACTATTTTCGCCAGTGTTCTGGCTGCTGCTATCACTATGTGCCGCGGGACTTCTGGCCATCGTTGGCGCTTCGCTGTACTTCTCGCCGGGCCTGCCCGACGTCCATCAGCTTCAGGATACCAAGCTGCAGACGCCGCTGCGCATCTATACCCGCGATGGCAAGCTGATCGGCGAATACGGTGACCAGCGCCGCATCCCGGTCACCTACGACGAGATCCCCGAGACCTTCGTCGACGCCCTCCTCGCCGCCGAGGACAGCAACTTCTTCTCCCACCCGGGCATCGACCCCAAGGGGCTGGCGCGCGCGGCCGTGCAGCTGGCCTCCAGCGGCAGCATCCAGTCCGGTGGCAGTACCATCACCATGCAGGTGGCGCGCAACTATCTGCTGACGCTGGACCAGACCTTCACGCGCAAGATTCGCGAGATTCTGCTGTCGCTGCAGATGGAAGAGATCCTCTCCAAGCAGGAGATCATGGAGCTCTACGTCAACAAGATCTTCCTGGGCCATCGCGCCTACGGGATCGCCGCCGCTGCGCGCACCTACTACGACAAGTCCCTGGATGAACTGACCCTGGCCGAGCAGGCCATGCTGGCCGGCCTGCCCAAGGCGCCGTCGAGCTTCAACCCGCTGACCAACCCGCAGCGCGCACTGATCCGTCGCAACTGGATCCTGCTGCGCATGAAGGAGCTGGGCTACATCGAGCCCCAAGCCTATGACGAAGCCGTCAAGGCACCGATCACCGCGGCACGCCACTACTCCAGACCGGAAGTACAGGCACCCTACGTCGCGGAAATGGCACGCAGCTTCGCCGTCGACCGCTTCGGCGACAAGGCCTACACCGACAACGTCCGCATCACCACGACGCTGGACAGCTCGCTGCAGCCAATGGCACGTGATGCGCTGATCAAGGGGCTGATCGCCTACGATACCCGCCATGGTTGGCGCGGGGTCGAGGAATCCGACATCGCCGCCTCGCTAGCGGAAGCTCAGGACCAGACCGATCAGGCCGGCCTCGAGGAAGAACTCTCCAAGTCACCGGAAGTGCTGGAAACCGCCAAGCAGGCAGCCCAGAAGAGCGAGAAGCGCATCGCCGGCATCGACCGTGATGTCTCGAACTGGCTGAAAGTGCTCGATCGCACCCCGGATTACGGCCCGCTGAAGGCCGCCATCGTGGTGGAAAGCACCGGCAAGCAGATGAAGGCACTGCTGGCCGACGCCACGGTCGTGACCCTCGACTGGGACGGCCTGAAGTGGGCACGCGAGTACAAGAGCGCCAAATGGCGTGGTGGCGTGCCGGGTTCGGCCGCCGAGATCGCCAAGGCCGGTGATCTGGTACGCGTGATCAAGCAGGACGACGGCTACCGTCTGGGCCAGCTGCCGGACGCGCAATCCGCCATCGTCTCGCTGGACCCGGAAAGTGGCGCCATCCTCGCCCTGCAAGGTGGCTTCAGCTACTCCGCCAGCAAGTTCAACCGCGCCATCCAGGCACGCCGTCAGGCAGGCTCGATCTTCAAGCCGTTCGTCTATCTGTCCGGGCTCGAGCAGGCCGGCATGTCACCGGCGACCATCATCAACAACGCCCCCGTCGTGCTTCAGGATGGCGGCAAGGTGTGGCGTCCGGAAAATGCCGGCGGCAAGTTCACCGGCCCGACCCGTATCCGCGTTGGCCTGTATCGCTCGCTGAACCTGGTCTCCGTGCGCCTGCTGCAGACGGTCGGCCTCGACAAGACTCTCGACTTCCTGGTCAAGCTGGGCTTCCAGCGTGACGAGCTGCCCAATGGCCTGTCACTGGCCCTGGGCAGCGCCTCGCTGACCCCGCTGGAGATGGCACGCGGCTATGCCGTGCTCTCCAATGGCGGCTTCCGTGTCGAGCCCTGGTACATCGATACCATCACGCGTGGCGATGACGAGACCGACTATGAAGCGCATCCGCCGGTTGCCTGCGCCAACTGTGCGCCGGGCATGGTCACCGTCAATCGTGACGGTCGCCAGTACCCGCTGGCCGAGCGTGTCGCCTCCCCTGAATCCATGTATCTGATTCGTGACATGATGCAGGATGTCATCAAGCGCGGTACTGGCCGTGGCGCCCTGGCGCTGGGTCGTGATGACCTGGCCGGCAAGACCGGCACCACCAACGACCAGCGTGATGCCTGGTTCTCCGGCTTCAACAGCAAGCTGGTGGCCACGGTCTGGGTCGGCAAGGACTCCAATGACACCCTGGCCGAGTATGGCGCCCAGGCCGCCCTGCCCATCTGGGTCGACTACATGCGCGGCGCCCTCAAGGGCATGCCGTCCTCCACCATGGAGCGTCCGGACAACATCGTGACGGCGACCATCGACCCGGACTCTGGCAAGCGCCTGCGCAGCGGTCAGTCCGGTGGCATCAGTGAGCTATTCCGCAAGGATAATCTGCCGCCCTACCAGGAACGTACCATCCGCAAGGAGCTGGAGCAGGAAAGCGGTTCGGAAGGTACCGGAACTTTCGAGGCCATCTTCTGATCTGATCTCCAGACCTCGCCTGCCAGCCTCATCGGCAGGGGGAGAGCCCAAGGAAGAGCGGCCGCTGGTCGCTCTTCTGCCATCTGAGCATTCGCAAGGCTCCCCCGTATCGCGATCCACTGGTAGCGTCCGGATGACGCGCCAGGCCGCCTCGCTCAGCAAGCGTCATCTCGCAAGCCATATTCCCGATGATGATGTCATGCCTCAAACATGCCGGAGTTCGCATGCTTCACCCATTGCCCACACTGCGCAGGACCGCGTTTCTGTGCCTGGCCCTGCTTCCCCTCGACACGGCTGTCGCAGACGACCTCTTCTATGCGCCACCACCCGCCAGCGAGGACTCTGAGCCCTTCAGCGGCCAGGCCGAGCTGGGCTTCACCAAGCTGTCGGGCAACTCGAACAGCGAGACCCTGCTGGGCAAGACCAGCCTGTCCTGGCACCTGAAGCCCTGGACCCACACCTTCCGAGTGGAGGCCAAGCACGTCTCCAGCAGTGGCGAGACCACGACCGACAAGTACCTGGTCGGCCAGCGCGAGCGCTATGACCTCAGCGATGATCACTACGCCTTCGGGCTGCTGCGCTGGGAGAAGGAGCGCTTCTCCGGCTACAACCACCAGGTCACCTCCATCGTCGGTGAGGGCATCACGATACTGGATGGCCCCGAGCACAACCTCTCCCTCGAGGCCGGGCCGGGCTATCGCTTCGATGACATCACGGCGGGGGATCACGAGAACTACCTGCTGGGCTATGGCGCGATGGACTACCGCTGGCAGCTGTCCGACACCTCCAAGTTCGAGCAACAGTTCTCGGCGGAGGCCACGCGCGAGAACGTGATCAGTCGCAGCTATACCGCGCTGACGGTCGCCATCAATGCAAGCCTCGCTCTCAAGCTCTCGCATGAGATCGAGAACAACACCAACCCGCCCGACGAGTCGGATGCCAAGACCGACACCACCACGGCGGCCTCAATCCTCTACAGCTTCTGAGCACAGGCCTGACGCCTGCCTGCCCAGTCGCCAGTCGCTGGTGGCTCAAGGCTCGTGGTTCATGGCTGAAAGCTGCCACCAACAAAAAGCCCTCGCCGGAAACTCCGACGAGGGCTTTTTCATGTCTTGCGTCGCTTCAGCGACACCGCCAACCGGCCATTCGACCGCTGACGCTTAACCGTAGACCTGATCCGTGCTGGTCAGCGGGTAGTGCGCCGGGTACGGCTTGCGCGCGACACCGGAATCGATGGCCGCCTGGGCCACGGCGGCCGGCAGACGCTCGAGCAGACGCGAGTCCATCGGCGTCGGGATGATGTAACCCGGGCCGAATTCGAGGCTGTCGATCTCGTAGGCATCCAGCACATCCTGGCTGACCGGCTCACGCGCCAGGTCTTTCAGGGCGTGAACGGCGGCCAGCTTCATCTCTTCATTGATGCGCGTCGCACGCACGTCCAGCGCGCCACGGAAGATGAACGGGAAGCCCAGCACGTTGTTGACCTGGTTCGGGTAGTCGGAGCGACCTGTCGCCATGATGACGTCCGGGCGTGCTTCGCGAGCGGTATCCGGATGAATTTCCGGATCCGGGTTGGAGCAGGCGAATACGATCGGGTTGGCGGCCATCTTCTTGAGCTGCTCTGCCTTGAGCAGGTTCGGGCCGGACAGACCGACGAAGACGTCGGCGCCATCGATGGCGTCGTCCAGGGTGCGCAGCTCGGTCTCGGTGGCGAACATCGCCTTGTACTGGTTCAGGTCATCACGGCCGCTGTGGATCACGCCCTTGCGGTCGAGCATGAAGATGTTCTCGACCTTGGCACCACTGGCCACCAGCAGCTTCATGCAGGCGATGGCGGCAGCGCCGGCGCCCAGGCAGACGATACGCGCGTCTTCCAGCTTCTTGCCGGCGATATCCAGGGCGTTGAGCATGCCGGCCGCGGTGACGATGGCGGTACCGTGCTGGTCGTCATGGAAGACCGGGATGTTGCACTGCTCGATCAGCGCCTGCTCGACTTCAAAGCATTCCGGCGCCTTGATGTCTTCCAGGTTGATGCCACCGTAGGTGGTGTGGATGCGGCGCACGGTATCGATGAAGGCCTGCGGGCTTTCCGCATCGATCTCGACATCGACGGAGTTGATGCCGGCGAAGCGCTTGAACAACACGCCCTTGCCTTCCATGACCGGCTTGGAAGCCAGCGGACCAAGGTTGCCCAGCCCAAGGATGGCAGTCCCGTCAGAGATGACCGCGACCAGATTGCCCTTGCCGGTGTACAGGTAGGCATTTTCCGGGTCGGCGGCGATTTCGCGGCACGGCTCGGCAACGCCCGGGCTGTAGGCCAGCGCCAGGTGCTTGGCGGTCTCGGTCGGCTTGGTCAGCTCGATGGAGAGCTTTCCGGGAATCGGTTCGGCGTGATATTGCAGTGCTGCTTTCTTCATGGCATCAGACATGCGTGTCATCCGGTATTTTGGCGGGGGGTTGGCTGCTCCAGAATATAGAAAAAGACACCTCTGAACAACCGACGCAACTTGCTGTTATTCATGACTTTAAAACGTTCGTTTAAAAAATATTTTAGCCATTCGTCTAACATTATGGATGCCCTACTCAGCTATAAACCTTTCCTTATCGCTGACCGGCTTTCACGCCGATTTCGGCCCGAGATGACGCCACGATTCGCGCAAGATCCTCGATTTTCGACCGTTCGCTGACGCAACCCGCCATTCCGGCGCGCTTGATGCAGAGGCAGAGCAGAAAAAGTGCCAAATCGGAAACAATAATCCTTCCCGGCAAGCGCAGCGCAGGGGCGACATCTCCGCAAGACCATCACGACAAGGGCATCCCGGGCCGGCTGGCGTGGTCGCGGCTCTCTTCAGGGTGGTCTGAACGACAGGCACAAAAAAACCCGCTCGTGAGCGGGTTTTTCGTCCATGACGCTGCAAGATGCGCAGCGCCATGAAAGCGACAAGCAGCTGAAGGTATCAGCGCTTGATGGCAGCACCGAAACGCTTGTTGAAGCGCTCGACGCGACCACCGGTGGTAGCCTGCTTCTGCTTGCCGGTGTAGAACGGGTGGCACTCGGAGCACACGTCAAGCGCGAAAGTCTGCTTGGAAGTGGTACCGATTTCGTGCTGCGCGCCGCAGGAGCAAGTTGCGGTCTGGCGCTGGTAGTCCGGATGGATACCCTGTTTCATGATGTGTAACCTCAGGTCGCTGTGCACCGCCACCTGATCACTTGCCAGGCACCGTACACGGGTTTTGGATTGAACCGGTCATTCCGCCGTTTCCGACGGAAGGCCGCGTATTTTACCAGTCATCTGCCGCAAGACCAAACTTTGTGACGTTTATTGCGGGCAACACTCTGTAGACTGCGTGCCACGGCATATCCCCGTTTTACTGAACGCCTCATATCACCTCATATCCGGATACCTTGCGTGCCTGACACTACCGACAAGACTGCGACTCACCTGCCGGGACGTGTGCTGGGCATCGCGATTCCCGGCCCGCTGCGCGATCTGTTCGACTACCTGCCATCCCGCCAGCCGCCTCGTCAAGGCTGGCAGGTGGGCCTGCGCGTGCGCGTCGAATTCGGGCGTCGCCAGCTGGTCGGGGTGATCGCCGAGCTGCGCAGCGACTCAAGCTTCCCCATCGACAAGCTCAAGCCTGTCAGCGAAGTCATCGATGACGAACCGCTGCCGGCCGACTGGTTGTGGATATGTCAGTTTACCGCGCGCTATTACCAGCACTCGCTCGGCGACACCTTCGCCCAGGCGATGCCCTCGTTGCTGCGTCAGGGGCGCGCCCTCGAGGCGCGTACCCGTGAGCGTTGGACGCTGACCGACAAGGGCCGCGCCACCGAGCCGGCAAGCCTGGGGCGAGCCACCCGCCAGATCGCGTTGCTGGAGCTGCTCGCTCAGCATCGTCATGGCCTGGTGCACAGCGCCATCACCGCCCAGGGCTTCACCCGCCAGCAGCTGGAGACCCTGCGCGGCCGCGGCTACATCGAATCCCGTGAGGAGCCGGTGACTGGCGCCACGCCGGAGCAGGCCAACAAGGGCGTGCTC
This sequence comes from Cobetia sp. 2AS, assembly GCF_029846355.1. Lineage (NCBI taxonomy): Bacteria > Pseudomonadati > Pseudomonadota > Gammaproteobacteria > Oceanospirillales > Halomonadaceae > Cobetia > Cobetia sp. 2AS. The sequence goes on from NZ_JARWKQ010000006.1 coordinate 116,097, forward strand.
GCCGAACCCGGCCTGGCCCTCAATGATGAGCAGGGTCGCGCCCTCTCGCGTCTGCATGAGGGCCTGAACCGCTTCTCGCCCACGCTGCTGGAGGGCGTGACCGGCTCCGGCAAGACCGAGGTCTACCTGCAATTGATCGAGGCGGTGCTGGACCGCGGCGGCCAGGCGCTGGTGCTGGTGCCCGAGATCGGCCTGACTCCCCAGACGCTGGAGCGCTTCCGCAGACGCTTCCGCGTGCCGCAGGTGATGCTGCACTCCGGCGTCAGCGATGGTGAACGCCTCGATGGCTTCGAAGCCGCGCGCTGCGGCCGGGCGCGCATCGTGATCGGTACCCGCTCCGCCATCTTCACGCCGATGGCCAGACTCGGCGTGATCATCGTCGACGAGGAGCACGACGGCTCCTTCAAGCAACAGGACGGCCTGCGCTATCACGCCCGCGATCTGGCGCTGGTGCGCGGCAAGCAGGAAGGCATACCAGTAGTGCTCGGCAGCGCCACGCCGTCTCTTGAGAGCCTGCGCCATGCACGCGAGGGGCGCTTCACGCATCTGCACCTGCATCAGCGCGCCGGTCGCAGCCAGCCGGCCCGACTGCATCCCGTCGACCTGCGCGGCCGCATGACGCTGGGCGGCCTCTCGACCCAGAGTCTGGAGGCGATCGAGAAGCGCCTCGCCCAGGGCGATCAGGTGCTGGTGTTCATCAATCGGCGTGGCTTCGCGCCGACCCTGACCTGCCATGCCTGCGGCTGGATCGCCGAATGCGACAACTGCGATGCCCGCATGACCCTGCATCGTCATCCACCCCAGCTGACCTGCCACCACTGCGAGCGCACCCGCCCGCTGCCGGATGCCTGCCCGGCGTGTGGCAGCGGAGATGTTCGCCCGCAGGGCGCGGGCACCGAGCGTACCGAAGAGCTGCTCGGCGAGAAATTCCCCGATGTGCCGGTGCTGCGCATCGACCGCGACAGCACCCAGCGCAAGGACGCCATGAGCGAGGCGCTGGCGGTGATCCGGCGTGGCGAGCCCTGCCTGCTGGTCGGCACCCAGATGCTGGCCAAGGGCCACCACTTCCCCCACGTCACCTTGGTGGTGGTGGTCAATGCCGACAGCGGCCTCTATGCCGCCGACTTCCGCGCACTTGAGCAGTCCGCGCAGCTGCTGGTGCAGGTCGCGGGGCGTGCCGGACGCGCCGAGCGCCCCGGTGAGGTGTTGATCCAGACCCGCCACCCGGAAGACCCCAACCTGCTGACGCTGATTCAGGCCGGCTACCCGCAGCTGGCGGGGGAATTGCTCGAGGAGCGCCGCATCGCCCAGCTGCCGCCGTTCAGCCATCTGGCGCTGCTGCGCGCCGAGGCCACTGACCAGCAGCAGGTCGAGCAGTGGCTGTTGAAGGTCGGTGGCGCCCTGCGCCAGCACGTCGAGGCTGCCAATCTCAAGGTGGATTGCCTCGGCCCGGTGCCCGCACCGATGGAGCGTCGCCAGAATCGCTATCACGCCCAATTGCTGTTGCGCTGTGCGAAACGCGGCCCATTGCATGAAGCGGCGGCCTGGCTGGTGACGCTCTGCGAGCAGGACCGCGACGCGCGCCGCCTGCGCTGGTCGCTGGATGTCGATCCCATCGGCATGGCCTGAGTGATACGCAAGCGGCGTGACAGCCCTCTACGCCGCTTGCGATGAACTGACCACTATCCCTGCAGGGCGCGGAATGCGGCGCGATTGATCACGACGGTTTATGCAAGCCGCAGGATCGGTGATAATGCCCGCCATCGTGCAGCGACATCCGCACTCCCCCATTGCCCGCAGGCCTGATGCCTGCAACCGCCTGCTGTATGGCACGCGGTGCGACCCGAGCCGTGAAGAGACCGATATTCCATGAAAGAGACGATCATCGAACTGCTGGGCCAGGCCCTGGAAACCCTCAAGGCCGACGGCACCCTGCCCGCCGACGCCAGCCCGCAGATCAAGGTCGACCCGACCAAGGACAAGAGCCACGGCGACTACGCCAGCAATCTGGCGATGATGACGTCCAAGGCCGCCGGCATGAAGCCGCGCGATCTGGCCGAGAAGCTGATCGCGGCGCTGCCGGCCTCCGATGCCGTCTCCAAGGTCGAGATCGCCGGCCCCGGCTTCCTGAACTTCTTCGCTGATACCGGTGCGGTAGCCGATATCGTGCGTCGCGTCTTCAGCGAAAGCGACAGCTTCGGTCACAGCGACGTGGGTGCCGGCGAGAAGGTGCAGGTCGAGTTCGTCTCCGCCAACCCGACCGGCCCGCTGCACGTCGGTCACGGTCGCGGTGCCGCGGTCGGCGACGTGCTGTGCCGCCTGCTGGCCGCCACCGGTCACGACGTCACGCGCGAGTTCTACTACAACGACGCCGGCGCCCAGATCAACAATCTGGCGCTCTCCGTCCAGGCGCGCGCCAAGGGCCTGGGCCCGGACGATGCCAGCTGGCCGGCCGATGGCTATCGCGGTGACTACATCAGCGAACTGGCCGCCTCCTACATGGCCGGCGACACCGTCGAAGCCGATGGCAAGCAGGTGACCGGTGCCGCGGACCCCGATGACCTGGAGGCCATCCGCGTCTTCGCCGTCGCCTACCTGCGCCACGAGCAGGATCTCGACCTCAAGGCCTTCGGCGTCGAATTCGATGTCTACTTCCTCGAGTCCTCGCTCTACAGCGACGGCAAGGTCGAAGAGACCGTCAAGCGCCTGGTCGACAACGGCTACACCTACGAAGACGACGGTGCCCTGTGGCTGCGCACTACCGACTTCGGTGATGACAAGGACCGCGTGATGCGCAAGCGTGACGGCGGTTACACCTACTTCCTGCCCGACGTCGCCTACCACCTCGACAAGTGGCAGCGAGGCTTCACCCAGGTCATCAACGAGCAGGGTGCCGATCACCACTCCACCGTGACCCGCGTGCGTGCCGGTCTGCAGGCTCTGCAGGCGGACATTCCCAAGGGCTGGCCGGACTACGTGCTGCACCAGATGGTCACCGTGATGCGCTCCGGCGAGGAAGTGAAGCTGTCCAAGCGTGCCGGCAGCTACGTGACCCTGCGCGACCTGATCGAGGAAGTCGGCCGCGACGCGACCCGCTACTTCCTGGCCGCACGTCGCGCCGACTCCCAGCTGACCTTCGACATCGACCTGGCGCGCTCCCAGTCCAATGACAACCCGGTCTACTACATCCAGTACGCTCACGCCCGCGTGCACAGCGTGCTGCGCAAGGCCAGCCGCGAAGAGAAGCCCTTCGACGAAGCCCTGGCCATGGCGCAGCTCACCCTGCTGACCAGTGACCAGGAAAAGGCCGTGATGAATCGCATGGCGCAGTTCCCGGACGTCGTCGCCCACGCCGCCAAGGTGCGCGAGCCGCAGCAGGTCGCCCAGTACCTGCAGGACCTCTCCTCCGACTTCCACACCTGCTACAACGCGGTGAAGGTGATGGTCGAGGACGACGCGACCCGCAATGCGCGCATGGCGCTGGGTCTGGCGACCGCTCAGGTCATCCGCAACGGCCTGGCCCTGCTGGGTGTCAGCGCTCCCGAGGAGATGTAAGCCATGGCTGCTCGCCGCCCCGCCAACAAGAAGCCCGCCTCCCGCCAGGGGGCGAGCCCCCGTCGGCAACCCGCTGCCAGCCAGAGTCGTGGTCTGCCCGGCTGGCTGTGGGGCATCATCGGCCTGATCGCCGGCTTCGCTCTCGCGCAGTACTTCGAGAAACAGGCCCCGCGTCTGCCGGTCGCGGCCATCGTGCCCAAGGCCAACACGCAGCAGAACGGGCAGCAGAACGGGCAGCAGGCCGCCAAGCAGGGCAACCAGCAGCAGAAGGAAGCCCCCGAAGAGTCCGCCGGCAACATGCCGACCTTCGAGTTCTACACCCTGCTGCCGGAAACCGAGGTGATCGCGCCCAAGGTGGATGAGTACAAGTCCACGCCGCGTCCGGGCAGCGCCGAGAGCACCAAGAAGTCCGAGGCCTCGCTGACCAACTACATGTTGCAGGCGGCGTCCTTCCGCGAAATGAGCGATGCCAAGAAGCTGGCCGGCAAGCTCAAGGACCTTGGCCTGCTGGCCAAGGTCAGTGACGTCAATGCCTCCGGTGGCACCGTCTGGCACCGGGTGCAGGTCGGTCCCTACAAGGACACCCGCGAGCTCAATCGCGCCCAGGACCTGATGAACACCCAGGGCATCGAGCCCTTGTTGATCAAGCTGCAGTAAGCCAGGCGTGAGCCTTGCGACAGACGGGCCCGCTCATTTTTGAGCGGGCCCGTTGCATGAGGGCACAGACCAGGGCCGATCGCAGTCAACGCTGAGTCGCCGATGACTTGAAACCCGTATCGGCGCCCCCATCTACAGCATTCCGGTGAGATATCAGGCCCGCGTGCCGCCCATCAGGCGGTGCAGGATCGCGGCAAGCAGTGGCAAGCGCCAGGCTGACGATCACCACCCGTTTTACGCGACGAGGCTACGGCCTCGTCTGCCCAGAAATGCCATGCCCGGCCCCGTTCACCTTATTCCAATCGCCGGCATGCTCTCTCAGGAGTTATCCATGACCACGATCGTCTCCGTGCGTCGCAACGGCCAGGTCGCCCTGGCTGGTGACGGCCAGGTATCCCTTGGCAACACTGTCATGAAAGGCAACGCCGCCAAGGTACGTCGTCTGTATCGCAATCAGGTACTGGCCGGTTTCGCCGGTGGTACCGCCGATGCCTTCACGCTGTTCGAACGCTTCGAAGCGCAGCTCGAGAAGTATCAGGGCCAGTTGGTGAAGTCCGCCGTGGAGCTTGCCAAGGAGTGGCGCTCAGACCGCGCCCTGCGCAAGCTTGAGGCCATGCTGGTAGTCGCCGACAAGCACGCCTCCTTGATCATCACCGGCAACGGTGACGTGGTCGAGCCCGAGCACGGCGTGCTGGCCATCGGCTCCGGTGGCAACTATGCCGAGGCCGCTGCCCGCGCCCTGATCGAGAATACCGAGCTTTCCGCCCGCGAGATCACCGAGAAGTCCATCTCCATCGCGGCCGATATCTGCGTCTTCACCAACCACAATGCCATCATCGAGGAGCTGTCCTGAGATGTCCCAGATGACCCCGAAGGAAATCGTCAACGCCCTCGATCAGCACATCGTCGGCCAGCCTGAAGCCAAGCGCGCCGTGGCGGTTGCCATGCGCAACCGCTGGCGCCGCATGCAGCTCGATGACGATCTGCGCCCGGAGGTCACGCCGAAGAACATCCTGATGATCGGCCCGACCGGTGTCGGCAAGACCGAGATCGCCCGTCGTCTGGCCAAGCTGGCCGGCGCGCCCTTCCTCAAGATCGAGGCGACCAAGTTCACCGAGGTCGGCTATGTCGGCCGTGACGTGGAATCCATCATCCGCGACCTGGTCGAGGTCGCGATGAAGCTGGTGCGTGAAGACGCCATGAAGGAAGTGCGCGACAAGGCCGAAGATGCCGCCGAAGAGCGCATCCTCGACGCCCTGCTGCCGCGTGTGCGTGGTGAAGAGTACGACGCTGCCGCCAACAACAGCAGCACGCGCCAGATGTTCCGCAAGAAGCTGCGCGAAGGCCAGCTGGATGACAAGGAAATCGACATCGAGCTGAGCCCGGCCAGCCAGAGTCTCGATTTCGCCACCCCGCCGGGGATGGAAGAGATGACCAGCCAGCTGCAGTCCATGTTCTCCAACATGGGCAAGCAGCAGAAAGAGAGCCGTCGCATCACCGTCAAGGAAGCGCTCAAGCTGGTTCACGAGGAAGAAGCGGCCAGAATGGTCAGCGATGAAGACCTCAAGAGCCGTGCCATCGAGGCCGTCGAACAGAACGGCATCGTCTTCCTCGACGAGATCGACAAGGTCGCCAAGCGTGGCGAATCCGGCAGTGGCGGTGATGTGTCCCGCGAAGGCGTGCAGCGCGATCTGCTGCCGCTGATCGAGGGCTCCACCGTGTCCACCAAGCACGGCATGGTCAAGACCGACCACATCCTGTTCATCGCCTCCGGTGCCTTCCACCTGTCCAAGCCGTCGGACATGATTCCGGAGCTGCAGGGCCGTCTGCCGATCCGCGTCGAGCTCAACGCCCTGACACCGGAAGACTTCAAGCGCATCCTGACCGAGCCGTCCGCCGCCCTGATCCGTCAGTACAAGGCATTGCTGGCGACCGAAGGTGTCGAGCTGAGCTTCGCGGATGACGCCATCGAGCGCATCGCGCAGATTGCCTATCAGGTCAACGAAGGCACCGAGAACATCGGCGCCCGTCGTCTGCACACCGTGATGGAGCGTCTGCTGGAAGAGATCTCCTACGAGGGTGGCGATCAGCCCGGCGAACTCAAGGTCGATGCCGCCTACGTCGATGCCCGCCTGGGTGATCTGGCGCGTGATGAAGACCTGTCGCGCTACATCCTCTGACGACACGCTCACGCGCCTGACAGCCCCTCATGGAAGCCAGTCCCGTTCCTGAGGGGACTTCTGACGCCCGATCCGGCTTGGCCCGGATCGGGCGTCAGTGCATCATGCGCACAAGACACATCGACCGGCCAAGCGCCGCGCTCGACGCCTATCTGCCTTCGCCATGCCGCCCTGCGCCCCACGCTGCCGTGCGGCATGCAAGCCCGAGGATGCCCCGATGAGCCACGACACTCCCAAGGACGCCGCCGCGTCCCACGACGCTGATACCAGCGGCCAGCAGCGCGACTACCGCCTCAACGAGCGCCATGCCCGTGATGGCGAAGAGGCCCCGGTACCGACGCGCGTGCACTACCACAAGTCAGAGCGCGAACTGGAACTGGGCTACGCCGATGGCCAGAGCTTCCGCCTGAGCACCGAATTCCTGCGCGTGATGTCGCCGTCGGCGGAAGTGCGTGGCCACGGTGTCGGCCAGGAAACCCTGCAGGTCGGCATGCGCTACGTCGGGCTGACCAACATCACCCAGAGCGGCCGCTACGCGCTGAAGCTGCACTTCGATGATGGCCATGACAGCGGCCTGTATACCTGGGAATACCTGTGGGAACTGGCCAATCGCCGCGACGCCATGTGGGCCTACTACCTGCGCCAGCTGGAAGAGGTCGGCGCCTCGCGCGAACCACTGGGCATTCCGCTCAACCAGCTGTAAGCCACTGATGCCACTGGGCGCGGCAAGATGTCCGAGTCGACGTCTTGCCAAAAGACAGCCCGCTGGCCAGCGGTTACAATCGAGCCACTGCGAAAGCTCACCATATTGTGCTGACGTCGCCACGGCGGCGTCACAACAGGGGAAGTCATGGACAAGCGTACGACTCACTTCGGTTATCAGGAAGTTGCCGTGGACGAGAAGGCAGGCCGCGTCGCGGACGTCTTCCACAGTGTCGCCGCCAAGTACGACGTGATGAATGACCTGATGTCGTTCGGCATCCACCGTCTGTGGAAGCGCATCACCCTGGAGCGTGCCGGCGCCCGTCCCGGCCAGTCGGTGCTGGACATCGCCGGCGGCACCGGTGACCTGACGCTGAAGTTCTCGCGTCTGGTCGGCCCGAAAGGCCGCGTGGTGCTCGCCGACATCAATGCCTCGATGCTCAACGTCGGCCGCGACAAGCTGCTCGACCGTGGCGTCGGCGGCAACGTCGAATACGTGCAGGCCAATGCCGAGGCCCTGCCCTTCCCGGACAACACCTTCGACATCATCACCATCGCCTTCGGGCTGCGCAACGTCACCGACCAGGCCAAGGCCCTGCGCTCCATGCAGCGCATCCTCAAGCCGGGCGGCCGTCTGCTGGTGCTGGAATTCTCCAAGCCGGTCAATCCGCTGCTCTCCACCGCCTATGACCAGTACAGCTTCCGGCTGCTGCCCAAGATGGGCGAGATGGTCGCCGGCGACGCCGACTCCTACCGCTACCTGGCCGAGTCCATCCGCATGCACCCCGACCAGAAGACGTTGGCCGGCATGATGGAAGAGGCCGGTCTCGAGCGCGTCGAGTACACCAACCTGACGGGCGGCATCGTCGCGTTGCACCGCGGCATCAAGCTCTGAGGCTGTCATGGCATTGCTGACCCCCCTGCTGTTGGCGACCGCTGAGCGGACGCTGAATCAGCTGCTTGCTCGCGACCCGGCCTCGACGTCGCGCCTGAATGCACTGGCAGGCCGACGCCTGCTGGTGCGTGTCGAACGCCCCGCCTTCGACCTGCTGGTGCATTTCGACCTGCAGGGCCTGCACCTGTTGCGCCTGCCCCAGGCCAACGAGAGCGATGGCGATGTGGTGGTGGAGCTCGACATGGAGACCGCCGCCGCCCTGCTGTCCGGTGAGTCCATCGAGCGCCTGATGTTCGAGGGCCGCCTCGCCGTGCGTGGCCGTATCCATCTGCTGGAGAGCGCCCGTGACCTGGTGATGGACCTCGACCTGGACTGGGAAGGTGCACTCAGTGAGTGGTTCGGCGAAGCCCCAGGCCATAGCCTGGCCAGCGGCCTGCGCAGCCTCGGGCGTTTCGGGCTGATCAGCCGCCGTGAGCTGGAGCTGGACCTGCGCGAATACCTCACCGAGGAAGCGCGCTGGCTGCCCGGTCAGGCACAGATGCGTGTCGCCCGCGACGAGCTGACCGAGCTGACCCAGTGTCTGGATCGCACCGAAGCGCGTCTGGCGCGGCTGCGCCGTCATCTCGAGGCCGCCACCTCCCATCAACCTGCCGAGCGGGAGTGCCAGCCGTCGTGAGACTCTATCGCCTGCTGAGCATCCTGTGGGTCATCGCCCGCTACCGCCTCGACGACCTGGTGCCCCCGGGGCGCGTGCCGGCCCTGCTGCGTCCGCTGCTCAAGCTGTCGCCGCTGCGTCTGTTCCCCATCGGCAGACGCACGCGCGGCGAGCGTCTGCGTCTCGCGCTCGAGGCCCTCGGCCCGATCTTCATCAAGTTCGGCCAGATGCTCTCGACGCGCCGCGACCTGCTGCCGCCGGACATCGCCGACGAACTCAAGCGCCTGCAGGATCAGGTGCCGCCGTTCGAGAACCAGGTCGCGCGGGAGCTGGTCGAGCAGGAACTCGAGATGTCGGTCGAGGAAGCCTTCGCCGAATTCGAGGCCCAGCCCCTGGCCTCCGCCTCCATCGCCCAGGTACATGCCGCACGCCTGCACGATGGCTCGGACGTGGTGGTCAAGGTCATCCGGCCGCGCATCGAGGAAGTGATGCGCAAGGATATCGGCCTGCTCTACATGTTCGCGCGCCTGTTGATGAAGGTCTCGCCGGAAGCCCGTCGCCTGCGCCCGGTCGAGGTCGTCGCCGACTACGAGGCGACGCTGTTCGACGAGCTCGACATGCACAAGGAGGCCGCCAACACCTCCCAGCTCAAGCGCAACTTCCTCGACTCGCCGCTGCTCTACGTCCCGGCCATCCACTGGCCACTGACGCGCCGCCGCGTGATGGTGCAGGAGCGCATCCGCGGCATTCCGGTCGCCGATATCGAGGAGCTGACCGCGCAGGGCACCGACCTCAAGAAGCTGGCCGAGCGCGGTGTGGAGATCTTCTTCACCCAGGTATTCCGCGACAACTTCTTCCACGCCGACATGCACCCCGGCAACATCTTCGTCTCGCGCGAGAACCCGCACGACCCGCAGTTCATCGCCATCGACTGCGGCATCGTCGGCAGCCTGACCCGCGAGGACCAGGACTATCTGGCCCGCAACCTGCTGGCCTTCTTCCGCCAGGATTACTACGAGGTCGCGGCGCTGCACATCGAGTCCGGCTGGGTCGGCGAAGGCACGCGCGCCAACGAATTCGCCGCCGCCATCCGCGCCGTCTGCGAGCCGATTCTCGAGAAGCCGCTCAAGGACATCAGCTTCGGCCAGGTCCTGCTGGGGCTGTTCCAGACCGCGCGCCGCTTCAACATGGAAGTCCAGCCGCAGCTGGTGTTGCTGCAGAAGACCCTGCTCAACATCGAGGGCCTCGGCCGCCAGCTGTATCCGGACCTCGACCTGTGGGCCACCGCCCGCCCCTATCTGGAGCGCTGGATGAAGGAGCGCGCCGGTCCCAAGGCGTTCTGGGCCGAGATGGTCAAGCAGGCACCGGAGCTGTCGCATCAGCTGCCGCAGCTGCCGGCGATGGCCTTCCAGGCCATGGAGCGCATCGAGGACGAGCATCGCGCCCGTCAACGCCAGACAGAGGCCATCACCACGCTGCGCGACCGGGTCAATCACGCCTCCAGCACCAGCTGGCGGCTGCGAGCGGGCCTGCTGCTGGTGGCCGGCGCTTTCGGCTGGCAGCCCCTGATGGCCTGGGCGGAGACCCAGCCCGTGGCGGTACTGGTGGGCGCAGGACTGGGAATCGTGTTATTGCTGTGGCGCTAGCCGCAGGCAGACATGATGGCCTGACTGGCCCGGCGCGCAACGACACTTGCCGCCCCATGGGACGCAGTGCAATATGAATGACATATAACACTTGCATCCTGAGTCGCCTGCCCACGCCGTGCCGTTTGCCGTGCAAGGTGTGCCGTCAGCGCAGAACTCGATGACTTAACGCAAGACCCAAGATTTCAGGAATGATGATTCATGAGTGATATTCTCAACCGTCTGTCAGTGGTACTGGCAGAACGGCGCGACGCTGACCCGACCTCCTCCTATGTCGCGAGCCTGCATCACAAGGGCCTCAACAAGGTACTGGAGAAGATTGGCGAAGAGGCGACCGAAACCGTACTGGCCGCCAAGGATTTCGCTCACGACGACGTGGACTCGCAGCGTGCCGTGATCGGTGAGACCGCTGACCTGTGGTTCCATTCACTGGTCATGCTGTCGCACCTGGGGCTGGATCATCAGGAAGTGCTGGATGAGCTGGCACGCCGCTTCGGTGTTTCCGGCCATGATGAAAAGGCCGCTCGCGGCCAGTGAAGGACCCGTATTCTTCCGGCGCAAGTCGGCTTTCCGGCAGCGGTGCCAGCACCCTGCAAGTCTCAAGGCCCAATGACCCGGTGTCAGCGGCCCAAATGGAGAATTTCCCATGTTAGGTGGCATCAGTATCTGGCAGCTTCTCATCGTGCTCGGCATCATCATCCTGATCTTCGGGACCAAGAAGCTGCGCAACGTCGGCTCTGATCTCGGCGGTGCCGTGAAGGGCTTCAAGGGCGCGATGAAGGAAGAAGAGAAGAAGAGCGACGAGCCGACTGCCCAGCAGAAGGTCGCGCATGAGGAAAAGCGTGGCGACACCATCGATGTCGAGGCCGAGAGCCGCGATACCGCTGACAAGCGCTCGTAACCCGCATGTTCGATATCGGCTTTTTTGAACTGGCATTGATCGCGCTGCTGGCGCTGATCGTGCTCGGCCCGGAGCGTCTGCCCCGGGCCGCCCGCACTGCGGGTCTGTGGCTGGGACGCATCAAGCGCAGTGTCTCGGGCATTCAGCAGGAAATCAGTGCCCAGCTGGAAGCCGAGGAACTGCGTCAGACGCTCAACGAGCAGAAGAAGCAGCTCGATGAGACGCTCGCTCATGCGCGCAACGAGGCACGCGATGTCGAGCGCGGCATCACCGAGCCCAGCACGCCCCGCGATGCAGGCGCCTCCGGCGCCGAGACCAGCCCCCGCCCTGCCGAGAATGGTGCGCCGGCCACCGAGCCGAGCACTGCTTCCGACACCCGTGAATCACGAGAGCCACGTTCCTGATGAGTGATCCACATGCCTCACCGTCAGGTGGTCAGGGCGACGCCGCACATGCGCCGCTCATCGAGCACCTGATCGAGCTACGCTCGCGCTTGCTGCGCGCCACCCTGGTGGTGCTGGTGGTTTTCGCCGCGCTGTACGGCTTCTCAAACCAGATCTACCTGTATGTCGCCGAACCGCTGATGGCATTGCTGCCACCGGGTTCGCAGATGATCGCCACCGAAGTGGCCTCGCCCTTCCTGGCACCCTTCAAGCTGACATTGGTGGTGGCGCTGTTCCTGGCGATCCCCGCTGTGCTCTACCAGGCCTGGGCGTTCATCGCGCCGGGCCTCTATGAGAACGAGAAGGCGTTGGCCCTGCCGCTGCTGGCCTCCAGCATCCTGCTGTTCTATGCCGGTGCGGCCTTCGCCTACTACGTGGTGTTCCCGCTGCTGTTCCAGTTCTTCACCACCACGGGCCCCGAGAACGTGGCGATCATGACGGACATCAATCAGTACCTGAATTTTGTCCTCAAGCTGTTCTTCGCCTTCGGGGTGGCCTTCGAGATCCCCATCGCCACCTTCCTGCTGATCTGGACCGGCGCGACCACGGTGGAGGCACTGAGCAAGAAGCGCCCCTATATCGTGATCGCCTGCTTCGTGGTCGGCATGCTGCTGACACCGCCGGACGTGATCTCGCAGTCACTGCTGGCGATTCCGATGTGGCTGCTGTTCGAGGTCGGCATTCTGGCCTCGCGCCTCTTCAAGCGCCGGCGTGCGGCCTCAGACGATGAGGCATCGCAGGAAGCGCCCTGAACGTGGCTGCCAGCAGTTGGGCATCAGAAACAGGGCGCCAGAAACAGTGCCTCAGAATCACAGCATCAAAACAGAAAGCCCCGCCGGTTCACCGGCGGGGCTTTCTGTTTCTGGGGGCTTTGTGTTTCCAGGGAACTTGCTCACACCAGCCACGCGCTATCACGCCAGGCGCACCGGCGTGTCGAGGTCAGTCCTGCTCAGCGGCGCGCGCCTTGTCGTCCTCGATCCAGCTATCGATGCGCTCGACCAGCTTGAAGATGCCCTGGGCCGCTTCGCTGATGCGCTCCGCCAGCAGGTAGGCCGGAGTGGTGACGACACGGTTGGCGGCGTCGACGACGATGTCCGTCACCTCACAGCTCTTGTGCAGGCCGCCCTGGGCACTGATCGCCCCGGAGACACTGGCGTCGTTGCCGATGGTGACCGAGATGCCCTCACCCAGCAGCTTGGGCACCATCACCGGCGCGATGCACATCACGCCGATCGGCTTGCCGGCCGCATGGAAGGGCTGCACCGCGTCCTGCAGGCCCGCGACGAGCTCGAGGTCCTCACCCTTGACGGCAAAGTCACACAGATTCTTGGCGGCACCGAAGCCGCCGGGCAGGATCAGCGCATCGAAGTCGTCCGCTGACAGCTCTCCCAGCGGGCGCACCTTGCCACGTGCCAGACGCGCGGACTCGACCAGCACGTTGCGGGTCTCCTCCATCTCGTCGCCAGTGCCGTGATTGATCACGTGATGCTGCGCGACATCCGGTGCAAAGCTCTCATAGGCAATGCCCAGCTGATCGAGACGCAGCAGCGTCAGGGTAGTTTCATAGATCTCGGAGCCATCAAAGACACCGCAACCGGAAAGGATCAGGGCTACCTGCTTGGTCATGGGTTACTCCATTGACGATGAGCTGTGCGCGGCGATTGCCGGACAGGTCAGAAAAGACTAATACAAGCGCGTGACTGATTCGAATGCCGAGTCTGATTTCATGCCCGGCGTCATGCCCGGCGCGAGACGCTTCAGCGGCACCGAAGCTGCGCGACCGCCACGCGGCAGACAGTGACAGGCGTGCAGGCGGGGCATGTCACTGCGCATCCCCTCAAGACTATGGGCGGCCCTGGCACAACTCAAGTGCTGCTCCTCGTCCACTCGTATGCCATCAAGGCTCTAGCGCCGGAGGCTTGCCGCGGTGTCCGAAGTCGTCTTGCAGCCCCACACACCCGCCCCATACGGGGCGTGCATGAGGCGCGACACCGCGACACATCTCCTGCACCTGTGGCCACAAGTCAACGCTGATATACTCAATTGACCCTGCCACAGGGACGACGGCTCCCGTCACGGGCCACCCACTTGCAGGCCGCAAGCCAGGCCTTCTCGTCGCCCGACAGACGCCTTGTCGTCATGTTCAGCCCCTGCTGGCACCTCACGTGACCGGCCTTGCCCCATGACCGCTGGCATCACTGTAATATTAATGAAATATTATAGACCTAGACTGCCTGCGACCATCACGGGAGCGGACCACCCGACCCGGAGAGCATTTCTTGAGCCAACGTACCCCGCGCCAGTTTCCTGCGACTCGTATGCGCCGTATGCGCAAGGACGACTTCTCTCGCCGCCTGATGCGTGAAAACCAGCTGACGGCCGATGATCTGATCCTGCCGGTCTTCGTTCTCGAAGGCTCCCAGCGTCGTGAAGCCGTGCCCAGCATGCCGGGCGTCGAACGCCTGTCCATCGACCTCATGGTCGAAGAATGCCGCGCCGTCCACGCACTGGGCGTGCCGGCCATCGCGCTCTTCCCGGTGGTCGATGCCGAGGCCAAGACGCTGTATGCCGAAGAATCCTACAACGCCAACGGCCTGGTGCAGCGTTGCGTGCGCGCCTTGAAGGAAGCGCTGCCGGAGCTGGGCGTCATCACGGATGTCGCGCTCGACCCCTACACCGTTCACGGTCAGGACGGCATCCTCGACGAAGACGGCTACGTGCTCAACGACCGCACCGTCGAGACCTTGATCAAGCAGGCGCTGTCACACGCGGAAGCCGGTGCCGATGTCATCGCGCCCTCCGACATGATGGATGGCCGCATCGGCTCCATCCGCGCCATGCTGGAACAGGAAGGCCTGATCAACACGCGCATCATGGCCTACTCGGCCAAGTACGCCTCCAACTACTACGGCCCGTTCCGTGACGCGCTCGGTTCGAGCGGCAATCTGGGCAAGGCCGACAAGCAGACCTACCAGATGGACCCCGCCAACAGCGATGAAGCGCTGCACGAAGTGGCCATGGATATCACCGAAGGTGCGGACATGGTGATGGTCAAGCCGGGCATGCCCTATCTTGATGTGGTAACGCGCGTGAAGCGCGAGCTGGAAGTGCCGACCTTCGCCTATCAGGTCAGCGGTGAGTACGCCATGCACATGGCGGCTTTCCAGAACGGTTGGCTGGATGCCGACAAGGTCATTCTCGAGTCGCTGATGTGCTTCAAGCGTGCGGGTGCCGACGGCATCCTCACCTATTTTGCTCGCCAGGCGGCCGAATTGCTGGCGCAGAAAAACCGCCTTTGACAACCCCGGCCATTGCGGATGCGGCTGACCGGGATCATGGAGTTGATGATGGAACAGACGCCCAAGCAAGACACCGACAACAACACGGCGACCCTGCCGGAAGTCGCTGACAGTCGCGACAAGGATGCTGCCCCCAAGGCAGCATCCACCCCACGGGAAGGCGAGATCGAGCTGGCGGCGGATGAGCCGCCGGCTCAGGAACCGCTGCCCCTGCGCGTCAACCGGACGCGTACCGGTATCCATGCCAAGGCCACCCCCTCCCCCGAGGCTGATCTCGCTGATCCGGCGCTGTACTTCAATCGCGAGCTGTCCAACCTGCAGTTCAACATCCGCGTACTCGAGCAGGCCAAGGATACCTCGCATCCGCTGCTCAACCGCTTGATGTTCCTGCTAATCTTCACGTCCAACATGGACGAGTTCTTCGAGATTCGCGTGGCGGGTCTCAAGCATCAGATCGCCTTCGATCGCACCGACCCCGGCTGTGACGGCATGCTGCCGAGCAAGGTGCTCGATGAGGTCTCCCGCATCACGCATGAGCAGGTCGAACGCCAGTACCGCATGCTCAACGAGGACCTGATCCCCGCGCTGGAAGAGCAGCACATCCGCTTCCGTCGCCGCAATCAGTGGAACGATGCCCAGAAGGCCTGGGTGCGCGATTACTTCGAGGAAGAGATCCAGCCGGTCATCAGCCCGATCGGTCTCGACCCGTCGCACCCGTTCCCGCGCCTGGTCAACAAGAGCCTCAACTTCATCGTCGAGCTGGAAGGCAAGGATGCCTTCGGTCGTGAAGGTGGCCTGGCCATCCTGCCGGCCCCGCGCTCACTGCCGCGCCTGATCCGCATCCCGGATGGCCTTGTCGAGCCGGGGTACACCGAATACGTCTTCCTGTCCTCGATGATCCACGCTCACGCCCAGGAGCTGTTCCCGGGCATGAAGATCAAGGGCTGCTATCAGTTCCGCCTGACCCGCAACGCCGATCTGTCGGTGGATGCCGAGGATGTCTCCGACCTGGCCTCCGCGCTGCGTGGCGAGCTGCTGGCACGCCGCTACGGCGACGGGGTGCGTCTCGAGGTGGCCGACAACTGCCCGGAAGCGCTCTACACCTTCCTGCTCAAGCAGTTCGATCTGGAAACGCGTGACCTCTATCAGGTCAAGGGCCCGGTCAACCTCAACCGCCTGATGGAAGTCATCGGCGACGTCGGCCGCGAGGACCTGCTCTACGCCCCGTTCACTCCGGGCATCCCCAAGGCACTCAAGGGCGACAACAGCCTGTTCGATGCGATCCGTCGCGAGGACATCCTGCTGCATCACCCCTTCCAGTCCTTCTCCCCGGTCGAGAACCTGCTCGCCGAGGCGGCGCGCGACCCGAACGTGCTGGCCATCAAGCAGACCCTCTATCGCACCGGCGCCGACTCCAACATCGTCTCCTCGCTGGTGGAAGCCGCACGCCAGGGCAAGGAGATCACCGTGGTGATCGAGCTGCGGGCGCGCTTCGATGAGGCCGACAACCTGCAGCTGGCCTCACGCCTGCAGGAAGCCGGCGCCATCGTCATCTACGGCGTGATGGCCTACAAGACCCACGCCAAGATGCTGCATATCGTGCGGCGTGAACACGGCGAGCTGCGTCATTACGCGCACCTGGGCACCGGTAACTACCATGCCAAGACGGCGCGCCTGTATACCGATTACAGCCTGCTGACCGCCAACGAGACGCTCTGCGAGGACGTCCACAAGGTCTTCCAGCAGCTGACCGGCATGGGCAAGCAGCGCAATATCGAGAAGCTGCTGCACGCGCCCTTCACGCTGCATGAGCGCATGGTGGAGATGATCGACCGTGAAGCGCGCAACGCCGAGAAAGGCAAGCGCGCCCACATCATCGTCAAATGCAATTCACTGACCGAGCCCAAGCTGATTCGCGCCCTCTACCGCGCCTCGCGGGCTGGCGTGCAGTGTGACCTGATCATCCGCGGCGTCTGCTGTCTGCGCCCGGGCGTGCCGGGGATTTCCGACAACATCCGCGTACGCTCGGTGATCGGTCGCTTCCTCGAGCACACGCGCACCTTCCACTTCCACAATGCCGGTCAGCCGGAAACCTGGTGCTCCAGCGCGGATTACATGGAGCGCAACATGTTCCACCGCGTCGAGACCTGCTTCCCGCTGCTCGACAAGAAGCTGGCCCAGCGTATCCGCAAGGACCTGGACACCTATCTGGTCGACAACTGCCAGAGCTGGCGTCTGGAAAGCGATGGCCACTACACCCAGCTGGATGCCGGCGACGCGGAACCGATCAGCGTGCAGGAAACCCTGCTGTTCGCCTACGCCGCCAAGGCCTGATCGCGCTCGGCAAGGTCAGGACAGAACAAAGCTCATGAACTCTCGGCCCTCACGCTTGCGTGGGGGCCGTTGTCGTTGGCCCTCCCCACCCGCTTGATCGACCAAGCGCCCTCAAGCGAAGCGGGGCCAGGTTCAGGCGCATGAAAAAGCCCCCGTATCATCGATACGGGGGCTTCGCGTTCACACCTGACGCGCGGCGGCTTACATCAGACGCCGATCTGGCCGCCATCTTCGCGCTGGATGACCACGGTCGCGGCGCGGGCACGCACGCTGCCATCGGTCTCGGCGGTAGCGTCATCGCTCTGCGGCCAGTTGGCCGGGTGCTGGATGTTGATGAACATCGCGGTCTTGTCCGGGGTGGTGAAGATCCCGGTGACTTCACAACCGTTCGGGCCCACCGCGAAGCGCTTGAGCTGCGCCTGGTTGTCGGCACCGATTACGGCCGCGTCTCCCTCGGCCTGCTCGAGACCTGCCGGCACGACCGCCAGCAGCTGGTCATTGGTGACCTCGGTGATGCCTTCGTAGCCGTTGTCCGTCTGGATCCACAGGATGCTGTCCTGACCTTCGCGGCCGTCGAAGTAGAGGCCATCGGGACTGGCGAACTCGTTCATCTCGGTCAGGCCGGACAGGTTGTCGGCATCGCTGGCCGCTGCGCCGAACACGAAGATCTCCCAATCGAAGGCCTTGTGATCGCCCGCTTCACGCCAGCGGATGATCTGACCCGCTTCGTTGTTGCCACGCGGATTGGCCGCGTTGGTCGGCGCCGTCTTGTAACCGACACCCGGCTCCTCGATGGCGGTGCCATCGTTGGTGAAGGCGGCATCCGTGCCTTCCTCGGTGCGCTTGGAGTTGTTGGTCAGCGTCATGTAGACCTCACCGGATACCGGGTCCACCGCACCCCACTCCGGACGGTCCATCGGGGTCGCGCCCATCAGGTCAGCCGCATCGGTGGTGTGGATGATGATGCCAGCCAGGTCATCGGCCGCCAGCCCCAGTGCCTCGGCCAGGGTGCGACCATCATTGGTCACGGCGTCCGGCGTCAGCTTGAGCCACGTGCCGGTGCCATCGGCGGAGAACTGGGCGACATACAGCGTGCCCTTGTCCAGGTACTTGTCGCCGATCGCCAGGCGGTCCTTGAAGTCACCGGCGCCACGGGCATCAGCGGCGTCCCACTTGGCGTCCGACACAAACTTGTAGATGTACTCGTTGCGCGAATCGTGACCGGAGTAGAAGACCACCGGCTCACCCTCGACCAGCTTGCCCGGCCAGCAGCCTTCGTGACGGAAGCGGCCCAGCGCGGTGCGCTTGATGGCCTGCTCGCCGGTGTAGGGATCGATCTCGACGATATAGCCGAAGGTCCGCGGTTCGTTGCGGTAATCCTTGTCGGCGCTGTCTGCCGTCGGCGTGTTGTCGAAACGCGCGAACTCGCCATCGACTTCACTGGCATCCCCGGCGGCGGTTTCCCAGCCATAGCGGCCACGCTCGGTCTCGATGCCGATGCGGTTGTCATCGAGCTGACGATCGCTGCGCTTGACGAAGTAACCCGGCCAGTTCTCTTCACAGGTCAGGTAGGTGCCCCACGGGGTGTAGCCGTTGGCGCAGTTGTTGTTGGTACCACGGGTGCGCATGCCATCCGGCGAGAAGGCCGTCTTGACGTAATCGCTGCCCGCCACCGGGCCGCTCAGCTTCATTTCGCTGGCGCTGGTGTAGCGGCGGTTGTAGCGCGAATCGCCCACCACTTCCCACTTGCCGTTGCTGGCCTTCTTGACCTCGACGATGGTCACGCCATGGGCATTGATCTCGGTGCGCACTTCATCGGCCGGACGCTTGCCGGAATCCGCATTGGTCGCGCCACCCTTGGGTGCCCACAGAGCATCCTGATCGATGTATTCGTTGTTCATGACCAGCAGGAAGTTGCTGGAGGCTGTGTCGTCATTCAAGGCGAAGTTGTGCATGCCATCGTGATGCATGCCGACGGTGTTGAGCTGGATCTCCGGCGTCATCGCCAGGTCCTTGCTCCACTTGGGAGCCTTGGCATTGAGCGGCGTGCCCCACGGCGCCAGCACCTGTGCGGTATACCCCTTGGGAACCACGACTGCATCCGTGCGTGAACCCTTGATCGATTCGAAGGCCAGTGCCAGAGCCGTCTTCTCGCCCGCAGCGTTGCTGGCGGCGTTGGCCGTGGTGCTCAGCCCCGCAAGACCGAAACCACCCAGCATGCTGGCAGCCGCCATGCCAAGGCCACCCTGCAGGACACGACGACGCGAGATGTGTCGTTCGATGACGGATGAGAACGTCTCGTTGCTGCTGGGATTAAGCAGGCGATGGTCTTCGATTTCCTTGCTCATGTCGCTTCCCCGTAGTCAGGTTTCGGGTTGTTCTGTTCAGGCATGCCCCTTGAGGGCAAGCCGAAGGCAACAAGAGTGATACGCGAGCCCGATGACAATTCCGTGACGAACGGGCAACAAAGGCAAGAGACGACAGCGCCCAACGGCCTTTCGACCGTTGGGCGCTGGGGACTTCAGGACAAGCCGACAAATTCAGCAAACATCAGGCAAGCGCGACGTCATCCTCCCATCGAGGCGCGAGTCTGGCGTTTGATCTCAGGCCTCGCGCAAGCGCTCGGCGGCCAGGCTCAGCAGGTGCTCGGTGGTTTCCCAGCCAAGGCATGCATCGGTGACGGACACGCCATGACGCAGCTGGGAAAGCTTCTCCGCTGCCGGCAAGGACTGCTTGCCTTCATTGAGGTGACTCTCGAGCATCACGCCGATCAAGGCATCATCCCCCGCCAGGCGCTGAGAGAGCACATCCAGCATCACTTCGCTCTGGCGGCGGTGGTCCTTGCGGGAATTGGCGTGGCTGCAATCGACCATCAGACGCGGCGTCAGGCCAGCGCCTTCCAGCTCACGCCGGCAGGCGGCCACCGAGGCGGCGTCATAGTTGGGCTGGCCATGGCCGCCGCGCAGCACCACATGGGTATGCGGGTTGCCCGCGGTCTCGATCAGCGCCGGACGTCCGCTGTCATCCATGCCGAAATGGCGATGCCCATGCGCCGCCGCCCCGATGGCCTGCACGGCGACCTCGACGCCTCCGTCAGTGCCGTTCTTGAAGCCCACCGCACAGCCGAGGCCGGAGGCCATCTCGCGATGGATCTGCGACTCGGTGGTACGGGCGCCGATGGCCGCCCAGCCGAGCAGGTCTTCCAGGTAGGCGGCGGTCAGCGGCTGCAGCAGCTCCGTCGCCACCGGCAGGCCCAGCAGGTTGATCTCGCGCATCAGCTCGCGTGCCTGACGCAGGCCGGTGGCCATGTCATCGCTGCCATCCAGATGCGGATCATAGGCCAGCCCCTTCCAGCCCACCGTGGTGCGCGGCTTCTCGACATAGACACGCATCACCAGCTTGAGGCGATCACGCACCTGCGGCTCGATCACCGCCAGGCGCTGGGCGTACTCGCGCGCGGCCTTGAGATCATGGATGGAGCACGGCCCGACCACCACCAGCAGACGATCATCGTCGCCGGCGAGAATGGCGTTGATCTCATCACGATGCTGGCGAATCTGGCCGGCCAGGGCGGCGTCCACCGGCAGCTGCTCGCGCAATTCGCTGGCGCTGGGCAGGGCTTCACGACTGATGCGTCCGGGTGTGGTCGGTGTCTGGGCGGCATCAGAGCGGGTCACGGTGGCGTTCTCGGCAGTCAAGGGGTCAACAGTGGCGTCGGCAGTGTGCGGGTTGGCGGTCAACACGCGTTCAAGGCTGGCGTTCATGGCTTTCTCTCCTGTGATGAAGCCTCGGCTCCATCACGCAATATTCATTCTGACAGACAGGGACTTCGCGAATCGTCACCCCGGTGTTGCTCGCCCTGCCCCGCGGTGACAGCGGAAAGAGGCAGGACGCCGCTAAATCGCCAGCGCCAATAACCATGCACGACCCGAGCGGAGGCAAGAGAAAAGCGGGTAGTCAGGATAGTGGTGCGCATGGTCATTCCTCTCGTCATTCATGCTGCAATCATTGTCGGCACGTTAGGGTGACATGCCTCTCGTCATGGATTTCGCAAGGCCCGAAACGCAAGAACCCCCGGCCGTGGCTGCGACCGGGGGTTCTTGAAGGTGGTGGCAGCCCGTACGAGACAGGCGCGCCGTAACCTCAGGCGCGCCCCTGTGTAAACCAATACCAATAGCCGGCCGCACACGCCGCCGTCACGACCTGGCCCGAAGGGCAGGCAGCGACAGTGAACGGGCGGTGGCTGGTGGTCTGATTCATGGGTCGGGCCGATATCCAGTAGTGACGATGAAAAAGGTGATAGGCCTATCCTTGCACTCCAGATCGTCCTGCGCAAGCGTGAACCGGCAACAAACCGTTGCCCGCACGCATAAAGAAGGGCTATCAGCCTGAAGTGGCATCAGTATAATCTTTGGTTGTCGAGCAACATGATCGGCAACACGCATTCGTCCAGCGGTGCCTGACACCGCGCCCACAGCTTGGAATGCATGCATGCAGGATTCCCGAAATGATGCACTGATTGAGTATCTGTCGGGATGCGCCCGGCAGGATGCCAAGGCACTGGATCAGCTCTATCGAGCGACCAGTGCGCATCTATACGCTCAGTTGCTGCGTATCTTGAGACATGAGGCATCCGCGCAGGATTGTCTTCAGCAGGTCTACATCCGGGTATGGGCCGCCGCCGCCCAGTATGACGCCGGCCGCGCCCGCCCGATGACCTGGCTCGGCACCATGACCCGCAACATCGCCATCGACTGGATACGTCGACAGCGACCCAGCGAGCATGACAGCGATGAATTGATCGCCGCCATGCCGGGGCGGAGTGATATCGAGGCAGATGTCGACCTGGCCCAGCACAGTGGTGAACTCCACCAGTGCCTGGCCGAGCTGAATGACGATCAACGCCGCGCCCTGGAACTGGCCTACTTCGAAGGCCTCACCCACCAGGATCTGGCCAATCAACTGGACCAGCCCTTGGGCACCGTCAAGAGCTGGGTCCGTCGTGGACTCGAGAGGTTGAAGACATGCATGAGTCATTTGATCTGAGCGACCCGGAACTGCGCGAAGCCGCAGCGGGCGAATATGCGCTCGGCACATTGACACGCGACGAGCGCGCGGCATTCGAGTCACTGCTGGCCGTCAGCCACGACCTGCAACGTGATGTGGAGCGCTGGCGCGAGCATCTCAACGTGTTCAATGAACAGCTTCCCCCCGTCACGCCACCGGCCCATGTCTGGCAAGGCATCGCCGAGGCGACGGGCACCGCCCGTCAGCCCTGGTGGCGTCGCCTGGGCCTGTGGCAAGGCATGACCGCCACGGCATTCAGCCTGGCACTGGCGGTCACCCTGACCTTCAGCCTGGGGCACAACGCGGGCATGGAGAGCGACTACGTGTTCGTGGTCAACAACTCTGACAGCAGCCCCGGCTGGATCGTCAACGCCTCCCATTCGGGCGAGATGATGGTGCAGGCCGTCAGGCCCGAAGCACCGGCCCCCGGCAAGGTCTGCGAGCTGTGGCTGATGGCCAAGGATGGCAAGGAGCCGATGTCACTGGGCATTCTGCCGCACTCCGGCACCATGAAGGTCGAGGTGCCCAAGGAGTATCTGGCCGCCTTCCCCGACAGCGATCTGGTGATCACGCTGGAAAGCCCGCAGGGCGCTCCCTCCGGCAACCAGATGGGGCCGACCCTCAAGAAGGGTCAGCTGACGCCGGTCGAAGGCCGCCACATCCTGTAAGCGCTTCGCTGGTGCAGAATGTCGCGTCAACGAAAAAAGCCCCCGCTGAGAAGCGGGGGCTTTTTTGTGCGGTGCTCATATGCCCAATGTCATGTCGCGAATGTCAGGTCTCGAATGTCGTATCGCAAATATCAGGAGCGATAACCGAAAGACCCGCAAACAGAAGGCATCAGCGCAGGTGGCGGCCACCATCCACCGGCAGGGTCGTGCCCGTGACATAGGGACTATCCAGCAGGTAGCGCAGCGCCTGCCAGATGACGCCAGGCCCCGGTACCTGCTGCATCAACGACTTGGCGCGCGCACGCTCGGCATAGTCATCATCATCGTCCGGGCGCAGCATGATCAGCGCCGGCGCGATGGTGTTGACCTGGATGCGTGGCGCGAACATCGACGCGAACGACAAGGTCAGGTTCTCGAGCCCCGCCTTGCTGGCCGCGTAGGCCGCATGCTTGCGCGAGCCCTTCTGGACCACGAAGTCACTCATGTGGACGATGTCCGCCTGCTTCTCGACTCCGGCTTCCAGCAGATCGCGCAGCGCCAGATTGATCAGGTACGGCGCCTGCATGTGGACACGGAACAGGTGCTCGAACAGCTCGCCCTGCCCCTCGCCGTCGCCATCCGGCGCCCAGTCGCCGGCATTGTGCACGATGGCCCGCAATGTCGGAGTCAGCTCACGAATCGCCGCGATGAAGGCCTGGATGCCTGCCTCGCTGGAGAAATCCGCCTGCACGGTGCGAATGCCCAGCGCGCGCAGGGCATCGAGCTCTTCCCGCTCGCGTCGATAACTGATGATGACCGGATGACCATCATCGATCAGTCGCTCGGCACAATAGCGCCCCAGACGCTGCGCGCCACCGGTGATCAGTATCGGGGACTGACTCATTCACTCGACTCCTTCAGGCAATGTCAGGCTGCTTCAGGCAGAGACCAGCGCCGGGTCCAGCAGCGGCTCGCGTGGCGCATAACTGAACACATCGGAGCTCAGCGCGCTGGCCTCGACACCCAATGGCGTCAGCGCATCGACACAGGCATAGACCATGCCCGGCGAGCCGGACAGATAGACGCGCTTGCCCGCCATGCTGCCCGCGTGCTTGCGCAGCGCCTCATCGATACGCCCCAGATGGCCATTGAAAGCGGCCTCGACACCGGCCGCTTCCAGCGCGCGATGGTGGGCATCACCGACTTCCGGCGCTTCTTCCAGCACCGGGAAATAACGGAAGTTGGGCTGACTGGCGGCCCAGTTGAGCGCCGCGCTCTCCAGGTACAGATCACGCCGCTCACGCGCCGCCCACCACAGCTCGATGGGCTGGGTCAGGCCACGCGCAAACGCCGCCTGCAGCATGGCGTGCATCTGCGAGAACCCGGTGCCGGCACAGATCAGCACGATGGGGCTGGGGTCGTCGAGGTCCAGCACGCACTCCCCACTGGGCAGACGTAGCTCAAGTTGATTGGCCGCGACCAGCAGGCTGCGCAGACGCGCGGAATTGCTGCGCTCCGGCCAATGCTGGATATGCAGCTCGAGCACGCCATCATCACTGGCGGCATTGGCGATGGAGAACGGTACCCAGGTGGTGTCATCGAGCTTCATCTCGAGATACTGGCCCGGCGCGTGCGCCAGGGCCTCGGGACGTGCGGCGAAGCGCACACGAAACACGTCCGGGGTCAGATCTTCCACACTCTCGACATGACAGGTCAGGGTCCGCGCCGTCATCGTATCCTCTTGTTATCTGATGCCTGCCGCCAGCGCGCCGCGCAACGACAGGGTAAATGCATGGGTGTTGATGGTCTGTCGCGGAATCAGTCCAGAATGCCCAGACTGTCCCAGCGTTCATCGACACGGGATGTGATCTCTTCGCTCATCACGATGGGCTCGCCCCACTCGCGGTCCGTCTCGCCGGGCCACTTGTTGGTCGCGTCCATGCCCATCTTGGAGCCAAGACCCGCCGTTGGCGAGGCGAAGTCCAGATAATCGATCGGCGTATTGTCGACCAGAACGGTATCACGGCTCGGGTCCATGCGCGTGGTGATGGCCCAGATGACATCTTCCCACTTGCGGGCATCGACATCATCATCCAGCACGATCACGAACTTGGTGTACATGAACTGACGCAGGAAGCTCCAGACCCCCATCATCACGCGCTTGGCGTGGCCGGGGTACTGCTTCTTCATCGTCACCACCGCCATGCGGTAAGAGCAGCCTTCCGGCGGCAGATAGAAGTCGACGATCTCCGGGAACTGCTTGCGCAGAATCGGCACGAAGACTTCATTGAGCGCCAGGCCGAGAATCGCCGGCTCATCCGGCGGACGCCCGGTATAGGTGGAGTGATAGATCGGGTCGCGCCGATGGGTGATGCGCTCGATGGTGAAGACAGGGAAGGTCTCCACCTCGTTGTAATAGCCGGTGTGATCGCCGTAGGGGCCTTCCGGTGCCACGTCATCCGGATACAGATAGCCTTCCAGGATGATCTCGGCGCTGGCCGGGACTTCGAGATCCGACAGGCCGCATTTGACCAGCTCGGTGCGCGAGCCGCGCAGCAGACCGGCAAAGGCATACTCGGAGAGTGAATCCGGTACCGGCGTGACAGCGCCGAGGATGGTGGCCGGATCGGCACCCAGTGCCACCGCGACCGGGAAGGGCTCGCCCGGATGGGCCTTCTGCCACTCGCGGAAGTCCAGCGCGCCGCCACGGTGTGCCAGCCAGCGCATGATCAGGCGATTCTTGCCGAGCTTCTGCTGACGATAGATGCCGAGGTTCTGGCGCTCCTTGTGCGGACCACGGGTGATCACCAGCGGCCAGGTCACCAGCGGCGCGGCATCCCCCGGCCAGCAGTGCTGGATCGGAATCATGTCGAGATCGACTTCATCCCCTTCCAGCACGATCTCCTGACAGGGCGCACGCTTGACCTTCTTCGGCCCCATGCTCATCACCTGCTTGAAGATCGGCAGCTTGTCCCAGGCATCACGGAAGCCCTTGGGCGGCTCCGGCTCCTTGAGGAAGGCCAGCAGCTCGCCGACTTCGCGCAAGGCCTCGACGGATTCCTGGCCCATGCCCAGCGCCACGCGCCGCGGCGTGCCGAACAGATTGCCCAGCACCGGCATGCTGTGGCCCTTGACGTTCTCGAACAGCAACGCCGGACCACCCGCCTTCAGGGTGCGATCGCAGATCTCGGTCATCTCCAGATAGGGGTCCACCTCGGCACGAATGCGCTTGAGTTCGCCCTTCTCTTCCAGCGCCGCGATGAAATCGCGTAAGTCTCGATACTGCATGGGAGTTTCCGCTCGGCTTGATCAAGTCCCGAGCATACCATTGCCAGCCGGCACTCGGCAGGTCAGCAACGCAAGACGCCCACTTCCCGGGCGGGAAGTGGGCGTCCTGGCAAGCACCTGTCGAGAACATGGCCAGCCAACCGGCTGGGCCAAGTGTCGATCAGCGGCGCTTCATGGCCTCGAAGAACTCGAGGTTGGTCTTGGTATCTTTCAGGCGATCGATCAGGAACTCGGTAGCCGCCACGTCTTCCATCGGGTTGAGCAGCTTGCGCAGGATCCACATGCGCTGCATTTCATCCTCGGACGCGATCAGGTCTTCACGACGCGTGCCGGAGCGACGGATGTTGAGGGCCGGGAAGACACGACGCTCGGCCAGCTTGCGGTCGAGGTGAGCTTCCATGTTACCGGTGCCCTTGAATTCCTCGAAGATGACTTCGTCCATCTTGGAGCCGGTATCGACCAGCGCCGTGGCGAGGATGGTCAGGCTGCCGCCTTCTTCGATGTTACGCGCGGCACCGAAGAAGCGCTTCGGCTTCTCGAGCGCGTGAGCGTCGACACCACCGGTCAGCACCTTGCCGGAGGACGGCACCACGGTGTTGTAGGCACGCGCCAGACGGGTCACGGAATCGAGCAGGATGACGACATCCTTCTTGTGCTCGACCAGACGCTTGGCCTTCTCGATCACCATCTCGGCGACCTGGACGTGACGGGCCGGCGGCTCATCGAAGGTGGAGGCCACGACTTCGCCACGCACGGTGCGCGACATCTCGGTAACCTCCTCGGGACGCTCATCGATCAGCAGTACGATGAGGTGACATTCGGGGTTGTTGCGCGTGATGGAGGCGGCGATGTTCTGCAGCATCATCGTCTTGCCCGCCTTGGGCGGCGAGACGATCAGGCCACGCTGGCCCTTGCCGATCGGGGCGGTCAGATCAAGGATGCGCGAGGTGATGTCTTCGGTGGAACCGTTGCCGATTTCCATCAGCAGGCGCGACTGCGGGAACAGCGGCGTCAGGTTCTCGAACAGGATCTTGTGCTTGGCATTCTCGGGGCGGTCAAAGTTGATCTGATTGACCTTGAGCAGCGCGAAGTAACGCTCCCCTTCCTTCGGCGGTCGAATCTTGCCGGAGATGGTGTCGCCCTTGCGCAGATTGAAGCGACGGATCTGGGACGGTGAAACGTAGATGTCATCAGGGCCCGCGAGGTAGGAAGAGTCTGCACTGCGAAGGAAGCCGAAGCCGTCCTGCAGGATTTCCAGAACGCCGTCGCCGTAGATGTCCTCACCGCTTTTCGCGTGCTTCTTGAGGATGGCGAAGATGATGTCCTGCTTGCGCGAACGTGCCAGATTATCGATGCCCATCGTCTGGGCAAGTTCCAGCAGTTCGGGGACAGTATTTTGCTTGAGTTGGGTAAGATTCATCGGCTTTGTTTGAACGTGGCTCAGGTCAGCAGGGCTGATAGATAAGAAGGGAATCGAGAAGACGGGCAGAAGGCAAGGACCGGCACTGCAAAGGTGCAGACAGAACTCGACAGCATTCCCGGAGGCAAGCGCCTGAGCTGGATGAAGACAGGTGCCAAAAGTTCAGGAAAGATCACTCACCACGGCCGAACAACGAATTCAGCAACGGAGTGTCGAGCTACGGATGTCCAGCGACGACGGACCGGTCGAAGGGACACGGAGCGTCATGCTTCCTGACAGAAAAGTCTTCTCGATATGGAATCTAGCGGTATGAATCGCCTGGTGGCTGGCCGGCGTGTCGCGGGCAGCATTACCAGAGGGCTGGCTGACAACTGGGGGACCGTGGGACGGTCGACATGACGCAATCAGAGAGCGTGTAATCAGGCGAACGTCTCGATGGTAGTCAAGCCGGCCCCTGAACGCAAGCCCCGGCGGCCTGGTGGCGCTCGCTAGCGGCCAGCCAGCGCTGCAATAGCCGCCGCTGACGTGGCGCTTTCACTGACGGCTTAAGGCACCCGGCGGCGGCAAGGTCCGATTCACAGATTGGCATCCAGAAAGGCTGCCAGCTGCGCGCGCGGCATGGCGCCCACCTTGCTGGCTTCGACATTGCCGCCCACAAACAGCATCAATGTCGGCACACCGCGCACGCCGAAGCGGGCGGCGAGTTCAGGGGCTTCATCGACATCGACCTTGACGATCTTGAGCTGCCCTTCGTATTCCTCGGCCAGGGATTCCAGCGTCGGTGCCACGCTCTTGCACGGCCCGCACCAGGAAGCCCAGAAATCCACCAGCACCGGATGCTCGCTCTCCAGCACCACGGATTCGAAGTCCCTTTCTGCAATCGGTACCACACGTTCGCTCATCGCGACGTTATCTCCCAGACCCGTTTGGTCTTGCTGATTGTGCTGCGTGATGGCTTGCGACTCATTGAGCGTGATGATGACCCGCGACTTCGTCGTTCTGTCATATCACGCCGCTAGAATAGCATGCCCCATGCGCTGAATGTGCCGCCAGCCCCTCGTGGTGATGGCGCCGTGTGTGCCACCGGTTTGACACCTCTGGCCAGTCGCCGCAATCTTGCGAGAGTCGCCGCCGCGACCTGCTGCCAGCGTCATCTTCCCGCAGCAGGCTCGCGCCCGGTGGCCGCCCACGCTCACGACAACTTCATTGCGCCATGGTCGCTACGCAAGGAAGCCGTCGCAGGAGTTGGCGTGAAGGAGGCAGTGCATGATGCCTGCCATGAATGACCCGCCGTAAAGGACTCCGCCCTTGAGTGAATCAGCACCCTCCCAGCACCCGCAACCCACCGCCTCTGATGAAGGCAGCGCCGGCAACGAGGCCCCGCTGCTGAAGCTGGCCGCCATCGATCTGGGTTCCAACAGCTTCCACCTGCTGCTGGCCAACCACCAGGCGGGGCAATTGCAGGTCGTGGCCAAGCAGGGTGAGAAGGTCCAGCTGGCGGCAGGGCTGGACGAAGACGGCATGCTCAGCGAGGAAGCCATGGAGCGCGCCCTCAACTGCCTCGCCCAGTTCGCGCCCTTCATCGATGGCATCGAGGCCGACCATCTGCGGGTCGTGGGCACCAACGCCCTGCGCGCCGCGCGTAACAGTGAAGAACTGATCGAGCGTGCCGAGGCCCTGCTGGGGCATCCCATCGAGATCATCGCCGGGCGCGAAGAAGCCCGCCTCATCTATCTGGGCGCGGCGCATGCACTGGCCGATGTGCACGGCAAGCGCCTGATCGTCGATATCGGCGGTGGTTCCACCGAGTTCATCATCGGTGAGCAGTTCGAGCCCCAGCTGCTGGAAAGCCTGCACATGGGCTGCGTCGCCTATACCAAGGCCTTCTTCCAGGATGGCGAGATCAGCGAGAAGCGCATGCGCCGCGCCGAGCTGGCCGCACGCTCGGAACTGGCCAGCATCCAGCGCACCTATCGCGAGATGGGCTGGGATGACCCGGTCGGCTCCTCGGGCACCATCAAGGCCGCCGCCAACGTGCTGGAAGCGCACGGCTGGGCCCCACATGGCGTGGTCACACGTGAAGGGCTGCACAAGCTGCGCGCGGCACTGCTGGAGTTCAAGCGCCTCGACAAGGTCAGCCTGCCGGGCCTGAAGAGCGATCGCGCCACCGTCTTCCCGGCGGGCATCGCCATCCTGTGCGGTGTCTTCGAGGCACTGGGACTGGAACAGATGCGTTACTCCGACGGCGCGCTGCGTGAAGGCGTACTGTTCGATCTGATCGGGCGCAACACGCCGGAGGATTCGCGTCTGTCGGCCATCGAGTCGCTGCAGCGTCGTTACGGCATCGATACCCGCCACGCCAGCAATGTGCGCGACACCGCCCTGCAGCTGTTCGATCAGGTCGCCGGCGACTGGGCGCTGGGGGCGACGTCACGTCAGCTGCTGAGCTGGGCCGCTGACCTCCACGAAGTCGGCCAGGCGATTTCCCACAGCCAGTTCCATCGCCATGGCGCCTACCTGCTCGAGCATTCCGACCTACTCGGCTTCTCGCGTCCGGAACAGCGCGCGCTGGCCTTCCTGGTCCGCGCCCACCGTCGCAAGTTCCCCAAGAACGAACTGGCGGCGCTGCCGGAGCCGCAGCAACCGCGTCTGGCGCGTCTGGCACGCCTGCTGCGCATAGCGGTGATGCTCAACCATTCACGCTCGGAAGCGCCGGTGCTCGGCATGCACCTCAGCGCCGAAGGCGACGACCTGACGCTCAACCTGACCGAGGAATATCGCGATCACAGCCTGATCAACGATGACCTCAGCCAGGAAAGCGAGTTGCAGAAAGCCGCCGGCATGACGCTGACACTGGCCGATGCCTGAGCGAGCACTGCGCAAGACATCGGCGAGACCGCCCGCTGGCCTCACTACTGTGTGAATGAGGCCAGTAGCCACCAGCCCCGCGAGGGATGCCACAGCCCCGCGATTGTCCCGTCGTGCATGCGTGCCACACGCAACTGGTCACGCTGCCACGGCGGGATGTCGGCTTCCTGCAGCAAACGCTTGATATCACGCCGCCCCCGCCCTGCCACTCGCAGTACATCTCCCGGCTGACGTGAGGTGAAGGCAACATGCTGCTCGTCCCTCCCCAGCGCCCGCCATGCCTTGCGCGCCTCAGCATCCCACTCAGAGGAAGGCGTCTCTCCGGGTTGGCGACCACTTCTCGCGTAGCCGGTATCGCCTTGTCGATGACGCACACCCTGCTCAATAACGGTATCTGACACCTGCCACCACAGCTGGCCGCGCCACGCACGCACGCTGACGGCATATTCGGCATTGGCCCAGTGCACCTCGGCCACCGAGTCGGGCGGCGTGGCGATCAACTGCTGCAGGCTCATCAAGCGACCCCGCGGCGGCACCGGCCAGCCACGCGACTGGCATAGATGGCGCAGGACCAACCGCTGACGTGACTCACTCAAGCCTGCCAGCCTCGCCAGTGACAGCTGCGTCTCTTGCTCCCGCCCCTGATCCAGGCCCTGATTTAGTCCCTGCCCCTGCTCATGTCCCCGCTCATGTCCTTGAGCCAGGCGCTTTGCGCCTGACACCTGAACCTTCGCCAGCAGCTCGGCCGCCAGCTCATCAAGCAGTGACTGCTCTTCCTGCAACTGCTGCGCCGAACGCGCCAGGCTGGCCACGGCCTGCGGCCAGCGCGCCTGCAGCAGCGGCACGACACTGTGGCGCAGATAGTTGCGATCAAACTGCTGATCGACATTGCTGGGGTCTTCGCACCAGTCACGCCCGGCCTGCAAGCCCTGCTGGCGCGCCAATGTCAGGATTTCATGGCGCGGGATGCCCAACAGCGGCCGGAGTAGTCGCGCCCGCTCATGGGCGAGCTGGTCTTGCCCGGGAGACGCCTCGCCCACGGCCAGCGCCCGCTCAGGCGGCATGGCCGCCAGCCCGCGCCCGCCACTGCCACGCAGCGCGTTGAGCAACAGCGTCTCGGCCTGATCATCCTGATGCTGCGCCAGCCACAGGCTATCCCCCGCCACCAGACAGGTGCTCAGTGCCGCCAGCCGCCCTTCGCGCGCTGCCGCCTCCAGTCCTCGCGACTTGAGTGCTGTCTCCGCCAGCGCCAGATGACGCACGCTCAGCGGTAGCCCGAGACGCGAGGCCAGCCT
The DNA here is from genome assembly GCF_029846355.1 of Cobetia sp. 2AS. NCBI lineage: Bacteria > Pseudomonadati > Pseudomonadota > Gammaproteobacteria > Oceanospirillales > Halomonadaceae > Cobetia > Cobetia sp. 2AS. The sequence goes on from NZ_JARWKQ010000006.1 coordinate 147,949, forward strand.
GCGCGCCAGCTGCTCGAAATCATCGTTGGCCGCCTGCAGGCCGTGATGCACATGCACCAGCCGCACTCGGCGTGGGCAGTCCTTGAGCGCGCGTGCCGCCAGCCGCGCCAGCATCACCGAATCCAGCCCGCCCGAGAGCGCGATCCACACCGTGCGCCTGGCATCGCTGGCCTCGAGCGCCTCGCGCACGGCGACGAGTGCCCGCGACTCCGCCATCTCGCTCAGCGGTTGAGCACGCAGGCACAGCGAATCCGGTGAGGGGGACAGAGACATGTCGGGCTCCTGTCGCGAAGCGGATGAAGGAAGTGGAGGAGAAAAGGAAGTGGAGAAGAAAGCGCCGACCCTGAACGCAAGAACGCCCCCGGAAGAATCCGGAGGCGTCCTGGTCACGCGGGCATGAGCCGATCGCGCATCACGCGAGAGGCACCGGGATCATGCCGGGGCGCCGTAGCTCATCAGGCGCTGGTAACGACGCTCCAGCAGGGCATCGGTATCCAGGGCGCCAAGACGCTCCAGACCTTCGCCCAGCGCAGCCTTGATGCTGTCGGCGGCGGACTGCGGGTTGCGATGCGCGCCACCCAGCGGCTCCTTGATCAGGTTGTCGACGAAGCCCAGCTCCTTGAGACGCGAGGCAGTGATGCCCATCGCATCAGCGGCGTCGGCGGCACGCTCGGCGCTCTTCCACAGGATGGAGGCGCAACCTTCCGGCGAGATCACCGAGTAGGTGGAGTACTGCAGCATGTTCAGCTCGTCACACACGCCGATGGCCAGTGCGCCGCCGGAACCACCCTCACCGATGACGGTGGAGATGATCGGCGTCTTCAGGCGAGACATCACCGCCAGGTTGTAGGCGATGGCCTCGGATTGACCGCGCTCCTCGGCACCGATGCCCGGATAGGCACCCGGCGTGTCGATGAAGGTCAGGATCGGCATCTTGAAACGCTCGGCCATTTCCATCAGACGGCAGGCCTTGCGGTAGCCCTCCGGACGCGGCATGCCGAAGTTGCGACGCACCTTTTCCTTCACGTCGCGGCCTTTCTGGTGACCGATCACCATCACCGGCTTGTCGTCGAGACGCGCGATACCGCCGACCAGCGCTTCGTCGTCCGCGTAGTGACGGTCGCCGTGCAGCTCATCGAAATCCGTGAACAGATTCTCGAGGTAGTCGAGGGTATACGGGCGCTGCGGGTGACGTGCCAGCTGAGATACCTGCCAGGCGCCGAGGTCCTTGAAGATGGACTCGGTGAGCTTGGTGCTCTTTTCCTGCAGGCGAGCGATCTCGTCAGACAGGTTGACCTGGGAGTCGTTACCGACCAGACGGAGTTCCTCGATCTTGGCCTGCAGCTCGGCGATCGGCTGTTCAAAGTCCAGATAATTGGGATTCATAAGGCGTTTCGTTCGTCGTCTCGGGCAGCCAGGAAAGCGAGTCGGCCGGGTCACTCCCCCTGAGCACACGCTCAGGCGATCTGTGGCTCGCGGCGGTCACAGTCGGCATGGAATTGGGTACGGAAAAGATGGACAGGCATTATCGCACCCTGTTCGACAGGTGCAAACCTTGCCCGCCTGTTAGGCGTGGATTAACTCTGCACCCACGCCGCTCATCTCGGTGCTGCGCCTGCCCCGCCGCTTGGCGAGGCAGGCACCATCCTGTGGGCCAGCACCTCAGTCACGGTACTTGAGGCGCACACCGCGCTGGCCTTCCACCTCACCCAGCTGGATCAACAACTCATCACTGGGCGCAACGCGCCATTGCTCGCCCAGCTCCAGCCAGGCCTCCGCCGCGGCGTTGCGATAACGCAGGCGCATCGGCAGGCCTTCGCTGGCCAGGTGCGGCGTCAGCAAGGTGGTCAGCTGCTGGGTGAAGCGACCGCCGATGTCCTCGGCGGCGATACTCATCTCGACCGCCTCACCGAAGCGCGCCCGCGCATCGATGATCGGCGTGACATCCTTGCCGCGCAGACGCAGGCCACCGGAATAGTCATCCTGGCTGACCTCGCCCTCGACGATCACCACGCTGTCAGGTACCAGCTTGTTGCGCACCTGATCGTAAAGCTCACCGAACATCGAGGCCTCGATGCGCCCGGTGCGGTCATCCAGGGTCACGAAGGCCATGGTGTCGCCCCGCTTGGACTTCATGGTGCGCATGGCGATCACCAGCCCGGCGATGCGCTGCGGCTCACGCGACGGCTTCAGATCACTGATGCGCGCATTGATGAAGCGCTTGAGCTCACCCTCATACTCATCGATGGGGTGGCCGGTCAGATAGAGTCCCAGCGTGTCCTTCTCACCGGTGAGGCGCTCCTTGTCGGTCCACTCGCGCGCCTTGCGATAGCCGGCGTAGACATCGGTTTCCGGCTCGCTGAAGGCATCGCCGAACATGTCGGTGATGCCGACATCATTGTTGGCGTGATTCTGGGAGGCGGCCTTGAGCGCATCCTCCACCGCCAGCATCAGCACCGCACGCGACGGGCCGATGTTGTCCAGCGCGCCGGAGCGGATCAGCGCTTCCAGGGTGCGCTTATTGATCTTCTTGGCGTCGATGCGCTTGCAGAAATCGAAGATGTCGCTGAACGGGCCACCCTCGGCGCGCGCGCTGACGATCGCATCGATCGGGCCCTCGCCGACGCCACGGATGGCGCCCAGGCCGTAGACGACGCGCCCTTCCAGATCGACGGTGAACTTGTAGCCGCCGATGTTCACATCCGGCGGCGTGACCGTCAGGCCGATATGACGGCACTCCTCGATCAGCGGCACTACCTTCTCGATGGTCTGCATCTCGGTCGAGATCACCGCGGCCATGAACGGCCCCGGATAGTGCGCCTTCAGCCAGCCGGTCTGGTAGGAGACGAGACCATAGGCCGCCGAGTGCGACTTGTTGAAGCCGTAACCGGCGAATTTTTCCACCAGGTCGAAGATGTTGCCGGCGAGGTCCTTGTCGATGCCCTTGCCCGCACAGCCTTCCATGAAGCCGGCGCGCTGCTTGGCCATCTCTTCCGGCTTCTTCTTGCCCATCGCGCGGCGCAGCATGTCGGCCTGACCCAGCGTATAGCCGGCCAGCACCTGCGCGATCTGCATGACCTGCTCCTGGTACAGGATGATGCCGTAGGTCGGCTCCAGTACCGGCTTGAGCAGCTCATGCTGGTAATCCGGGTGTGGATAAGACACTTCGGAACGGCCGTGCTTGCGGTTGATGAAATCATCCACCATGCCGGACTGCAGCGGGCCGGGACGGAACAGGGCCACCAGGGCGATCATGTCTTCCAGGCAGTCGGGTTTGAGCTTCTTGATCAGCTCCTTCATGCCGCGGGATTCCAGCTGGAAGACGGCCGTCGTCTCCGCCTTCTGCAGCATGTCGAAGGTCTTGGCGTCATCCAGCGGGATATCATCGATATCCAGCGGCGCCAGCCCTTCCCGCTCACGGATCTTGTCGACCATCTCGGTCGCCCAGTCGATGATGGTCAGGGTGCGCAGACCCAGGAAATCGAACTTGACCAGCCCGGCCTCCTCGACGTCGTTCTTGTCGAACTGGACCACCAGACCGCTGCCGTCTTCATCACACAGCAGCGGCGCGAAGTCGGTCAGCTTGGTCGGCGCGATCACCACGCCCCCGGCGTGCTTGCCGGTGCCGCGCGTGGTGCCCTCGAGCTTGAGCGCCATCTCCCAGATTTCCTGGGCTTCCTCGTCGTTGTCGATGAATTCCTTGAGCTGCGGCTCCTGCTCGATGGCCTTCTCGAGCGTGATGCCGACCTCGAAGGGAATCAGCTTGGAGAGCTTGTCACCCAGCGAGTAGGGCTTGCCCTGGGCACGCGCCACGTCACGCACCACGGCCTTGGCGGCCATGGTGCCGAAGGTGACGATCTGCGAGACCGCGTTGCGCCCGTAGCGCTCGGCCACGTAGTCGATCACGCGGTCACGCTTCTCCATGCAGAAATCGACGTCAAAGTCGGGCATGGAGACACGTTCCGGGTTCAGGAAGCGCTCGAACAGCAGGTCATATTCCAGCGGGTCCAGATCGGTGATCTTCTGGGCGTAGGCCACCAGCGAGCCGGCACCGGAACCACGCCCCGGGCCGACCGGCACGCCGTTGTCCTTGCCCCACTGGATGAAGTCCATGACGATCAGGAAGTAACCGGGGAAGCCCATCTGCAGGATGATGTCGAGCTCGAAATCCAGCCGCGTGCGATAGCGCTGCTCGATCTCGGCCCAGGCCTCGCTGTCGCGCGGATGCCTGGCGTGCGGATACAGCTTGTCGAGGCGCTCCGTCAGGCCATCATGCGAGACCTTGCGGAAGAACTGGTCCATCGTCATGCCTTCCGGCACCGGGAACTCGGGCAGGAAGTAGGTGCCCAGCTGCACGGTCACCGAGCAGCGCGCCGCGATCAGCACACTGTTCTCGAGCGCCTCGGGAATGTCGGAGAACAGCTCGCTCATCTCCTCGGCGCTCTTCAGGTACTGCTCATCGCTGTATCGGGTCTCGCGCCGCGGGTCATCCAGCGCCTTGCCTTCGCCGATGGAGACGCGCGTCTCGTGGGCCCAGTAGTCCTCCCGCTTGAGGAAGCGCACATCATTGGTGGCGACCACCGGCGTATCGGTGGCCTCGGCCAGCGCCACCGACAGGTGCAGGCACTCTTCCTCGTACTGACGCTGGGTGCGGGTCAGCTCCAGATAGAAGCGATCCCCGAACACCGCCTTCCACTCACCGAGCAGCGCCCGGGCGCTGTCTTCGTGGTCCGACAGCAGATGACGGCCGATCTCGCCTTCACGGCCACCGGACAGCACGATCAGGCCCTCGGCCTGCTCGAAGATCCACTGTTTCTCGAGGTAGGCGCGGTCCTGCTTCTGGCCATCGGTCCAGCCGCGCGAGATCAGTTCGGTAAGATTGCGATAACCGGTGTCGTTCATCGCCAGCAGCGTGAGGCGATACGGGCGCGTGGCATCCTGGGGATTGATCAGCCACATGTCGGCCCCGATGATCGGCTTGATGCCGGCAGCGCGCGCATTGGAGTAGAACTTGACCAGCCCGAACAGGTTGGCCTCGTCAGTCACCGCGACAGCCGGCTGGCCCGCCGCGGCGGTCGCCTTGATCAGCGGCTTGACGCCGGGCAGACCATCGACGAGGGAGAACTCGGTGTGAACGCGCAGGTGAACAAAGGGCGTGGTCATGGAATCGGCTCGTGAAGTCGGCGTGACGGTGAAGGATTCGGTTGCGGCTGGTGCTGTCGTCGCTGCGGGTGCCGCCGGCGGCTGCGAGGCTGAAGGCTCGGGCTCGGGCTCGGGCTCGGGCTCGGGCTCGGGCTTCAAGGATAGCCTGTCAGCGCCATCGTCTGAAGGCATGGCATCTGAAGGCGCAGCATCCACCCGGGCAGGCTCGACTGACGGGGATGCCGTGGTCTCACTGGCATCAGTCAGACCACGGCTGGCGGCTTTTTTGCCGTGGGGTGCTGGCTCGTCTCGCTTGCCTCGCTCGGCTCCGGGGCCGGAAGCGCGATCAGCGCGTCTGGCGGCACGGCCTGTGGCACGTGACCCGACATGAACAGTCGCTTGACCGGCCCGAAGCTCTTGCGATGCAAGGTGAGGATGCCATGTTCCTCGATGGCGGCCTGATGCTCGCGGGTCGGGTAGCCCTTATGACGCGCGAAGCCATAGACGGGGAAGCGTGAATCCAGCGCCGCCATCTGGGCGTCGCGATGCACCTTGGCCAGAATCGAGGCCGCGCCGATGGCGGCGTGGCGCAGATCGCCCTTCACCACCGCCATGCCGGGAATCTCGTGTCCCGGCAGGCGGTTGCCATCCACCAGCAGGTATTCCGGACGCACGCCCAGTGCATCGATGGCGCGCCGCATGGCCAGGTGCGTGGCCTGATAGATGTTCAGCTCATCGATCTCGTCACTGGTGGCCTCGGCGATCGCCCACGCCCAGGCACGGGCCCGAATCTGCTCGTAGAGGGCCAGACGCTTCTTCTCGCTGAGCTTCTTGGAGTCCGTGATGCCCTCGATGGGGTCATTCGGGTCAAGAATCACCGCTGCCGCCACCACCGGGCCGACCAGCGGCCCACGCCCGACCTCGTCGATACCGGCCAGCAACTGCCCCTGATAGGGAATCACCAGCGGCGGAAAATCATCGGCGGGTTTACGCTTGCGCGCAGAAGGCGTGGTGGCGTGGCTGTCGGCAGAGTCGGTCATGATATCTCGAGGCGTAAGACAACAGGCAGAGCGCCAATGCGATCTGCCTGTCGAAGTGATTCAATCAAGGGTAGCGCAATGTCTGGCGGCGACACGCGGGATCAGCGTCCGGCCAGTTCACCGATGGCGATGGCGGCCGCGGCGCTGGCATCACAGGTCAGTTCACGATGCATGGCGGTGAAACGCTCACGCAGTTCCCGTTGGCGGGCGACGTCACCGGCGGCACGCGACAGCAATGGCGCAAGGCTTTCCTCGATGGACTCCGGCGTGGCGGCGTCCTGGATCAGCTCCGGCACCAGCGTCTCGCGGGCGATCAGATTGGGCAGGGAAATCCACTCGGTCTTGACCATATGCCGCGCGATGCGATGCGTCATCGGCGCCATGCGATAGGCCACCACCATCGGACGATGGCACAGCAGACACTCGAGCGCCGCTGTGCCGGAAGCCAGCAGCACGGCATCGGCGGCGGTCATCGCTTCACGCGATTGGCCATCCACCAGATGAATGCGGCTGCGATCCAGCCCTGCGCGCTCCGCCATCAGGGACTCGAGCTCGGTGCGCCGCAGCGGCGTGGCCGCCGGGATCACCACCTCAAGGCCGGGGTAACGCTGACAGAGACGCTCGATGGCGGCCAGGAAGGTCTCGCCGAGAAAGCGGATCTCGTTGGCGCGGGAGCCCGGCAATACCGCCAGCAGCTGCACTTCCAGGTCGATCCCCAACTGCCCACGGGCAGCAGCGCGATCATCCTCGAGCGGCAACTCATCGGCCAGCGGATGGCCGACGAAGGTCACCGGCACCTGATGCTCACGATAGAAGGCGGCCTCGAAGGGCAGGAAGGTCAGCATGCGATCGACGGCGCGGCGAATGGTCTTCACGCGCCCCTGACGCCAGGCCCACACGGAGGGGCTGACGTAGTGCGCGGTGGTGATTCCCTGCTTGCGCAGGCGCAGCTCGAGTCCCAGATTGAAGTCCGGGGCATCGATGCCGATCATCACGTCGGGCTGCCACTCAAGGGCGTCGCGCAACAGATGGCGACGCACCTTGATCAGCGCCGGCAGATGCTTGAGCACCTCGACCAGCCCCATCACCGACAGCGTTTCCAGCGGGTAGAGGCTGTCGAAGCCCTCGGCCTGCATGCGCGGGCCGCCGATGCCACGGAACTCGACATCGGGATAGCGCGCCTTGAGCGCGCGCATCAGGCTGGCACCGAGGATGTCACCGGAGAGCTCGCCGGCTACCAGGTAGATGCGCATGCTCAGCGAGTCAGACCGCGAGTGGACGCCTTGAGCGAGGCGATGAAGACATCGCGCTCGGCCAGTGGCGGCTCGGCTTCCAGCTGTTCGAGAGCCTGGGCCAGCGTCAGGCCCTGACGGAAGACCGTCTTGTAGGCCGTGTTCAGCGCGGAGATGGTCTCGCGGCTGAAGCCACGACGCTTGAGGCCGACGCTGTTGAGGCCATGCGCTTCCGCCGGATGGCCATTGACCATCACGAAGGCCGCGATGTCCTTGGTGATGATGGAGCCACCACCCGCCATGGCATGTTCGCCGATATGGCAGAACTGATGCACCGCCGACAGGCCACCCAGGATGACGTGGTTGCCGAGATGGACATGACCACCCAGCGTCGCCTGATTGGCCATGATGCAGTCGTCACCGATGATGCAGTCATGGCCGACATGCGAGTAGGCCATGAACAGGTTGCGACTGCCGATACGCGTGAGGCTGGCATCCTGGACGGTGCCGCGATGCAGGGTCACGCCCTCGCGGATGACGTTGTCATCCCCGATTTCCAGACGCGTCGGCTCACCGGCGTACTTCTTGTCCTGACAGTCCTCGCCCACTGACGCGAACTGGAAGATACGGTTGCGCTCACCGATGACGGTGGTGCCCTTGATGACGACATGCGGCCCCACCACCGTGCCAGCGCCGATCTCGACATCAGCCCCGATCACGCAGAACGGGCCGACCTCGACATCATCGGCCAGGCGGGCGCCGGGATCGACAATGGCAGTAGGATGTATCAAGCGACCTTCCTCTCGGCACAGATGATTTCGGCCTCGCAGACCAGATCGCCGTCGACCTTGGCCTGACAGGCGAATTTCCAGATGCCACGCTTCTCGCGCAGCACGCGGGCGCTGATCTCGAGCTGGTCACCCGGCATCACCGGGCGCTTGAAGCGCACATTGTCGCTTCCGACGAGATAATAGATGTAGCCATCGGCGGGACGTTTGTCGACGGTCTTGAAGCCGAGAATACCCGCCGCCTGAGCCATGGCTTCCACGATCAGAACGCCCGGCATGATCGGGTGCTCCGGGAAGTGACCATTGAAGAACGGCTCATTGATGCTGACGTTCTTGCGCGCGACGATGAACTCGCCAAGGGTCAGGTCCATGACACGATCGATCAGCAGGAAAGGATAGCGGTGCGGGAGATACTCACGGATCTCGTTGACGTCCATAACCATTGGCTTGCAACCTCTGAAATAACGAAATGCCTGCCGCTCGCGGGCAGGCATGTAATGACGGTCCGGACCGCCGTTCGGGCAATGGCGCGCATTATAGCGTCCTTGCGCGTGGCTGGCAGCCGCTCATTGCCCGACAGTGCGCCAAGCAGGTGCGAGACTCTGCTCTGGACAGGTACTACCCGGGCTTGCAGTACTACTTGTCCTTCAAACTCTTCTCGACCTGATTCAAGCGTCGCGCCAACTGATCCAACTGCTTGAAACGTACGGCATTTCTGCGCCACAGGCCGTTGTCCATCGCGCCAGTACCGGAGGAATAGACGCCCGGCTTGGTGATGGAGTTGGTCACCAGACTCATGCCGGTCACCTGCACGCCATCGGCGATTTCCAGGTGCCCCGCCAGCCCCACGCCACCGCCCATCAGACAGTAGCGACCGACCTTGGTGGAGCCGGCGATGCCGACACAGCCCGCCAGCGCCGAGTGGTCACCGATCTGCACGTTGTGCGCGATCTGGACCTGGGAGTCGATCTTGACGTCATTGCCGATGATGGTGTCGCCGAGCGCGCCACGATCGATGCTGGTGCAGCTGCCGACTTCGACATCATCGCCGATCAGCACGCCGCCGAGCTGGGCGATCTTGTGCCAGCCCTTGCCATCGTGGGCAAAGCCGAAGCCATCGGCACCGATCACGCAGCTGCTATGGAGTACTGCGCGCGCCCCTATCACCACGCCATGATAGAGCGTGACATTGGGGTGCAGCAGACAGCTCTCGCCCAGCACGCTGTCAGCCCCGATCACGCAACCCGCGTGAATGCGCGTATTGTCGCCGATGCTGACGCCCGGACCGATCACGACCTGCGGGCCGACCTCGACATTGGCCCCCAGGGTTGCGGTCTCGTCGATGACGGCACTGGCGTGCACGCTCGCCTGAGGCTCGACCGCCAGCGGATCGAACAGACGCGACAGCTCAGCGTAGGCCAGATACGGATTGTCCAGCACGAGGGCATTGCCCTTGCACTCTTCAAGATGGCTTTCATGCAGCAGCACGGCAGTCGCGGCGGTTTCCCCGAGATACTTGAGGTAGGCGCGATTGGCGAGGAAGGCGATATCGCCGGGCTCAGCATCGACCAGCGTCGACAGGCCGGTGACCCGGACAGCCGGGGCACCGACGAGACGAGCGCCCAGCCGCTGAGCCAGATCCTCGAGAGTGTAAGAGAATTGTCGCTTTTTCATTCTGTCTCTGGGCGCTGAGCGCCTCTGGCTCGCATTCGCGTTGGCATGCTCGGATGCAACACATCCCGCACGCTTTCGCGCGCGGGATGCACTCAGTTGAGCGAGTTGAACACCTGAGTCACTTCATTGGTCAGGTCCATACCGTCCTTGCTGTAGACCGTCGCATTGCGGTCGACCAGCAGCTCGATGCCATGCTTGTCGACGACCTGCTGGATGGCCTTGTCGAGCTTCGGCTTGGACTGCTTGAGGAAGGTCTGCTCCGCCTGTTGCTGCTGCTGCTGGACCTGGCCACGCAGCTGCTGGAACTGGCCGCCCTTCTGGCGCAGCTGCTGCTGCACGGACTGACGCTCGGAATCGGACATCACGGCGCCGTCCTTCTGCAGCTTGGCCTGCAGGGATTCCAGTTCCTTGGCGAGTGCCTTGGCCTGGTCCTGCTTGCCGGCCAGCTGATTCTTGAGCTGGTTCATGGAAATCTTGGCAGAGTCGGAACTCAACAGCGCCTGGCGCCAGTCGAGGACCGCGACTTCGGTGGCCTGTGCCAGCATCGGAGTCGCCATGGCGGCAAGGCCACCAGCCAGACACAGGGCGCGGGTCAATTTACGCATCACACAAACTCCTTGTAGGCCTGTTGTTCAGTCACTGATGACTCAGCGACCGACGGTGCGAGGACCGGCGACGGAACAGGGACAGCGCCGCCGGTGGTCGTGACGAAGGCCGCACCGGCTCAAGCGGGTGCGGCCTCGTACGGCCTTAGAAGGTCTGGCCCAGCGAGAACTGGAAGATCTCGGTGTCATCGTCGTCATCGTCACCGATCGGCTGGGCGACACTGAAGGTCAGCGGGCCTACCGGCGTGATCCACGACAGGCCGATACCGGCACTGTAATTCAGCTCGCCCAGGTCGACACCGCTTTCACAGCTGCTGGTGTCACTGGAGCTCACGTCGTAGCACGACGTCAGATAGGTGTTACCGGCATCGACGAAGAACGACGGCTGCACAGAGCGCTTGTCCTTGATGAAGGGCATCGGGAAGATCAGGTCCACCCCACCTTCGATCAGGATGTTGCCGCCGATGGTATCGTCGTCACCATCGTTCTGTTCGGTGGTGGACTGCCCCAGGGTATTGGAGCTGTAGCCACGCACGCTGCCCAGGCCGCCGGCATAGAAGTTCTTGAAGAACGGATAGGTATCGCCGGAGAACGAGTTGGCATAGCCCAGCTCGGTACGGAACTTGAGTGACCAGTCCTGACTCAGCTCGAAGTACTTGGATCCCTTGTAGCGGAGCTTGTAGTAATCCGCATCGGAACCCGGCACCGCCACTTCCAGCGACAGCAGCTGAGAGCTGCCCGCCGTGGGCAGGATGCCACGGTTGAGGTTGTTGCGTGACCAGCTGGCCGTCAGCTTGTAGAGGTTGAAGTCTTCGCCTTCATCCTCGATGAACTGGGTGACCTCCGCCGGGCTGTCGTCGAAGTCCTTGACGCGCACGAACTCGTAACCGCCGCCGAAGTTCAGACGTGACAGCTCGTTGATCGGGTAACCGAAGTTGATCCCGCCACCGAAGCTGTCGGTCGCGTAGCTGGCGACGTCGTCATCATCGTCGTAGTCCACCTTGCGGTAGAACATGTTGTAGCCGCGCGAGATGCCATCCAGCGTCCAGTACGGGTCGGTGTAGCCGAAGCTGACGTTGGTGTAGTCATCCGACTTCTGGGCGTTGATGTTGACTTCGTTACCGGTGCCCAGGAAGTTCTTCTGCGACAGGCCCACCCCGTAGATGACACCGTCACCCTGGGAGAAACCGACCGACGCCGAGATCGAGCCCGACGGCTGCTCCTCGACGTTGTAGTTGACGTCCAGCTGGTCCGGCTCGCCGGCGACAGGACGCGTGTCGACATCGACCTGCTTGAAGAAGCCGAGGCGTTCAAGCTTCTGCTTGGACTGCTTGATCTTGTCGGTGGAGGCCGGTGCACCTTCCAGCTGGGTCATCTCACGACGCAGCACTTCGTCTGCAGTGGTGGTGTTGCCCTTGAAGTTGATGCGACGCACGTAGGCACGCTTGCCGGGATCGACCGCGAAGGTCAGATCGACGGTGTCGCTCTCTTCATTGACCTCTGGCACCGCGTTGACCTTGGCGAAGGCGAAGCCGTCGGCACCCAGTGCCTGGCGCAGCGCCTCGCTGGAAGCGGTCACATCACGCTGGGAATAGAGGGCATCCGGGGCGAGCTTGACCAGATCGCGGGCGCGCTCTTCCTTCATCTTCAGGTCACCGGCAAAGCCGATATTGCCGATCTTGTACGGCTTGCCTTCATCGACGTTGATGGTGACGAAGATCTCGGACTTGTCCGGCGAGATGGACACCTGGGTCGAGCGCACCTGGAAGTTGACGTAACCGCGATCGAGATACCAGGACTTGAGGGTCTCGATATCGCCGGTCAGCTTCTCACGCGAGTATTCATCATCGGAGAACCAGCCGAAGAACCAGCTCGGCTTGTCTTCCAGCTCCAGCTGTTCGCGCAGGGTCTCGTCATCGAAGGCATCGTTGCCAACGATGTTGATCTGATGAATCTTGGCGATCGCGCCTTCCTTGACGTCGATGTTGACCTGTACGCGGTTACGCTCGAGTTCCTCGACGGAGGTCTCGATACGCGCGCTGTAGCGGCCCTGAGCCTGGTAGACACGCTCGAGCTCACGCTGCATCTCTTCCAGCGTGGAGCGCTGCAGAACCTGACCCTCGGCCAGCCCTGCTTCCTTGAGGCCCTTGCGCAGGTCTTCGTCGGGAATCTGCGAGTTGCCGTCAATCTCGATCTTGGAGATCGTCGGACGCTCGACCACATCGATGATCAGGACATCGCCATCACGCTTGAGACGGATGTCGTCGAACAGGCCCGTGTCGAACAGCTGACGCGCAGCCGAGGACAGGTCCTCTTCTTCCACATTCTGATCCGCGGAGACGGGGAAGGCGTTGAAGACGGTGCCCGCAGACACGCGCTGGAGGCCCTCTACCCGGATGTCCGAAATTTTAAAAGATGCGGCCAAGGCGCCCTGACTGGCCCCGAGCAGCGCAGCTGCCAATCCAATGGTCTTGAGTTTCATGCAGTCGCTTCGCTTCTCTGGATTCCGCCCGCTTGGGTGAACAGGCACCTTATACACAACCCCCTGCAACTGACAAGACAGCTACGAGTGAGGATCGGCAATCGGGGCCGAAGTCGTGTGGGCATGATGACGGGAGTTGATCGCATTGACCAGCCCGTGCAATGAATTGACCCCCATGGGCATCGACAGTTCAGATTCGGTTCATCCTGCGGGAGCCATCACGTGCTGATGGCTCCCCGAATCCGTCACCAAAGACGCATGAGATCGAAGTAGATGGCCATCAGCATGAGGGAACCGACCAGCGCCATGCCGATCTTCAACCCCGCATTCTGGACCTCTTGCGAAAGTGGTTTGCCGCGCACGGCTTCCACCAGATAGAACAGCAGGTGCCCGCCATCCAGCACCGGAATCGGCAGCAGGTTCAGGACACCCAGGCTGATGGAGAGATAGGCCATGAAGCCGAGGAAGGCCTCGAGGCCGGAGCGCGCCGTGTCGCCGGCGATACGCGCGATGGTGATCGGGCCAGACAGGTTGGACGGTGCGATCAGGCCGACCAGCATCTTGCGGATCGAATCCAGCGTCAGCACCGTCATCTCGCCGGTCTTGCCGACGGCCTGCCCCACTGCCGCCAGCGGCCCGAAGCTGAGCTCGCGCTGGTACTGCTCGGGCCAGCTGACGTTCTCGACGCCGGCACCGACCTGCCCCACCACACGCCCGTCATCGAGCGAATTGCTGGCGGGGGTCAGTGACAGCGTCTCTTCCTTGCCATCACGCGCCACCAGCACCGACAGCGTCTCGCCCGGCGCACCGCGCACGCGCTCGACGAAATCGATCCAGTCGACCACCAGGGTGCCATCGATGCTGACGATGCGGTCACCGGCCTGCAGGCCTGCCGCCTGAGCGGCACCACCGTCCAGCACACGCCCCAGCACCGCCGGCAACTGAGGACGCCAGGCCGTGATGCCCAGCGTCACCAGCGGACGCGGCGGATCCTGATCGACCAGGAAGCGTGTCACGTCGAGGGACTGCTCACGCGTGGCGCTGGCACCCTCGGCACGTGTGGTGAGCGTCAGGCTGTCATCGCCGATCGCACCGATCAAGCGCAGGTTGACCTCATCCCACGAGGGAGTGGCCTGACCATTGATGGCGACGATCTCGGTCTTCGGCGCAAGGCCGGCGCGGCCAGCCGGCGAGTCCGGTGCCACGGCACCGACCATCGGCACCACCGTGGTGGTACCGGCGACGAACAGCGCCCAGTAGGCGACGATGGCCAGCAGGAAGTTGGCCAGCGGGCCCGCCGAGACGACGGCGATACGCTTCCACACCGACTTGGTATTGAAGGCCAGATGACGCTCGGCCGGATCGACCGGCCCTTCGCGCTCATCCAGCATCTTGACGTAGCCACCCAGCGGGATGGCGGCGACCCCGTACTCGGTGCCGTGGCGATCGGTCCATGACCAGAAGGGTTTGCCGAAGCCGATGGAGAAGCGCAGCACCTTGATGCCGCAACGACGCGCGACCCAGAAATGACCGTACTCATGGATGGTGATCAACACCCCCAACACGACGATCACGGCAAGAATATTCTGGATCACACCCATCACGCGCTCCTGGAGATTGGTGCCCGAGATGGGCAGCCTGCCTTGCCACGCTCACGAAGAAAGTGACAAGACAGTGCAAGATAGGATTTCAGGGCCCGGCGAGGGCCAACTCGGCGGCAGCCAGCTCACGCGCCGCCGCGTCTTCGGCGAGAATCACCTCGAGGCCATCCACCGCCAGTGGCGGACGCGCCTGCATGACGGCCTGCACCACTGCCGGGATTCGATCGAAGGCCAGGCGACCCTCGAGGAAGGCGGCCACGGCCACCTCGTTGGCGGCATTCATCACCGCAGGCCAGGTGCCGCCTGCCGCGATGGCCTCGCGCGCCAGCCGCAGACACGGGAAGCGCGTCTCGTCGGCGGCACGGAAATCGAGGCGCGCGACCTGAAACAGGTCCAGCGGCTCGACGCCGGCATCGATACGCTCCGGCCACGCCAGCGCATAGGCGATCGGCGTACGCATGTCCGGATTGCCCATCTGGGCCAGCACCGAGCCATCACTGTAGGCCGCCATCGAGTGAATCACGCTCTGGGGATGCACGACCACCTGAATGTCGTCCGGCCCGCAGGCGAACAGCCAGCAGGCCTCGATCAGCTCCAGGCCCTTGTTCATCAGGGTGGCGCTATCGACGGAAATCTTGCGCCCCATCGACCAGTTGGGGTGCGCGCAGGCCTCGTCCGGTGTCACCGTGGCCAGCCGCTCGGCAGGCCATTCGGCATCATCGCGGAACGGGCCGCCGGAGGCGGTCAGCAACAGCTTCTCGACGCCGATCGGCGCCAGGCCATCACGATGCTGGGCCGGCAGGCACTGGAAGATGGCATTGTGCTCGGAATCGATCGGCAGCAGGGTCGCCCCGTGCTGCTTCACCGCATCCATGAACAGCTGCCCGGCACACACCAGCGCTTCCTTGTTGGCCAGCAGCACGCGCTTGCCGGCCCGCACCGCCGCCAGCGTCGGCAACAGACCAGCCGCACCGACGATGGCGGCCATCACGCTATCGACTTCAGGCGCCTCGCTGATGTCGACCAGCGCCTGCTCACCGTGGCGTACCTCGATGGGCGTGCCCTGATAGCTCTCGACGCCCTTGAGCGCCTCACTGAGCCACGCAGCCGCCTCGCGCGAGGCGATCACCGCCACCTGCGGGCGATGCGTCAGGCACAGTTCCAGCAGCGCCTCGTGACGCGTGGCAGCGCTGAGCGCATGCACCCGATAGCGCTCGGGATGGCGCGCGATCACATCCAGGGTGCTGGACCCGATGGAGCCGGTCGCGCCAAGGATGGTGATGCGCTGCAACGCAGGCGCCTCATGAGGAGTCTCGTGGTTCACGCTCACGTTCACATTCGTGCTCACGCACCACCTCCCAGCACCCACGGCAACAGCAGGGCAAACAGCGGCACCGCTGCGGTCAGGCTGTCGATGCGGTCCATCACGCCACCATGACCGGGCAGCAGATGGCTTGAGTCCTTCATCTGACGCTGGCGCTTGAACATGCTCTCGAGCAGGTCACCCAGCACCGAGACGGCCGTCACGCCCAGCGTGACCAGCAGCAGCGGCAGCCAGTCGGCCAGCCCCGCCAGCGCATAGCCGGTCGCCAGCAGGCCGGTGGCCACCAGACCACCGTAGACGCCCTCCCAGGACTTGCCCGGGCTGACGCGCGGCGCCAGCTTGCGCTTGCCGAAGCGCTTGCCGGAGAAGTAGGCACCGATATCCGCCGCCCACACCATCAGCAGCACATACAGCAGCCACTCGCCGCCACTGGCCTTGAGCTGCACGAAGCCGAACCAGGTCGGCAGCAGTGCCAGCACGCCGACGCCCAGCCGCACGCCGGTCGCCTGCCATTCCTGACTGGCGGCCGGATAGCGCATCACCCAGCGCAGATTGACCAGCCATGCCAGTGCCGCCAGATACAGCGGCCAACGCGCAAGAGCGCCATCAAACTGCCAGACCAGCAGCATCAGCACGCTGAGCACCAGCGGGAACAGCAGACGCGCCATGCCGGCACGCACGCCAGACAGGTTGGACCACTCCCAGGCGGCCAGCGCGACGACAGCCCCGGTGAAGGCGGCAAAGGCGGCACCGTCGAGGCCGAACAGCCCCCACAGCGCCAGCGGCGCGAGAATGAGCGCGGTGATGATTCGTTGTCTGAGCACTAGAGCCCCTCGGCGTCGAGTTGTTCGCTGGTCATGCCATAACGACGCTGACGCAGGGCGTAGGCGCTGAGCGCTTCATCGAAGGCCGCCGCATCGAAATCAGGCCACAGTACGGGCGAGAAATAGAACTCGGCATAGGCCAGCTGCCAGATCAGGAAGTTGGAGATGCGCTGCTCACCGCTGGTGCGGATACACAGATCCACCTCCGGCAGTTCGCTCAGGCACACTTCCGCCCCGAGACGTGACTCGTCGATGTCCGCGGCCTTGAGCTCGCCGCGCTCGACCTGCTCCGCCAGACGGCGGGCGGCCTCGGCGATATCCCAACGACCGCCATAATTGGCGCAGATCACCACGTGCATGCCGCGATTGCCGCGCGTCATGTCTTCGGCGCTCTGGATATGCTTTTGAATCGAATTGGAAAAACGGCTGCGCTCGCCGATGACCGAGAGTCGGATATCGTGGCGATGAAGCTTCTTGACCTCGCGCTTGAGCGCCAGCAGAAACAGCTCCATCAGCGCACTGACTTCATTGGCCGGGCGCTTCCAGTTCTCACTGGAGAAGGCAAACAGGGTCAGCACTTCCACGCCCTGCTCGGCAGCGCGACGGATGGTACTGCGGACGGTTTCGGCACCGGCGCGATGGCCGCGTATGCCAGCCCAGCCGCGGGACTTCGCCCAGCGGTTGTTGCCGTCCATGATGATCGCCACATGGCGTGGCGTGGAGGGGGAATTCGGTGACGTCATGGGGTCTCGCTACGAGCACCGGATGCCGCCGGCAAGCGCCGGCGGCAGACCCGATCAGACCTGCATCAGGTCGGTTTCCTTGTGCTCCAGAGCACTGTCGACTTCCGCCACATACTTGTCGGTCAGCTTCTGGATCTCGTCTTCTCCGCGACGTGCATCGTCTTCGGAGATGTCCTTGTCCTTGAGCAGGCTCTTGATGTCGCCATTGGCGTCACGACGCACATTGCGGAGCGCCACGCGGGCGTTTTCCGCTTCTGCACGCGCCTGCTTGGTGTAACCGCGACGCGTCTCTTCCGTCAGCATCGGCATCGGGACGCGAATCACGTCACCGGCGGTGGACGGGTTGAGACCCAGGTCAGAAGTCATGATGGCCTTCTCGACCTTCGGCACCATGGGCTTTTCCCACGGCACGACAGTCAGGGTGCGCGCATCTTCGGTGGTGATGTTGGCCACCTGATTCAGCGGTACCTGGCTACCATAGTAATCGACCGTCACGGCATCCAGGATGCTGGGATGCGCACGACCCGTACGGATCTTGCCGAAGGCGGCACCGAGGGACTCGATGGTCTTCTTCATGCGTGATTCGGCGTCTTTCTTGATGTCGTTGATCACAGTCTTACCCTCTATCAATCAGCGTGCCTTCCTTGCCACCCACCACCAGGTTGAGCAGCGCGCCTGCCTTGTTCATGTTGAACACCCGCACCGGCATGTCATGGTCACGTACCAGGCAGATGGCGGTCAAATCCATCACGCCAAGCTTCTGGTCCAGCGCATCATCGTAGCTGAGGCTGTCGTACTTCACGGCATCCGGGAACTTGACCGGGTCCTTGTCGTAGACACCATCCACCTTGGTTGCCTTGATGACGGCATCCGCGTCGATCTCGATACCGCGCAGACAGGCAGCGGAATCGGTAGTGAAGAACGGGTTGCCGGTACCGGCGGAGAAGATGACCACATCGCCAGACGTCAGATAACGGATGGCGGTACGGCGATCATAATGTTCTACCACGCCACTCATCGGGATGGCAGACATCACGCGTGAACGGATGTTGGAGCGTTCCAGCGCATCACGCAGCGCCAGACCATTCATCACGGTCGCCAACATGCCCATATGGTCACCGGTCACACGCTCCATGCCGACTTCCTGCAGGGCTGCGCCACGGAACAGGTTGCCGCCACCGATGACGATGCCGACCTGGACGCCGATGCCCACCAGCTGACCGATTTCCAGCGCCATGCGATCCAGCACCTTGGGGTCGATGCCGAAATCGCCATCGCCCATCAGGGCCTCACCGGAAAGCTTGAGCAGTATGCGCTTGTACTTGGCATTGCGTTCAGCGGAAATGGTGGCCATGCGAATCTCTCCTGATACTGACATACGGGGAACGGGGCGGCCCGAAGGCGGGGGCCAGATACACGATGGCGTGCGACTATGCGCACGCCATCATGAGAAGCGAAAACAGTCAGCCCTTACGCGCGGCTGGCCTGCTCACGGACTTCAGCTGCGAAGTCGACTTCTTCCTTCTCGATACCTTCACCGACTTCCATGCGTACGAAGGATACCACTTCACCACCGGCTGCCTTGACGAACTCGGCGACGGTCTGGTTCGGATCCTTGACGAACGGCTGTTCGGTCAGGCTGTTCTCAGCCAGGTACTTCTTCAGACGACCCTGGGACATCTTCTCGGCGATTTCCGCCGGCTTGCCTGCCATGTCCGGCTGAGCAAGGATGATGGCCTTTTCAGCGTCCATCTGTTCCTGCGGCATGTCGGACGGACGTGCACAGACCGGGTTGACGGCTGCGACGTGCATGGAGACGTCCTTGGCTGCTTCACCAGTACCGCCGTTCAGCAGGGTCAGCGCAGCGATGCGGCCGCCGTGGACGTAGCCACCGACGACGCCGCCAGCCGGCGCTTCGACCAGCTCGGCACGACGAACGGAGATGTTCTCACCGATCTTCTGAACCAGCTGACCACGGGTGTCTTCCAGCTCGCCTTCCATCAGGGAAGCGATGTCGGTGTTCTTGGTAGCGAACACACGATCGGCGATCAGCTGGGTGAAGGCCTTGAAATTGTCATCACGAGCGACGAAGTCGGTCTCGGAGTTGATTTCGACCATCACGCCGTAGCTGGCGTCGTCGGCGACCTTGATGACGATGGCGCCTTCAGCGGCCACGCGGCCAGCTTTCTTGGCGGCCTTCAGGCCGGAGTTCTTGCGCAGGTTCTCGATCGCCAGCTCGATGTCGCCAC
Organism: Cobetia sp. 2AS; assembly: GCF_029846355.1. NCBI lineage: Bacteria > Pseudomonadati > Pseudomonadota > Gammaproteobacteria > Oceanospirillales > Halomonadaceae > Cobetia > Cobetia sp. 2AS. The sequence continues at coordinate 167,653 of NZ_JARWKQ010000006.1, forward strand.
CGGCTTCGGTAAGAGCCTTCTTGCATTCCATCATGCCGAGCGCAGTACGCTCACGCAGTTCCTTGACCATAGATGCGCTGATAGCTGCCATGGGATGAAACCTCTGTCGTGTCGACGTCTTTGAATACGGGAATTCGGTCACGACCGCTGAACGGTCGCAAATGAGGGGGCCGTGGCCCCCTCATTGCCTGACCTGACTGCCACCTGGCTAGGCCATGCCGCACTTAGTGTAGCGCAGCGTTTGTGACAGTCAGATCAAGCCGCCAGGATCACTCTGCTGCGTCTTCTTCAGAAGCAGTTTCGACGAACTCACCGGCCAGCTCTTCTTCCTTGTTCTTGCCACAGGCGCCTGCAATTGCCTGGACATAGATCTGGATGGCGCGGATGGAGTCATCGTTACCCGGGATGACGTAGTCCACGCCGTCCGGGTTGGAGTTGGTATCGACGACGCCGATGACCGGGATGCCCAGCTTGTTGGCTTCGTTGATCGCGATGCGCTCGTGGTCAACGTCGATCACGAACATTGCGTCCGGCAGGCCGCCCATGTCCTTGATACCGCCGATGGAGCGCTCGAGCTTGTCCTGCTCACGAGTGGCCATCAGGACTTCTTTCTTGGTCAGCTTCGCGAAGGTACCGTCTTCATGCATCTGCTCGATTTCACGCAGGCGCTTGATGGACTGACGGATGGTCTTGAAGTTGGTCAGCATGCCGCCCAACCAGCGATGGTTGACGTACGGCTGGCCAGCCTTGCGAGCTTCTTCCTTGATGATCTTGCCGGCAGCGCGCTTGGTGCCCACGAACATGATCTTGTTGCCATTGGCAGCCATCTTCTCGACCACTGACACGGCTTCGTTCAGCGCCGGCAGGGTGTGCTCGAGGTTGATGATGTGGATCTTGTTGCGAGCGCCGAAGATGAACTTGGACATCTTCGGGTTCCAGTACTTGGTCTGGTGACCGAAGTGTGCGCCTGCCTTGAGCAGATCGCGCATGTTGACTTGCGCCATGTGAATATCTCCTGGATATCGGGTTGGGCCTCCACGTCCCCCATGGATCCGACCGCTTGCGCGGCACCCGGGACCATGTGACGGAACGTGTGTGGATTGGGGTTATGTACGTCAGTCCTTCAATCTCGCCTCGGCCAGGCGCCCGGAGGTGGCCGATCGAGGAGAATTTGCAGGAAAGCGCGCGGCTTTATACCATAGCTCGACCACGATATGAAGTCGCCACTGCCCGACGCGGCATGCGATGCGTCGCGCCATTCCCCCGTCACGCGCGGCCTGGCGGCGTTTCATCCCTCTTATCTCCTGCCTCGAGTCCTCATGAACATTCCCATCAAGACAGCTGAAGAAATCGACAAGATGCGCGTCGCCGGCCGTCTGGCGGCTGAAGTGCTGGAGCTGCTCGACGAGCATGTCCGTCCCGGCGTCACCACGGGCGAGCTCAACCGCATCGCGCACCACCACATCACCGAAGTTCAGGGCTGCATTCCGGCACCGCTCAACTACCACGGCTTCCCGAAATCGATCTGCACCTCGATCAATCACGTGGTCTGTCACGGCATCCCCGATGACAACAAGAAGCTCAAGAAAGGCGACATCCTCAACATCGACATCACCGTGATCAAGGACGGCTATCACGGCGACACCTCGAAGATGTACATCGTCGGCGAGCCGAGCATCCAGGCCGAGCGTCTGTGCCGCATCACCCAGGAATGCCTCTATAAAGGCATCGAGCTGGTACGCCCGGGCGTACGCCTGTCAGAAATCGGTCGCGCGATCCAGAAGCATGCCGAAGCGGCAGGCTACAGTGTCGTGCGTGACTTCTGCGGCCACGGCATCGGCGCCGGCTTCCATGAAGACCCGCAGGTGCTGCACTATGACGGCTACGAAGCCCGTGCCGACGCCGAGCTTCTGGAAGGCATGTGCCTGACCATCGAGCCGATGGTCAATGTCGGTGGCTACAAGGTGAAGGTCCTCAAGGACGACTGGACAGCCGTCACCAAGGACAAGAGCCTCTCGGCCCAGTGGGAGCACACCCTGCTGGTCACCGCCACCGGCGTCGAGGTACTGACACGTCGCACGGAAGAGGACCTCTCCTTCCTCGAGGGTTGATCAAGATGCTCCTGCACCACTATCACTTCGTCGAGCGTGAAGCGCTCTACGATGCCGTCACCTTCGACGGCGAGCTGGCCACGACGAAGACACCCATCCCGCTGTTCAAGCGGGCTCTGGCACAGGTACAGGAGCGTCTCGAGGCTCGCTTCAAGGCGGGTGCCGACATCCGCGACCTCATCCATGGTCGTGCCCGCGCCATCGACCGCCTGCTGGCCATCGCCTGGCAGCGCCAGACCTGGCCGGATGACGGCATCGCCCTGCTCGCCGTGGGCGGCTACGGCCGCGGCGAGCTGCACCCGCACTCCGACATCGACCTGCTGCTGTTGCTGGAGCAGGACGACGACACGCCCTATCGTGAGGCGCTGTCCGACTTCATCACCTTCCTGTGGGACATCGGTCTCGAGATCGGCCAGTCCGTGCGCTCGCTGAGTGACTGCGAGCGTGAGGCACGCGCCGATGTCACCGTGATCACCAACCTGCTGGAATCCCGTGTCATCGCCGGCCCGCAGCGGCTGCGCGAGGCCATGCGCGAACGTCTGGCCACTGACCGTCTGTGGCCGGCCGAAGCCTTCTTCGAGGCCAAGTGGCAGGAGCAGATCGCTCGCCACCACAAGTTCGCCAACACCGAATATCACCTCGAACCCAACATCAAGTCGTCGCCCGGCGGCCTGCGCGATATCCAGATGATCGGCTGGGTCGCCAAGCGCCACTTCGGGGTCGAGCGCTACGACAACCTGGTCGCGCTGGGCTTCATGAATGATGCCGAACTACGCATTCTCAGCCAGGGCCAGGCCTTCCTGTGGCAGGTACGCTTCGCGCTGCACATGCTGGCCGGACGCGCCGAGGACCGGCTGCTGTTCGACCACCAGCGCACCATCGCCGAGCTGTTCGGCTTCCGCGACACGCCCGAGCATCTGGCGGTCGAGCAGTTCATGAAGCGCTACTACCGCCATGTCACCGCCCTGGCGGGCCTCAACGACATGCTGCTGCAGCACTTCGACGAGGCCATCCTGCGCCATGACGAGCCGGTCAACATCGTGCCGCTCAATCCGCGCTTCGAGATCCGCAGCGGCTACATCAGCCTGCGCGAGGAAGGCGTGTTCCGCCGCCGCCCCGCCGCGCTACTGGAGCTGTTCCTGCTGATGGCGCAGCACCCGGAGATCGAGGGCGTGCGCGCCGACACCATCCGCGCGCTGCGTGATCATCGCCACCAGATCGACGACGCCTTCCGCGACGACGTGCGCCACCAGAGCCTGTTCATGGAGCTGATGCGCTGTGGCGGCAACGTGCCCCGCGTACTCAAGCGCATGGCGCGCTACGGCATCCTCGGCAAGTACCTGCCGGCCTTCGGGCGCGCCGTGGGGCTGATGCAGCACGACCTCTTCCACGTCTACACCGTCGATGCGCATACCCTGCGCCTGCTCAAGGTCGCCCAGGAATTCCGTGCCCCCGATGCCGAGGAGGAATTCCCGGTCGCCGCGACCCTGATCCGCGAGCTGCCCAAGCTGGAGCTGCTGTGGATCGCCGGGCTCTATCACGACATCGGCAAGGGCCGTGGCGGCGACCACTCCGAGATCGGTGCCGAGGAAGTCGAGGACTTCGCGCGCCGTCATGACCTCAGCCCGCGTGACACCCGCACCCTGAGCTGGCTGGTGCGCCACCACCTGCTGATGTCGATGACCGCCCAGAAGCAGGACATCGCCGACCCCGAGATCATCACCCGCTTCGCCGAGATCGTCGGCGACGAGACGCACCTCGATTATCTCTACGTGCTGACGGTGGCCGACATCAACGCCACCAACCCGTCGCTGTGGAACGGCTGGCGTGCGGCACTGCTGCGCCAGCTGCACATGGAGACGCGCCGGGCGCTGCGCCGTGGCCTCGAGCATCCGCCGGAGCGCCACGAGTGGATCACCGAGACCCGTGAGGAAGCGCTGTCCCTGCTGGCCGGCATGGGCACCACCCGCACTGACGCCGAGGCGCTGTGGGCCAGCCTCGGCGACGACTACTTCGTGCGCTATGCCCCCAGCGAGGTGGCCTGGCACACCCAGGGGATCCTGGCGCGCCAGGCAGCCCCGCAGCTCGACGAGCATGGCGAGCCGCTGCCGCTGGTACTGACCAGCGCGCCCACCGAGGAGATGACCGAAGGCGGCACCAAGGTCTTCATCCACACTCGCTCGGTGGACAACCTGTTCGCCGCCACTGCCGCGGCGCTGGAGCAGCTGGGGCTCTCGATCCACGATGCGCGCATCGCCACCTCCAGCCACAACTGGACGCTCAACACCTTCATCCTGCTCGACGATGACGGCGAGCCGATCCGCGACGCCGCACGCCTGGCCGATATCCGTACCCATCTGGTCGAAGAGCTGGATGACCCGGATGACTACTCGGTGATCGTCAATCGCCACACGCCGCGCCAGCTCAAGCACTTCCGCATCGCGCCGCGCATCACGCTGAGTCAGGACTACACCAACGGCCGCAGCGTGCTGGAAGTGATCGCCTCGGACCGCCCGGGCCTGCTGGCGCGCATCGGCCGCGTGTTCATGGAGCACGAGATCGCCATCGATGCCGCCAAGATCGCCACCCTCGGCGAGCGCGTCGAGGATATCTTCTTCATCACCGACCGCGCCGGTGAACCCATCACCGACCCCGAGCGCCAGACACGCCTGCGTGACGCCCTCACCGAAGTCCTCGAGGTCGGCGAGCGCGGCTGAGACGCGCGACGGCGCGTGACGGCGCGTGACGGCGCGTGACGGCGCGTGACGAGAGTACAGAGGGAAAGCGCCGGCCGGCACCCCGCGATTGAGGGGACCGGCCGGCTTCCCTATAATCGCGAGTCGACCTGCATGGCAGTCCGGTGACTCGCGGACGCCTTCCTCCCTGCTCGGCCGGCAGCCTGACTGCCACGGCCATCACCCATGGAACGTGCATGAACCCGGATCTCGACCAGCTCAAGCCCTACCCGTTTGAAACCCTGGCCAAGCTGCGCGAGGGCGTCGTGCCCAATCCCGCCCTGGACCCGATTGCACTGACCATCGGCGAACCGCGTCACGCGCCGCCCGAGTTCGTGCTCGACACCCTGCGCGAGCACATCATGGGCGTGGCCAAATACCCCGCCACCGGCGGTCTGGGGGAATTGCGCCAGGCAATCGCCGACTGGCTCGCGAAGCGCTTCTCGCTCAATGCCACGCCGGATATCGACCAGCAGGTCCTGCCGGTCACCGGCACCCGCGAGGCACTGTTCGCCTTCATCCAGGCCTCGCTGGACAGCAGCCGTCCAGCGCGCGTACTGGTGCCGAACCCCTTCTATCAGATCTACGAAGGCGCGACGCTGCTGGCCGGCGGTGAGGTCACCTACCTGCCCTGCCCCGCCGAGAATGGGTTCCGCCCCGACTACGCGGCGGTGCCGTCCGAGGTGTGGCGTGACACCCAGATCGTCTTCGTCTGCTCGCCGGGCAATCCCACCGGCGCCGTGACACCGCTGGAGGACTTCCAGCAGTTGATTCGCCTCGCTGACGAGCACGATTTCCTGATCGCCTCCGATGAGTGCTACTCGGAGCTCTATCTCGACGAGTCCACGCCGCCGCCGGGACTGCTGCAGGCCTGTGCCGCCATGGGCCGCGATGACTATGCGCGCTGTGTGGTCTTCCACTCGCTGTCCAAGCGCTCCAACCTGCCGGGCCTGCGCTCCGGCTTCGTGGCCGGCGATGGCGAGGTGATCCGTCGCTTCCGTCACTACCGCACCTATCACGGCTGCGCGATGCCGTTGCATCACCAGTACGCCTCCATCGCCGCCTGGAATGATGAAGCCCACGTGCTGGCCAATCGCGATGCCTACCGCGAGAAGTTTGCCGCCGTGACCGAAATCCTCGCGCCGGTGATGGACTTCCCGACTCCGGAAGCCAGCTTCTACCTGTATCCCGCCGTGCCCGGCGGTGACGACGCCGCCTTCACCCGCGAACTGCTGCGTGAAGAGGCGGTCGGCGTGCTGCCGGCAAGCTACATGGCGCGCGAGGTGGACGGCGTGAATCCGGGCGCCGGACGCATTCGTCTGGCGCTGGTGGCCGAACTGGAACAGACCGTCGAAGCCGCCCAGCGCCTGCGTCGCTTCGTCGAGCGCCTGCGCTGAGTGCCAGGCCTGCACGGGCTGACAGCAGCCCAACACTGGATGACAGCCCCGCCCGGCGGGGTGGATTGGCTCAAGGAGACCGCCATGCACGTGCTCTACGGCATCAAGACCTGTGATACCTGCCGCAAGGCGCGCCGCGCCCTCGACGACCGGGGCGTGCCCTATCGCTGGCATGACCTGCGTGAGGATGGCCTCTCCGCCAGCCTGCTGGAATCCTGGCTGGAGCAGACCGCCTGGAGCAGCCTGCTCAACAAGCGCAGCACCAGCTGGCGCAACCTGAGCGATGAACAGCGTGACAGCCTCGATGCCAACTCGGCACGCGCATTGATGCTGGAGCACCCGACCCTGATCAAGCGTCCCATTCTCGAGCGTCATCCCGCCGACAATGAGATGGATCTGGTGATCGGCTATGACAAGGCGGTCTACGAACCGCAGGACTGAGTTACCCCTTACACCACTGGACACCCCGGAGATTGACACGATGTTGAGCCTTGCCCTCGGAATCGGCACCCAGAACACCACCGGCGACTGGCTGGAAGTCTACTATCCTGCCCCGCTGTTCAAGCCGACCGCTGCCGTTGCTGACGCCGCTCGCAAGGCACTGGACGCACCGGCTGGCACCACCGCCACCAGCTTCCTCCCGGAACACTGCGCCGCCCTGGCCAGCGCCCTGCGCGACGCCGGTGACAGCGCCCAGGCCGAACTGGCCGAGAGCCTGGCCGCCAGCCAGCGCCCGCTGGTCGCCATGTTCATCGAGGAAGACGCCGCCCCGCAGAGCGTGCCGGAGGTCTACCTCAAGCTGCACCTGCTGTCTCACCGCATGGTGCGTCCGCACGGCATCGACCTGACCGGCATGTTCGGTCTGCTGAAGAATGTCGCCTGGACCAGCGAAGGCGCCATCGACATCGAAGAGCTGCCGGCGCGTCGCCTCAAGGCCCGCCTGGAAGGTCGCACCCTGTCCGTGGACTGCGTCGACAAGTTCCCGAAGATGACCGACTACGTGGTGCCGACCGGCATTCGTATCGCCGATACCGCACGCGTGCGTCTGGGCGCCTACCTGGGCGAAGGCACCACCGTGATGCACGAAGGCTTCTGCAACTTCAATGCCGGCACCGAAGGCCCGGGCATGATCGAAGGCCGCATCTCCGCGGGCGTCTTCGTCGGCAAGGGTTCTGATCTGGGCGGCGGTTGCTCCACCATGGGCACCCTGTCCGGTGGCGGCAACATCGTCATCAAGGTCGGTGAAGGCTGCCTCATCGGCGCCAATGCCGGTATCGGCATCCCGCTGGGCGATCGCTGCACCGTGGAAGCTGGCCTCTACATCACCGCCGGCACCAAGGTCATGGTCTTCGACAACGAAGGCCAGGAAGTCGAGACGGTCGCGGCCCGTGAGCTGGCCAGCCAGGACGACCTGCTGCTGCGTCGCAACTCCGTCACCGGCCGTGTCGAGTGCCGCACCAACAAGAGCGCCATCGCGCTCAACGATGCCCTGCACGCCCACAACTGAGGCGCGTGACGATGGCCTGTCAGGGGCTACACCTCTGGCAGGCCGTCGTGGCATTTCCCGGCTCGGGCAGCAGTGTCCGAGCCGGCGTGAAGACACTTCGTCTCTCCCCCCGAATTTCGCGCTGTCGCTCCTCGCGATGACGCCTGCAGCGATGGCCCATGATGACTGATTCAAACGCACCGCTTCCGCCACGCCCCGCCGATCTGTCTCCGACGCTGGAGCTGGCCTTCGATCTCATCTCACGCCCCTCGGTCACGCCGGACGACCTGGACTGCCAGACCCTGATGATCGAACGCCTCGAGGCGCTGGGCTTCACCATCACGCGGCTACCCTTCGGCGATGTCGACAACTTCTGGGCGGTGCGCGGCCATCATGGTCCGGTGCTGGCCTTCGCCGGCCACACCGATGTCGTGCCGACGGGCCCGGAAGCCAACTGGCAGTATCCGCCGTTCTCGCCGTGCATCGACGATGCCGGCTTCCTGTGTGGCCGTGGCGCCGCCGACATGAAGGGTTCGCTGGCCGCGATGCTGACCGCCACCGAGCGCTTCGTCACCGCCAACCCGGATCACGAAGGCCGCATCGCCTTCTTGATCACCTCCGATGAGGAAGGCCCGGCGGTTCACGGCACCCGTGCGGTGGTCGAGTATCTGCGCGAGCATCACGAGCGCCTCGACTACTGCATCGTCGGCGAACCGTCCTCCACCGACTACGCCGGTGACGTGATCAAGAATGGCCGTCGCGGCTCGCTGGGTGCGGTCATGCACGTCAAGGGCATCCAGGGCCATGTGGCCTACCCGCATCTGGCGCGCAACCCGATCCACGAAGCCGCCCCGGTGCTGGCCGCCCTGGCCGCCGAGCATTGGGACAACGGCAACGACTTCTTCCCGGCGACCAGCTTCCAGATCTCCAACATCCGTGGCGGTACCGGCGCGACCAACGTCATTCCCGGCGAGCTGGAAGTGGTCTTCAACTTCCGCTACTCCACCGAACTGACCGCCGATGACCTCAAGCGTCGCACCTATGAGATCCTCGAGAAGCACGGTCTGGACGTCGAGATCGAGTGGAACCTGAGCGGCGAGCCCTTCCTGACGCCGGAAGGCGCGCTGGTCGATGCCGCCATCCACGGCGTGGAACGCGCACTGGGGCGCAAGCCGGTGCTGTCCACCTCCGGCGGCACCTCCGATGGTCGCTTCATCGCCACGCTCGGCACTCAGGTCGTCGAGCTGGGGCCGGTCAATGCGACCATCCACAAGATCGATGAACGCGTCATGGCCAGCGATCTGGACCGACTCTCCAGCGCCTACGAGCACATCCTGGAATACCTGTTTGTCCCCGCGACCCAAGAGACCACGGCATGAGCGACACCCCGCACAATGACGCCGATGAGCAGTACCCGGACATCGAGATCTACCTCAAGCCCTTGAGCCTGGAAGCACTGGGCGCCTGGCTGGGCGAGCAGTTCGGTCAGGTCGTCGTCTTCCAGCCGGCCGGCAAGCTGCAGCACCGTACGCGCCTCACGCGTGATGGTGCCGAGATCGCGGTGCTGGTGGTCGAGAAGGTCGCCGATGGCTTCGCCAGCCTGTGGTTCGACAGCGCCAGCACCCCCTGGGCGCGCGATGTCGACTGCGCACGCGCCGCCGCCCGGGCCCTGCAGGTCGAGACGCGTTGCTCGCTGGGCAGCTGGCAGCCCGGTGATGAGCCGGACCGCTTCTTCCGTGTCATGGCCGACGGCAGCGAAGAGGCCTTCACCTGGCCGGACAAGGGCTGAGTGACCCGTCTCTTCTGGTGAGACAGACCATGAAACGACAACGCCCCGCAGGCTAGCCTGCGGGGCGTTGTCGTCTTTCACTGAGCGAGTCAGCGATCAGGTGATGACCGTCACGTCATCCGCCTGCAGGCCACGCTCATTGCTGATGACGTGGTAACGCACTTTCTGACCTTCGGCCAAGGTACGGTGACCCTTGCCACGAATGGCACGGAAGTGAACGAAGACATCTTCACCACTTTCACGGGTCACGAAACCGTAGCCCTTGTTGACGTTGAACCACTTGACCTCGCCGATCTCACGATCGTCGTCCTCGACTTCAGCCAGTACTGCAGAGCGCGGAGACAGCACCGGAATGGCAAGCGTCGCGATCAACAGCAGGATGAACACGGCCGCGACGGCAGCCGCGTACGCCAACTCGAAGCCCTCGACGCTAAGCGCCTGGCTCAGGGTGTCGGCCAGCTGGCCGCCGGTCAGGGTGATGAAGACAGCAATCAGCAACGGTGCCGGCAGTGCCAGCAACAGGCTGATGATGAAACAACGGAAGAACGTCTTGGAACTCATCAAGATAAACTCTCTAGGTAATGGGTGGAGGTGTAACGCGAGGACAGAAATGAGTGCTTCGGATGATCCCTATCAGAATGTTCTGCCCTTGATCGCAATGGACAGCGCCTGACCGCACGACAGGGTTACAGAAGCTATCGTCAGTCGGGAAACTGCCTGAATGCAGCGCCTCACGGCGGTGCCCGTCACCGTCACTGATACACGCGAAGATGCCTGTGCATCGCTCTGATGACGTCGTGGCTCGTGATGCAGGTAACTCCACATCAGTCGATGGAACCGGCCCTGTCAATGACGCGCGAAGCGCAGGCAATCGAAGGCCGTCAATGAGTGCGATATACGAAAAATAAGTCAATCGCACTGTCAACAGTCTATCACGCCTCTTCCTGATGCGTCTGAGGCAACTCAGTGACAATCCTTCAACACTTTGCGGTAATTCGACAACGATCCAGGCAACGACCGCAGCGATGATTCGGCGTGCCATCGCTCAGAAATCGTGGCATGAGTCATGGCATGAGTCATGGCATGAGTCGTCATCCAACGGCGGCCACCTCACCCTCTTCCCCCACTGCCCACGCGGACCATTCCCTCACCCTCTGGAGCCCAGATGCATGACAACCTCGACTGATCCCAGCCTGGAAGCCCGACTGGAAGCACTGGAATCGCGCCTCGCGCATCAGGATGACTGGCTCGAGACCCTCGATCGCACCGTCATCACCCAGCAGCGTCAGATAGAGACACTCGAGCGACTCACCGCGCTGATGGCCAGCCAGCTACGCACCCTGCGCGAGCAGCAAGGCGATAAAGATTCGACAGCACCTTTCAGTGCACAACCACACGACGAGCTGCCGCCCCATTACTGAGCCGCCAGCGGCACGCAGCCCCCCAGCCAAGTCCTGGCTGGGCCTTGAACGCAAACCGGCCCCGCAGCGAGGCTGCGGGGCCGGTCGGGCAGTTCTGAATCAGACTTTCTCGAATCAGACAGTGTTGCTACAGACAGGGCGATCTCAGGCGATGAGGCCGTCCAGATAACGCTCGGCATCCAGCGCCGCCATGCAGCCGGTACCGGCAGAGGTGATCGCCTGACGGTAGACGTGGTCCATCACATCGCCACAGGCATAGACACCGGGGATGCTGGTCTGGGTGGCATTGCCTTCCAGGCCGGACTGGACCTTGAGATAGCCGCCCTGCATCTCGAGCTGGCCTTCGAACAGGCTGGTATTCGGACGGTGACCGATGGCGATGAACACGCCCATCGAGCTCAACTCCTTGGTGGCACCGCTCTCGACATGACGCAGACGCACGCCGGTGACACCGGAGTTGTCACCCAGTACTTCGTCGAGGGTGTGGTGCCATTCGACCGCCATGTTGCCGTTCTCGACCTTGTCGAACAGCTTGTCCTGCAGGATCTTCTCGGCGCGCAGGCTATCGCGGCGATGCACCAGCGTGACCTTGGAGGCGATGTTGGACAGGTACAGCGCTTCCTCGACAGCGGTGTTGCCGCCACCGACCACCACGACTTCCTGATTGCGATAGAAGAAGCCGTCGCAGGTCGCACAGGCCGAGACGCCCTGGCCCATGAACTGCTGCTCACTCGGCAGGCCCAGATACTGCGCGCTGGCGCCGGTGGCGATGATCAGGGCATCACAGCTGTAGCTGCCGTTGTCACCCTTGAGCAGGAACGGACGCTCGCCGAGGGTCACTTCGTTGATGTGGTCGAACAGGACTTCGGTCTCGAAGCGCTCGGCGTGACGACGCATGCGCTCCATCAGCTCCGGCCCCTGCACGCCAGCATCGTCGCCGGGCCAGTTGTCGACGTCGGTGGTGGTGGTCAGCTGGCCACCCATCTGCATGCCGGTGATCAGGAGCGGCTTGAGATTGGCACGTGCAGCGTAGACGGCAGCGGTGTAACCCGCCGGGCCGGAACCGAGAATGATCAGACGTTCGTGACGGACATTGCTCATGGATGACCTCAGTGACAGATGAAGGCGGAGGATTTCACCAGCAGCAATGGCGGCGGCTGGCGATCAATGTACTGAACGATACCGACAGCGCTGCAGACGGCGCATGCGATCGACATGGTTCAGGACACGGCGTGATGACCCGGGCCGGCTGGCGCCCGTGCAGGCTTCCCGCTGGAAGCACTTGTACTCGCTGGCTGACTGGCTCGCCGGGCTGGTTGAGACGAACAAGGACTGCGCAGAGTAGCGCAGACGCCGCCAGCTTTCAGCACCGGACTCAGACCGGCATCGCAGAAGCTTATGCTCAAGCACGCCCCCGCAGGATGGCATTGCCCAGATGCGCGGAAGCCGCCGCCAAGGGCGACGGCTTCCGATTCGCCTACCTCTCGAGACACTCATTACCGAAGGTTCGAAAGGCAGTCGCGGGATCAGTCAGCGCGGACGCGTGAGCTGATCTCGTCCAGGCAGCGACTTACAGGCTGCTGGAGTGGCCTGCCAGGTACTTGGCAACACCTTCAGCGGTATCCTTCATACCTTCCTGACCTTCTTCCCAGCCTGCCGGGCAGACTTCGCCGTTGGTCTGGTGGAACTGCAGGGCCTTGACCATGCGGACCATCTCGTCGACGTTACGACCCAGCGGCAGGTTGTTGACGACCTGGTGCTGAACGACACCGTCTTCGTCGATCAGGAAGGAAGCGCGCAGAGCGACGCCAGCTTCCGGATGCTCGATGCCGTATGCCTGGGTGACTTCGTGCTTGACGTCAGCCACGATCGGGAAGCCGACTTCACCGATGCCGCCAGCGTCCGGAGAGGTCTTGCGCCATGCGTGGTGAGTGAACTGGGAATCGATGGACACACCGATGACTTCGACGCCGAGTTCCTTGAACTTCGCCAGACGGTTGTCGTGGGCGATGATTTCAGACGGGCAAACGAAGGTGAAGTCCAGCGGCCAGAAGAACAGCACGCGCAGCTTGCCGTTGGAATCAGACAGCTTGTAGTTGTCGACGATGGTACCGTCGCCCAGCACTGCTGCGGCTTCGAAATCCGGGGCCTGACGTCCGACCAATACGCTCATGGTGATCTCCTGAGGAATAATGATGATAAAGGCAGCGGACCGCCTTTGTGATGAATCGCCACACAGACTAATCGCCACGTGTGGCAGATGCCAAATGTTTGCTGCAATCACCACCATAGAGATTGCCTATGGCAGCTCGATGACGCCAACAGCGGGTGTCGGGATCATAAGTGACCTTGGCTGCAGAATACAGCATCTGCCGCGCCCTGCCCCTGCAAGCCTGTCACTTTGCGTCACTGACGCCTGCCGGCGCCGATTCCAGCGTGCCGCGCAGGTGAGATGCCGTCACAGCACGTCGTCATCCTGGCCGATATCCAGCCCTTCGAGCTCACCACTGACCGGGTCGACCTGCTGGCGCACCTGGATCGGCTGACAGCAACGCTCGCAGTCGATGATGTTGGTCAGACTGCCCTCGTCCAGATCCAGGAACACCGTGAAGGGCGTGTCGCAGTAGGGGCAGTTGATTTCCGCCTCATGCAGCGCCTCATTGACCACCCCCGCCTGCTTGTCTTCCAGCAACTCATGGCCCGGCCATTCATCGGACTGCCCCGAGGAATGCTCCGCCAGCCACTGCTCGACCGCCGCATCCAGAACCTCATCATCTTCCGGCAGCTCGCCGGATTCGCTCGGCCTGCGCCCTTGTTCGTTCATGACAGCCTCCGTTGTGCCTGATGGTGAAAGCGACGGACGTTGCGGCTGGCACCGTTTCGGATGCCATTGCATTGGATACCTTAGAGGCCGCATTCACGCCGCGCGAGAGTCGTGGCGGCAATCTCTATGGCAGCGAACGCGACGCAGGGTTCCTTGCTTCACACTATCCTCGATGATGGTGTGCGCTTGAATTCCTGTCACATGATGACCATAGCCTTATGTAGGCAACCATCCGCGACCTGGCAGTCGCTCTCGCGACGCGTCGCATCCGGCCGAGGCACCTGACGCGCCTGTTGAACGACACTTCAGCAGTCTGGCCGGTGAAGACAACGACAAGGAGGAGAATCATGGGTTCCCAGCGCTCTCAGTCACTGGATTCGCTTGACACCCTCTCCGAGCTGGAAGTCGGAGACAAGCGCTATCACTACTACTCGCTCAAGAAGGCGGCCGACACGCTTGGCGACCTGACGCGACTGCCCTTCACGCTCAAGGTGCTGCTGGAGAACCAGCTGCGCTTCGAGGACGGTGAAACCGCGACCAAAGAAGACATCAAGGCGCTGGCCGACTGGCAGAAGACCGCCTCCAGCACCCACGAGATCGGCTATCGTCCGGCGCGCGTGCTGATGCAGGATTTCACCGGCGTGCCCGGTGTGGTCGACCTGGCCTCCATGCGTGACGCCGTCAAGAAGCTCGGCGCCGACCCCGAGAAGGTCAATCCGCTGACTCCGGTGGACCTGGTCATCGACCACTCGGTGATGGTGGACCACTACGGCGATCCGAGCGCCTTCAAGGACAACGTCCGCATCGAGATGGAGCGTAACCGCGAACGTTACGAATTCCTGCGCTGGGGCCAGCAGGCCTTCGACAACTTCTCCGTCGTCCCGCCGGGCACCGGTATCTGCCACCAGGTGAACCTGGAATATCTCGGCCGCGCCGTCTTCACTCGCGAGGAAGATGGCAAGACCTTCGCCTACCCGGACACCCTGGTCGGCACCGACTCCCACACCACCATGATCAACGGCCTCGGCGTGCTGGGCTGGGGTGTCGGCGGTATCGAGGCGGAAGCCGCGATGCTCGGCCAGCCGGTCTCGATGCTGATTCCGGAAGTGGTCGGCTTCAAGCTGACCGGCAAGCTCAACGAAGGCATCACCGCGACTGACCTGGTGCTGACCGTCACCCAGATGCTGAGAAGCCGGGGCGTGGTCGGCAAGTTCGTCGAGTTCTACGGTGACGGCCTGGATGACCTGCCGCTGGCCGACCGCGCGACCATCGCCAACATGGCGCCGGAGTATGGTGCTACCTGTGGCTTCTTCCCGCTGGATGACGAGACGCTCAACTACATGCGTCTGTCCGGTCGCTCCGATGAGCAGGTCGCGCTGGTCGAGGCCTATGCCAAGGAGCAGGGTCTGTGGCGCGAGCCGGGCCACGAGCCGGTCTTCTCCGATACGCTCGAGCTGGACATGACCGAGGTCGTCGCCTCCCTCGCCGGTCCCAAGCGCCCGCAGGACCGCGTCGCCCTCACCGACATCAAGCAGACCTTCGAGAAGATTCTCGGCGATCAGCTGGGCGAAGTGCCGGACATCGAGGACGGCAAGTGGCTGTCCGAGGGTGGCCAGACCGCCGTCGATGTCGAGCAGAGCTACGACAAGCAGAGCGAGGTGAAGAACGGCGATTACAGCGAGCTGAATGGCGAGACCTTCCGCCTCGATCACGGTGATGTGGTCATCGCCGCCATCACCTCCTGCACCAACACCTCCAACCCCAGCGTGATGCTGGCGGCTGGCCTGGTGGCGCGCAAGGCACGCGAGAAAGGCCTGAGCAGCAAGCCGTGGGTCAAGACCTCACTGGCGCCGGGCTCCAAGGTTGTCACCGACTACCTGGCGACTGCCGGCGTGCAGGATGACCTCAACGAGCTGGGCTTCAACCTGGTCGGCTATGGCTGCACCACCTGTATCGGCAACTCCGGCCCGCTGCCGGAACCGGTCGAGGACGCCATCAACACGCGTGACCTGACGGTCGCCTCGGTGCTGTCGGGCAACCGCAACTTCGAGGGTCGCGTGCATCCCAACGTGCGTACCAACTGGCTGGCGTCGCCGCCCCTGGTGGTCGCCTATGCCCTCGCCGGCACCGTGCGGGTCGACCTTTCCAAGGAGCCGCTGGGCAAGGACACCGACGGCAATGACGTCTTCCTCAAGGACATCTGGCCGAGTCAGGCCGAGATCGCCGAGGCCGTCGAGCAGGTGCGTACCGAGATGTACCGCAAGGAGTACGCCGAGGTCTTCGACGGTGACGAGACCTGGCAGGCCATCGATGTGCCGCAAGCCGAAGTGTATGAGTGGAAGGACTCCACCTACATCCAGCATCCGCCGTTCTTCGAAGGAATGCAGCGTGAGCCGGAAGCCGTTCAGGATGTCGAGAATGCCCGCGTGCTGGCGATGCTCGGCGACTCGGTGACCACCGACCACATCTCTCCGGCCGGTGCCATCAAACCGGACAGCCCGGCGGGTCGCTACCTCAAGGAGAACGGGGTCGAGGTCAAGGACTTCAACTCCTACGGCTCACGTCGCGGCAACCACGAAGTGATGATGCGCGGCACCTTCGCCAACGTGCGTATCCGCAACGAGATGCTCGATGGCGTCGAGGGCGGCGAGACCCGCCACGTGCCGTCCGGCGAGCAGATGGCCATCTACGATGCCGCCATGAAGTACGCCGAGGAAGGCACGCCGCTGGTGGTCGTCGCCGGCAAGGAGTATGGCACTGGCTCCTCACGTGACTGGGCCGCCAAGGGCACCCTGCTGCTGGGCGTGCGCGCGGTGATCGCCGAGTCCTACGAGCGTATCCACCGCTCCAACCTGATCGGCATGGGCGTGGTGCCTCTGCAGTTCCCGCAAGGCGAGAGCCGCCAGTCGCTGGGGCTGACCGGTGATGAGGAAATCAGCATCAGCGGCCTGAATGACCTGACGGCCGGCGGCAAGGTCCAGGTCACCTTCAAGAGCGACAAGGGTGAGCAGAAGATCGAGGCGCTGTGCCGCATCGATACCGACAACGAGCTGGAGTACTACCGTCACGGCGGCATCCTCCACTACGTGCTGCGCGGCATGCTGTAACCCGCCAGTCGCTCACCGCAGCGCTGACTGCAACACAAAAGCCCCCGCAGGCATGGCCTGCGGGGGCTTCTTCATTTACGCACTCTGTTTCATGCAACCTGCTTCATGCGCTCACTGGCGGCGCCGATGCAATCAGAACGCCTTGCGACGGTAGGCGCGGTAACGCGGCTGCCAGAAGTTCTTCTCGATATTGGCCTGGATGATCTCGTCGCTGGAGGTCAGCGCCACACCATCGGTCTGAGCCTGACGTGCCACGTCGAAGGCGATCTGACGGCTGATGTCCTGGATGTCGCCCAGTGACGGCAGCAGCGCGCCCTCACCCTTAAGGACGATGGGGGCGTTGTTGGCCAGCGCATTGGCGGCGGCCATCAGCATGTTGTCGGTGATGCGCGAGGCGTTGGACGCCAGCACCCCCAGACCGATGCCCGGGAAGATGTAGGCGTTGTTGCACTGGGCGATCGCGTGGGTGTGGCCATTGTGCTCGACCGGCGCGAACGGGCTGCCGGTGGCGACCAGCGCCTTGCCGTCGGTCCACTCGATGACTTCCGCCGGTGTCGCTTCGACGCGTGAGGTCGGGTTGGACAGCGGCATCACCAGCGGGCTCTCGCAGCCAGCCTGCACGGCACGGATCACGTCTTCGCTGAACAGGCCACGCTGGCCGGACACACCGATCAGCACGCTCGGCTTGGCGGCCTTGACCACATCCAGCAGGCCGCGGTCACCGAAGTCGGCCACGCTGTCGATATCGTGGGCCAGACGGCTCTGGAAGTCGTAGAGGCCTTCCATGTCGCTGGTCAGCAGACCGAAGCGATCGACCATGAAGACGCGCTTGCGGGCCTCGGCCTCTTCCATGCCTTCCTTGACCATCGCCACCACGATCATCTCGGCGATACCGCAGCCGGCGCTACCGGCACCCAGGAAGGTGACGCGCTGGTCGGAGAGCTTCTCGCCCTTGGCCTTGCAGGCCGCCATCAGGGTCGCGACCACGACGGAGGCGGTGCCCTGGATGTCGTCATTGAAGCAGCAGACTTCATCGCGGTAACGCTCGAGCAGCGGCATGGCGTTGGCCTGCGCGAAGTCCTCGAACTGGATCATGGCCTTCGGCCAGCGACGCTTCACGGCAGTGATGAACTCGGCCACGAAGGCGTTGTAGTCATCACCGGTGACGCGCTCGTGACGCCAGCCCATGTAGCGCGGGTCGTCGAGCAGCTTCTGGTTGTTGGTGCCCAGGTCCAGCGAGATCGGCAGGGTGTAGGCCGGGCTGATGCCGCCACAGGCGGTGTACAGCGACAGCTTGCCGATGGGGATGCCCATGCCGCCGATGCCCTGATCGCCCAGCCCCAGGATACGCTCGCCATCGGTGACGACGATGACCTTGACGTTGTCCTTGGTCGCGGAGCGCAGGATGTCATCCATGTGCTCGCGGTCCGGGTAGGAAATGAACAGGCCGCGGTGGTTGCGGTAGATGTTGGAGAACTCCTCGCACGCCTGACCGACGGTCGGGGTGTAGATGATCGGCATCATCTCCTCGAGGTGTTCCTCGATCACGCGGAAGAACAGGGTCTCGTTGTCGTCCTGCACCGAGCGCAACAGGATGTGCTTGTCGAGGTCGGTGGCGCACTGCTGATACTGGCTGTAGACGCGCGCGACCTGCTCTTCGATGCTCTCGACATTCTGCGGCAGCAAGCCCATCAGATTGAAGCTGACACGCTCCTCGAGGCTGAAGGCGCTGCCCTTGTTGAGCAGCGGCATCTCGAGCAGGCTCGGGCCGGCGTAAGGAACGTATAGGGCGCGCTTGGAAGTATCCGTCATGGCGAGACTCTTGAATCAGTGGGGACGACCTCACGCTCGGCAAGCTTCTCGGCATGCCGGCAGACAAGCGCAGCATGCCCGCTGAAGCACCGCAGAAGACCTGCTGGCAACCGGGCGTCCGAGGGACCTTTCGACGTGCAGTTTCCACGTGCGAACAAGGCATGATGATAGCACGCGCAGTGCTATCTCCGGCAGCCTGTGCAAGGTCGGCGTGCGTTGCGCAGACAAGGGTACTGCATGACGAGAAACGCCCCGCTCATCCCCCTGACGGGGAAGGAGCGAGGCGTTCGCAGTCACGTGCGGGGAATGGCTCAGGCCAGATCGGCACGCGATGCCGGCTTGCGCGGCGCAAGGGCGAAGAAGGGACGCAGCTTCACGCCCAGCATGTTGCCGGCGAAGGCCATCACCAGCCACAGCCAGCCATGCAGGCTGCCGGAGGAGATGCCGCCGAAGTAGGCGCCGATGTTGCAGCCGAAGGCCAGCCGCGCGCCGTAGCCCAGCAGCAGGCCACCCAGCACGGCAGCCACCAGCGAGCGCAGCGGAATGTTCCACTTCGGCGCGAACTTGCCGGCCAGCAGCGCCGCCGCCAGCGCCCCGACCACGATGCCGATGTTCATCACCGTGGTGATGTCCGTGTAGAGCGGTGCCGCCAGTGCCTTGGCGTTGCCCGCCGCCTGCCAGTAACCCCAGTCACTGACATCGAAGCCCAGCGTGGTGTAGACCTTGGTGCCCCACAGCGCGAAGGCCGAGGTGATACCCCACGGACGCCCGGCCAGCGCCAGGGTGGCGAAGTTGAGCAGCGCCAGCGCCACGGCGCCCGCCAGCAGCGGCCAGGGGCCGCGCAGAAAACGTGACAGGCCACGCGGCTGGCTGTCGGTCACGGCGGCCTTCTCGAGCTCACCGTGACGACGCTTCTCCAGCGTGCGCGTCACCAGCACGATGATGGCGAACAGCACCAGGCTGACGATGATGCCGCCCAGTGCGCCGAAGCTGTCAACCAGCGAGACGGCGGGCAGCGACGGCAGGCTCTGCCACCAGCTGAAGTGCGCGGTGCCGATCACCGAGCCGACGCAGAAGAAGATCAGGGTGATCACCATGCGCGCATTGCCGCCGCCGACGGTGAACAGCGTGCCCGAGGCGCAACCGCCGCCCAGCTGCATGCCGAGGCCGAACAGGAAGGCGCCGACCACGACGGAGGTGCCCAGCGGCGAGACGAAGCCGGAGACGTCCTGTCCCCACAGGCTGCCCGCTGCCAATACCGGGAAGAACAGCACCACGGCAATCGCCAGCATCAGCATCTGCGCGCGCAGGCCGCGGCCACGACGCTCGGTGATGAACACTCGCCAGGCGGAGGTGAAGCCGAAGGCCGCGTGATAGAGCACCACGCCCAGCGCGCCGCCGATCAGCAGCAGCAGGCCCTGGCGCCAGCCGGCGACCAGGCCCAGCAGCACTGAGGCAATGACCAGCAGCCCACCCGCCCAGACGGCGCGAGGGTTGATGGTGCTAGATGGCTGGGCAGGCTCACTGGCCTTGCCCGGCATCGCGTGTTGACTCATGTCGTACCCCCTTGTGTATACAGCATGCTTGAAGCATTGATGCGGCAAGCCTAACGCGTCGCTTTATAGCTGTGAATGAATTTCCAGCACGCTTTTCATTCCCCGCAGATATATGCCTGACATCACGCCCCGGGCGCCATCAGCCCGATAGCCCCGATGACGCTACCCTCTGAAACGACGGTGCCAGCAACAGAAACCCCCGCCATCCGGGAAGATGACGGGGGCCGATCGAGCAGCGTGGACGGGCGACCTAGATGAAGTTGCCCAGACCGACGGCGCGACGCAGACGCTCCATCATCGGTGCGGCCTCTTCGCGGGCACGCTCGGCGCCACGCTTGAGGATCGCCTCGACATGCGCCGGGTCCTCCATCAGCTCGACGTAACGCTCGCGCGGCGCCTTGAGGTGATCATTCAGGTATTCGAACAGCTGGTTCTTGGCGTCGCCCCAGCCGATGCCGGCCGCGTACTGCTCACGCATGGCGGCGACTTCCGCCTCGGTGGCGAAGGCCGAATAGATCTGGAACAGCGAACAGGTATCCGGGTCCTTCGGCTCGCCCGGCTCCAGCGAGTTGGTCTTGATCTTGCGCACGCTCTTGAGCAGCTGCTTCTCGGTGCCGAACAGCGGGATGGTGTTGTTGTAGCTCTTGGACATCTTGCGACCGTCGAGACCCAGCAGCAGCTGGGATTTCTCGTCGGTCACCGCCTCGGGCATGGTGAAGTAGTTGCCCTTGAAGAGGTGGTTGAAGCGTCCGGCCATGTCGCGCGCCATCTCGATATGTTGAATCTGGTCACGCCCCACCGGCACCTTGTGCGCATTGAACATCAGGATGTCCGCCGCCATCAGCACCGGATAGCTGAACAGGCCCATGCTGATACCGCGATCGAGATCCTCGATGCCGCTCTCTTCATTCTCGGCCACGGCGCCCTTGTAGGCATGCGCACGGTTCATCAAGCCCTTGGCGCACACGCAGTTGAGCAGCCACATCAGCTCCGGGATTTCCGGCACGTCCGACTGGCGATAGAAGATGGCGTTGTCGGTGTCCAGACCCAGAGCCAGCCAGGTGGCGGCGATCTCACGACGCGACTCCTGCACGCGCTTCGGGTCCTGACACTTGATCAGGGCGTGGAAGTCGGCGAGGAAGTAGAAGGACTGGACCGTCGGGTCCTGACTGGCTTCGATGGCAGGCTTGATGGCGCCGACATAGTTGCCGAGATGAGGGGTGCCGGTTGTCGTGATGCCGGTAAGAACGCGGGTCTTGGTCATGGATGCACTTCTTGGGCGTCTGGGTCGGGAGGTCGTGCCGCGGGGCTGCACTCGCTCACAATGGATCACGACAGGCCGCGGCAGCGCCCGCTCGAATCCCTCGAACGCAGCCACCATGACCTGTCGCTATATGTCCCACATCTTACCCTGAGGCGTGCAGCCTTCGTAAGGGCCGGCGCGCTCGGCTCACTCCTTCGCCAGTGCCTCGGCGAGTGCAGTCACCGGCATGTCGAAGGCCTCGCCGACTTCCGGCAGGATCAATTGCCCCGCGTGCACATTGAGGCCCGCGGCAAAGTGGCTGTCCCGGCTCAGCACCTCGCGATAGCCGCCATTGGCGAGGCGCACGATATACGGCAGCGTCGCACTGGTCAGCGCCTGGGTCGAGGTACGTGCCACCGCGCCGGGCATGTTGGCCACGCAGTAATGCACGATGCCATCCACCACGTAGGTCGGCTCGGCGTGGGTGGTCGCCTGGCTGGTCTCGAAGCAGCCGCCCTGATCGATGGCGACATCCACCAGCACGGCGCCCGGCGTCATCTTGCGCAGATGCTCGCGGCGAATCAGCTTGGGGGCCGCCGCCCCGGGCACCAGCACGGCACCGATGATCAACGCCGATTGCCGCACCGCTTCCTCCAGCGCCTCGGAGGTCGAATAGACGGTACGAATCTGGCCCTGATAGCGATGATCCAGCGTCTCGAGGCGCGCCAGTGAGGTATCGAGAATCACCACCTCGGCGCCCAACCCCAGCGCCATGCGCGCCGCGTTCTCCCCCACCACGCCACCGCCGATCACCGTGACCCGTGCCGGCGGCACGCCGGGCACGCCGGGCAACAGCACGCCCATACCGCCCTGCGCCTTCTCCAGCGCGTGCGCGCCGGCCTGGATCGCCATGCGCCCGGCGACGCGACTCATGGGCGCCAGCAGCGGCAGCCCCCCGTCGGCATCCGTGATGGTCTCGTAGGCGATGGCCGTCACGCCGCTCTCCAGCAGGCTCTCGGTCAGCTCACGAGCGGCGGCCAGATGCAGATAGGTGAACAGGGTCTGGCCGCGGGTGAGCCGCGCCACCTCGGCCGGCTGCGGCTCCTTGACCTTGAGAATCAGCTCGGCGTCGCGAAAGACCCGCTCGACGTCCGACTCGAGACGCGCGCCCACGCCCTGATATTGCGCATCGGGGTAGCCACTACCCTCCCCGGCACCAGACTCGACGATCACCTCATGGCCCTGGGCGATCAGCTCGCGCACACCGGCAGGCGTGAGGGCGACGCGATACTCGTGGTTCTTGATTTCCTTCGGCACGGCAATCTGCATGGTGAACTCCTTGCACTGCTGGCGGAATGCACTGACGTCATCACGACGCCTGCTACAAGCACAGCAGACTCGTCAGCGTCTCGCCAATCAGATACCAGCAGGATTCACCAAAACACGCCAATGATGCAGTGGAATGCGAGGAATCATCGCTGACTGGCAGCCTCCTCACTCACCAGCGCCGCCGAATAGCATTCACGATAGGCGCCGGGCATGCGCCGGGCCCGTCCACTCGAGAGCTCGATGCAGACAAAGCGCGTGCGCGCCTCCAGCAGCGTCTGGCCATCCGAGCACCGGCGCAGCTGGAAGCGACGCGTCAGACTCAGGCGACCATCGCAATCCACCAGCCAGGTCGCCAGCATCAGTGAATCGCCAAGTCGCGCACTGGCCAGATAGTCGATCTCGTGACGGTGCACCGCCATGCCGCGGTCCTGCTCACGGTAGTGCGCCAGGCCAAACCCCAACGCTTCGGAGTGTGCCCAGCTGATGTCCTCCAGCCAGCGCACATACTCGGCATTGTTGACGTGACCATAACCATCCAGCGCCTTCTTCTTCACGCTGATCGGCAACAGGAACGGGCGTGGCAGTGCCCAGCCGGGGGAATCTTGCGTCAACGGCGGCGCGGCGCTCGCCTTCGAGGTGCCTTTGCTCATGCCACGAACTCCGGGTCCTCATCGCGCGGACGCGCCTGTGGTGCGGGCTGCTGCGGCGCGCTTGCCCCACACGCCCAGCACTCGCTGAAGCTGCCCTCGAGATGTTCGCCACAGGCACACTGCCAGTCCGGCAGGGCCGGCGCGGCCTCGATGCTCGCCAGCAGGCGGCGGGCATGCGCAAGGTCATGCTCTGCCACCCACAGCTGGGGCTCGCAGTCGAGCACGGGCAACTCACCCGCGGCCGAGCCGAGCAGGCGATTGCGCAGCTCACAGGGGATACCCTCGCTTTCCAGCAGGTTGCGCCAGTGATCGAGCAGCACGAGATTGTGATGAGATGTCAGTCGTCTATGCATGCCGTCAGACTATCAGAGTCCATGAGCCATGGACGATTAGCCAAAAGCGGGCCGCAGTCGATAGACAAGCAAGCCACAGACGACTCACAAGCCACAGACGACAACGCCGCCCCGAAGGGCGGCGTTGTCGTCGATACCGGATGGCACAGCCATCAGTCCTGGTAGCCGTCAGGCATCATCAGTCGCGATAGACGCGCACACCGAGGGCCTTGAGGTAGGACGTCTCGGGGATGGACGGGTGCACCGGGTGGTCACTGGCCTGATGGCCCTGGAAGATGACCTGACCGTGGCGGTCCTGGTGACGCACGGCGCCACGCACCACATCCATCAGGCGCTCCGGCGCCAGATGCATGGAGCAGGAGCCGGACATCAGCAGACCGTCACGGCCCAGCAGGCGCATGGCTTCACGGTTGAGGCGTGCATAGGCGCGCTCGCCGTTGGTGATGTCCTTGCGCTTGCGGATGAAGGCGGGCGGATCCGCGATGATGACGTCGAACTGCTCGCCTTCCGCACGCAGAGCCGAGAGGGCCTCGAAGACATCCGATTCCGCGATGGAGACGCGGTCCTCGACACCGTTGAGCACGGCGTTGCCCGAGACGCGCTCGAGTGCCGCGCCGGAAGCATCGACACACAGCACTTCGCTGGCGCCATGCGCCGCCGCCTGCACGCCCCAGCCACCGACGTAGCTGAACAGGTCCAGCACGCGCTTGCCTTCGACCTGACGGTTCAACCAGGCACGGTTGGCGCGGTGGTCGTAGAACCAGCCGGTCTTCTGGCCGTCGAGTACCGGCGCCGTGAACTGGACGCCGTTCTCTTCCAGCAGCACGCTTTCCGGCAGCTCGCCGTAGACGACTTCGACGTTGCGCTCGAGCTGTTCCTGGCGGCGACCGCTGGAATCGTTCTTGAATACGATGGCTGTCGGCTTGACGACCTTGAGCAGCGCATCGACGATCACTTCCGCCAGACGCTCCATGCCGAAGGTGTTGAGCTGACAGACCAGCACGTCGCCGAAGCGATCGACGATCAGGCCCGGCAGCAGGTCGCCTTCGCCGTGGACCAGACGATAGAACGGCTTGTCATAGAGGCTCTCGCGCAACGACAGCGCCTGGTTGAAGCGGTGCACCAGCAGCGAGCGATCCAGACGCTGTTCCGGGTTGCGCGACACGATGCGCGCGCAGATCAGCGAGTTCGGGTTGACGTAGGCAACACCCATCGCACGACCATTGCTGGCCTCGATGATGGCCTGGGCGCCCGGCTCGAAGTTCTTGAGCGGCGTCGCGACGGTATCGACTTCATTGGAGTACAGCCACAGATGGCCGGCCTTGAGGCGGCGATCAGCATTCTTCTTCAGGCGCAGACGTTCAGTCACGGGAAATATCCAGAAAGCAGAGGAAGGGACAGGACGACGACAGGACGCGCCCGAACGGGCCTATTCTAGTCGTCATGGCGGCCCCGGTCACGGAGCCCCCGGTCAAGCAGTGGTCTGATGCGGCTCGCCGCTAGCGCTGACAATACGGGCAGAAGCAGCTGGCGCGCTGGCCCAGCACCAGACTCATGATCTCGTGGCCGCATTCGCGGCATGGCTCGCCACCCCGCCCGTAGACGTTGAGGCTTTGCGCGAAGTAGCCCGGCTTGCCATCTCCACCGACGAAGTCACGCAGCGTGGTGCCGCCCTGGGCGATCGCCGCGGCCAGCACGCTGCTGGCGGCGTTGGCGAGGCGCTCGCACTCCTCGCGCGTCACTTCACCGGCAGGACGGCGCGGGTCGACACCGGCCATGAACAGCGCCTCGCTGGCGTAGATATTGCCCACACCCACCACGTTGGCGTTGTCCATCAGAAACGGCTTGATCGCCACGCGGCGCTTGCGGGAGCGCGCAAAGAGGTGCTCGCCATTGAAGGCATCGGACAACGGCTCCGGACCGAGTCGCGCCAGGCGCGTATCGGCATGCGGGTCACCGCGCACGAAGTCGACGAAGCCGAAGCGACGTGGATCGTGATAGCGCAGCACATGGCCGTTGCCGAGCACGACATCGACATGATCATGCGTACGTGGCGGCGTGCCGATGGGCACCAGTCTGAGGCTACCGGACATGCCCAGGTGCCAGAGCAGATGGCCATCGGCGATCGGCAACAGCAGGTACTTGGCGCGACGCGCAAGCGTGCCGAAACGCTGACCCACCAGCCATTCGGCGAGCTCGCCGGGCACGGGGGTGCGCAGACGCGGCTGACGCACGATCACCTCGCTGACCTCCTGGCCCTCGACCAGCGGCGCGATACCGCGACGGGTCGTCTCGACTTCCGGTAATTCGGGCATGTTCTCTCCTCGACTGACCGCCAGACGCACAACAGGGTGACGACAGAAGCCGCCACCCTGTTGCAGGATGCCCAGAACAGCGACATCCAGATACTCGAAAACCCGGTCAGGACCGGGTTTTCGAGGGTTCCGACAGCACGCTGGCGGGAGACAAGATCACTTGATCTTGGCTTCCTTGTACATCACGTGCTTGCGAACGACCGGATCGTACTTCTTGAATTCAAGCTTGTCCGGAGTGTTACGCTTGTTCTTGTCGGTGGTGTAGAAGTGGCCAGTACCGGCACTTGACACCAACTTGATCTTGTCACGCATTTTCAGTTTCCTTCCACAGTCGCATTCACCGAACGATTGAGAGCGTTGCCCTCGGCTCGGTTGCCATTGCTACAGGGGCTGTCTTCTAGTGTTTAGAAGCGCTCGCCACGTGCAGTGAGGTCCTTGAGGACTTCGTCGATACCCTTCTTGTCGATGATGCGCATGCCCTTGGTAGAGACGCGCAGCTTGACGAAGCGCTGCTGGGATTCAACCCAGAAACGGTGGGTGTGCAGGTTCGGCAGGAACCGGCGACGAGTCTTGCGCTGGGAGTGAGAAACATTGTTACCAGTCACCGGGCGCTTGCCGGTAACCTGACATACTTTGGACATTGGAGCCTCCAACCGCTGCGTTGGCTAAGTTGTTCAAAACCTGTCGGGCAAACCGGAAGTGGCAGGCGCCGCCTCATGCCCTGATTTCAAAGTGTTTACGTCCGTTCCGGAAGACAAGCTTTCGGGTGCTGGAACGTGCAGGCGCAGCATTTTACCCGAAGAGGAACGTGAAAGCACGTCCTATACGGATTTTTTTCGCCAGCACGCCCATGCCCGACGTGTCACATCGGTACAGACGCTTCTCAGCCAAACGCTTCACTCAGCCAATGTCGGCCAGAGTGGTCGCGAATTCTGTGGTGGGTGATACGGGAGGCGCAACATTACCACAACCAGTGCCCTGGTTTGCAATCCCTGCGCATTTCTCACGCCAGCGGCGACCGCATCTGGCGGGGGCTGTACCGTCATCGAGCACTCAGCGGCTCAGCCTCCTCGACACCCCAACTAGAGCCAGCCGCGCTCGGCAAACGAAACCACCTCGCCGTCTCCGACCACGAAGTGATCCAGCACGCGAATATCGAAAAGCCCCAGCGCCTCTTCCAGGCGCTGCGTGATGCGCCGGTCGGCCTCACTGGGCTCCGCGACGCCAGAGGGATGGTTGTGGGCCAGAATCAGGGCGCCGGCATTGAGCGCCAGTGCCCGCTTGACCACCTCGCGCGGGTAGACGGCGGCGGCATCCAGCGTGCCGGTGAAGAGTGTCTCGAAGCGGATGACGCGATGCTGGCTGTCGAGAAACAGCGCGGCGAACACTTCATGCGGCAGGTCGCGCAGATGCGAGGACAGATAGCGCCGCACCAGCAGGGGCGACGTCAGGGCGGCCCCGCGCATCAACAGGCTCTCCAGATGGCGACGCGACAGCTCAAGCGAAGCCTGCAGCTGCACGTACTTGGCATCACCCAGTCCGCGCGCCGCGCAGAAGTCCTGCTGGGTCGCCTCCAGCAGCGGCCTGAGACCGCCGAAGGTGCTCAGCAGGTCGCGCGCCAGATCCACCGCCGAGCGTCCTTTTATGCCTACGCGCAGAAAGATGGCCAGCAGCTCGGCATCTGACAAGGCCCCTGCCCCTGACGACAACAGCTTCTCGCGCGGACGCTCCCCGACCGGCCACTCTCGAATCCCCATGCACTCTTCTCCCATCGCCTGTCGCCCCGAATGGCTGACAGTCCAAAGCATGAGAAGCGTGGTCAGATGCCGCCTCTTTCGCCATTGTGAGTATCAACGCTTGTCGCCCCGAGGGCCTGCGTCTGGCCCCTGCATGCCACTCGAGAGGAGCCCCCGCCCCATGAAGCGAGCGCTTGGCGACACTCGGCGTCGCGGGCCAGCGGCGCTACGCAAGGTTGCATCACGGTGATATGGTAGAGGGCAAACGCGCGAGCGTAGCAATCGACGCATCAGGGACGCAGGACACACCATGCATTCACTCGCCGGACGGCGCATTCTGCTGGGCATCAGTGGCGGCATCGCGGCCTACAAGGCCGCTCTGATCACCCGCCTGTTGAAAAAGGCGGGCTGTGAAGTGCGCATCGCCATGACCGAAGGGGCTCAAGCCTTCATTACACCGCTGACCCTGCAGGCGTTGTCGGGCAATCCGGTGCACACCTCCCTGCTGGACCCCGAGGCCGAGGCCGGCATGGGGCATATCGAGCTGGCACGCTGGGCGGAGGTCATCCTGATCGCGCCTGCCACCGCCGATCTGATGGCCCGCCTGGTGCATGGCCATGCCGATGATCTGCTCACTACCCTGTGCCTGGCCAACAGCGCGCGCTGGGTGATGGCCCCGGCGATGAATCAGGCCATGTGGGCGCACCCCGCCACCCAGCGCAACGCCCGCCAGCTCAGTGCCGACGGCTGGACGCTGCTCGGCCCCGCCAGCGGCGAACAGGCCTGTGGCGACGTGGGAGCGGGCCGCATGCTGGAGCCGGAAGAAATCGTCGCGGCACTGAGCGACCTCATGAGCCAGAGCGACCTCATGAGCCAGAGCGACCCGGGCCGTAAGAGCAATGAGATGTCATTGCCGGCCGCAGGCCTGACGGTGACCATCACCGCCGGCCCGACCCGCGAACCGCTGGACCCGGTGCGCTATCTGAGCAATCACAGCTCCGGCAAGATGGGCTATGCGCTGGCCGCCGAGGCTGCGGCGCTGGGCGCCAGCGTGCGCCTGATCAGTGGCCCGGTGGCGCTGACGACGCCGACTGGCGTCGAGCGCATCGATGTCGAATCCGCGCTGGACATGCAGGCCGCCGCCGAGGCAGCCGCCAGCGAGAGCGACCTCTTCATCGGCTGCGCGGCAGTCGCCGACTTCCGCCCGGCCACGGTCGCCGACCACAAGCTCAAGAAGCAGTCGGGCGAGGAGCAGATGCAGGTCACGCTGACCCGCAATCCGGATATCATCGCCGGTATCGCCGCCCAAACGCAGGCACGCCGCGCCGCCGGTCAGCGGGCACCGTTGGTGATCGGCTTCGCCGCCGAGACCCGCGATGTGCTCCGCTATGCACGCGACAAGCTTGCACGTAAACAGCTCGACATGATCGTCGCCAATGATGTGAGCACGCCGGGCCTTGGCTTCGGCAGCGACAGCAATGCCGCCACCCTGCTGTGGCAGCCGCTCGATCAGAACACGAACACGCAACACGAACAGGCCATCGCGGCCTGTCCCAAGACGGAACTGGCGCGCGCGATTCTGAAGCGCGCCCTGGCACTTCATCAGCACAGGGTCAGCCTCGACCCTGCCATCCAGACCGTTACACCGACTGTCACCGACGATCAGGAAGCACCTTAGATGACCCGCCCCCGGCTCGAACTCAAGATTCTCGACGAGCGCGTTCGCGATTACCCGCTGCCGCATCACGCCACTCCCGGCAGCGCCGGCATGGACCTGCGCGCACTGCTCGACGCGCCGCTGACATTGGCGCCGGGCGCCTGTGAGCTGGTGCGCACCGGGCTGGCGATCCATATCGCCGACCCCGCACTGGCCGGCATGATCCTGCCGCGCTCCGGTCTGGGGCACAAACACGGCATCGTGCTGGGCAATCTGGTCGGCCTGATCGACTCCGACTACCAGGGCGAACTGATGATCTCGGTCTGGAACCGCGGCGAGAGCGAGTTCGTGCTGGAACCCGGCGAGCGTCTGGCACAGTACGTGCTAGTCCCGGTGGTACAGGCGGAGCTGGTGGAAGTCTCTGAATTCGAGGCCAGCCAGCGCGGCGAAGGCGGCTTCGGCCACTCCGGTCGCCACTGATTGACCCGTCATGCCAGAGGGCAGCCGAGCGGCAGGCTCGCGCCGGCTGCCGGGCTTCCGGTCACAAGGAAGCCATGCAGATTTCCACACTGATCGTCATGCAGCGATAGCGTTCGAGACGCATGACGCCTCAAGCGACTTCACGATTGATTCAACCGACAGGGATGCACCATGAGTCAGGTACCCGCTTCAATTTTCCGCGCCTACGATATCCGTGGCATCGTGGATGAGACCCTCACCGAAGACGGCGTGCGCGCCATCGGCCAATCCATCGGCAGCGAAGCCGCGGCACGCGGTGAATCCACCGTCGTGGTCGCGCGTGACGGCCGTCTCTCCGGCCCGCGCCTGTCCAAGGCGCTGATCGCGGGCCTGCGCGATGCCGGCCGTGATGTCGTCGACATCGGCATGGTGCCGACACCGGTGCTCTACTACGCCACCAATATCCTGGAAGGCACCCGCTCCGGCGTAATGCTGACCGGCAGCCACAACCCGGCCAACTACAACGGTCTGAAGATAGTGCTGGCCGGCGAGACCCTGTCTGGTGACACCATCACCGATCTCTATCGTCGCCTGCAGGAAGGCGATCTGGCGCAAGGTGAAGGCAGCCTGCGTGAAGAGGACGTGCGCGAGCGCTATCTGGAGCAGATCACCGGTGATGTGGTCGTCAAGCGTCCGCTCAAGGCCGTGGTCGATTGCGGCAACGGCGTGGCTGGTGAGCTGGGCCCGGAGCTGATCCGTCGCCTGGGCGTCGACACCGTGCCGCTGTTCGACGAGATCGACGGCAACTTCCCGAATCACCACCCGGACCCGGGCAAGCCGGAAAACCTGCAGGACCTGATCAAGACCATGCAGGAAACCGGCGCGGACATCGGTCTGGCCTTTGATGGTGACGGCGACCGCCTCGGCGTCGTGACGCCCAAGGGCGAGATCCTCTACCCGGACCGCCTGATGATGGCGCTGTCGGAAGACCTGATCGAGCGCGTGCCGGGCGCGCGCATCATCTTCGACGTCAAGTGCACCGGCAACCTGGCGACCGTGATCGAGAAGGCCGGCGGCACGCCGGAAATGTGGCGCACCGGCCACTCGCTGATCAAGGCACGCATGAAGGAAACCGGCGCGGCACTGGCCGGCGAGATGAGCGGCCACATCTTCTTCAAGGAGCGCTGGTTCGGCTTCGATGACGGCATCTACGGCGCTGCGCGCCTGCTGGAAATCCTCGCCAAGCAGGATGTCGATGCCGACACCTTCTTCGCCCGCTTCCCGCAGGACCTCGGCACCCCCGAGATCAATGTGGAAGTGACCGACGAGAACAAGTTCGCTATCGTCGAGCGACTGGCCAGTGAAGGCGACTTCGGCAGCGACGGCGTCAAGACCACGCTGGACGGCATTCGTGTCGACTACGCCGATGGCTGGGGCCTGTGCCGCGCGTCCAACACCACGCCGATGCTGGTGCTGCGCTTCGAAGGCAAGTCGGAAGCCGCACTGGAGCGTATCAAGGACAGCTTCCGCGCCGCGCTGAAGCAGGCCGAGCCGAGCATCCAGGCACCGTTCTGATCCCGCACTCGCTCGCCATCGACAGGATGGCATGAGCCGCAACGGGGGCGGCGGTCTGCCGCTTGATCGCCGCCCTCGCCTTGCCAGGCACTGCTGCCGCTTATCCGGGCGCATCAGGTGCCTGAAGAAACCGATTTGCATGACAGCGCGCACCGCGCGCGCTGAAAGACCGTTTCGAGTGACAGTGTCCGGACTCTCTTTCCGGACCATTTTCTGTGGAGTGATACGCTGATGAGCCACGCCAACCGCGACCCGCATCAGGTGGTCGAGGTCCTGTCCGAAGCCCTGCCCTATATCCAGCAGTTCTCGGGCAAGACCGTGGTGGTCAAGTACGGCGGCAACGCCATGACCGAAGAAGCCTTGATCGACTCCTTCGCTCGCGACATGGTGTTGATGAAGGAAGTCGGCATCAATCCGGTGGTCGTGCATGGCGGCGGCCCGCAGATCGGCGCGCTGCTCGAGAAGCTGAACATCGAATCGCGCTTCGTCGATGGCATGCGCGTCACGGATTCCGAGACCATGGACGTGGTCGAGATGGTACTGGGCGGCCTGGTCAACAAGGGCATCGTCAACCTGATCAACCAGAGTGGCGGCAAGGCCATCGGCCTGACCGGCAAGGACAGCGGCCAGATTCGCGCCCGCCAGCTCAAGGTCAGCGGCCAGACGCCGGGCATGAATGCCTCTGAAATCATCGACATTGGTCATGTCGGTGAAGTCGAGCATGTCTCCACGGACCTGATCGAACTGCTGACACGCAACGATTTCATTCCCGTCATCGCACCCATCGGGGTCGATGCCGAGGGTCGCAGCTACAATATCAATGCCGACCTGGTCGCCGGCAAGGTCGCCGAGGCACTGGGCGCGGAGAAATTGATGCTGCTGACCAACGTGGCTGGCCTGATGAACGCACAAGGCGAAGTCATGACCGGCCTGACCACCGAGGCGGTGGATGGCCTGATCGAGGATGGCACCATCTACGGTGGCATGCTGCCCAAGATCAGCTGTGCATTGGACGCCGTGAAGCAAGGCGTGCGCAGTGCTCACATCATCGATGGCCGCGTGCCACATGCGACCCTGCTGGAAATCTTCACCAATGCCGGGGTCGGCACGTTGATCAGCAACGCGGAAGCGGACACTGACAAGGCGTAAGGTGACAAGCCGGGGCTCGGCCCCGGTGTTTCGCGCGAGGCAAGCGACATGCCTCAGGACACGGACCCGCCCGTAGCACACTGCTGCAGGCCGCGATAAACGACAAGATTCCATGACGCAGGCGAATCCAAAACAATCACGTCGCGAACAGATCCTCCAGGCACTCGCTCTGATGCTGGAAGAGGACAGCGGCAAACGCATCACGACTGCAGCACTGGCACGACAGGTCGGTGTCTCGGAGGCGGCGCTCTATCGCCACTTCCCCAGCAAGGCACGCATGTTCGAAGGACTGATCGAATTCATCGAGAGCACGCTGTTCGAGCGTATCGCGCTGATCATTCAGGACAACGACACCGCGCATGCCAGGGTGCATCACATCCTGAGCCTGCTGCTAGGCTTTGCCGAAAAGAACCCGGGGCTGTGTCGCCTCCTCAACGGTGATGCTCTCACCGGCGAGACGGCACGCCTGCGCACGCGCATGGCGCAACTGTTCGAGCGTCTCGAGACGCAGATCAAGCAGGTGCTACGCGAAGCCGAGCCTCGCGAAGGACTGCGACCGGCCATCACCGTCACGGCAGCAGCCAATCTGCTGCTGGCGTGTGCGGAAGGCCGTATCGGCCAGTACGTGCGCAGCGACTATCGCAAGCGCCCGACCGAGCACTGGGAAGACCAGTGGCAGCTGCTGAGCCGCGACCTGCTGCTGAGCAGTCAGGAGCGCATTGCCGTCTGAGGGGCTTGCCTCGCACGCATGAGCCGCACCAAAAAGAACGCCCCGCCTGCAGTCATTGCAGGCGGGGCGTTCTTTTTGGGTCAGGCCTTCTCATGTCACCACCGAGTGGGGTGGGATGGGGGACGGCACCTCAGGCGTTGACGCTGAAGCGCTCCAGTATGGCCTCGGCGGACATCGGCCGCGCCAGCAGGTAGCCCTGATAGGTATCGCAGCCCAGTCGCTTGAGCTCCTCGAACTGCACGTCCGTCTCGACTCCCTCGGCGACGATCTCATGGCCCAGCGAGTGCCCCAGGCTGATCACGGCGCCGACCAGCTGGATGGCCTGCTGATTGGGGCAGCGGATACCGCCATCAGAGCCGGCGACCGCATCCATCTTCATCACGAAACTGCGGTCGACCTTGAGCACATCCAGCGGCAGGGATGACAGATAGGACAGCGACGAATAGCCCTGCCCGAAGTCATCCAGCGCCACACGCACGCCCAGCTCGCGCAGCGCGCCGAGCACGGCAAGCCCCCCTTCCATGTCCTGGATCAGCAGCGTCTCGGTCACCTCGACTTCCAGCCGCGTCGGCGACAGCTTCTGGCTTTCCAGCACGCCGAAGACTTCGTTCTCGTAGCCCGAGGTCAGCTGGCGCGCCGACAGATTGACCGCCATGCGCGGCATGTGAAGGCCGGCATCC
The DNA here is from genome assembly GCF_029846355.1 of Cobetia sp. 2AS. Lineage (NCBI taxonomy): Bacteria > Pseudomonadati > Pseudomonadota > Gammaproteobacteria > Oceanospirillales > Halomonadaceae > Cobetia > Cobetia sp. 2AS. The sequence continues at coordinate 201,767 of NZ_JARWKQ010000006.1, forward strand.
TGCCAGCGCACCATCTGGGCACAGGCTTCCTCGAGCACGAACCGTCCGAGGCGGAAGATCAGACCGGTCTCTTCGGCCAGCGGAATGAACTGGGCCGGCGAGATCATGCCCAGCTCCGGATGCTGCCAGCGCAGCAGCGCCTCGACACCCTGCAGCTCACCATGACTATCCAGCTGCGGCTGGTAATGCAGATAGAGCTGCTCGCTGCCGATGGCCTGACGCAGATCCTGCTCCAGCGTCATGCGCGACGCGACGTGCTTGTCCAGCGACGACTCCCAGCGCAGCGCATGATCGCCGCGCGACTTGGCGTGATAGAGCGCCACATCGGCATTCAGCATCAGCGCCTGGGCATCGCCATTGGTCTCGGACAGCACGTAGCCTGCCGTCAGACTGATGATCAGCGGGCGACCCAGAATCGTGAAGGGACGCTCGACCTTCTGCTGGATCTCCTCCACCACCTGCGCCGGATCATCATTGCCGTGCGGCAGATAGAGGCCGAACTCATCGGCCCCCAGACGCGCCACCAGACCGCCCGGCGGCAGCAGACGACGCAGACGCTCGCCGACCGCGACCAGCAGCTGGTCACCGGCTTCATGGCCCAGGCCATCGTTGACGGTCGAGAAACGGTCGATATCGGCGTAGATCATCAAGCCACCCGCCGCGACGCGCTCGTCGGCCGCCGCCATGAAGGCCTTGCGGTTATAGAGTCCCGTCAGGGCGTCATGGCGCGCCAGGAAATCGAGCTGACGCTCGGATTCCTTGTGCGCACTGATGTCGAGCAGCAGGCCTTCCCAGTAGCGCACGCCATCTTCGCCCTCGATCATCACGCTGCGGTCCAGCACCCAACGCTCATGGTCGGCGATGATGCGGAAGACCTGCTCATGGCGCATCTGCGCGCACATCGCCCAGTGGCGGGCGGCGCTGACGGACTGACGGTCTTCCTGATGGATCAGCTCGGTCAGGGTGATGCCGGCGCCGACCAGCGATTCGGCCGAGCGACCGAACAGCTCGGCCGAGCCGTTGCTGATGAAGGTCAGCACTCCGGTGTTGACCTCGATGCGATACACCACGCCCGGCAGGTTATCCATCAGCGTCACCAGGGTGCGAGAACGCGCCGTCATCGACTCGAGCGCGCCCTCCAGCTCATCGTGGCGCTCAGCGCGCTTGCGCTCGGCGCGCGCCACCACGACCACCAGCACGACCAGGAAGATGCCGCCGAGCAGCATGCCGAACCAGATACGGTTCCACCACAGCCACCACAGACTGGAGAGCGGCTGACTCACGACGCTGAACAGCTTGAGCGGTGCGATATAGCTGCCCGCCGCCATGCGCGGCTGGCCGTCGAAGCCCGGCACATGATAGCGGCGCACGCCACGCTCGGAGATGTACTTGCCCATGTTGGCCATCGAGGACAGCGGCAGCTTGCCGGTCACGCCCAGCGCATGCTCCTGGGGGCTCGAGAACAGCAGCAGACCGTTGGTGGAGAACAGGCGCAGGCGCTGCCCATCATCGGAATTCGGGTTGGCCAGCAGGCTGCGTGACTCGGAGAAGTCCAGGCAGCCGATCATCAGCCAGGACATGCCTTCGATATCCATGTGGCGATAGAACGGCAAGCCCGGCTGACCGGATGCCAGAGGCAGTGCGGAGCCGAACAGCAAGCTGCTACGCCCGGGCAGCGCCTGGGCTTCCGGCTGGGTCAGCTGCCAACTGCAACTGCGCCCCACGCCGATCTGACGCAGGCTGCTGCCGCGGTAATCGGCAAACGGCACCACCATCAGCGAGACCAGAGAGGGATGACGGCCCAGCGCGCTATCCAGCGAGCCACGCCACAGCTCCTTGCCTTCGCTGCTCAACACGCGCTCCAGCACCATCATCTCGCGCGAGACATTGGCGATCAGCTGCTCGGTGGAGATATGCAGCTGGGTGTCCAGCAGCTCCAGGCGACGCATTTCCTGTTCACGCACATCAAACCATTGGCTGGCCAGAAACAGGCCACCCAATACCACCATCAAGGCTGCATTGAGCCCAAAGATTCGCCACAGCGAATGTGTGCCATTGACGTGCGAGGAGGTCGGGTCCACGGGGTCACCAGTAGAAATGTTTCATGTCTTAGTGTGACAGAATGAAACATTGTGTTGCAGTGTTCAACCAATAACGACGGATTCCTCGGGATCCACTCTCCCTCAACGAAAATGCCCCGCCGGGAAACCCGGCGGGGCATTTTCACGTGACAGCGAGCCTGAAAATCGCGGGCTCATGTCATGGGGTCATCAAGCTCAGGCAGCGAAGCCTTCGCTCATGTCACCCATCGATTCACGCAGCTTCTTCATCGCGTTCTTCTCGAGCTGACGGATACGCTCGGCAGAGACGCCATAGATGTCGGCAAGCTCGTGCAGAGTCGACTTGTTGTCACTCAGCCAGCGCTGCTGGAGGATGTCGCGTGAGCGCTCATCCAGTGCCGCCAGCGCCTTGAGCAGACGACCGTGGGAGTCGTCTTCCAGGTCCTGCTGTTCCACCTGGGCAGCCGGATCGAGGCTGTGATCTTCCAGATAGTTGGCCGGCGCCTGATAGGCAGAGCTCTCGTCATCGCTGGGGCCGGCGTCGAAGCCTGCATCGTGGGCAGAGAGACGGCTTTCCATCTCACGCACCACGGCAGGTTTGACGTCCAGATCGCCCGCGATGGCATCCACTTCATCGTTGTTCAACCAGGCAAGACGCTTCTTGGCGCCACGCAGGTTGAAGAACAGCTTGCGCTGAGCCTTGGTGGTCGCGACCTTCACGATGCGCCAGTTGCGCAGCACGAACTCGTGAATCTCAGCCTTGATCCAATGCACGGCAAAGGAGACGAGGCGTACGCCCTGATGCGGGTCGAAACGCTTGACCGCCTTCATCAGGCCGACGTTACCTTCCTGGATCAGGTCCGCCTGCTGCAAGCCATAGCCGCTGTAGCTGCGCGCGATATGCACGACGAAGCGCAGGTGCGACATGACGAGTCGACGGGCCGACTCCAGATGATTCTCTTCATGCAACCGCAGGGCCAGCTCGTGCTCTTCTTCGGCAGTAAGCACAGCGATACGGTTCACCGACTGAATATAGCCGTTTAGATCTTGACCCGGTGACAGGTGGCCAAGTGGCTGAAGACTGGTGCTCATAGTGCAGATGTCTCCATGGTTGCCTAACACGCATGCAAGTAGTGAGACTGTGAAGGGTGGGACAGGTTCCCGTCAATAGCTGTACATGACGTGTACAATTGTCATGACGAGTAGCACTTCGTAACGCTGTCGGGTGTGTGGTGCGTTTAACCACCCGCCAGCCCCCTTCACTGACGCCCGACAGGAATGTTGTCGGAACGTAACTGTTGACCTTCCTGGGCAGAAACACTGGCTGAAAACCGCGAAGAATAATCGGAATCAGCGCGGAGAAATACTCGCCAGATGACGTCCGACCGCGATCCAAGCCCCTATCCAGCCCAATATTGTACTCGAAAACAGCAGCGTGGCACCCCCTGCAACGCCCAGTGCGGGCAACACATAGTTGCCGCCATAACTTTGTACAAGGGCCGTCACGGGTGCCGCCAACCAGTTGCCGCCAAGCGCCAGGATTCCGCAGGCCAGCAGCCCTCCTCCCAGACCGTACCATGCACCGCTGTAGAGGAAGGGACGCCGCACGAAGGCGTGGGTCGCCCCGATCAGCGTCACGACCTCGATTTCCTGGCGGCGACTCTCCACGGACAGGCGGATGGTATTGCCCACCACCAGCAACACGCCCAGCCCGAAGAGTAACGCGAGTCCCAGCGTCACTTTCTGACCCAGCTCACCCAATTGGCGCAGACGCTCGAGCCAGGCCAGATCCAGACGTGCGCTGGCGACACCCGGTTCGCCCTCGAGGCGCGTGGCCAGGGCGCGAACGGACTCCGGCGTGGTGTCCAGCGGCGTGATGACGATGCTGGCCGGCAGTGGGTTGTCATCCAGCAGGCTCAGCGAGCGCTTGAGGTCCAGCGCCTTGGCGAATTCCTGCATGCCCTCGGCGGCGGTGATCAGACGCACTCCCCCGACACCGGCAGCATCGCGCAGCGAGTCCGACAGCGTCAGCGCCTGGCTCTCGTCGACCGAGGTCTCGAGATAGAGGGTGAGCTGGGCGCTGTCATTGAGTTCATTGTCGAGCAGGCGCGCGCTGTCCAGTGCCAGCCACAGCGCCGCCGGCAACGTCAGCGCGATGGCGATGGCCAGCATGGTCAGCAGGCTGGCGATGGGCGCGACCAGCAGGCGGCGTGCGCTGTCGCGCGCCATGGCAGCGTGATGACGCAGCCAGCTGCGGTAGCGGCTCTCGACCGAGACACGACTGGAGCGCGCACCCTTGCGCGCCGCACGCTCGGCGGCCTCCGGTGATTCAGGCGCCTGCGGGGCGGCCTTGCGGGTACGCGTCTCGGCGCGGGGCTGGCCACGCTCGCGTGAAGTAGAGGGGGAATCGTTGCGGGAACGCGGGGGGCTCATCGGGCATCCTTGTCGGCGATCAGACGACCATCGGACAGCTCCAGCGTGCGATGGTGCAGGCGGGCGATCAGCGCCAGATCGTGACTGGCAATCATCACCGTGGTACCGATGCGATTGAAGTCCTCGAACAGACGCATGATGTCAGCGGACAGTGCCGGGTCCAGATTGCCGGTCGGCTCATCGGCCAGCAGCAGCGCGGGCTTGTTGACCACGGCGCGCGCGATGCCGACGCGCTGCTGCTCACCACCGGACAGCTCGATCGGCAGCGCCTTCTCACGATGCAGAAGGCCGACCTTGTCGAGCGCCGCCCGCACCCGCCGCGCCTGTTCACGCGGCGGGACCCCCTGGATCATCAGCGGCAGGGCCACGTTGTGGAAGATGTTGCGGTCGGTCAGCAGCTGGTGGTCCTGGAAGACCACGCCGATCTGGCGGCGGTAATATGGCACCTGGGAGGTATGCAGCCGCCCGATATCATGCCCCGCCACCAGAATGCGCCCCCGCGAGGGGCGCTCGAGGAGCATGATCAGCTTGAGCAACGAGCTCTTGCCGGCACCGGAATGGCCTGTCAGAAAGACCATCTCGCCACGCTCGACCCTGAAGTCGAGCCCGGCCAGTGCATCGAAGCGCCCTCCATAGCGCTTGCCGACATGCTCGAAGGCAATCATGCCTCGCGCGACTCGGCGTTGGCCTCTTCGCTTGCCTCATCGCCAGCACGTGCAAACAGGGCACTGACGAAGTCATCGGCCGCGAAGGGACGCAGGTCATCGACACCTTCCCCGACACCGATATAGCGGATCGGCAGATTGAGCTGCTTGGCCAGCGCGAAGATGATGCCGCCCTTGGCGGTTCCATCCAGCTTGGTCAGCGTCAGGCCAGTGATGTTGACCGCTTCATGGAAGGTGGAGGCCTGTGACAGCGCGTTCTGGCCGGTACCGGCATCCAGCACCAGCATCACCTCGTGGGGCGCGGACACATCCAGCTTGGCCATCACGCGCTGCACCTTCTTGAGCTCTTCCATCAGGTGACTCTTGTTGTGCAGGCGGCCCGCGGTATCGGCGATCAGGATATCGACGTTACGCGCCTTGGCGGCTTCCAGGGCGTCATAGATGACCGAGGCACTGTCGGCGCCGGTATGCTGAGCGATGACCGGCACCTTGTTGCGCTCGCCCCACACCTTGAGCTGCTCCACCGCCGCGGCGCGGAAGGTATCGCCCGCCGCCAGCATCACGCTGCGGCCCTGGCTCTGATAGCGCTTGGCCAGCTTGCCGATGGTGGTGGTCTTGCCGACGCCGTTGACGCCGATCATCAGGATCACGAAGGGACCGCTACCCTTGGGCGGCAGCTCCAGGTCCTTGGCGACCGGTGCCAGCATCACGCGCAGCTCTTCCTGCAGCGCTTCGTAGAGCGCCTGCGGCTCCTTCAATTCCTTGCGCGAGATACGCGCGGTCAGGTTGTCGATGATCTCGGTGGTCGCCTCGATGCCCACGTCTGCCATCAGCAGCTGGGTCTCGAGGTCTTCCATCAGCTCATCATCGATCTGCTTCTTGCCCAGGAACAGGCTGGCGACGCCCTCGGTCAGATTGGCGCGTGTCTTGCCAAGACCGGCCTTGATGCGCGCGAAGAAGCCACGACGCGGCTTTTCCCGACCATCGCGGGCCGTATCACGCGCAGCGTCATCCTCGACCACGGCGTCTGCGCCAGCGGCGGCAGCCTCGACGGCACGTGCCTCTTCTTCCTGGCGAGCCTGTTCCAGCGCGGCCTGCTCTTCGGCCTCGATGGCGGCCAGCTGCGCGGCGGCCTGACGCTCTTCTTCCTCGCGAGCCGCGATACGCGCCTCTTCGGCACGCGCTTCACTGGCGGCTTCTTCCGCACGGGCCTGAGCGGCCTGTTCGGCAGCGATGCGCTCGGCCTCTGCCTGGGCGGCCTGCTCGGCAGCCAGACGTTCCGCCTCTTCCCGGGCGGCCTTTTCGGCGGCGACGCGTTCTGCAGCGGCCTGCTCCTGGGCGATGCGCTCCGCTTCGTCTCGGGCGGCCTGTTCCTGAGCGGCCTGCTCCTGCGCTGCGCGTTCCTGGGCGATGCGCTCGGCCTCTGCCTTGGCGGCCTGATCAGCAGCCGCCTGCTCCGAGGCGCGGCGCTCGGCTTCAGCTTCGGCCTTCTGCTCTTCGAGCTTCTGAGCCTCGACCCGAGCGGCCTCTTCACCGGCAAGGCGCTCTGCCTCTACCTTCTCGGCCTCGAGACGCTTCGCCTCGAGCCGCGCTGCCTGCTCGGCATCGGCTTGCTCGTGGGGCGTGGCGTCTTGTGTCTGTTCAAGAGCCTGTTGCTCGAGGGCCTGCTGCTCGGAGGCTTTCTGCTCCTGAGCCTTGTGTTTCTTGCGCTTGAAAAAACCGAACATGGCGAGACAGTCCTGAACTCGTGAAAGTGGCGTCATCCTACCATCCCTTCGGGGCTGAAGGTACGCACCGCGCGGCATCCGGCGTCGCACATGCTAGACTCGCGGCATGAAAAAACGCGCATCCTCCCAAGGCCCCGCACGGGGCAAATCCAGCGCGCCCTCGCGCGCTGACAAGCAGCACGGCAAGCAGAGCGGCAAGCGTGGCCAGGCCGCCGGCGGGCCAGGTCGCCTGCGCATCATCGGCGGGCGCTTCAAGCGCCGCCTGCTCAACGTGATCGACGCACCGGGCCTGCGCCCGACACCCGACCGCGTGCGTGAGACGCTCTACAACTGGCTGGGCTTTCATGTCGGCGGCGCCCGCGTGCTTGACCTCTATGCCGGCAGTGGCGCACTGGGTCTCGAGGCACTGTCGCGTGAGGCGGCTCACGTCACCTTCGTGGAGCGCGACAGCCGCGTCGCGCGCGCGCTCGAGGCCAATCTCGCGACCCTCGCCAACGGTGACAGCCTGCCAACGCAGGTGGTGACCGGCGATGTCCTGCACTGGCTCGAGACGGCCACTCCCGCTGCAGGCGGCATGGATCTGGTGCTGCTCGATCCGCCCTTCCGGCTCGAGCTGGCCGCCGCGAGCTGCGCACTGCTCGAAGCGCATGGCTGGCTGAGCGATGACGCCATGATCTATCTGGAAGTGGAATCCGGCCTCGACCCCGTGGTGCCCGCCAACTGGCAGCTGCACCGGGAAAGCCGTGCCGGCGACAGTCATGGCCGCCTGTATCGGCGCCATCCGCCCGCCTGAGCCACCTTCCCACTTGTGTCGACTCAGGCGGCGTCGTAGTCTGCCTGCAGGCGGGTATCGCTGCGCCATCCGGCAAGGATTCCCGACATGGCCGATATTCATCGCACCAGCATTTACCGCATACCTTTACCGCCCTCAACGAACCCCCTCGGGCCACGACCGTGACTCGACAAGGAGATAGCATGAGCACCGAACTCTTTACCCAACTTGAGCAGAAAGTCGGCCAGGCCATCGACAGCATCGAGATGCTGAAGATGGAAGTCGAAGAGCTGAAGGAAGAGAACCAGCGCCTGACCGAAGCCAAGACAGGTCAGGGCGAAGAGCTGGAGCAGCTGCGCCAGACCAACGCCCAACTGCAGGAAGAGCGTGACCAGTGGGCACAGCGTCTGGAAGCGCTGGTCGCACGCTTCAGCGAGACCGAGAGCGAAACCCAGAGCGCCTGATGCTCCCGCGCGTCCTGCGCGCTGGGCCGCGTGAACATGCACTCTTGAACAATGGCTCTTGAACAGGAGCGCTTGAACAAGAGTTCATGAACATGGCCTCATGAAAACGCCGCCGACAGGAGACTGTCGGCGGCGTTTTCGTATCGGCACCAGCACCATAGCGATGCCGGAGCCCAAGAAAGAAGGGCCAGGATCACACCAGCGGCAGCGACATGAGCCAGGCATCTTCACGCCCGCCATCCGCCAGCGGATAGTAGCCCTTGCGCACTCCATCCCGAGTAAAGCCGGCCTTCGCATAGAGGGCAGCGGCGGCGGCATTGCTGGCGCGCACCTCCAGCAGCAGGCGCTCAAGCCCCGAGTCACGTTGCCAGTCACGCGCCTGCGCGATGGCGGCGGCCAAAAGGCGTGCACCTACGCCCTGCCCGCGCTGCGCGGCGTGTACGGTGATCGCCTCGATCTCGGCCTCGAAGGGCCCGCGCGCCAGCACCACGAAGCCGATCAGCTCTGCGGTCGGCGACTCACAGGCCTGCCACCAGGCGCCCAGCACGCAGCGCGCGTCATCGTTGAGCACATCGACCAGCTGTGACTGGCTCAGGCCGTGTGCCTGGCTGGCCTCGATGGCCTCAAGCGCCGTCAGGGTCGCTTGATCATCGGCCAGCTCACGCAGCTCGAGGCGCCGGTCAGCTGACTCGCTCATGAGTCGTCCGTCTGCGGCGATGCCGACTGCCACTCGCGCCCCCAGCGGATCAACAGCGGCCACAGTTTGCGCTTGGCCTCACTGGAGCGCGCCAGCGCCGGCAGTGCCGGCCCCTGCCAGACCGGCAGGTTCAGCAGACTGGAGGTCGCCTCGCCGCGCTCGGATGCGGTGATGCCAAGCACCTCGCGCAGCGTCTCGCTGGCCTCATCGCTGCCGAAGATCAACAGCCGCTCCGGCTGCCAACCTCGCCTTGCCGGGCCACTCAGGAAGGCATGCAATCCTTCGCGGGCTTCTTCGAGTGGCGAACTGGCCTTGAGGTTGGGCAACAGCGGCCAGCGGAAGTGGCTGAAGGTGAGCCCTGATGCCGCCTCGATACCGGCGGCGCGCCACAACGCCTTGAGCAAGGCTTCCCCTTCCAGATGCGGCGCCTCGTCACCGGGCAGCATGATCAACCAGCGTCCTTCCAGCGCCGCCAGCTGAACGCTGAAGCGCAGTGGCGGCTTGTCTGCCGCTGGCGTTGTCACTGCCTCATCTGCTGCCGGTGCCTCGGCCGTGACCTGCGTCGGCGGCGTCCCCCACGAGGCGGTGCTGCTGGTCTCGGCAGCGCCGGGCGCCGGCGAGGCAGCCGCAGCGGGGGCTTCGACCGCCGCCGGCGCCATGCCCAGCAAGGCGCGTGCACTCGAGGCCGGAGAAGGCCCTGCCGGGCGTGGCGTCGCGCTGCCGGCCATGCCGCCAGCCTGAGCGGAGGAGCCATGGCTGGCATCCGCCGTCTGGTGGGCAGCAGGCGGACGCGGCGCCTCATCGATCAGCGCGTGCAGGCGCGCCTGGGGCGCGACCGCCTCCGCTGCTTGCGGCTCGGGCCAGTCACACGCCTGGGTGGGCAAGGCATTGGGCAGCTGATAGCGACCGACCCAGGCGGTCAGTCCCATCGCGTCCAGATATTGCAGGCGTTGCGGTTCAGGGGTCATGGTCAGTGCTTGCCGCCGCCCAGACAGTTGGGGGAATCCGGAATCTCGCCGCCGCGTGCCGCCCACTCCTGCGCGGTGTACAGGTGCAGTGCCAGTGCATGCACCGGGCCATCCAGCTCTTCGCTGAGCAAGGCATACAGCTGCTGGTGACGCTTGACCCGCGACAGGCCGCTGAAGCGATCGCTGACCAGGGTGACCTTGAAGTGGGTCTCGGAGTTGGCCGGCACGCTATGCATATGGCTCTCGTTGACGACTTCGACCATCAACGGGTCAAGCGTCGCGAGCTTGGTGTCTATCTGGGTCTGGATGCTCATGCGCAATCTCCTTGAAGGGGGGAAGCCGCACGACGGACATGCGGAAAAATGAGGGTGACGATGCGATCGCCACAACGCAAATGGCCTCGGGCATTTTGCCCGAGGCCATTGTAGCGTCTGTCGCCATCACTGACAGTCATTGCTGACGGCTCTTGCGGAAAGTGCGGCGACGGCGGCCATCACGCGTCTGACAATCGGCCAATCGGCGCGATCACACCGGAGATTCAGTCCAGATCGGCCAACAGCTCGTCATCGACTTCGCTGACTTCCAGCGGTGCCTCGTCGTCCAGGTCGACCGCCAGATAGCTGTGCTCGACGGTCAGGAAGCGCTCGAAGAGTGCCTTGTCCATCGGCTCCGGCCAATGGCGGGTGTCTTCTTCCCAGGCGCGCAGCTCGCTTTCCAGCACGTCCAGCCAGCGCTCGGAGACGAAGCCATCCAGCGCCTCACGCGTGTCCATCTCGGGAATCAGGTAGACGGTGCTCTCCTGATTGACATCCTCCAGCGCCAGATCCTCGCCTCCCTCGCCTTCGGATTCCAGCGAGTTGATCCAGTCGACAAACGCCTGGGTCGGCTTGACGCTCAGGGCGGAACGGTTAAGCAGCTTCATTCTGCACTCTCCAGGACATTCAGGGACAATTCCGAGACAGGACACACCGTGGATGGCAGCGCCGCTCATAAAGCAGGCACGCGATGCGGGTGAGCCTCGAGGTGTCCAGCGCGTCACCCTGGCAGTGCCAGGGCGCCAGCAGACTGGACGCCGACCATTATGGCCGCTCGCGGGCAACAAAGCCAAGCGCCACCTTGCCTCATCGGCACCGATCATGCCCCGCGAGGCACTCGTCGTCAGCCATTCGTGTGAGGCAGAGACCACAACGCCCCCGATCAGGGATCGGAGGCGTTGTGGGTGCCCTCAGCGTGGCCCGTCACGATGGTGCGTCATGATGCGCCATCGTGACGGGCTGGCGGCCGACTGCTCAGCCCTGCTGCGGACGCATGGCCGGGAACAGCAGCACGTCGCGGATGGAGGCGCTGTCGGTCAGCAGCATCACCAGACGATCGATGCCGATGCCTTCACCGGCGGTCGGCGGCATGCCGTATTCCAGCGCGCGCACGTAGTCGGCGTCGTAGAACATGGCTTCGTCATCACCGGCGTCCTTCTCGGCCACCTGGGCCTGGAAGCGTTCGGCCTGATCTTCGGCGTCGTTGAGCTCCGAGAAGCCATTGGCGATCTCGCGACCACCGACGAAGAACTCGAAGCGATCGGTCACGTGCGGGTTGGCATCGTTGCGACGCGCCAGCGGGCTGACTTCGGCCGGATATTCGGTGATGAAGGTCGGCTGGTCGAGACGGTGCTCGGCGACTTCCTCGAAGATCTCGGTCTCGAGCTTGCCCAGCCCCCAGATCGGCTTGACCTGGATACCGAGACGCTCCGCCGTGGCGCGCGCGGCGTCGTAATCGGCCAGGTCGGCTTCGGTGATGCCATCGCCGTACTTGATGATCGCCTCGCGCATGGTCATCTGGATGAACGGCTGACTCAGGTCGTACTCGCTGCCCTGACAGGTGATCTGCGTGGTGCCGAGCACTTCCTGGGCCGCGGTGCGGATCATGTCCTCGGTGAGCGCGATCAGGTCACGGTAGTCCGCGTAGGCCCAGTAGAACTCGAGCATGGTGAACTCGGGGTTGTGACGCGTCGACAGCCCTTCGTTGCGGAAGTTGCGGTTGATCTCGAACACGCGCTCGAAGCCGCCCACCACCAGACGCTTGAGGTACAGCTCCGGCGCGATGCGCAGGTACATTTCCATGTCCAGCGCATTGTGGTGCGTGATGAACGGACGCGCGGTCGCGCCACCCGGAATCTGCTGCAGCATCGGCGTCTCGACTTCCATGAAGCCGCGATCGCTGAGGAAGCGGCGGATGGAGGCGACGATGCCGGCACGCAGCGCGAAGGTGCGGCGCGACTGCTCGTTCATGATCAGGTCGACATAACGCTGGCGATAGCGCATTTCCTGATCGGACAGACCGTGGAACTTGTCCGGCAGCGGACGCAGGTTCTTGGTCATCAGCTGGGCGCTTTCGATCATGACGTACAGATCGCCCTTGCCGGATTTGTGCACCGGGCCACTGGCACCGACGATGTCACCGATATCCCAGCTCTTGATGTCCTCGAGCAGCGCTTCCGGCAGGCCCTTCTTGTCGACGTAGAGCTGAATCTGGCCGGAGACTTCCTGCAGCACAATGAAGGGGCCACGTTTGCGCATGATACGCCCGGCGACGGCGGCCTTGCGGTCCAGCGTCTCCAGCTCGGCCTTGTCCTTCTCGCCCAGCTCTTCCATCAGGTCAGCGGCGAGGCTGTCGCGACGGAAATCATTCGGGAAGGCACTCTTGCCTTCGGCGGCGGCCTGCTCGCGGCGGGCGTTCAGCTTGGCGCGACGTTCGGCGATCAGGCGGTTCTCTTCCTGAGCCTGTTCGGCGGCCTGCTGCTCATCAATGGCGGGGGTCTGCTCTGTCGACATGGAGGGGCCTGTCTCGTGTCAAAGGGTCATGGCCTGGGCCACGACAGATCATGATCAGCCTGACGATTGTGACCATCAGTGCTGACCGCGATACGGGGATTCGTGGCCTCCGCCGGCGAGACCGGCGGAGGCGAATAGGCGCTGGGCCGCGAGGGTATTCGCGCTCAGAGCCCCATCTTGAGGCTGGCGACGATGAAGTCATCGAGGTCGCCGTCGAGCACCTTGTCACAGTTGCTCGACTGGACGCTGGTCCGCAGGTCCTTGATGCGCTGGTCATCGAGGACGTAGGAGCGGATCTGGCTGCCCCAGCCGATATCGGACTTGGAGTCCTCGAGTTCCTGCTTGGCGGCGTTGCGCTTCTGCATCTCGGCTTCGTAGATACGCGCCTTCAGCATCTTCATGGCGCGGTCACGGTTGGAGTGCTGGCTACGCTCGGTCTGGCAGGCCGCCACGATGCCTGTCGGCACGTGGGTGATACGTACCGCGGAGTCGGTGGTGTTGACGTGCTGACCACCGGCGCCGGAGGAGCGATAGGTATCAGTGCGCAGGTCGGCCGGATTGATGTCGATCTCGATGTTGTCATCGATTTCCGGCGACACGAACACGGACGCGAACGAGGTGTGACGACGGCCGCCGGAGTCGAAGGGACTCTTGCGGACCAGACGGTGCACGCCAAGCTCGGTGCGCAGCCAACCGAAGGCGTAATCACCCTCGACGTGGATGGTCGCGGACTTGATCCCGGCAACTTCACCGGCGCTCGCCTCGACGATCTCGGTCTTGAAACCGTGATGCTCGGCCCAGCGCAGGTACATGCGCAGCAACATGTTGCCCCAATCCTGCGCTTCGGTACCGCCGGAGCCTGCCTGGATGTCGAGGTAGGCGTTGTTGGCGTCCATCTCACCCGAGAACATGCGGCGGAACTCGAGCTTTTCGAGACTGGCCTTGAGCTGGTCCAGCTCGCGGACGACTTCGTCCACGGTGCCTTCGTCCTCTTCCTCGACCGCCATTTCCAGCAGGTCGGAGCAGTCGGACAGACCGTTGCTCATGTCGTCGAGGGTCTTGACGACCAGCTCCAGCGACGCACGTTCCTTGCCGAGCTTCTGCGCGTAGTCCGGGTCATTCCAGACATCCGGATTCTCGAGCTCGCGAGTGACTTCCTCTAGCCGATCCTGCTTTTCGGCATAGTCAAAGGTACCCCCTCAGGACTTCTGCCCTTTCGGACAGGTCCTTGATGAGGTTGGTGATCGGATTGATCTCTTGCATGGTCGTCCTGTCTTGAGGCGATGATGCGTGAATGGGTGCGCGGCGATCCTGTCGCAAGCGACGGGCTCCGCCACATGCCACCCGAGGGTGCATGTGCAGATCGACAGCGCGCAAAGCCCGATATTGTAGCCATTTCCCGGCGTGGCGACCATGCCCGGCCCATCATCCGTGGCCAGCGGGCAAGCGGCGGCTTTCGGCTGCCAGGCATGCCGCCCATCAGCGGGCAGGCGACGAATACGACCAAAGTCATTCAAAGGTCCGTCAGCCCCGAATGGCCCGAGTTTCCACGCCTTGCATGACGTTTATCGAATGCATGCATAAGCCATCCATTTTTTAACATGGACAGCGGGCAGGAAAAGATTCGATGGTAGAAGGCGACACTCGTATTACCCCTAACAACAATAGCGAGCCTCCCTATCATGGCACGACTGTACTCCCCCTCTCACACCCCGGCGCTCCCCGGACGCTTCGCGCTCAAACGCCTGGCAGGCTCTCTGCTGCTGGCCGGGGGCATCGTTGCCTCCCAGGGCATCATGGCCGACACGCTCAAGCTGGCGATCATGGGTGAACCGGCCTCGCTGGACCCGCAGCAGATCTCCGGCACCTGGGAAAATGACGTGGTGGGCGACCTCTTCGAGGGCCTGGTCACCGAAGCCGCCGATGGCGAGCGCATCCCCGGCGCGGCCGAGTCGTGGCAGATTTCCGACGATGGCAAGACCTACACCTTCACGCTGCGCGAGAACGGCAAGTGGTCAGACGGTGAGCCGGTGACCGCCGAGGACTTCGTGTACGCGCTCAAGCGCATCATGACGCCGGAAAATGCCTCGGATTACGCCTACATCCTGTATCCGATCAAGAACGCCAAGGCCATCAACAGTGGCGAAGCCGAGCCGGACACCCTCGGCGTGCGTGCCGTGGATGATCATACCCTCGAGATCACCCTCGAGCGCCCGACGCCCTACTTCCTGGATCAGCTGTCGCACTACACCGCCTACCCGTTGCCGAAACATGTGGTGGAGAAGTACGGCAAGGACTGGACCGACCCCGGCAAGATGGTCTCCAACGGTGCCTTCGAGCTGAGCGAGTGGCAGCCGCAGACCCGCATCGTCGCGCTCAAGAATCCTGAGTTCCACGATGCCAGGGAGGTCGCGCTGGATGAGGTGATCTACTACCCCATCGAGGAGCGCAACAGCGCCCTGAAGCGCTTCCGCGCCGGCGAGATCGACATCGCGCGCGAATTCCCGACCCAGCAATACGGCTGGCTGAAGGACAACCTGCCGGACGCCACCCACGTCGCGCCCTACCTGGGCATCTACTACTACGTGCTCAACTCGCGCGATGGCCATGCCACCGCAGACCCGCGCGTGCGCGAGGCGCTCAACCTCTCCATCCGCCGCAACATCATCACCGACAAGATTCTCGGCACCGGCGAAGTGCCGGCCTACAGCTTCGTGCCCACCGGCGTGAACCATTACGACATCCAGGAGATGGCCTTCAAGGACATGTCGATGGATGAGCGCATGCAGAAGGCCAGGTCCCTGATGGAAGACGCCGGCTACGGTCCGGACAACCCGCTGGAGCTGACCCTGCGCTACAACACCAGCGAAGACCACAAGAAGGTGGCCATCGCCGCCGCCGCGATGTGGAAGCCGCTGGGCGTGAAGGTCAATCTGCTGAATGCCGAAGTCGCGGTGCACTACGAGGACATGCGCCAGGGCAAGTTCGATGTCGGCCGCGCCGGCTGGATCGGCGACTACAACGACGCCCAGAACTTCCTCAACCTGCTGGAAAGCGGCGTGCCCAACAACTACGGCGCCTATTCCAACAGTGCGCTGGATGACGACATGCACAAGGCCGCCAATACGCTCGACATGGAGGATCGCGAGGCGCTGATGCAGGACGCCGAGCGCAAGGCGCTGGATGACTACGCCGTGCTGCCGATCTACTACTACGTGTCGCGCAATCTGGTGAACCCCAAGCTCAGCGGCTGGAAGAACAACATCGAGGATACCCACCGCTCGCGCTGGGTCTCGTTCTCCGAGTGAGGCGAGCCCTGTGAGCCTCTGACCCGGCTCGCCGCTCTCTAGATCGTCATGGGTCCACGCTCGTGCCTGGCAGGGCAGGAGCGTGGCATCTGCCAAGGATGGCACCAGAAGATGACGTCGCGCCCCACGGGCGTGACAAGGAGTTCATGCATGTCCCCCACCTCACCGATGCAATGCGCGGCAAGCCTCAGCGCAGGCCTGCTGCTGTCCGTTCTTCCCCTCTCCCTCGGCGCTTCCGGCAGCGCCATGGCAGCAGAATCTTCAAGCCAGAGCGAGCAGATCCTGCGTATCGCCAATGGCGCCGAACCCGGCTCGCTGGACCCGCAACAGACCAACGGCACCTGGGAGACACGCATCACGCGTGATCTGTTCGAGCCGCTGATCGCCTACTCCGCCGACGGCAAGCTGATTCCCGGGCTGGCAGAGCGCTGGGAGTCGTCCGCCGATGGGCTGAGCTGGACCTTCCATCTGCGCGAAGGGCTCGAATGGTCAGACGGCACGCCGCTGACCGCCCAGGATGCGGTCTTCGCGCTGCGCCGCCTGCTGACTCCCGCCACCGCGGCCCACAACGCCACGCTCTACTACCCGATCGTCAATGCCCGCGCGGTGAATACCGGTGCGCTGGAGCCGGAGAAGCTTGGCGTGACCGCGCCCGACGCGCAGACGCTCACCATCACCCTCAGTCACCCCTCGGCGACGCTGGAGCAGACGCTGGCGATGAGCGAAGCCGCCCCGCTGCCACGCCATGTGATCGCGGCCAAGAGCGCTGACTGGACGCGGCCGGCCAACATGGCCACCTCGGGCGCCTTCGTGCTCAAGACCTGGTCGCCCCAGGCCGAGATTCGCCTGACGCCCAATCCGCGCTATCACGCGGCGGACACGGTCGCGCTCGATGAGGTGGTCTACCTGCCCATCGAGGAGAGTCATGCCGCGCTCAATCGCTTCCGCGCCGGCGAGGTCGAGATCGCCTACGGCGTACCCGCCAGCCATTACACCTGGATCCAGGACAATCTGGCCGCTGCCCTGCAGACCTACCCGATCCTCGGCGAGTACTTCTATGTCTTCAATCTGCGCGAGGGCTCGCCGGTGGCCGACCAGCGCATTCGTCGCGCGCTGAATCTGGCCACGCGCCGTGAGGTGATCACCGAGCGCATTCTCGGCATGGGCCAGATTCCCTCCTGGCACTTCGTGCCGAAGGCATTGGGTGAGCATCAGGGCGCGCGCTTCGACTTCGCTGACTGGTCGATGGACCGACGCATGGCGAAGGCGCGTGAGCTGATGGCAGACGCGGGCTACGGCCCGGATACCCCGCTTGAGCTGACGCTGCGCTACAACACCCTGGAAGACCACAAGAAGATCGCCGTGGCCCTGGGGGCGATGTGGAAACCGCTGGGCGTGAAGGTGACGCTGACCAATACCGAGGCCGCGGTGCATTACCGCGATCTGGCGCTGGGCGATTTCGAGGTCGGCCGTTACGGCATGATCGCCACCATCGCCGATGCCTACGACTTCCTGAACGCCTTCAGCAGCGACAACACCTCCAACGCGCCCGGGCTCAGCTCGCCGACCTACGATGCGCTGATCGAGGCGGCGGCACGTGAAGGAGACGTCGGCACCCGCCAGCGCCAGCTCCACGACGCCGAGCAGTATCTGCTCGACAACGATGTGGTGCTGCCGCTCTACGACTATGTCACCTCCAGTCTTGTCGACCCCGCCATCAGCGGCTGGGCGCCCAATGCGCTGGACGTGCACCCGAGTCGCTATCTGCAGCTCGATACCTCGCACTGACAGACGACAGTCACCAATAACAACGACATACCCGGGCAGCGGCCCGGACGGAGCACTGGATGCTGAGCTACACCCTCAAACGGTTGCTGCAGGCGATTCCCACCCTGCTGATCGTGATCACCCTGTCGTTCTTCCTGATGCGAGTCGCCCCGGGCGGCCCCTTCGATGGCGAGCGCCGTCTGCCCCCGGAAATCGAGCAGAACCTGCGCGCGGCCTATCACCTGGATGAGCCATTGCCGATGCAGTATCTGCGCTATCTGGGTGATCTGGTGCAGGGCGATCTCGGCCCGTCCTTCAAGTACAAGGACTTCGATGTCAGCGAGCTGATCAGCCAGGGCTTCCCGGCCAGTCTGGAGCTGGGCATGTGGGCGATTCTGGCCGCGCTGCTGATCGGGGTGCCGCTGGGGGTGATCGCGGCCATCCGGCGCAACTCGACGGCGGATTACGTGGTGATGAGTACTGCGCTGGCGGGGATCGCGGTGCCCAATTTCGTGATCGCCCCGCTGCTGGCGCTGGTGTTCGGCGTGCTGCTCGGCTGGCTGCCGGCCGGCGGCTGGAACGGCGGCGCCTGGCAGAACCTGCTGCTGCCGGTGGTGGCGCTCTCCATCCAGCAGATCGCCTACATCGCCCGCATGATGCGCGCCAGCATGATCGAGGTGCTCGGCAGCCACTACATCCGCACCGCCCGCGCCAAGGGGCTGAGCGAGTGGAAGGTGATTCTGCGCCATGCATTGCGACCGGCGATGCTGCCGGTGGTCTCCTACCTCGGCCCGGCCATCGCCGGCATCATCACCGGCTCGGTGGTGATCGAGCAGATCTTCGGCATTCCCGGCATCGGGCGCTATTTCGTGCAGGGTGCGCTCAATCGTGACTACACCCTGGTGATGGGCACGGTGGTCTTCTATGGCGCCTTGATCCTGCTGCTCAACCTGATCGTCGACCTGCTCTACAGCATGCTCGACCCGCAGATCCGCTACGACGACTGACCCGAGGCCCTGACATGTCACAGACAACTCCCGCTCCCCACGGCACCGGCGGTGCCAGTGCCTTCGACGGCCAGCCTCCTGCCGCGCCGGCAGGCGACAGCCTGACCCGCGACGCCTGGCGTCGTCTCAAGCAGAACCGCGCTGCCATGTGCAGCCTGGTGGTGATGGCCGTCATCGTGCTGGCCTGCCTGATCGGCCCGTGGCTGACGCCCTTCGAACTCGACGAGGTCGACTGGAACGCCATCGGCACCGGCCCGGACCTGGCCTCCGGCCACGTCTTTGGCACCGACGTCAACGGCCGCGACCTGCTGACCCGCACCCTGCATGGCGGCCAGATCTCGCTGTCGGTGGCGCTGGTCGCCACCTTCGTCAGCCTGGTGATCGGCGTGCTCTACGGCGCCGTCTCCGGCTACTTCGGCGGACGCACCGACAACCTGATGATGCGCTTCGTCGACATCATGTATTCGCTGCCGTTCATGTTCCTGGTGATCCTGCTGATGGTGGTGTTCGGTCGCAACATCTTCCTGATCTACGCCGCCATCGGCGCGGTGGAGTGGCTGGACATGTCGCGCATCGTGCGCGGCCAGGTCTTGGCGCTCAAGAAGCGCGAATTCGTCGAGGCGGCGCATGCACTCGGCGTGCGTGACCTGCAGGTCGTGACTCGTCACCTGATTCCGAACGCGCTGGGCCCAGTGATCGTCTACGTCACGCTGACGGTGCCCAAGGTCATCCTGCTGGAAAGCTTCCTGTCGTTCCTCGGCCTCGGCGTGCAGGAACCGCTGACCTCATGGGGCGTGTTGATTTCCGAAGGCAAGGACATGATGGAGACCGCCCCCTGGATGCTGCTGGTGCCCTCGGCCTTCCTCGCCGCGACCCTGTTCTGCCTAAACTTCCTCGGCGATGGGCTGCGTGATGCCCTCGACCCCAAGACTCGCTGAACCGGAGCGCTGATCATGACTTCTTCACCCTCTACCTCCGGCACCTCCTCCAGCCTGCCGCCAGCACGCAACGCCGCCGACCAGGCCCGCGCCGACACCCTGACCCGCCTGGGGCTGGCAGCCGAGGCGCCGGGCACGCCACCGCTGATGGAGATCGATGACCTCAAGGTCGACTTCCAGCTGCCGGACGGCGCGGTACCCGCCGTCAAGGGCGTCAGCTTCACTCTCAACAAGGGCGAGACGCTGGCGCTGGTCGGCGAGTCCGGCTCCGGCAAGTCGGTCACGTCCACCGCCATCCTGCGCCTGCTGCCGGAACTCGCCGAGATCAAGGGCGCCATCCGCCTGCGCGGCGAAGACCTGCTGAGTGCCTCGACGCGGCGCATGCGCGAGCTGCGCGGCAATCGCATCGCTACCGTCTTCCAGGAGCCGATGACCTCGCTCAATCCGCTGCACCGCATCGGGCGCCAGATCATCGAGGTACTGGCACTGCATCGTGACCTCAAGGGCCGCGCGGCTCGCCACAAGGCGCTGGAACTGCTCGAGCAGGTCGGCATTCCGGAGCCGGCGCGACGTATCGACAGCTATCCCCACGAGCTGTCCGGTGGCCAGCGTCAGCGCGTGATGATCGCCATCGCGCTGGCCTGCGAGCCGGACCTGCTGATCGCCGATGAGCCGACCACCGCGCTGGATGTCACGGTGCAGGCGCAGATCCTGCGGCTGCTCAAGTCGCTGCAGCAGCGCTACGGCATGGCAATCCTGTTCATCACCCACGACCTGAGCATCGTGCGCCACTTCGCGGACCGCGTCTGCGTGATGCGTCACGGCGAGCTGCTGGAAACCGGCGCCACCCACGACGTCTTCGAGAGCCCGCAGCACGCCTACACCCGCATGCTGATCGATGCCGAACCGGCCGGCGAGAAGGCCCCGGTGGCCGCAGATGCGCCGGTGCTGCTGTCGGCGCGCGATGTGCGTGTCAGCTTCACCATCAAGCGTCCGCTGTTCGGCCCCAAGGTCGCCTTCGAGGCGGTGCGCGGCATCGATCTCGAGGTGCGACGCGGCCAGACCATCGGCATCGTCGGCGAGTCCGGCTCCGGCAAGTCGACGCTGGGGCGCGCCCTGCTGCGCCTGCTCAAGAGCCAGGGCCAGATCAGCTTCGATGGCGTCGATATCATGCCGCTGGACAAGTCAGGCATGCGCCCCTTGCGCTCGCGCATGCAGGTCGTCTTCCAAGACCCCTTCGGCTCCCTGTCACCGCGCCTGACCGTGGGCGAGATCATCAGCGAAGGCCTGCGCGTGCACCACCCCGAGCTCAATCGCGCCCAGCGCGATGCGCGGGTCTGCGACGCCCTGAGCGAGGTCAGCCTCGACCCCGGCATGCGCAATCGCTATCCGCATGAGTTCTCCGGCGGTCAGCGCCAGCGCATCGCCATCGCCCGCGCCCTGGTGCTCAAACCGGAATTCCTGCTGCTGGACGAGCCGACCTCGGCGCTGGACCGCTCGGTACAGGTCACGGTGATCGACCTGCTGCGCGACCTGCAGGCGCGCCATGGCCTGACCTATCTGTTCATCAGCCATGACCTGGCGGTCGTGCGTGCGCTGTCAGACCATCTCATCGTGATGAAGGAAGGCGAGGTGGTGGAAAGCGGCAGTACCCACGCCATCTTCGAGGCACCCCGTGAGCGTTATACGCGTGAATTGATGCAGGCCGCCTTCGCCCCGGACCTGGGCCAGACGCACCACTGACACCCTGAAAAGACGACATGCCTGATGGGCGCTGCAGCGCCCATCAAGACCCCGCTTTGCCTGAGAAAAGGCGCAGGGCCTCATCACTGCCTGTCTGAAGGGTGGCGATGAGCGCCCGGCCTCGCCCCGGGCAAGGGCAGCCGAGTCGCTCACACGAATCGACATTGGCTGCCAACCGGGTGCTTGCACCCGACCGAGGCCGGAGCAGGATGCTCCGGCATTACCCACACCGATGGAAAGACATGCACAGGATGACGATGCAACCTACAACAACAGCCAGCATCCCCCTTCACACTCACTCACGACTGCGTCACGCGATTGGCGCAGCCCTGCTCGGCACGGGACTGCTGAGCATGAGCCCCATGGCCCAGGCCATCGAGGTCTACAAGACGGATACCGACCGCGTCGAGTTCAGTGGCCGCCTGGCGGCGTTTGCGGTGATCCAGGATGGCGCACACGATGATATCTACAACGGCGGCTCGCGGGTGCGCCTGATCCACGAGCATCAGTTCGAGCAGGGCTGGAGCTCCATCATTCGTGCCGAGTGGGGCTTCGATCCCTGGTTCAAGGACGGCACCGATGCTCACTACAAGCGCATGCTCTATGCCGGAGCGGCCCACGAGAAATGGGGCAGCTTCACGGTCGGCAAGCAGTATGGCCCCTGGTACGACATGGTGGCCGTCAACACCGACTGGTTCTGGATCAATGGTGGCGAGGCGTCCGGCACCTTCGAAGGCCGCAGCGGTGACGGCGGCCTGCATGGCACGGGGCGGCCGGACAACTCGCTCTACTGGAAGAAGGGCTTCGACGATGTCACTGTCGGCCTGCTCTACCAGCTCGGCCATGATGGCCAGCACAGCAACGAGACCTCACTCTTCGAGGATGGCGTCTTCACCACCGAGACCGAGTATTCGGGGTATGAGCGTGACTACAGCTATGAGGCCGCGCTCAACTGGCACCCGAACGAGGACTTCACGGTGGGCGGGGTCTTCCACCATACGGAGCTGAGCGACTACGAGAGCGGCAACAGCGAGAACGGCGATATCGATGCCTGGCTGCTCGGCGGTCACTGGTCACCGGGCAACTGGTACATCGCCCTCGTCGGCGGGGAATATCGCAACCACATCGCCGGCAGCACTCTGGACTCCTCAGAAGATTTCGTCGACAAGGCGCGCGGCGCGGAATTCGTGGTCAACTACAAGTTCAAGGAGGTCATCTGGGGCGATGACAGTGTCGAGCTCTACGGTGGCTTGAATCACCTGGAGGACGCCGACAGCGAAGCACGCTACGCCTATCAGATTCTGGGCGCGGCCTGGCGGGTCAAGGACCTGACGCTGGCCACCGAGTATCGCTTCGACAACAGCCGCCAGTCAGACGGCAGCGAGTACAGCGCCGACCGCGACCAGCTGATGTTCCTGGCGCGTTACGACTTCTGATCGACATGTCAGACGCTGGTGACGGTTCGCCAATGCTCGCGCTTAGGCGATAGTTCCGCCCTTGCCTGATGAACCCGGCAAGGACGACAAGAAAACGCCCGGTCATATGACCGGGCGTTTTTTGTATCGGCTGTATCGGTTGTATCGGTTGTCCCGAGATCAGCTCAGGGTTTCAGCCGCTGACGTACTCAGAAGCGATAGGTCGCGCCGAGACCGAAGCCATGCGCTTCATTCTCGTAATCGGCTTCATAGGTGCCACGGTTGGGCTCGCTCAGGCTGACGGTGGCCGTCTCTTCCCACAGGTAGGTGTAGGCCATGTCGATGGTCAGCTCCGGCATCGGCGTCCAGCCGGCCCCCAGCGAGAAGATGGTGCGATCCCCGGACGGGATACGCGCGCTGCGATGCTCGTCCACGGTCGGGCTGTCATCGAAGGCCATGCCGGTGCGCAGCACCCACTGCGGATTGAGCTGATAGCTCAGGCCCACCGCGTACTGCCAGCTGTCCTCGTAGCCCTGCTCCTCGACGATGTCGTTCATGTTGTCGACTTCCACCGCGATCTCATCGAAGCGGCTCCAGTGCACCCAGGTCACGCCCGCCATCAGCGTCCAGCGATCATCCAGCTTGTGCGTCACGGAGAAGTCGATGCTTTCCGGCAAGGTCACGTCCAGCGACGCATCCTGCTCGGTATTCACGAGGCCCGGCGCTGTCATGCTGCCATTGAAGACATTGTTGTACTTGGCCTCACCTTCCAAGCTGTAATCCACCTTGGAGCGATAGGACAGACCGAGACGGGTACTTTCCACCGGCTGGAAGATGACCCCGACGTTGTAGCCCCAGGCGGCATCGTCACCCTTGATCTTGACCTTGCCATCGCCTGCGCCAAGGACATCGGCAGTGTTGGAAGTCAGCTCTCCCTTGACGCTGTTGTAGGTCACACCGGCGCCGATGGCCCACTTGTCATTGATGCGGTAGGAGATGGTCGGCTGGGCGGTGACCACCTCGACTTCACTGTAATTGGCGAAATAACGGCCGCGGAAATCAGAACCATAATCGGTGATCACGCCAAAGGGCGCGTAGACCCCGAAGCCCAGTGCTACCCGATCATTCATCGGCTGCACGTAATAGAAGGAAGGCACTGCTGCCCCCGGCACCATGTCACCGTCATCTCCGCCAGAGACTGGCCGACCGAGTGCATCGTTCGCGCTGGCGACATCAATATCGGTATTGACGTCCAGATAGGTCACACCGCCGGTGATCTGGGCACGATCCAGGAAGGACATGCCGGCCGGATTGCCGAACACGGTGGAGGCATCATTGGCATTCGAGGCGCGCCCGGCGAAGGAGGTGCCCTGGGTACTGACACTCTGCTCGTTCAGCTGGAAGGCCCCCGCGTGAACGCCACCGGCATAAGCCGTGGCAGCCGCTGCCAGAGCGACCCCGAGGGTGAGTTTGTTCATCTTGTTTTTCATTATGGATGGCGTCCCATTGCAGGTGGCTGGAGAGCCGCATGTTGTTGTTATCATTCGTTGATGCATAGCTCTGTCACCTACGTTTTGGGCGAGTCGTGCGTTCAAGTCAAGGGCGAACGTTTGTTTGAATAGGGAGATTTCTAGTATTCAGGGAACTTTCATTCATGTCTGCACTGTCGCGTGCTGCTAAGCCCATGACCTGACGACGATTTAGTGCCTTGTCGCCAGCGTTTAAAACACGACAACCTCCTCTGCTCCCCTCTCTAGCCTATTGGTCGAACATCAGCTTTTTCGTATGTATCGGCTCGCTTGACCTATGTGCAACACATAAGTCTTACACTGATGACCAGTCACGGAACATTGGCTGCCGACAGACCTTCAGGGCAGCCGAATGCTCTCTCCGCCACTCTTGATCACCAGGAGATGATGCAATGAAAGTCGCTGAACTGGCCCGCGCGGGGGGCGTCACCGCCGAAACCGTTCGCCATTACACGCGCCAGGGGCTGATCACGGCCCGACGTGATCCCGTCAACAACTACCAGCGCTTCGATGAGCAGGCGCTGGTACGCCTCAAATTCATCAGTCAGGCACGCCAGCTGGGCTTCAGCCTTGCCGACATCAAACAGATTCTCGAGCAGGCGGACCAGCACGACTCGCCGTGCCCGCTGGTGCGTGACCTGCTGCGACAGCACCTGCCGAGAGTGCGCGAGCGCATTCGTGAGCTGGAATCCCTCGCAGAGCGCATGGAGCATGCGCTGGATTGCTGGCAGGACCTGCCGGATGGCGTGCCGGACGGCAACAGCGTGTGCTGCCTGATCGAAGGCTTTCCGCAGGACGTGCCCGACACCGCTTCCACTTCCAAACGCCGCGACGGGGGGCAATCATGATGACCACATCACTTCCCGAGACACGCCTTCTGCAGGCGCCAGGCATCCATTGTCAGGGCTGTGTCGGCAGGATTCGTCGTGCCCTGCAGGCGCAGGACCTGCAGGCCGAGTTGCTCGGCGCGCCTGACGCAGAGCTGTTGCTGATGCACAGCCAGCTGTCATCCACGGCACTGCAGGAAGTCGCGGACGACTGCGGCTACCCCCTCAAGGAGGAAGCCCTGCCGGTACGCGCCCATCACAATCTGTCGGTGTACGGCATGCACTGCCAGAAGTGCGTCGCCAGATTGCGCGAGGCCATCCAGCACTGGGATGACACCGCGCAAGTCACTGGCACGCCGAAAGAAGACACTCTCGACGTGGACACCTGTCTGCCGCGCGGGCTGCTCGAGAGAATCATTCTCGAGACAGACTATTCGCTTGAGGCCCCCGCCGAAGAGGATGAAGCTCAAGTCGCGCCGGCTGCTGATACGCCGGCCGTTGCAAACAAGACAGCGACTGAGAGCCAGCCAACCGATAGCGCAAGCACCGAGTTCTCACTGTCCGGCGTCACCTGCGCCAGCTGCGTGGCGACGATCCAGAAGGCACTGGATGGCCTGGACGGAGTTGAGCAGGCGCAGGTCAACTTCGCCTCGCGCACCGCCCAGGTCACGAGCCGCCTCACTCCTGACGAGATCGTCTCGGCCATCGAAGGTGTCGGCTACGGGGCGAGCCTGGTGGAAGACGCCCAGGCCGGTGAGCAGCAACAGCAAGAGGACGCCGAGCAGGAATATCACTCTCGTGTCCGTGACAGCGTGCTGTCACTGGGCATCGGCATCCCTCTGATGATCAGCATGTTCTTCCATCATCCCGGCTTCGAGGGGCTCGAGCGCGGGGTGTGGCTGGCGATCGGCGTCGCCGTGCTGGGCGTGCTCGCCACGGCAGGACGCAGCTTCTTCACCAGCGCCTGGAAGGCCTTCACGCACCATCAGGCCAACATGGATACGTTGGTGGCGCTCGGTACCGGGGCGGCATGGCTTTACTCCATGGGCGTGCTGCTGTTTCCCGACAGCGTGCCCCCGGCGGCGCGCGGGCTCTACTTTGAAGCCTCGACCATGATCATCGGCTTGATCAGTCTGGGGCAGGCGCTGGAAGTCCGCGCCCGGGGCCGCACTCAGCAGGCGCTGCGCGCGCTGCTGGATCTGCAGACCCGCACGGCCCGCGTGATCCGCGACGGGGAAGAGCGCGAGATCGATATCAACGAGGTCCGCAGCGGGGACCAGGTGCGCATTCGCCCCGGTGAGCGCATCCCGGTGGATGGCCGGGTCATCGAGGGCCAGAGCCACATCGATGAATCGATGCTCAGCGGTGAGCCACTGCCCGTGTCACGCGGTATCGGCGACGAGGTAGCCGCCGGTACGCTCAATACACGTGGCAGTCTGGTCTTCGAGGTCGAGCGCGTCGGTAGCGAGACGCGCCTGGGCCGCATCATCAGCCAAGTGCGTCAGGCGCAGAATTCGCGCCCGCCGATCGGCCGGCTGGCTGACACCATTTCCGGCGTATTCGTGCCCAGCGTGATGATCATCGCCATCGTCGCGGCGCTGGTATGGTTCAACTTCGGACCTGCGCCGACCGGCGTGCATATGCTGGTGGTCGCGACGGCGGTACTCGTCATCGCCTGCCCGTGTGCGCTGGGCCTGGCGACGCCGATCTCGACCATGATCGGGGTCGGCAAGGCGGCGGAACATGGCGTGCTGGTACGCAGCGGTGAGGCACTGCAGACCGCCAGTCGCTTGACCGCGCTGGTGGTCGACAAGACCGGCACCCTGACACGCGGCAAGCCGGAGGTCACCGAGGTCTCGCTCCTCGAAGGGGAAGACGAGGAAGCCGTACTGGATGCAGCACATGCACTGGAGAGGGGCTCCGAGCACCCGCTGGCCGCGGCACTGCTGGCACATATCGAAGCCAGACGTCCCGAAGCCTCGCGCAGCAAGGCCTTCCATGACTACCAGACCATCAGCGGACGCGGCATTCAGGCCCAGGACGATGCAGGGCGCACCTGGCGCATGGGCAACGCTGCCATGCTGGAAGAGGCAGGTATCAGCCTAGCCCCTCTCAGCGAGCAGATCACAGCGCTGGAAGACAATGCGCGCACCCTGATCCTGATGGCTCGCGACGATGAATTGCTCGCCGTCTTCGGGCTGGCCGACCCGCTACGTGACGATAGCCGCGATGCCATCGCTCGCCTGCATGCCATCGGCCTCAAGGTGATCATGCTGACCGGTGACAACCCTCACACGGCAGCGGCCGTGGCGCGCGAGACCGGTATCGATGATTACCGTGCCGGCGTCTCACCGGATGACAAGCACGACGAGATCGCGCGGCTGCAGCAGGAAGGTCATGTGGTGGGAATGGTCGGCGATGGCATCAATGATGCGCCGGCGCTGGCGCTGGCCGATGTCGGCTTCGCGATGGGCGAAGGTACCGACGTCGCCATCGAGACCGCCGGTATCACGTTGATGCAGCCGTCGCTGGGCGGGGTCGCGGATGCGATCGCGATCAGCCAGGCCACCCTGCGCAACATCAAGCAGAACCTGGTGGGGGCCTTCGGCTACAACCTGATCGGCATCCCGATTGCCGCAGGCATCCTCTATCCCTTCACGGGCATGTTGCTGTCACCGGTCATCGCGGGGCTGGCCATGTCCCTGTCCTCGGTCACCGTCGTGACCAATGCCAATCGTCTGCGTCGATATACGCCCCCGAGTGCAGCTGGATCCGCAACGAGTAACCCCGAGAATGCCGCCACCACCTCACAAGGAGCGTCAGCATGATCTGCATGGCCATCAATCTGCTAGGGTTCGGCCTGATCGCCGCCATTGTCTGGTGGTTCTGGCTCGCCAAGTCATGAAACACACTCCAGGCCTTGCTCTGTAGTCGCTGAAATCGAGCAAGATGATTGCACAAGACAATCGCGCAAGTTCATCATTTCAAAGCCCTGTCACACGCTGTGTGGCAGGGCTTTTTCGTGACTGTTTTCTGATCAAAAGCGCACCAGACGGCTCTCGCAAGACTCGCAACGATAGCGCTCATGGCATGCCGCCCAGTGGCTCCGAGACCCATGTCACCCAACAGCACACTGGAGAGAAAGCAGCTGCCGCGAGTTCGTATGGATAGCTCCTGCACTGACGAATCTTGAGTTTTCCACAACCGCTTTGCTCTTCTTTACCCCGCGCATCACTTCTTTACCCCGCTCGACCAAGGCGCCGAGAATGCAAAAACGCCCCTGCCACATCAGTGACAGGGGCGCTTCCTTTGAGCTTCTTTCTGCACAGCGGATCTGCTGACGTCTCTATGCGTGCCTTTCCACACAACTCACACATGTCACACATGGCTTATCCCACGCATGACCTTCGCGCCTATGATTTTTCCTGCGCACAAAGAGAACCGCCCCTGCAGCAAGGCTGCAGGGGCGGTTCGGGATAAGTGCCTGACGATGACCTACTCTCACAT
>NZ_JARWKQ010000007.1:0-143004 GCF_029846355.1 Cobetia sp. 2AS
TGTGAGAGTAGGTCATCGTCAGGCACTTATCCCGAACCGCCCCTGCAGCCTTGCTGCAGGGGCGGTTCTCTTTGTGCTCAGGAAAAATTGGCGCAATAGAAAAGCCGTGAGCAGAAAGACGTGCATGGAAAAGTGGTGCGAGAGATAAGCCCTCCCAGGCTGCGCAAGAAGAAAGTCTTTGGCTCATCATCGTGCTGTGATGGTTCTGCCATTGATGGAAAATGATGTGCGCTTGTTATTTATCTCTGGTTTTGCCAAGAACCTCCCCTGCAGATTTTACTGTGGGGGTGTATTTTTATGCGGCTTAAAGTGCTTGGCATGGAGCTCTTAGCGGTGGGCCCATCATATTGATATTCATTTGGTAGTGTAGAGTTTCTTCATGTGAGAGTAGCGGATGGCCGCCCCGATTCTCGTCAGGCACTTATACCGAACCGCCCCTGTAGCCTTGCTGCAGGGGCGGTTCTCTTTGTGCTCAGGAAAAATGGTGCTCAGGAAGCGTTGGCGCAAAAGAACTGCCGTGCTGGGCTAAATGCGTATAGCACAAGACATAGCTACATGAGCTATATGATACAAAGATGCCTCTATCACTTCTGTGATAGAGGCATCTTTGTTTATGGATCAGTATCACTGAGAAAACGTGCTGGCTCTCCATTGAGTGTACTTGATCGACAAGCATTCCACGCTGTTGCGAGATATCTTTATCGGGAGATATCTTTACTGTTGCAGCACCTGCTCGGTGTCTGCGCTGTCATTGAATATCACTCATTGAAGTTAGCCATGAACAGGCGCAAGGAGGCGACATGTCGAGGGGCTTTTCATATTCGTTATCAAGGCTTCTAGTGGCAGGGATGATGGCCCTTTTGATGGGGCTGATGTCATCAGAAATGGTATCTGCCGGGGAGCGAGAGAGGAAGATAGAGCGCTGTCAGTTCATCAAGGACAAGATCGAATATTATACCGATAGGCGTCGCGGCGGCGGGTCGTCGGGCCAGATGCGAAGTTGGCAGTCCCAGCGCAATGACTACAAGCAGCGCTATCGGGATGAAAACTGCACGCGCGTCAGGACAGCACTGAAGTGACTCCTCTATTGACGCGATAATAGTGAATCGCAGTGCGCTATTCTCAGCGTTGTAGGTTGTAGATAGACGCAGCCAAACATGACAATGCCCCTCCTGAGAATGTCTCAGGAGGGGCATTGTTGTTCAGGACGATTAGCTCAGGATGATTCGTTCAGGGGCGTTTGCGCAGGCGTGTCAGGCCTTCCTGGGCGCTGGATGCCACCAGTTCACCGTGCCGGTTATAGAGGCTGCCACGAGCGAAACTACGTGCGCCTCCCGCCCACGGGCTATCCATCTCGTAGAGCAGCCAATCATTGACGCGTACATCGCGGTGGAACCATAGCGAGTGATCCAGGCTCGCCATTTGCAGTTCGGGCGAACCGAACTGCACACCATGTCCGCCGAGGCCGGTCGCCAGCAGGTTGAAGTCGGAGCTATATGTCAGCAGGTAGCGATGCAGGGCATCATCTTCCTGCAGCTCGCCTGCCAGTCGGAACCATAGCCGCTGGCGTGGTGGGGGGCAGGCGTCATCATCACTCGCCGTGATCGGCACCTTCAGGCGCAGGAACTCGATGGGATGGCCCTCGTAGCGCTCGATACGTGCCCCCTGTTCGATCAACTGCTCAGGGGATTCGATATCGGGCATGGCGAGCTGATGCTCGAAGCCTGCCTCCTTGCCATGGAAGGAGGCGCTGCAGAAGAAGATGGTATTGCCATTCTGGATGGCACTGATGCGGCGGGTCGTGAAGCTGCCGCCATCACGCACGCCATCAACCTGATAGATGACAGGCTTGTGGGCATCGCCCGGGCGCAGGAAGTAGCCATGCAGAGAGTGAACCTGGCGTTCGACCGGTACCGTGCGTGTCGCTGCGGACAGCGCTTGTCCGAGTACCTGTCCGCCAAACAACTGAGGGAAGCCGAGGTCCTGACTGTGCCCTCTGAACAGGTTCTCTTCCAGGGTCTCAAGACCCAGCAGGGTGACCAGTGCCTCAAGAGGCGCAGTGGCTGTTTGGGTCATGGATCTATCCTTGTACT
This sequence comes from Cobetia sp. 2AS, assembly GCF_029846355.1. Classification (NCBI taxonomy): domain Bacteria; kingdom Pseudomonadati; phylum Pseudomonadota; class Gammaproteobacteria; order Oceanospirillales; family Halomonadaceae; genus Cobetia; species Cobetia sp. 2AS. The sequence continues at coordinate 2,094 of NZ_JARWKQ010000007.1, forward strand.
GAGGGGCAGGCGCTCGGAGCAGTGCCAGGCTGCGCGGGTCGGCAATGCAGGAGGATGCGCGAGCGCCAAGCCGTTATCATGGTGAGCTAAACAATGGCTTCAGGATACCGGAGAACAACGGTGAGTGACGAGTTGGCGATAGCGCCGCAGGCCCGGAGTGGGCCACGTGGGGATCATTACTATATGCATCGGGCGCTGGACCAGGCGCGGCTGGCATTCGGGGCTGGCGAGGTGCCTGTCGGCGCGGTGGTGGTCAATCCCCAGGGCGACATCATCGGCACTGGCTACAATGCGCCGGTCAGCACCCCGGACCCGACGGCACATGCCGAGGTGCAGGCCTTGCGCGCGGCGGCGGCCCGTCTCGGCAACTATCGTCTCGACGATTGCACGCTGTATGTGACGCTGGAGCCCTGCATGATGTGCAGTGGCGCCTTGATCCACGCGCGGGTGAAGCGGGTCGTCTACGGGGCGGCAGAGCCGAAGACCGGCATGGTGGAATCGCGTGCCAATCTGTTTGCACAGCCCTGGCATAACCATCACGTCGTAGTGGAAGGGGGGCTATTGGCCGCTCACGCCAAGCGCTTGCTCAAGTCCTTCTTCGCGGAGCGGCGCGGTGAGCTTCCGCGCTGATCCTTTCACGCTGAACCTTCCGCTCAGATCCGCCCGAGCTGAACCTTCCGCTCAGCTCCACCCGCGATGAGCCTCCCGCACAGATCTCTCCGCGTTGCGATCGTGTTGGTCTCCATGAACCGTCAGGCGGCGACCTGAACCTGATTGCGACCACTGGACTTGGCGCGATACAGCGCCTCATCCGCTGCCTGCAGCAGTGCATCCAGCCTCAACGGAGCGCGCGCCACGCATGCCATGCCCACGGATACCGTGACGACGCTGTCCGTGGCAGGCTGCGGCAGTCCTGCAGCCTGCACGGCACGCCGCAGCTCTTCCGCCAGAGTGCGGCCTACCGCGCGCGGGCATTCCGGAATGCACACCACGAACTCCTCGCCACCGAAGCGCGCCAGTATGCCGCCGGCAGACTCCACGGGCGCCCGTGAGACGGCGGCAATCTTCTGCAGGTAGCGATCTCCCTCCAAGTGACCCAGTTTGTCGTTGATCGTTTTGAAGAAGTCGATATCCAGAATCATGACTGTCAGAGGCATCTTGCCGCTGAAGCTCTGCACCTGCTCGAGGAAATAGCGACGATTGGGCAGCTGGGTCAGCTCGTCATGACGCGCCAGCCACTGGATCTCGTTCTGCAGTCGCTCTCGCCGCACCATCTCTTCGCGAAGTGCATCGTTGGCATTCTTGACGATGCCGTGCTCCTGCGAGACGCGGCGATACATGTAGATCACGAGGAAGAGCAGGTAGGCCAGCAGCATGCCCGTCAGCAACGTCACCTCCGGCAGACGGCCACGAGTGGCCGCCAGGAACTGCTGTGTCGGCTGCAGGCCTAGTGTCAGGTCGGTGGCGGGCAGCTCGATGGGGATGCGATGCCCCCAGGGCGCCAGACGACTTTCCGGGCCGACATGGATATAGATGTTGCCGCGCTCTGACAGGGTGACCGCAAATGCCTCATTGCGTGCCGTGTCCATGGCCCTGTCGAGCAGAGGGGCCAGATCTACCACCATGGCGATCGCCCCCAGGATGGTGCCATCACGAGGATCGCGCACCGGCAGGTAGGACACCATGCCCTTGCCGCCCTGAATCAGGTCGATGATGCCGGTATGGCCCTCGATGCCGAGTTCCAGCGGATTGCGCAGCGGCGTGTCCGGCTGAGCATCCAGCAGGCGTACGCCCAGCACGTCATGATTGCGGCCCTTGTCCGGGAAGACGCGCGTTATCACGCTGTCCGGGTCGATGAAGGCGATGTTCTGGAAGTAATCGAAATCCTTGTAATAGCTGCGTGCCAGGCGTTGCCACTCTCCGCGTGACGGTGTCTGCCCCATCAGGCTCCAGAAACCGGCGAAACGCCGCATCGCATTGAGCTGGTCGTTGATCTCGCGAGACAGCTCCGTGGCGATCTTGTCGCCCAGTACGTAGGTCGACTGGTTGATGCGATTGTTCTCGTCCTGGCTCTGCTGCTGCCAGGCGAGCAGACATACCAGGGTGATCGAGGAGGAAATGATCAGCGGTATGAGATTGCGGCGCCACATCTGCATGAATGCCGGCTGTAGATCGATCCATTGAGCGATCAACAGCAGACTGACGAAGCTGGTCAGCGTGATGCGTTCCGGGCCTGCCAGCACCATGCTGGCGACGGAAAGACTGGCGTCGGACATCATGGCAAACAGCAGCAGCAGCGTGACTTGCGTCAGCTGGATGGCAGAGCCGAATCCCAGTCGCATGCGCAACAGGGCGCAGGTCGTGAGGCCGAAACAGGCAAACAGGATCAGGATAGGCGGGCGGATATTGGCGATATGCCAATCGCCCGGCAGATTGATCAGCAGGTCTCCCCAGTGGTCCACCCCCACCCAGCTTTCCGGTAGCAGGAAGGTACAGATCAGCAGGATATTGAGGATCAATGAGGCGCTGAGGAACAGCTGACTGAGGGAGGTATTGCGCCAATGCCAGGCAGCCTGGCCGGCGGCTTGCAGGGTCAACATCATCAGCAGTAGCGCATTGGCTTCATTGCCGGCAGACGGCCAGAGCCCCAGCAAGGCGATGCCGAACGCGATCAGGCTTAGCGACATCAAGACGAGTCTGCGTGTCATTCCCTGTCCTTAGAGGCTCTTGATGCGTGGTGAAGATGCGTGCACTTGAGGCACCGGAGTGCTGACGGTCCGAACTCCATCCTCAGAGAATCGGAGGCACAGTATCGAAGGGATTGCTGTCGCCTTCGTCGTCGGTAATCGGACGCTCATCCAGCTGATAGAACTGCTGCTGGCTACGGTAAACATAATTCAGTATTTCATAATAACGACGGATATTGCGGACATAGATGACAGGTTCTCCGCCGCGTGCATAACCATAACGGACTTTCTGGTACCACTCACGATTCTGCAGCAAGGGCAGGGCTTCGCGGACATCCTTCCAGCGATTCGGGTCACCGCCCTTCATCTTCACGATACGTCTGGCGTCAAACAGGTGACCCAGGCCGACATTGTAGGCCGCCAGCGTCATCCAGGTGCGATCCGGTTCCTTGATCTCGTCCGGCAAGCGTCCCTTTATACTCACAAGATAGCGTGAGCCACCATCGATGCTCTGAACGGGGTCCAAACGGTTGGCGATCTTCATTTCGCGCGCCGTCACATTGGTCAGCATCATCAGGCCGCGCACCCCTGTAGGAGAGGTGGCCTTGGGCTGCCAGTGCGATTCCTGATAGCCCGTGGCGGCCAGCAGTTTCCAGTCGATACCGGTTTCGCGTGCGGCTTCCTTGAAGGTATCGATATAGCGCGGCAGGCGGTCGCGTGCCTGGCGGATGAAGGTACGTGCGCCGACATACTCGAGATAGTCATCATGGCCGAAATAGCGTTCGACCAGTTGATCGAGGGTGCCATCCTGGCGGCGTGTCTCGAGAAAATCATTGGCGGCGGTCAGCAATGAGATGTCGCCATGTGCGGGGAAGGCCCAGGCCAGGGTCAGAGGATCGCCCACGTCGAAGCCGTTCTCCACATTGGGGAAGAACAGGCGATTGAGCTTGAATTGATGGGCATAGACGACCGCCGCATCCAGCTTGTCTTCCTCGATGCGTTGCAGCAGGTCCGCCACCTCAAGCTCGCCGGTTTCCATCCAGCTGAGCTCGGGGATGTCCTGCTGGACTTCCCGCAGTACCAGGCTGGTGCCGGCGCCCTTGATGACGCCGATGCGCTTGCCGACCAGGTCCTTCAATTCCTTGGGCGGATGCATCCCGCGCCGATAGACCACCATCGCCTGCAATTCGAGGATGGGGCGCGAGAAGCGCAGGTCCTGTTCGGAGAGATCCAGCGGCAGGGTAGCGGCCGCAAGATCGGCCTGATCATTGAGCACGCTCTGGGTCAGGCTCTCGATATTGTGCTCGGAATCCATCGACAGACTCACGCCAAGATAATCGGCGAAGTCCCGTGCCAGCTCGTATTCGAAACCGGTGGGCCCCTGACGGCCACGATAGAAGGTCGTGGGGGTATTGCGCGTGGCGACCTGAATGAAGTCGCGCGCGCGGACATCGTCCAGCCGCGTGGGCATCTCGATGAGGGTGCGCTCGGGCAGTATCAGCAAGGCGAGGGCCAGCGCCGCGACGAGGAAACGCCGCGCGTGGCGCAGCCGCTGTCGCACGGGCGGAATGAGAGAAGAGGGCGAAGTCTTGAGCATGCGTCAGCATCATTCACGGCAGGGCTTCCACCATACCGGCAGCTCAACACACTGTCATCCAACGCATGTCACCTGCGGGCTTCGTTAAGGCTCGCCTTTCACGTATGATATGCGCTTGCTGCCGCCGTTTGGCGGTTGTCCGTTCACGCTGCTTCAGAGGCTTTCCCTGACCATGCTCGAACTGCGAGGCGCGCCTGCCCTTTCCGCCTTCCGTCACACCCGTCTACTGGCTTCGTTACGCGAGCTGGTGCCGGAGGTGGAATCTCTTCATGCCGAGTACCTTCATCTGGCCGAGGTCGATGGTGAACTGAGCAGTTCCGATCGGACAACACTGGAGCGCCTGCTGGACTACGGCCCCAGTCGTGACGAGAGCGCTCCGGAAGGACATCTCTTCCTCGTCATCCCCCGCCTCGGCACGCTGTCTCCCTGGTCTTCCAAGGCCACGGATATCGCCGCCAACTGCGGCCTGCCGCAAGTCCGCCGCCTCGAGCGTGGCATCGCCTACCGCATCAAGCTGGACGCGCCCCTGAGCGAAGAGCTCTTCGCCACGCTGTCCTCCCGACTGCACGACCGCATGACCGAGACGGTATTGACCCGTACTCAGGACGCGGCACGTCTGTTCCAGCATCAGGCACCTGCCAAGCTTGCCCATGTCGACATCCTCGGCGGTGGCCGCGAAGCCCTGGCCAAGGCCAACGGTAGCCTGGGGCTGGCGCTGGCCGATGACGAGATCGATTATCTGGTCGAGTCCTTCAAGACTCTGGGCCGCAATCCTGCCGACATCGAACTGATGATGTTCGCTCAGGCGAACTCCGAGCATTGCCGCCACAAGATCTTCAATGCGGACTGGACCATCGACGGCGAAGCGCAGTCGCACTCGCTGTTCAAGATGATCAAGAACACCTACCAGCATCATCCGGATGGCGTGCTGTCCGCCTACAGTGACAACGCCGCCGTGATGGAAGGTCCGACTGCCGGGCGTTACTTCCCGACAGGCGAAGACCACATCTATCGCTACCATCAGGAACCGATCAACATCCTGATGAAGGTCGAGACCCACAACCACCCGACCGCCATCGCCCCTTATCCGGGCGCCGCGACCGGTGCCGGTGGCGAGATTCGTGATGAAGGCGCGACCGGTGTCGGCTCCAAGCCGAAAGCGGGTCTGACCGGCTTCAGCGTCTCCAACCTGCGTATCCCGGGCTTCGAACAGCCCTGGGAGCACGACTACGGCAAGCCGGAGCGCATCAAGACCGCCTACGACATCATGCTCGAAGGCCCGATCGGTGGCGCTGCGTTCAACAACGAATTCGGCCGTCCCAACCTCAACGGCTACTTCCGTACCTACGAGCAGGATGCCTTCGGTGCCGGCGGCATCGAGCGTCGCGGCTATCACAAGCCGATCATGCTCGCCGGCGGTTACGGCAACATCCGCAGCCAGCACGTCGAGAAGGGCGATATTCCGGTCGGCGCCAAGCTGATCGTGATGGGCGGCCCGGCGATGCTGATCGGTCTGGGCGGCGGTGCTGCCTCTTCCATGGCCTCCGGCAGCTCCAGCGAAGACCTCGACTTCGCCTCCGTGCAGCGTGACAACGCCGAGATGGAGCGTCGCGTGCAGGAAGTCATCGATCGCTGCTGGGCGCTGGATGACAAGAACCCGATCTGCTTCATCCACGACGTCGGCGCTGGCGGTCTGTCCAACGCACTGCCGGAGCTGGTCAAGGATGGCGGTCGCGGTGGCCTGTTCGATCTGCGCGCCGTGCCGAGCGCTGAATCCGGCATGAGCCCGCTGGAAATCTGGTGCAACGAATCCCAGGAGCGCTACGTGCTGGCGGTGGCACCGGAGAATCTGGCCACCTTCGAAGCCCTGTGCGAGCGTGAGCGTTGCCTGTACGCCGTGGTCGGTGAAGCCCTCGAGGAGCACGAGCTGGTCGTCAAGGATGGTCACTTCGATACGCGTCCGGTCGATCTGCCGATGGACGTGCTGTTCGGCAAGCCGCCCAAGATGTCACGCAGCTTCGAGCGCCAGACGCTGGAACTGCCGGCGTTGGGCCTCGACAACCTCGACCCGCGCGAAGCGATGACCCGTGTGCTGCAGCTGCCCACCGTCGCCTCCAAGAAATTCCTGATCACCATCGGTGACCGCTCGATCACCGGCATGGTCGCGCGCGACCAGATGGTCGGTCCGTGGCAGGTGCCGGTGGCCGATTGCGCCGTCACCACCAGCTCCCTCGACAGCCATGTCGGTGAAGCGATGGCGATGGGCGAGCGTACGCCGGTCGCGCTGATCTCGCCGGCGGCGTCCGCGCGTCTGGCCGTGGCCGAGGTGATCACCAACCTGGCCGCCGCGCCGATCGCCAAGCTGTCTGACATCAAGCTGTCCGCCAACTGGATGAGCGCTGCCGATCACACCGGCGAGAATCAGGCGCTCTACGAGGCCGTCCACGCCGTCGGCATGGAACTGTGCCCGGCGCTGGACCTGACCATTCCGGTCGGCAAGGACTCCATGTCCATGCGCACCGCCTGGCAGGACGAGAATGGCGAAGACAAGTCGATCACCGCGCCGCTGTCGCTGGTGATGACAGGCTTCGCGCCGGTCACCGATGCCATGCGTACCCTTACGCCGCAGCTGCGTCGCACGCTGAATGGCGAGGCCGTGGAGACGGACCTGATCCTGATCGATCTCGGCCATGGCGCTCACCGTCTCGGTGGCTCCGCGCTGGCGCAGGTCTATGGTCAGGTCGGCAATGAAGCGCCGGATCTTGCCAAGCCCGAAGACCTCAAGCACTTCTTCGAGGCCATCCAGCGCTTCAATGTCGAAGGCAAGCTGCTGGCCTATCACGACCGCAGCGACGGTGGTCTGTTGACCACCTTGATGGAAATGTCCTTCGCGGGACGTGTCGGTCTCGACATCTCCCTCGACTGGACCGCCGCCGAGCCGGGTCAGGCCACCGGCGCGCTGTTCGCCGAAGAACTGGGTGCCGTGGTGCAGGTGCGTCGCGAACATACCGAGTCCATCCTCGCCGAGCTCAAGGCCGTGGGCCTCGAGCACAGTGGCGTGATCGCCACGCCGCGTGCCGATGAGCAGATCAACATCACGCTGCTGGGCCAGAACCTGCTCTCCACCACCCGCGCCAGTGCCGAGCGCCTGTGGGCCGAGACCAGTTATCGCATGCAGGCCGCACGTGACAACGCCGATTGCGCCAAGAGCGAATTCGAGTCCATCAACGACGTGCGTGACCCGGGCCTTACCGCCCAGGCCACCTTCGACGTCAACGAGGATATCGCGGCGCCGTACCTGAACACCGGTGCACGTCCGCGCATGGCGATCCTGCGCGAGCAGGGCGTCAATGGTCAGCTCGAGATGGCGGCAAGCTTCGACCGTGCCGGTTTCGAGGCCGTCGATGTCCACATGAGCGACATCCTCGAAGGGCGTGTCGATCTGGACACCATGCGGGGGCTGGTCGCCTGTGGCGGCTTCTCCTACGGTGACGTGCTGGGCGCCGGCGGTGGCTGGGCCAAGTCGGTGCTGTTCAATGCGCGTGCGCGTGAACAGTTCGAGCGCTTCTTCAACCGCGACGACAGCTTCGCGCTGGGCGTCTGCAACGGTTGCCAGATGCTCTCCCAGCTCAAGGAGCTGATCCCGGGTGCCGAGGCCTGGCCGCGTTTCGTGCGCAACGAGTCCGAGCAGTTCGAGGCGCGTGTCGCGATGGTCGAAGTCGAGAAGAGCGCCTCGCTGTTCCTCGATGGCATGGAAGGCTCGCGCCTGCCGATCGCCATCGCGCATGGCGAAGGGCGTGCCGAGTTCCGCGACAGCGCTCACCTGCGCAAGATGCAGAGCAGCGGCCAGGTCGCGCTGCGCTACGTCGACAACTACGGCCAGACCACCACGCGCTATCCGGCCAACCCGAACGGCTCGCCGTCCGGCATCACCGGTCTGACCACCGATGATGGTCGCGTGACCATCATGATGCCGCACCCGGAGCGTGTGGCGCGTGCCGTCACCAACTCCTGGCGTCCGGACGACTGGCAGCAGGATGGCGCCTGGTTGCGCATGTTCCGCAATGCCCGTCGCTGGGTTGACTGAGCGACGTGACGCGCCAGCGACTCGGCCTCCTCGGTCGATGAGGCTGGCGCACGCCACCAGTGGCGAAATGCAGTAACGGGAGACGCCTTCGTGGTTCACGCCACGAGGGCGTCTTCTTGTTTACAGACATGCTGAGAGCACCGTGGTGCGACTGGCTCAACAGCGGATTCCACCGTTGAGCAGGACAGTCGGCCCGGCATGCGGCAGGCTGGCGTCATCGTGATGTCGCCATCGCCATCGCCATCGCCATCGCCATCGCCATCGCCATCGCCATCGCCATCGCCATCGCCATCGCCATCGCCATCGCTATCGCCATCGCTATCGCTATCGCTATCGATGATGATGCCTGCCTGCCTGACAGGCATGGTGTGTTCCGTGGCCGCTGCACTGGACGCAGCCCGTGGTCGCAACTCTTGATCGCAGTCCCTGGGCGCAACCCCTGACCGCAACCCCTGACCCGCCCACAACGACAGCCCTGACATTGCTGTTCGCTGGCAAAGGAAGCTTTGATGAAACTGAAATGGTCGCTGTTACCTCGCTACTCCGTCTTCGGGCTCTGTGTCCTCGGCTTGCTGGTCTGCCTGGGGCTGTCGGAGCTGACGCCCTGGATATGGCCGTTGACGCTGCTGATGGCCTTTCTGGTCGCCGTCGGCATCTACGACATGCAGCAGCCGGATTACGCCGTGCGTCGCAACTATCCGGTGATCGGCAACATGCGTTATCTGTTCAAGGCGCTGCGTCCGGAAATGCGTCAGTACCTGTTCGAGTCGGACACCGATCAGCTGCCGTTTTCCCACAAGCAGCGCGAGCTGGTCTATGCGCGTGGCCGTCAGCACAATTCCTCCCAGCCGTTCGGCACCTTGCTCGATGTCTATTCCGACAGCTATGAGTTCATCGGCCACTCCATGCAGACCTCGAGCGTGCCGGACCCCAAGGGTTTTCGTCTCAACGTCGGCAACTCCCAGTGCTCGCATCCCTACAATGCCTCGCTGTTCAATATCTCGGCGATGAGTTTCGGCTCCTTGAGCGCCAACGCCATCCGCGCCCTGAACAAGGGGGCCAGGCTGGGCAACTTCGCCCATGACACCGGCGAAGGTAGCATCAGCCCCTATCACCGCGAATTCGGGGGCGATCTGATCTGGGAGCTGGGCAGTGGCTACTTCGGCTGCCGCGACGAGGAAGGGCGCTTCGATGGCGAGAAGTTCGCCCGTCAGGCGGCCAGCGAGCAGGTCAAGATGATCGAGATCAAGCTCAGCCAGGGTGCCAAACCCGGCCACGGGGGCGTCTTGCCGGCCAGCAAGATCAGCGAGGAGATCGCCGAGACGCGCGGGATTCCGATGGGCAAGGACTGCATCTCGCCCTCCAACCACGGTGAGTTCTCCACACCCCTCGAGCTGTTGAGCTTCATCCAGCGCCTGCGCGAGCTGTCGGGCGGCAAGCCGGTGGGCTTCAAGCTGTGCCTCGGTCAGCCGTGGGAGTTCATGGCCATCGTCAAGGCGATGCTCGAGACCGGTATCGTGCCCGATTTCATCGTCGTCGATGGCAGTGAGGGCGGTACCGGCGCCGCACCGACCGAATTCACCGACCACCTCGGCACCCCGCTGCGTGAAGGGCTGCAGTTCGTCCACAACTCGCTGGTGGGCGCAGGGCTGCGTGATGAGGTGCGCATCGGGGTCAGCGGCAAGATCATCAGTGCCTTCGATATCGCCTGCGTGATGGCTCTGGGCGCGGACTGGGTCAATGCCGCACGCGGTTACATGTTCGCGCTGGGCTGCATCCAGTCACTGAGCTGCCACACCAACAAGTGCCCGACGGGGATCGCCACCCAGGATGATCTGCGCCAGAAATCGCTGGTCGTGGAAGACAAGGCCGATCAGGTGCGTCACTTCCACCACAACACCCTGCATGCGCTGGCCGAGATCCTGTCGGCGGCGGGCCTGCACACGCCCTGGCAGATCACCCCGGACCACCTGGTGCACCGTGTCTCCGAGAATGAGGTCAAGCTGTTCTCGCACCTGCATCCCTTCCTGACCAAGGGCGCACTGCTGACGCAAGGGGACGACTATCCCTTCTATCGCCGTGTCTGGGCGATGGCCCAGGCCGAGAGCTTCCAGCCGCGATCGCTGTCAGAGGTCTCGGGCGCCAAGCGCGAGTAGACAATCGTCACCTCTGCGACCAAACGACCGTTCAACAACCGGGCGCAGGCAGTCACACTGAGACGTAGCGAGTCATGCCCGTGGGCAGCTCGACGAACGCAGTGTGGTTGCCTGCGCCTTTTGGGTTTATCACTGGATGAATGCCATCGCTCGGCACTGTCGTGAAATCGTTCGAGCGCGTGCTTGCTCGTTATCCGTCGCAGGGAGACCGCCATGTCTGACGCTACCCACCTCACGCCTGAACGTTATGTGACCCTCTCGATCAGTGAGCATGTCGCCGACGTGCGCCTCAATCGCCCTGACAAGCACAACGGCATCGACTGGAAGATGATCGATGCCCTGCTGGCGGTACAGCAGGAGTTGCATGCCCGCGCCCGGGAATCAGGCCTGCGCGCCATCGTGCTGTCGGGCGAGGGGCCCAGTTTCTGTGCGGGGCTGGATATCGCCGCCATCATGGGCGACGCCGCCCGCGTACCGCAGTTGCTGGTCGCGGGGGCCAATGGCTGTGCGCCGCAGCGCAATACCGTGCAGCAGCTGGCGCTGGGCTGGCGAGATATCGGGGTGCCGGTCATCGCCGCCTTGCATGGCAACGTCTTCGGTGGCGGTCTGCAGATCGCGCTGGGGGCGGACATCCGCCTGTGTGATCCTGATGCGCGTCTGGCGGTGCTCGAGATCGACTGGGGCATCATTCCGGACATGGGCATCAGCGTCACCGCGCGTGGCGTGCGACCGGACTGGCTGCACGAGCTGACGTGGAGCGGACGCAAGGTCGAGGCCAGCGAGGCGCAGAGCGCCGGCCTGGTCACGCGCATCATCTCCAGCCCGCAGGAGGAGGCCTTGGCCTTGGCGCGCCAGATTGCCGGGCGCTCTCCCAGCGCCATCCGCGCGATCACGCGTCTCTATGACGAGGCCCTCGCTGCGCCGGAAGCCGAGGCGCTGGCGCTTGAGGCAGAGCTGCAGTCCTCGCTGCTGGGGCGCGCGGAGCAGACCGAGTGCATCAAGGCCAAGCTCGAGGGACGCGCGCCGCGCTTCTGATCCTGTCGGGCCAAGACTTACGGGCCAAGGTTGGCGGGCTCAGGTTATCCACACCCACTTTGCCGCTGCAGTCGCTGATGCGGATAATGGGGACATTGTCCCTTCCTGCGATTCGGCGGCCCCTTGATGTCAATGTTCCTGTCAGCCCTCACGCCCCTGTCAGTCCTCACGTCCCTGTCAGCCATCACTTCCCTGGGCCTGCCTGCCGGCTGCGCTCCCACTCGCGTATCTCGCTGGACGGCGCTGCATGTTTGAGCTGCGTCCGTATCAGCAGGAGGCCGTGCGGCGTACCGTCGAGCACTTTCGCCGCAGTGATGAGGCGGCGGTGATCGTGCTGCCCACCGGCAGCGGCAAGTCACTGGTGATCGCGGAGCTTGCGCGTATCGCGCGTGGCCGTGTGCTGGTGCTGGCGCATGTGCGCGAGCTGGTCGAGCAGAACCACGCCAAGTACGAATCCTATGGCAAGGACGCCGACATCTTCAGTGCCGGCCTCAAGCGCAAGCAGGCCTCGCGTCAGGTGGTGTTCGGCTCGGTGCAGTCAGTGGTGCGCAATCTTGATGCCTTCACGCCGGCTGAGCCGACGACTGAGGGGCAAGCGGCGCCCTTCACGCTGCTGGTGATCGATGAGTGCCACCGGGTCTCGCTGGAGAAGGACGCCAGCTATCGCAAGGTCATCAATCATCTGCGCGAGCACAATCCGCGTCTCAAGGTGCTGGGGCTGACGGCGACGCCGTATCGTCTCGGTCAGGGCTTCATCTTCCATCGTCACTATCACGGCATGGTGCGCGGGGATGACGACTGCTTCTTCCGTGATTGCGTCTTCGAGCAGCCACTGCGCCTGATGGTGCGGCAGGGCTTTCTGAGTGAGCCGCGGCGTGTCGATGTCGCGGTGGCGCGCTATGACTTCTCGCAGCTGGCGCCCGGTATCGGCGGCAGCTTCCAGGAGGCGGAGCTCAACGAGGTGGTGCAGGGCTCGCGCGCGACGCCGGGCATCGTGCTGGATATCGTCGCCCAGGCACGCGAGCGGCGCGGCGTGATGGTGTTCTGTTCCACCGTCGAGCATGCCGAGGAAGTCACCGCTCTCCTGCCTGACGGCGAGGCGGCGCTGATCACCGGCGAGACGCCCGGCGAGGAGCGCGAGCGGCTGATCAATGCCTTCAAGGCCCAGCAGCTCAAGTATCTGGTCAATGTCGCGGTGCTCACTACCGGCTTCGATGCGCCGCATGTCGACCTGATCGCCATCCTGCGGCCCACGGAATCCGTCAGTCTCTATCAGCAGATCGTCGGGCGCGGCCTGCGTCTGAGCCCCGGCAAGACGGACTGTCTGATTCTCGACTACGCCGGCAACCCCTGGGACCTCTACGCGCCGGAGGTGGCGACGCCGAAGCCGGCCGGCGACACAGAGGTCGTGCAGGTCGAGTGCCCGGTATGCGGCAATGCCAATCTGTTCTGGGGACGCAAGGATGGTGAGCTGGTGGTCGAGCACTTCGGGCGCCGCTGCCAGGGGCTGGTCGAGTCGCCGGAGGGCGAGGGCAGGCCGCTGGTGCAGTGCGACTTCCGCTATCGCGCCAAGGCCTGCCCGCAGTGTGGCGAGGCCAATGACATCGCCGCCCGCCATTGTCATGCCTGTCAGGCGCGACTGGTCGACCCGGATGACAAGCTGCGCGATGCGCTCAAGCTGCGTGACGCACGGGTGCTGCGCGTCAGCGGCTGGCAGCTGGAGGAGACGCGCAACGGGCGCGGCCTGCCACGTTTGAAGGTGACCTATTACGACGAGGATGGCACCGATCTGTCCGAGTGGTTCGCGCTCGAGACCTCCGCCCAGCGCCACGCCTTTCGTTTGAGCTTCCTCGCGCGTCATCTGCGCGCGCCGGGCAGTGACTGGGCGCCGAAGGACATCGCCGAGGTGCTGGCAGGCGAGGAGCGCCTCAAGGCGCCGGACTTCGTCATCGGGCGCAAGAGCGGGCGTTACTGGCAGATCCGCGACAAGCTGTTCGACTACGCCGGGCGCTATCGCACCGGTATCGCCGCCGGCTGACAGGCGCGCTGGCCGCTGCGTGATCCGGTCGCGTGGCGCATGTTGTCAGGGACACGACGTCGCGGGGATGCTGATCGGGGCCTCGGGTTGCTAGACTGGCGGCTTCATACGCCTCAGGGAGAACTCACAAGGTGAGTGCCACCGATACCTCGGCCAGGCTGGTGTCCGGCTTACGCCCCACCGGACACCTGCAACTCGGACACTATCAATCAGTGATCCGGCGCTGGACCGAGCTGCAATACCATCACGATGCCTATTTTCTGGTCGCCGACTGGAACGCGCTGGCGGTCAGCGGTCACGCGCCTCACGAGATCGAGCAATACAGCTGGGCGATGGTGATCGACTGTCTCGCCTGTGGGGTCAATCCCAAGGTCGCTACCCTGTTCATCCAGTCGTGGGTGCCGGAGCTGACCGACGTGCACATGATCCTGGCCAGCGTCACGCCCAAGGCCTGGCTGGAGCGTCTGCCCAGCTACCGCGAGATGGTCGCCGGGCTTGGTGAGCAGCAGGGTGCCAGTCTGGCCATGCTCGGTGCGCCCCTGATGCAGGCGGCCGACATTCTGGCGCTGCGGGGGCAGGTGGTGCCCGCCGGCCCCGAGCAGCGTGCGCATATCGAGTTCACCCGTGAGGTCGCTCGGCGCTTCAATCATCGCTATGGCCGCGATGCCGGCTTCGAGGAGCAGGCCGAACGCGCCATCGCGCGCCTGGGCAAGAAGAGCGGTCGCCTGTATCGCGAATGGTTGAGCGACTACCAGGAAGAGGGCGATCTCGAGGCTTTCGAGCGTGCGCGCGGCCTGCTGGCCGAGACCAGCAAGCTCAACCGCAACCAGCAGGAGCGCCTGCTCGGCTATCTGGAAGGTGGCGGGCGACGCATCCTCGGCGAGCCGGAACACTGGCAGGGCGAGGTCGAGCCGTTGCTGGGCATGGAGCTCAAGACGCACAAGGCCGCACGGGAAGACGCCATCTTCCTGCGCAGCGGGCGCGACGATATCGCGGCCTGCGTGCGCGAGATGCCCACCGACCCTGCGCGCGTGCGCCGCAAGGACCCCGGCGACCCGCAGCGCTGCCCGCTGTGGACACTGCATGAAAGCTTCACGCCCGCCTCGGACCGCCAGTGGGCGGAGGAGGGCTGCCGTGATGCCAGCATCGGCTGCCTGGACTGCAAGGGCTGTCTGATCGAGCATGTCGACGCGGCTCTGACGCCGATTCGTGAGCGTGCCGAGGCGCTGGAAGGGGAGCATGGCAAGGTGCGCACCATGATGACAGAAGGCGCCGAGCGGGCCCGCGACACCGTGCGTGACACCCTGGATGAGCTGCGGCGCGTGATCGGCCTGACCTATCGCTAGAGGCGGGCGGCGCCGAGCGCGGCCCCGGCGTATCACCGGCGGCGTAAAGACTTGGGGGATGGGGCGCGAGCCGCTAGAATGCCCGTCCCCCAGACCCACCTTCACCCGCCTCCTGCAGGAGATGTCATGAGCGACCTGCTCGATGGCGCCAGTTTTGCCCTCACCGATGGGCATCAGCCCGCACCTCTCGTCACGCCCCCGACGGCGGCGTCGACGGTGCTGGCGCGCGTCAACGACACCGCGCTCACCGAGATGCCGCAGGATCTGTACATCCCGCCGGAGGCGCTGCGTGTCTTTCTCGAGACCTTCGAGGGGCCGCTGGATCTGCTGCTCTATCTCATCCGTCGCCAGAATCTCGATATCCTCGCCATCAATGTCGCGGCCATCACCCATCAGTACATCGAGTATGTCGAGCTGATGCATGCCATGCAGATCGATCTGGCCGGTGAATACCTGCTGATGGCCGCGATGCTGGCGGAGATCAAGTCGCGCAGCCTGCTGCCGCGTCAGCCCAAGGCGAGTGATGACGACGAGGAAGAGGACCCGCGCGCCGAGCTGATTCGCCGCCTGCAGGAATACGAGCAGACCAAGCTGGCCGCCGAAGGGCTGGATGAGATGCCGCGTCAGGGCCGCGACTGGTTCGTGGCCACGGCAGACCTGCCCGAACTCGAGACGCGCGTGGTGCACCCTGATGTCGACCTGTCGGAATTGCTCGGCGCGTTGTCCGGCCTCCTGCGTCAGGCGGACCTCGTCCAGGCGCACACCATCTCGCGTGAGGTGATGTCGACTCGCGAGCGCATGCTGGCGATCATGAATCTGTTGACCCATGAGCACTTCACGCCCTTCGAGAAGCTGTTCACGCTCGAGGAAGGGCGTGCCGGGGTGGTGGTCAGTTTCATGGCGATTCTGGAACTGGCCAAGGAGTCGATGATCGAGATCGTCCAGAATGCGCCGCTGTCACCGATTCACGTGCGCGCCCGCACGCCGGAACCGGACCCCGAGGATGACGAGGACTGGCTGGCGCTGGAATTCGCCGACGAAGACGAGGTGGCGGCCGATCAGGGGGCGTTCGATGACGCAGCGTACGATGACGCAGCGTCCGATGATGCGCAGACGTCACCTTCCTTACCCCCATCCGACGAGCAGGAGAACGCGGCGTCATGAGTTTGCGCGATGTCCCGCTGGACCAGATCATCGAAGCGGCCCTGCTGGCCGCCGGCGAGCCGCTGACGCTTGAGCGCCTGGCCGGTCTGTTCGATGAGTATTCAAGCCCGACCAGGCCTGCGCTGCGCGAGGCGTTGGGCAAGCTGGAGGCGCGTCACCCGGCCGACAAGAGCGCGCTGGAGCTGATCGAGACCGCCAGTGGCTGGCGGCTGCGCGTTCGCCAGCAGTATTCCCCCTGGGTATCGCGGCTGTGGGAAGAGCGTCCGCAACGTTATTCGCGCGCCTTGCTGGAGACCCTGGCGCTGGTGGCCTATCGTCAACCGGTGACCCGCGGCGATATCGAGCAGGTGCGTGGCGTGACGGTCAGCTCCTCGATCATGCGTACCCTGGTCGAGCGCGGCTGGGTGAGAGTGGTCGGTCACCGTGATGTGCCGGGGCGCCCGGCGGTATTCGCCACCACGCGTCAGTTCCTCGATGACTTCGGGCTCAAGACGCTGGAAGAGCTGCCGCCGGTACATGAACTGAAAGGCTTCGAAGGACTCGAACAGCTTGAGGCAGACCTGTATGATGTGCCGCCCTCTCAGACCTTGCCATTGCCGGATGACCCGGACGGCGAGACGGAGGAGGCACCGGCAGACGGCGCTGATGCGGGGGCTGATCCAGAGCATGAGACAGCGCCTGAGTCAGCACCTGACGCAGAGACTGGGGAAAAGACTGAATCAAGCGCTGAGACAGGGCTTGAGACAGGTCTTGAGACAGGGCTTGAGACCGAATCTGGCACCCCGGTGCCCGACGACTGGCAGCCGCCGGACGTCACCGCCGAGCAGCTGGAAGAGGCGCTGAAGATGCGCGCACTCGATACCTCCGGCGCCTCGGCTGACACACCGAACACAGCAGCACCCTCCGCCTCACAGGCGGAAAATGACCACGCCGGGATGGCGTCCACCGGCTCGGGGTTCGACTTCGCCACACTCGAAGCGCGCCTCAGCCAACGTTTGCGCGGTGCAGACGAGGATGACGACGCTGCCGATGCGCAGCCGCACGACTCCTCCGCTGCCGGGACCGTCGATGATGACGACCCTGCGTAGGCGAAACTCCTATAGATGAAATGGTTCATGTCATGAGCAAGACAGACTCTGATAAGCGCAAGACCTCTCGCCCCGGCAGCAGCCAGGTAGGCAACAAGCAGGCTGGCGGCAAGCACGCCGGTGGCAAGGCCGTGACCGGCAAGGCCTTCGCGGACAAGAATGTCACGGACAAGCGCGCGGCAGATTCTGCCGACAAGCGTGGCGAGCAGGCCCGCCCGACCCGTGATACCGGCAAGTCCACGCGCGGCAGCAAGGCCAATGTCGGCAAGAAACCGGCCGCCGCCGACGCGCCGGAACTGCGTCCGTTGCCGCCGCAGGCCAAGGGCGACAAGCTGGTCGAGGACGAGAAACTGCAGAAGGTGCTGGCGCGCTCCGGTCTCGGCTCCCGCCGTGAGATGGAAGTCGCCATCAGTGCCGGTCGCGTCAAGGTCAACGGCAAGGTCGCCCAGCTGGGCGATCGCGTCGGCCCGCGTGACCAGGTCAGCCTCGATGACCGCCCGCAGAGCCTGAAGGGCGCCGAAGAGACGGCGCGTCGCGTCATCATGTACAACAAGCCGGAAGGCGAGCTGTGCACGCGCAAGGACCCGGAAGGCCGCCGCACCGTCTTCGAGCGTCTGCCGCGTCTGAAGGGCGAGCGCTGGATCGCGATCGGTCGTCTCGACATCAACACCAGCGGTCTGTTGCTGTTCACCACCGATGGTGAGCTGGCCAACCGTCTGATGCACCCGTCGACCCAGATCGAGCGTGAGTACGCCGTGCGTGTCATGGGTGAGGTCAAGCGCGAGCACGTCGTCAACATGGTCAATGGCGTGATGCTCGAAGATGGCCCGGCACGTTTCACCGATGTGCAGGAATTCGGTGGCGAAGGCATCAACAGCTGGTTCCACGTCGTGATCATGGAAGGCCGCAACCGTGAGGTTCGCCGTCTGTGGGATTCCCAGGGCCTGACCGTCAGCCGCCTGAAGCGCGTGCGCTACGGCAACATCTTCCTCGACAAGCGTGCTCGCGCCGGTGAGTGGGTGGAGATGGAGCAGAGCGAGATCGATGAACTGTCCACGCTGGCAGGTCTCGAGCATCGCAAGGCGCCGGCCCTGACGCCGGACGAGCAGAACCGCTGGAGCCGCGACAAGCAGAAGCGTCGTCCGGTGCGCGCCATGAAGAAGCCGCCGCAGCGTACGCGCAAGCCGCGCTGATGGCGCAGTCGGTGAGGGCGGCGATGCGCCGTCATTCACTGACATGGCATAAGCTCGTGGATATGCCACAAGCTCGTGCGACCTAAGTGGTAACCCGCAAGCCCGCGCCCATCGCGGGCTTGCGTGTCTTTGTCACAGGGGCTGGCCCACGCGCTGTGCATGCGCTGGCGCGGGCGTTTCGCGAGGTGCCAGCGGACAAGCTGGTCATTTACTTGAAGTTTTTTTGCAAAAGGCTTGCGTCGAAACGGGATCGGCGGTATCTTACGTCCCGCTTCGCAAGGGTCGTTAGCTCAGTGGTAGAGCAGTTGGCTTTTAACCAATTGGTCGAAGGTTCGAATCCCTCACGACCCACCATTCTCTGGAATGGTCTCTTGCAAGGCACCCGGCGGCGGGTCGTTAGCTCAGTGGTAGAGCAGTTGGCTTTTAACCAATTGGTCGAAGGTTCGAATCCCTCACGACCCACCATCCGCCACCCAGTTTTGGGTCGTTAGCTCAGTGGTAGAGCAGTTGGCTTTTAACCAATTGGTCGAAGGTTCGAATCCCTCACGACCCACCAGATCTTGCCCCGTGCCTTCATTGGCGCGGGGCAATTTTTGTTACGCGAAAGGAAAGAGTCCGTTGCCCCCAAGTCGACTGGAGCCGCGATCGCGCCAGGCGTATCCTTGTGGGCGAGCCGAGGCTCATGTCCGCCCAGTGCGGACGACGCTGCGGGCGATAGACGCCCAAGGCACACGCCGCAGTCTGGGGAGCCCAGCTGCAGCGCTGGCAGGGCCGCCACGGGCCGTTCGTGTCCGGGCCGAGTCCTGACCCACTCAGCACAGGGGGAGCCCCTGTGGGCTAGGTGAGAGACACATGAATAGCCTGACTAATGCCATGCCGGGTCGTGAGGCCCACAATGCCGTCCGTGAGCAGGTGCGCGAGCATCTGGCCCGCGCTTACTGCCCGACACGCCCCGCCGCCGAAGATGCCGCGCTGATCGACGAGATCAAGCAGCTGCTCATCGAGCGTGATGCCGCACTGGTCGCGCATTACTACTGTGACGACGCCATCCAGCAGCTGGCCGAGGAAACCGGCGGCTGCGTCGCCGACTCGCTCGAGATGGCACGTTTCGGTGCCCGCCATGACGCCTCGACGCTGATCGTCGCTGGCGTGCGCTTCATGGGTGAGACCTCCAAGATCCTGTCGCCGGAGAAGCGCGTGCTGATGCCGACGCTGGAGGCGACCTGCTCGCTGGATCTCGGCTGCCCGGAAGACGAGTTCGCGGCCTTCTGTGATGCCCATCCCGATCGCACCGTGGTGGTGTACGCCAATACCTCGGCGGCCGTGAAGGCGCGTGCCGACTGGGTGGTGACTTCCTCGATCGCCGTCGATGTCATCGAGCACCTGCACGCCCGGGGCGAGAAGCTGATCTGGGCGCCGGACAAGCATCTGGGCGCCTACGTGCAGAAGCAGACCGGTGCCGACATGCTGCTGTGGGACGGCGCCTGTATCGTCCACGACGAGTTCCGCGCCCAGGGCATCAGTGACCTGCTCAAGGTCTACCCGGACGCCGCGGTGCTGGTGCACCCGGAATCACCGCAGTCGGTGGTCGAGCTGGCTGATGTGGTCGGTTCCACCTCGCAGCTGATCAAGGCTGCCGTCGAGCTCGACAATCAGCAGCTGATCGTCGCGACCGATCGTGGCATCTTCTTCAAGATGCAGCAGGCCGCGCCTCACAAGCAGCTGTACGAGGCGCCGACCGCCGGCAATGGCGCGACCTGCAAGAGCTGTGCGCACTGCCCGTGGATGGCGATGAACGGCCTGGAGAATCTGGCCGCCGTGCTGCGTCGCGATCCGGCGGAAGCCAATGCCGAGGAAGTCTTCGTCGATGATGACCTGCGTGAGCGCGCCCTGAAGCCGTTGACGCGGATGCTGGAATTCAATCGCGGCTGAGCGCTGACGCTGATCGCTACCGATTGATGTATGCATGAACCAGAACCGCCGCTCCCGATTTCCCGGGGCGGCGGTTTTTGTTTGCCTGGTGAAGCGAGCGGGGGCTGCCTCAGAACTCCTCGATGGCGTTGCGGTAGCGCTTGAAGTCCTCCCGGCGTGAACTGATACGGTTGGCCATGCTGAAGTCGCCGTTCTTGCGTGCGGCCTCGTCGGCCAGCTTGAGCTGAGCGAAGGCCTTGTCCATGCGGCCCTCCAGCTGGTCGAATTCGGCGCGATACAGGAAGGCCTCGGCGGTGTGGCCGCTGCGCCCACTGGCCTCGGAGGCCAGGCTCCAGACCTTGGGGTCATCGGGATGATCGCGGCGCATGTCCTCCAGCTGCTGGCGCGCGGCGGCGGGGTCCTGTTGCAGCGCGACTTCCGCCATGGCCAGCCGGGTCGGCAGGTAGTCGGGTTGCAGGCGCAGCAGGCGTCTGGCGCGGCGGGTCGCCTCCTCATAACGCCGGGCATCCCGCGCGACCTCGACCGCACTGGCGCTGATCAGGGTCAGGTCAGGGTGCTTGTCGTGCAGGCGATCCAGCGCGGCCAGCGCCTTGTCGACCTGGTTGTGCTCCGCCGCGGCCAGCGCCTGGTAGTAGGCAATCGCGTCGGGGTCGGGGTTGTCTTCGCGCAGTGTCGTCAGCCCCTGCTCGGGCTGGCGCAGGTTGAGCGCCAGCAGGGCGCGGGCACGGATCATCGCGTAGGCGAGCTGCGCGAGCGGGTCGGGAGTCACCTTCTGCATGGCGTCGGCACGGGCCTGGGTGTCGCCGATGCGCGCCTCGGTCACCGGGTGCGTGAGCAGAAATTCCGGTGCGTTGCCGCCTTGCAGGCTGGCCATGCGTTGCATGGCGCGGAACATGCGCGGCATGGCTTCGGGGTCGAAGCCGGCGCGTGACAGCGCATCGATGCCGACGCGGTCGGCCTCCTGCTCGAAGCGACGTGAATAGGCCAGCTGGTCGGAAATGGCAGCGGCCTGGGTGCCGGCCATGGTCGCGATGCCCGCTGAACCGCCTCCGCCCGCCGCGATCACCATGCCGGCGAGGAAGCCGGCCAGTGTCGGCAGGCGTGTCTCGGCCTGGCGCTCCATGTTGCGCGCGAAGTGATGCTGGGAGAGGTGGCCCAGTTCGTGGGCGAGCACCGAGGCGAAGGCGTCGCGGTCCGGCGCGAAGGCGAACAGCCCCGTATTGACGCCGACCACGCCGCCGGGCACGGCGAAGGCGTTCAGCTGGCTGCTGGCGACCAGCGTGATGATGAAATTGCGCTCATCCAGCTCGCTCCACGGCGCCAGTTGACGCACGATGCTACCGATCCAGTCCAGAGTGATGGGATCATCCCATTCACGCACATGGGCGCGGAACTGACGCAGCCAGGCGCGACCGATACGATATTCATCGTTGCTGGAGATGCCGCCACTCGCACTCCCCAGGTCAGGCAGTCCATAGTCGTTGTGGGATGCGGCCGGCGCACTGGCGACCGGCGCGCCCATCAGCAACAGGCCGAGCAGGGCGCTCGACAGGGGGGCAAGCCCGCGGCGTCCGATGCGGATACGTCCGCTCAAGGGGGGCAGCAACGACATGCAGGCAATCCTCTTCGATATGGCGCAAGGTGCGGCCGGCTCGCAGGATTGCCGGGCGCCGCACTGGCGTTGACGGCCCTGCGCAAGTCCGGGCAAGACGCAGCCGCGCAGGGCGGAAAGTTGCTTTGTCAGGCAAGGTGCCCTTAAATCGGGGCGTTTTCAAGCTGCACCCTCCATGGCGTGCGGCAGAACATCATAACGAGAACGGAAGGGCAGATGGCATTCGAACGACCTGGCGCTGAGACTGCGAATCCGATGGCTGACTCCACGGCCGATACCCACCTGCAGACGCTGGATGCGCGCGGCCTGCACTGTCCGTTGCCGCTGCTGCGCACCAAGCTCAAACTGGCTGGCATGAGTGCCGGCGAGCAACTCGAGGTCCTCGCCAGTGACGCTGGCGCCTGGGGCGACATCCCTGCCTATCTGGCGCTGAGCGATCACGCGCTGGTCTCGCGTGAAGAGACGCCAGAGGGCGATTATCGCTTCGTGATCAAGGCGCTGTGCGAGGAAGATCCGTCATGACCATGAAGACGTTGTTGCGTGGCTGGATCGAGCGCTATTTCTCCGACGAAGAAGCGGTGGTGCTGTTTCTGGTGCTGGTGCTGGTGTTCGCCGCCGTCATTCTGCTCGGCAGCATGCTGGCGCCATTCTTCACCGCCCTGATCGTCGCCTTCCTGCTGCAGAGTGGCGTCAGCTGGATGGAGCGCCGTGGCCTGCCGCGCCTGGCGGCGGTCAGCCTGATGACGCTGGTGTTCATGGGCATCATGCTGGCCAGTGCGCTGATCCTGCTGCCGCTGGTCTGGCATCAGCTGGCCAACCTGATACAGGAGATTCCCGGCATGTTCGCCTCCGGGCAGCGCTGGCTGGGCGAGCTGCAGGAGCGCTTCCCCGGCCTGATCACGCCGGAGCAGGTCCAGCAGTGGGTCGGTGCCGCCGGACGAGAGCTGACCCAGTTCGGGCAGCGCGCGGTATCGCTGTCGCTGGCGTCGCTGGGCAACCTGATGGGCGTGGTGATCTACCTGGTGCTGGTGCCGATCCTGGTGTTCTTCATGCTCAAGGACCGCGAGCGGCTGGTGGACTTCACGCTGGCGCTACTGCCGCGCAAGCGTCTGCTGATGAGCCGGGTCTGGAACGAGATGGATGACCAGATCGCCAACTTCGTGCGCGGCAAGGTGATCGAGATCGTCATCGTCGGCGGCGTCAGCTACGTCACCTTCGTCGCCTTCGGGCTGCCGTATTCGGCGCTGCTGGCGATCGTGGTCGGCTTCTCGGTGCTGATTCCCTACATCGGCGCGGCAGGGGCGACCTTGCCGGTCGCCGCCGTCGCCGGTTTCCATTACGGGCTGGGCGACACCTTCATGTACGTGATGATCGCCTACGGCATCATCCAGGCGCTGGATGGCAACGTGCTGGTGCCGCTGCTGTTCTCGGAGGCGGTCAATCTGCATCCGGTGGCGATCATCCTCGCGGTGCTGTTCTTCGGCGGCATCTGGGGCTTCTGGGGGGTGTTCTTCGCTATCCCGCTGGCGACCCTGATGAAGTCGCTGCTCTATGCCTGGCCGCGCCGTGCGCGCGCCGAGGAGAATCGGGTCGCGGACAAGAGCGCCTGATCGAAAAAGCCCCGCCAATCGGCGGGGCTTTTTCATGGCTGAGGCGGCTGGCGCACAGGCGCACTCCGCTCAGCTGTTTCTCCACGAGCTGCTGTCACACGGACCGCTGCCACTCGAGCTGCTGCCATTCGAGACTAGCGGTCAGCGTTGAGCTCGCGGGCGGCTGCCAGCACTTCCTCGACATGGCCCTTGACCTTCACGCCACGCCATTCGCGCGCCAGATTGCCGTCGGCGTCGATCAGGAAGGTGGAGCGCACCACGCCGAGACTTTCCTTGCCCATGAATTTCTTCATGTGAATGACGTCAAAGATCTTGCACAGGGTCTCGTCCGGGTCGCTGATCAGCTCGAACGGGTAGCCCTGCTTGGCGCGAAAGTTCTCGTGGGTGCGCAGGCTGTCGCGGGAAACGCCGAGAATCACGGTGTTGGCCGCTTCGAATTCCTCGAGGTTGTCGCGGAAGTCACCGCCTTCGGTGGTGCAGCCCGGCGTGTGGTCCTTCGGGTAGAAATAGATGACGGCTTGCTTGCCCTTGAGGCTGGCCGGAGTGACTTCGGTGTCACTGGTGGCCTGGGCGGTAAAGTCGGGAATTGGCTGACCGAGGCTGACGCTCATCGTGCTCTCCTGGCGATGACTGGCGGCCATGTGGCGGCTGACAGTGCTGAATGATGAAAAAAACTGGCAGTGATGGGCATCGCGCTTGCCCGCTTCTGCGGCGTGTCCTGCATTACACGCAGGGCGTCCTGACTTGTCAAAGACAGGGCAGAACTCTTGTGTTTCACCGTCTTGGCGACCGACGCCATCGCGCCCATCCGCCGTGCATCTGCCCCATGGACAGGCGAGGGAATCCACCGCTTTGCACAACGGGTGCAGATGGCGTCTGTACAGGCTTCGATGGTCTTTGTAACATCATCACCCTTGACGCGACTCGCGTGTCGGCGTGCCCACGCAATCAGAGTCCTGCGTCAACCAATTTATGTCAGATGTCTGTCCCCGAGATCCGTTGTTTCAACAGCGCAGGGACACGCCTGGCGCATCAGGCACCAGAGGAGAATTCGAGGGATGATCACAGGTAGCATTGTCGCACTGGCGACCCCGATGAAGGCCACCGGCGAGATCGACTGGGACGCCCTGCGCCAGCTGGTCGCCTTCCACCTCGAAAATGGCACCGATGCCATCGTCGCCGCCGGCACCACCGGCGAACCGACCACCATGTCCTTCGCGGAGCACTTCGATGTCATCCGCTGTGTGGTCGAGACGGTCGCCGGCAAGATTCCGGTCATCGCCGGCACGGGCGCCAACGCCACCTCCGAAGCGGTCGAGCTGGCTCGCTACGCCAAGGAAGTCGGTGCGGATTACTGCCTCTCCGTGGCACCGTACTACAACAAGCCGACCCAGGAAGGGCTCTACCAGCACTTCAAGGCCGTCGCCGAGCAGGCCGGTATCCCGGTCATTCTCTACAACGTGCCGGGTCGTACCTGCTCCGATATCTACAACGAGACGGTCTTCCGTCTCGCCGAGCTCGACAACATCGTCGGCCTCAAGGATGCCACCGGCAACCTGGAGCGCGGTCAGGAACTGATCGACCGCCTCAAGGGCACTGACTTCGCGCTCTATTCCGGCGATGACCCCACGGCCTGTGACTTCATCCTGATGGGCGGTCACGGCGATATCTCCGTGACGGCCAACGTCGCGCCGCGCCTGATGCACGAGATGTGTGAAGCCGCCGTGGCCGGCGATGCCGAGCGCGCTCACCAGATCAACACGCGCCTGATGCCGCTGCACTCCGCGATGGGCGTCGAGTCCAACCCGATCCCGGTCAAGTTCGCCATGCACCGCATGGGCCTGTCGCCGGAGTCCGGCGTGCGTCTGCCGCTGACCTGGCTGTCCGAGCAGTATCACTCCACGGTCGAGGAAGCACTGCAACTGGCAGAGGTGCTCAACTGATGAGTCAGCGTTTCGTGCCACTGGCCCTGCTGACGGCGCTCGCGGTCGCAGGCTGTTCCAGTGATGGCTACTACTACGATCGCAACAGCGAGTATGCCGATGCCAGCATCGCGCCGCCGCTGGAGCTGCCGGACACGATCAATCGTGGTGATTACCAGGATTCCATGCCGGTGCCGCAGGCCAGCAGTGACTTCCTGGCCAGCGACGACTTCGAGGCACCGCGTCCCCAGCCGCTGGCGACCAGCGAGCAGGGCGGGCGTGAGTTCGTCGCCATGCGTCAGAGCGGCGATGCCCGCTGGTTGGCCGTGAACGCCGCGCCGGCAGCGGTGTGGACGCGTCTGCAGTCCTTCGTGCGCGACCAGGGCCTGGATGTGCAGAGCATCGATGCCGGCAAGGGCGAGATCACCACGGCCCAGGGCATCATCAGCGTCAGCCAGGGGCTGCGTGCCGATGCCTCCGAAGTGCGTTGTCAGCAGGGCGGCGATGTCGCCGGCAGCTGCCTGAACGCGTTGAGCGGCTATCTGGCCGCGTCTTCCGCCGATAGCGGCGTCTCGCTGGCGGCCCAGTCGCTCAGTCGTGATGACCGCGTGCGCCTGGAAGGCCGCGATGGCACCTGGCAGGTTGATCTGGCGCTGGACACCGAGCGCAGCTGGGCCGAGCTGCTCTATCAGTTGCAGAAGAACTTCAACACCGACTACCAGACGCTGACCGATCAGGACCGCTCGCGTGGCGAGTTCATGGTCGATTACATCCCGCGTGAAGAGCGTGATGGCGGCTGGTTGGGTATCGGCGGCGATGGTGACCCGGTGCCGATGGTACTCAAGCTGCGCGCCGAGAATGACCACACCCTGGTCACGGCGACCCGTGCCGATGGTGAAGAGACCACGCCGGCACTGGCGCGTGAGCTGCTCGACGCCGTGGCGTCGACACTGCGCTGAGCATGTGGCTCGACACGCCTTGCGCCGCCTCATCTGACGACTCGTCGGGTGAGGCGGCTGCGTCGTTTCAGATCCCCCTCCCGGTGGCAGGCAGTGGGGCGCTGGCGGCTGGCCTGACGGCCGCCCGTGGGCCGAGTGACGGCGCCCAGGGCGTGATGGCGATGGCGTCTCTGGGCAGCGGCAGCAAGGGCAACGGCACGCTGATCCGCACCCGCGAGGCACTGGTGCTGGTCGATTGCGGCTTCACCCTCAAGGAGACCGAGGCCCGCCTGGCGCGCCTCGGGGTGCATCCCTCGCAGCTGGACGCCGTGCTGGTCACGCATGAACATGGTGATCACCTGAGCGGCGTGGGGCCGCTGGCGCGTCGCCATGGTGTGCCGGTGCATCTGACCACCGGCACCTGGCTTGCCGGGCGTGCCAAGAAGCTCGGCGCGCTGCCGAGTCGTCATCTGATCACGCCGCAGCAGGAGTTCGCGATCAAGGATCTCGAGATTCTGCCGGTCACGGTGCCCCACGATGCGCGTGAGCCGGTGCAGTTCGTGTTCAACCGGCGCGGTGAGACGGCCACGCGTCGCCTCGGCGTGCTGACCGATCTCGGCCATGTCAGTGAGCATGTGCTGCAGTGCTTTGCCGATTGCGATGCGCTGGTGATGGAGTTCAACCACGATCCGCAGATGCTGGCCAGCGGGCCGTATCCGCCCAGCCTCAAGCGGCGGGTCGGGGGGCGGCTCGGTCACCTGGCCAATGCCCAGGCGTGCGCCGCCTTGCCCTATCTGGGGCTGGCGCGCCTGCAGCGGCTGGTGGCCTCGCACCTGTCGGAGAGCAACAACCATCCGTCATTGGCCCGGGAGGCACTGGCCCCCTGGCTTGCGGATGACGATAGTCGCCTGATCATCGCCGCGCAGGACAGCGGCTTTGGCTGGCAGGCCATCGCCTGATATTCATGACGCCCGGTCGCTTCGCGATCGGGCGTTTGTGATTCTGGATGAGCTGACCAGATGGACAGCTCTCGAATCACGCCATACACCAACGCCACAGTCCTTCTCGACTGGGCGTGACAGATTCAAGCGTGATCGATTCATCGTCGACCGCCTCAACACTCGACGCGTCTAGCGTCATCAGGGGGAATCTCATGGAAAAGCGTGAAGAGCTCTACGCTGGCAAGGCCAAATCCGTCTTCGTCACTGACGACCCGGATCTTCTGCTGCTGGAATTCCGCGACGATACCAGCGCCTTCGACGGCAAGCGTATCGAGCAGCTGGATCGCAAGGGCATGGTCAACAACAAGTTCAATGCCTTCATCATGGAGAAACTCAAGGCGGCCGGTATCCCGACCCACTTCGAGCGTCTGGTCAGTGACAACGAGTGTCTGGTCAAGCGTCTCGACATGATGGCAGTGGAGTGCGTGGTGCGTAACATCTCCGCCGGCTCACTGGTGCGTCGTCTGGGTGTCGAGGAAGGCATCGAGCTCAATCCGCCGACCTTCGAGCTGTTCCTCAAGAACGACGAGAAGGGCGACCCGATGATCAACGAGTCGCTGGTCGAGACCTTCGGCTGGGCAGAGCCCAAGCACCTGGCACGCGCCAAGGAACTGACCTTCCAGGTCAACGACATCCTCAAGCAGCTGTTCCTCGACGGCGGCATCCTGCTGGTCGACTACAAGCTCGAATTCGGTGTCTTCAAGGGTGAGGTCGTGCTGGGTGACGAATTCTCGCCGGACGGCTGCCGTCTGTGGGATGCCGAGACGCGCGAGAAGCTCGACAAGGACCGCTTCCGTCAGGGTCTGGGCGGCGTGATCGAAGCCTACGAGGAAGTCGGTCGCCGTATCGGTATCGATTTCTCGGCCTGAGCCTGAATCTGGGTCTAAGTCTGAGGTGATGCACTGACGCTCTGACGTCACAGACAGCGCATCAAGGAACGACCCCCTGCCAATGGCAGGGGGTCGTTCCTGTTTGGCAGGCGCCAAGTGTCTGGCCGGGAACGTAGCTGTGAGGAAAGAGGCGTGGCGCTTCAGGAGGCGCGCAGACTGGCCAGGTCGATCACCTGGCGGGCGACAGCCGCGAGGGCGTGGTCCTGGCCTTCGTCATCCAGGCTGCCATCCTCGTGGAAGGCGCTGGCGGCACGCGAGACCGCGATCTGCTGTGGCGCGACCAGCATGCCGAGATTGTTCAGGTACAGGCGCACGAAGGGCAACGCCCGCATGCCGCCCATGGCGCCGGGGGAGGCCGAAACGATGCCGACCGGCATGCCGCGCAGGGCGTCCATGCCGCTCTGGCCATCCGCCGCCGGGCGTGACAGCCAGTCGAAGGTGTTCTTGAGCAGCGGACTGAAGAAGCCGTTGTATTCCGGCGTCGCCAGCAGAAGCCCCTGATGGCTGGCCAGCATCTCCTGCAGGCGGTCGGCGCTGGCGGGACGGCCATTGGCCTCTTCGCTGTCGCCATCGTAGAGCGGCATCGGGAAGTCGTTGAGATCGAGCAGACTGATCTCGGCACCTTCCTGCCGGGCGTGGTGCGCCAGGCGCTCGATCAGGCGTCGATTGACGGAGGCCTTGCGGGTACTGGCGGCAAAGGCAAGCAGACGGATACTCATGCGGCGGACTCCCGGTGAAACGAGTGGAGATGAAGGAACGCACGCCCAGTATGGTCAGGTCTCGTGACGGTTTGCCAATCCAATCTGGCATTGTCTTGATCTGGCGCGCGCAATCCTTCGATCAGCTTCATGCAAGGCGTGGACCCCCACTGGGCAAGGCGCTGCTCTGACTCGCGCAGGGGGTTGATCAGACGGTCACGATGGCCGCGACCTCCATCGTCAAGGAGCCATCGGGTTGCGTGCGGGCCGTGAAGCGCACATCCACGTCCACCAGCCGCACGCCATACTGGCGCTTGCCATCGGCGGGCCTGGCGGCGTGATAGGCGGGGCGCGGGTCCTGGGCGAGCACTTCCTCGATCAGGGCGCGCAGCGTGGCGCTGTCGGCCCGGGTCGCCAATGTCTGCTCGGCCGGTGCGCTGAAGGCGACGGCGTGACGTGGCGGTGGCGCAGGCGCGTAGCCGGCACGCGCCTCGGGCACCGCATCGACCCACGGCAGATACGGCTTGATGTCCATCACCGGCGTGCCATCGAGCAGGTCGTGGCCGCGCAGCAGCAGGCGCACGCCGTTGCGCTTGCCCGACTGCCCGCCATCCGGCGTGGTATTGGCCGCCGTCTCGACGCCTGCCAGTTCGACCACCGACTGCCCCAGTCGGTTGGGACGGTGGGTGCTGCGCGAGGCGAAGACGCCGGTGCGCGCGTTGCCCCCCAGGCGCGGCGGGCGGATCAAGGGCGTCCAGCGTGTGGGGCTGGCGTGGAACAGGAAGTGGATCCATAGATGGCTGAAGCCCTCGATGTCGCGCACACAGTCCGGATCATCGAAGGGTGGCAGCAGATGCAGTATGGCGGTGGCGTGGCGCGCCAGCCCCGGCTGGCGGGGAATGCCGAACTTGTCCGGGTAGCAGCTTTCGATGATGCCCACCGGCTGCATGGCCTGTTGCCCCAGCGCCGCGGTCTGCTCACGCAGATGAGGGGGCAGCAGCGGCAGGCGCCTGGCCAGTGCGGCGTCGCTCATCGGGCGCTCGGCCGTGTCGGCGGTCGGGTGGGGGCTGGCGGGCTGATCGGAAGAGGACATGGCAAGACCGTGGCAGAGGCTGAAGTGATGATGGCGCAGAATGTCGTGTGACATTCCAGGCCGCCATGATGCCATGCCCGTCGTCGCGCGGCATGACTGGTCTCACTGGGTCGGCTTGTGTAGTCTGCCGCGAGAGCAGCGCCGCGTGGCGCTGAATCGTGATGCTGGCGACGGGGCGTGAATGCCCCGCGCGACTCTTGAGGGCAACTTTGATCATGTCAGACCCTATCGCCATTGCCGCTGCCGACGGCCTGCCGTCGACACTGGACCTCGACCGCCTTGCACTGGCGAGCCAACAGTTGATCGAGGCCGGTCAGGCGCTGGATGCTGCCGGGCAGGTGCCGGCCACCGGAGGCAACTTCTCCTGTCGTCTCAGTGATCGCCTGATGGCGGTCACCGCCTCGGGTTGCCACAAGGGCCGCCTGACCAGTGGCGACATTCTGGTCAGCGATTTTGCCGTCAGGCTGCAGGGCACTTCCCGCAAGGCCTCTGACGAGGCGCGCCTGCATGGTCAGCTCTACGAAGACCTGCCCCACGCGCAGGCGATTCTGCATACCCACTCCAGGGCCGCCACCGTGCTGTCGCTGTGCCATGAGGGCGACACCCTGAGCCTGGAGGGTTTCGAGCTCAACAAGGCGCTGGAAGGCGTCAAGAGTCATGAGACGGCGGTACGTCTGGCCGTCTTCGACAATACTCAGGATATCGAGGCGCTGGCGCTGGACGTGCGCGCCCGCCTGGCCGCCGATGCCGGTCTGCACGGCTACCTGATTCGCGGCCATGGTCTCTACACCTGGGCCAGCAGCATGACGGCCTGTCGCCGCCATGTCGAAGCGCTCGATTTCCTGATGGGTTGTGAACTGGAACTGAGGAGACAGCGATGAGCTTTCTGGCCATCTACGCCGAGCAGGACGCCTCGCGTCCGCAGTTGATCACCAATGATGGCGCGCAGATCGCCAGCGAACTCGAGGCCGAAGGCATTCGCTTCGAGCGCTGGACGGCGGGCTGCGAGATGAGTGACCCCACCGACCAGACCCAGGTGCTGGCGGCCTACGCCGACGATGTCGCGCGTCTCAAGTCCGAGAACGGCTTCGTCACTGCCGACGTGATCGGCCTGACGCCGGATCATCCTGACCGCGACGCTCTGCGCGGCAAGTTCCTCGATGAGCACCGCCACGCGGAGCATGAAGTGCGCTTCTTCGTGCGCGGCAGCGGCATCTTCTATCTGCATCTGGGCGAGCGCGTGCTGGCGGTCGGTTGCGAGAAGGATGACCTGATCGCCGTACCAGCCGGCACGCCGCACTGGTTCGACATGGGGCCGACGCCGGACTTCACCGCCATCCGACTGTTCACCAATCCGGAAGGCTGGATCGCCAACTTCACCGACAATGACATCGCCGCCCGCTTCCCGCGTCATGAAGCGCTGGCCGAGCACTTTACCCAGACCGCAGCCCCGCATTCCCAGGAGTCCGCATGATTCGCGCCATCGTCACCGACATCGAGGGCACGACCGGCTCGATTCGCTTCGTGCATCAGGTGCTGTTCCCCTATGCGCGCGCCAATCTGGGCGATTTCGTGCGTGCCAACGCCGAGCGTGAGGACGTCGCCGAACAGCTGGCCGCCACCCGCGAGCTGGCCGAGGCGCCGAAGGCTGATCTCGAGGCCGTGATCGCCATTCTGGAAGGCTGGATCGACGCTGACCGCAAGGCCACGCCGCTCAAGGCGCTGCAGGGCATGGTCTGGGCACAGGGCTACGCGGACGGTGACTTCACCGGCCATGTCTATCCCGATGCCGTGAAGGGATTGCGTGACTGGAAGGAACGCGGCCTGTCCTTGTATGTCTACTCTTCAGGCTCCATCCAGGCCCAGAAGCTGCTGTTCGGGCATTCCGATGTCGGCGATCTGACTCCGCTGTTTGCCGGCTACTTCGACACCACTACGGGCCCCAAACAGGAAGCCGAGAGCTATCGCCGCATCGCCGGTCAGCTGGGCATTCCGGGCGCGGAGATCCTGTTCCTGTCGGATGTCGTCGCCGAGCTGGACGCCGCTGCCGCCGCCGGCTTCCATACCTGGCAGCTGGTGCGAGAACCGGACATGGTCACGGGAGATCACCCCCGGGCCAGCCGCTTCGATGAGGTGTCCTTCAGCGGCTGAGCAGGGCGCTTCAGTGACAGGTGACAGCCGTGAGCCTGTCAGGGTTTCATGAATACATCGTCCTCGTTCGAGGACACAAGGAGGACGAACGATTGCACAGCCAGACCGATAGCCGTGAAGTGGCCAGGGAGCGTGTTCATATCGTGGCGGCGCAGCCGAAGCATGCTGCGGATCAGGCTGAGGTGTTCTACCAGGCCGTCATGCAGGGCGCTGCCGGTCATTATGATCTGGCGCAGCGACAGCAGTGGGCCTCGCGTGTCCCGCGCGACGCCGAACGCTGGGCCGCGCGTCAGCATCGCTTCGAGGTGCTGGTGGCGGAGCGTGATGGCCGCTGCATCGGCTTCTGCGAGTACGCCCCCGAATGGCCGCTGGCGCGCATCGAGATGCTTTACGTCTATCCGAGTCTGATGGGGCAGGGCATCGGCAGCCAGTTGCTGGCGGCAGCCGAGCGCGACCTGCGCGAGCGCAAGGTGCGCGTGATGAGTCTGGAGGCCAGTCTGACGCTGTCGCCGGGCCTGGCCCGCCGTGGTTGGCACAGTCTGGGGCTTGAGCACGTCAAGCGTGATGGTATCTGCCTCAAGCGCGAGCGCTTCGAGAAACGTCTCGACGAGTGAAGCGCCTGGAGGAGTGAAGCGCACAGCACTGTGATGCTGAACATGAAGAAGCCCCCACCGGTCGCCCGGTGGGGGCTTCTTGTGTCTGGCATGGTGTCGCCTCTGGCATGGTGTCAGTCATGCCGCGTGATCAGACGATCAGGCCATGGTGTCGACGATGCCGCCTTCCACACGCAATGCGGCGCCGGTGGTGGCGCTGGCCTGCTCGGAGGCAGCGTAGACGCTCATGTTGGCGACTTCCTCGGGGCTTGCCAGGCGCTGCAGGATGGAGGTCGGGCGGGCCTGTTTGACGAAGTCGGCCTCGACCTCTTCAAGTGACCTGCCTTGCTCCTCGGCGTTCTGCTTGAGCATCTCGAGCACGCCCTCGGAACGGGTCGGCCCCGGCAGGATGGCGTTGACGGTCACCCGGGTGCCGGACAGCACCTTGGCGAGCCCGCGCGAGACGGACTGCACCGCCGATTTGGTCATGCCGTAGTGGACCATCTCGCTGGGGATGTTGAGCGCCGATTCGCTGGACAGGAACTGGATGCGGCCCCAGCCGCGCTCCTTCATGCCGCGCGCATAGTGGCGGGACAGGCGTACCGCCGACATCACGTTGACCTGGAAGAACTGCTCCCAGGTGTCGTCGTCGGTGTCGAAGAAATCCTGCGGGGCGAAGATGCCGACATTGTTGATCAGAATGTCGGTGTCCGGCACGGCGTGAATCAGCGTGTCGCAGCCTTCGCGTGTGCCCAGGTCCGCGGCCACGCCCTGTACCTCGCTGCCGGGCGCCTTGTCTCTGAGGCTGGCGACGGCCTCATCGACACGCGCCTGGGTGCGGCCGGTCAAGGTGACGCTGGCGCCTGCGCGGGCAAGCCCTGTGGCGATGGCGAAGCCGATACCGGCAGTGGAACCACTGATGATGGCGCTGCGGCCGCGTAGATCAATCTGCATGCAAACCTCCTTGCAGGGAGCGACGGCGACGAGAGCCCAGGCGGGTGCCTCGAGCCGTGCCGCTTTCGTCATCCGGGTGTGCTCATTGCGTGGCGATGCCGAACGCGCAATGCAAGGGGGGAGCGGCGGTGCAGATCAGATCTTGCGCAGATGCATGTGGCGCAACGCCCCGCCGGGGCCGAGGTCGCGGTCCTCGAGTCGCTGCACCGCATGGCCCTCCAGCAGGTTGTCCAGCGGCACATTGAGGTTGGTCGCCACCAGCCGGGCCAGAGGATTGAGCAGACGACGCAGCCGCCCGGCAGGGCGATTGCCGCGCAGGCCCTTGTCGAGCAGTGACAGCTCGCCATCACTGGCCAGCACGCGCAGCGCTTCATCGAAGGCGCGCTGGGGCTGGGGCACCACGGCGATGATCAGGTGGGCGATGACGACATCGAAATAGCCATCGGGGAAGTCGAGCGCCATGGCGTCGCCCAGCTTGACGTTGGCATCGAAGCCCAGCGTCTCGGCGCGCTCGCGACAGCGGCGCAGCATGGCGGGGGAGGCGTCGATCACCTCGAGCTCGATGTCGCGGGGCAGGAAGGGCAGGTCGAGCCCGGTGCCACCGCCGAGCAGCAGCACGCGGGTGCCCGCCTGGATATCGAGGGTCGCGATGGCGTCGCGCCGCGCGGAGCGCAGGATGCGAGCGGCCACACGGTCATAGATCGGCGCGTAGAGGCTCCAGCGGCGAGTCTGCCAACCGCCGCCTGATGACCTTGGGGCTTCAGGCGGCGGCTGATGAGGAGATGGCGGGGACATGGGGCGCCTCCCTGGCGGCATGGCAATGTGTCGTGACAGATGGGCCGGCGTCAGCGGCGACCTCTGCAGGACAGGAGTTGGCCAGCAGGAAGGCATTCACCTGACGTTGGCTAGCGGGTCTCGACAGTGTAGATGCGCATCGACAGGTCGATGGAGGTCACGTCCTTGGTCAGTGCGCCGATCGAGATGCAATCCACGCCGGTGGCGGCGATACCCGGCAGGGTCGCCTCGCTGACGTTGCCGGAGGCTTCCAGCACGCCCGGCTTGGCATGCGCCTTGTTGCGCGCCACGGCCTCGATGAGCTGATCGTTGTCGAAGTTGTCGAGCATGATGACGTCGGCACCGGCATCCAGCGCCTGGGCCAGCTCCTCGAAATTCTCGACTTCCACTTCACAGGTGACGTCGGAGGCGATGTCGCGCGCCTCACGTACCGCCGCCGCGATGCTGCCACAGGCGGCGATATGGTTTTCCTTGATCAGGAAGGCGTCATAGAGGCCGATGCGATGATTGTGGCCACCGCCGCAGCTGACGGCGTACTTCTGGGCGACACGCATGCCCGGCAGGGTCTTGCGGGTATCGAGCAGGCGCACGCCACTGCCCTCGACCAGCGAGGCATAGTGGCTGGCGCGGGTCGCGGTGCCGGAGAGCGTCTGCAGCAGGTTGAGCGCCGCACGCTCGCCGGTCAGCAGCGAACGTGCCGGGCCTTCCAGCTCCAGGAAGGGCGCATCGGCCTCGAGGCGATCACCGTCGCTGGCCAGCCACTTGAGGCTGACGCGCGGATCGAGGCGCCGAAACAGCTCATCGACCCAGGGCACACCGCACAGGATGGCCGGTTCGCGACTGATCACGCGCGCCTTGGCCCACTGGCGCTCCGGAATCAATTCGGCGGTGATATCGCCACCGCCGACATCCTCGGCGAGCAGGCGGGCGGCGCTGGTACGGATATCCTCGGCGAGGGCGTCGTGGAAGTTCATGCGCGTCTGATCCTTGTACGAAGAGTGCTGCCGGAGCCGGGGGCTGTGCGTGTGCCGGGGCAGTGACACAGACCCGTGGCTGCCGAGCATGCCATAATGTGCGCCATTATAGGAAAAGCCACGCGAGCGGTCAGTCCCCGCGTGCGACGACCTTCCCGTCTGGAGTCTTCGATGCCCCCCTTGTCCTCTTCCCCGCGGTCGGGCCACCTGACGCGTCTGGCGGTCACCCCCGAGCACTGGCTGGAGAGCGCCCGTCAGGTGCCGTCTCCCAATCACAATGCTCGTCCCGAGGGAGAAGTCTCGGCGCTGGTGCTGCATTCCATCAGCCTGCCGCCCGGACGCTTCGGTGGCCCGGCCATCGAGCAGCTGTTCACCAACCAACTCGATCCCGGCGCCCACCCTTACTTTGCCGATATCCATCAGCTGCGCGTCTCGGCGCACGTGCTGATCCAGCGCGACGGTCGCCTGGTGCAGTTCGTGCCCTTTGATCGTCGAGCCTGGCACGCCGGTCGCTCGCGCTGGCATGACGGTCAGCGTGAACGCGTCGAGCTCAATGACTTCACCATCGGCATCGAGCTCGAGGGCGATGAGGTGCATCCCTATCGCGATGTCCAATATCGCACCCTGGCACGCACCGTGGCCGGCCTGATGGCGAGCTATCCCGCGCTGACGCGCGAGCGCATCACCTCGCATGCGCGGATTGCGCCGTTGCGCAAGACGGATCCTGGCCCGGCCTTCGATTGGGCTTACTTCGATCGCCTGCTGGACGACATTCAGGACTAAGGTCGCAGGTGCCTCGCGATGGTGCATTGCAGCATTATGTGGCGTCTCCAGGCAGGAAACGCCCAGTGGCGGGGCGCGTTGGTAGTTTTACTACATCACGGCTATCGAGGGCGGCTCAGTCTGGCGTATGAGTCCCGACCGCAAGGCGCATGAGGCCAGTGCTGCCGCGGGGCAGCCAAGCCTTGCACCTGCCCGGTGAGTCTTGCTGCCCTGAATTGGCACGCGGGGGTGTTTGCGGTATCTTTCACGCCAAATGACTGCATCTTGTGCCCTGCTTTGGCGCAGGATGCGCGTCGAGATTGACGGCCGGCAAGACCCGGTCACGACAGGTCTATCGGAGATGCGACCCACTCAGAAGGTCGTGCCCACACTGAAGAGCGCCACTGGTTTCGATATCGCTGTTCGTCGAAACGTTTGACAAAAAATTTCTTCACTCGGAGAGACGTCTATGAGTCTGGAGGCAAGAGAAGATCTCGATCCGATCGAAACCACGGAATGGTTGGACTCCCTGGAATCGGTTCTGGATCGTGAGGGTGAGGATCGTGCCCAGTACCTGATGTCACGCCTGGCCGACCGCCTGCGTCGTGATGGCCATCAGGTGCCCTTCTCGGTGACCACGCCCCATCGCAACAGTATCCCCGTGCACCGCGAAGCGCGCATGCCGGGCGACCTGTTCATGGAGCGTCGTATCCGTTCGCTTATCCGTTACAACGCCATCGCTCAGGTGATCCGCAACAACCGTGCCCACAAGGGCCTGGGCGGTCACATCTCGAGCTTCATGTCCAGTGCGACGCTTTACGACGTAGGCTTCAACCACTTCTTCCGTGCACCGGAAGGAGATTTCGAAGGCGATCTGCTTTACATCCAGGGTCACGTGGCGCCGGGCATCTACGCCCGTTCATTCCTGGAAGGTCGTCTCAGCCAGGAGCAGATGGACAGCTTCCGTCAGGAAGTCGACGGCAACGGCCTGTCTTCCTATCCGCACCCGTGGCTGATGCCGGATTACTGGCAGTTCCCGACCGTCTCCATGGGTCTGGGCCCGATCCAGGCGATCTACCAGGCGCACGTCATGAAGTACCTCAACTCGCGTGAGTTGAAGTCCATGTACGACCGCAAGGTGTGGTGCTTCATGGGTGACGGCGAGTGTGACGAGCCGGAATCCCTGGGTGCCATCTCGCTGGCTGGCCGCGAGAACCTCGACAACCTGATCTTCGTCATCAACTGCAACCTGCAGCGTCTTGACGGCCCGGTGCGCGGCAACGGCCGTATCATGGACGAGCTGGAAGGCGTCTTCCGTGGTGCCGACTGGAACGTGCTCAAGGTCACCTGGGGTCGCTTCTGGGATCCGCTCTTCGAACAGGACAAGAAAGGCATCCTGCAGAAGCGCATGGACGAAGCGGTCGACGGCGACTACCAGAACTACAAGGCCAATGGCGGCGCGTACACGCGTGAACACTTCTTCGGCAAGTACCCGGAGACGGCCGATCTGGTCAAGGACATGTCAGACGACGATATCTGGCGTCTGAACCGTGGTGGCCACGACCCGTACAAGGTCTACGCGGCGTATCACGAGGCGGTCAACAACGCCAATGGTCGTCCGACCGTCATCCTGGCACACACCGTCAAGGGTTACGGCATGGGCATGGGCGATGGCGAAGCAGCCAACGAAGCCCACCAGGTCAAGACCATGGAACACGAAGCGCTGAAGACATTCCGCGATCGCTTCGGTATCCCGCTGACCGACGAGCAGCTCGAGGAAGTGCCGTACTACAAGCCGGCGGACGACAGCCCGGAAATGAAGTACATGCACCTCATGCGCGAACGTCTGAACGGCTACCTGCCGCAGCGTCGCACCGAGTATGAAACGCTGGAAATCCCGCCGCTGGACGACAAGATCTTCGCGTCCCAGCTCAAGGGCTCCAACGGCCGCGAAGTGTCCACCACCATGGCCTTCGTGCGCGTGCTCAACGGTCTGGTCAAGCACAAGACCCTCGGCGAGCGTGTCGTGCCGATCATTCCTGACGAAGCGCGTACCTTCGGCATGGAAGGCATGTTCCGTCAGCTGGGCATCTACACCGCGGCAGGCCAGAAGTACGAGCCGGTCGACAAGGGTCAGATCATGTATTACCGCGAGGACCAGAAAGGTCAGGTCCTCGAGGAAGGTATCTCCGAAGCAGGCGCCATGTCTGCGTGGGTGGCGGCGGCAACGTCCTACGCCAACCACAACCTGCCGCTGATGCCGTTCTACGTCTACTACTCGATGTTCGGCTTCCAGCGCATCGGTGACCTGGCGTGGGCCGCAGGCGATCTGCAGGCACGTGGCTTCCTGGTCGGCGGTACTGCCGGTCGTACCACCCTGAACGGCGAAGGTCTGCAGCACCAGGATGGCCACAGCCATATCCTGGCCTCGACCATCCCGAACTGCCGCACCTACGACCCGACCTACGCTCACGAAGTGGCGGTCATCGTGCAGGACGGCATGAAGCGCATGTTCGAGCAGCACGAGCCGGTCTTCTACTACCTGGCGGTGATGAACGAGAACTACGAGCAGCCAGCACTCGAGACGGTGCCCGCAGAGGACATCATCAAGGGGATGTACCTGCTCAAGGAAGGCGGCAAGGACGGCAAGGCACGCGTTCAGCTGCTGGGTTCCGGCACCATCCTGCGTGAAGTCGAGGCAGCCGCCGAGATGCTCAAGCAGGACTACGGTGTCGACGCCGACATCTGGAGCGTCACCAGCTTCAACGAGCTGCGTCGCGAAGCGCTGGAACTGGATCGTCAGGCCTTCCTCAAGCCGGAAGAGACCCCGGCCAAGCCGCACATCACTCAGTGTCTGGAAGGACGTGACGGCCCGGTCGTGGCTGCCACTGACTACATGAAGCTGTTTGCTGACCAGGTTCGTGCCTGGGTGCCGGCTGACTATCACGTGCTCGGTACCGACGGTTTCGGTCGTTCCGATACCCGCGAGAAGCTGCGTCACTTCTTCGAAGTCGACCGCAACTTCGTCACCGTCCAGGCCCTGAAGGCGCTGGCGGATCGTGGTGAGATCGACCGCAAGGTGGTCGCGGAAGCGATCAAGACCTACGGCATCGACCCCAACAAGCCGAATCCGCTGAACGTCTGAGCGGAGATCGCGGAACAGGCGAGCGGCACTCCCTCCTCGACATCATGATGATGCGCAGGTGATTCGGGTGTCGCTCCCCGTGCACGTTTTGGAAGGAGCACGATCTTGAGCAGCGAAATCATCAAGGTTCCCGACATTGGCGGTAGTTCCGATGTCGAGATCATCGAGATAGCGGTGGCGGTGGGAGATGTCATCTCCGCCGAAGACACCATGATCACTCTTGAGTCCGACAAGGCCAGCATGGATGTGCCGGCACCGAAGGGCGGCAAGGTGGTGAAGATTCTCGTCAAGGAAGGCGACACCGTCTCCGAAGGCGACGATATCCTGGAGCTGGAAGCCGAAGGCGGTGGTGACACCTCCTCTGACGCTTCTGGCGAGCAGGAAGCGCCGAAGGAAGAGGCTCCCAAGCAGGAAGCCTCTGAGCAGCAAGCGCCGAAAGAGTCCGCTTCTGCGCCGAAGGCCGCTTCCGGTGGCACCCAGACCGTCGACATCGTCGTGCCGGACCTGGGCGACTCCGAAGCCGTGCCGATCATCGAGATGGCCGTCTCCGAAGGCGACGAAGTCGACGCCGAAGATGCGCTGATCACGCTGGAATCCGACAAGGCCAGCATGGACGTCCCGAGCCCGCACAAGGGCAAGATCGTCAAGCTGACCGTCAAGGAAGGCGACAGCGTCGCTTCCGGTGATGTCATCGGTCAGATGGAAATCGCCGGTGAAGGCGGCGACAGCGCGTCTTATTCCGCGCCGGCCGAGCAGGCTTCCTCCTCCGAGTCCACCTCTGAAGACACGTCTTCCGAGGCACCGGCTGCTGAAGAAGAGCCGGCCTCCGGTGAGCCGGAGCGCAAGGAATTGCGTGTCCCGGATCTGTCCGGCAGCGACAGCGTGCCGATCATCGAGATGGCCGTGGCCGTCGGCGACGAGGTCAACGAGGAAGACGCGCTGATCACGCTCGAGTCCGACAAGGCGACCATGGACATCCCGAGCCCCTACAAGGGCAAGGTGGTGGAGCTTTCCGTCAAGGAAGGTGACACCGTCTCCGAGGGTGACCTGATCGGTTACATCGAGGTCGCGGGTGCCGCGCCTGCGCCGAAGGCTGCCAAGTCCGAAGCGCCGGCTGCTCCCAAGGCGGAGAAGAGCGAGCAGAAGCCGGCTCCGACACCGGCCGGTGCGCCGAGTCCGGAAGCCCAGATGGCCGCTCACAAGCCGAGCAAGGGTGCCAAGGTCCACGCAGGGCCTGCGGTTCGCCTGCTGGCACGTGAGTTCGGTGTCGACCTGGCGGACGTCTCCGGCAGCGGTCCGAAGGGCCGTGTGGTGAAGGAAGATGTCCAGGCCTACGTCAAGCAGATGATGCAGAAGGCCAAGTCCGCACCGGCAGCCCCTGCCGCGCAGGCCACCGGCGGTGCCGGTATCCCGCAGGTGCCGGATCAGGACTTCAGCCAGTTCGGTGAGATCGAAGAGAAGAAGATGGGCCGCCTGATGAAGGCCGGTGCCACCAATCTGCATCGCAGCTGGCTCAACGTCCCGCACGTGACCCAGTTCGATGAAGCCGATATCACCGAGCTCGAGGCCTTCCGCAAGTCCATGAAGGCCGAGGCGGAAGCGGCAGGTGCCAAGCTCACGCCGCTGCCGTTCATGATCAAGGCGGCGGCTCACGCGCTGGCCAAGTATCCGCAGTTCAACGTCAGCCTCAAGGCTGACGGCGAGACCCTGGTGCACAAGAAGTACGTGCACATCGGTATCGCGGTGGATACGCCGGACGGCCTGATGGTGCCGGTGATCCGCAATGCGGATCAGAAGAGCCTGCTGGACCTGGCCAAGGAGTCCGTGGAACTGGCCAAGAAGGCGCAGACCAAGAAGCTCAAGCGCGAAGAGATGACCGGTGGTTGCTTCACCATCTCGAGCCTTGGCTCCATTGGCGGTACTGCCTTCACGCCGATCGTCAACACGCCGGAAGTCGCCATCCTGGGCGTCTCCAAGGCGCAGATGAAGCCGGTGTGGGACGGCGCTGCCTTCCAGCCGCGTCTGATGATGCCGCTGTCACTGTCCTACGATCACCGTGCGGTGAACGGGGCGGATGCAGCACGCTTCACGGCGTATCTGGCTCAGGTGCTGACCGACGTGCGTCGCATGCTGCTCTGATGATGCCTGTGGCATGAAGCGCGGGTGCCGTGACCTTCCTGGAAGGTTTCGGCATCCGTCGCTGACAGGTCTGGCTGACAGAACGGCCTCCTTCGGGAGGCCGTTTTTTTTGTGCATGTCCGTTGGCGTGGCAGGGCGGCGACCGCTGTTGCTGCCCTGCACAACATGCGATGCTTCACGCCAACCTACCGTGATCTGTCGCATCGTGCTGGCACGACCCGGGAAGGCCGGTTCTCGCAACACACAAGGAGCAAGACAATGGAATGGTTGATGGACCCTTCGGCATGGGTGGCCCTGGCGACCCTGACCGCGCTTGAGATCGTGCTGGGCATCGACAACATCATCTTCCTGTCGATTCTGGTCGCGCGGCTGCCCGAGTCCCAGCGTCAGCGCGGGCGCATGATCGGCCTGGGCCTGGCGATGGGCATGCGCATCGTGCTGTTGATGTCGCTGTCGTGGCTGATGTCGCTGACCGCGCCACTGTTCAGCGTGGCCGACTTCAGCTTCTCGGGACGCGATCTGATTCTGGTCTTCGGGGGCCTGTTCCTGCTCGGCAAGAGTACCCACGAGATCCACGCCAACCTGGAAGGCGAAGATCCCGCCGAAGAGGGCGCGAAGAAGGGCAGCGCCAGCTTCATGGCAATCATGGTCCAGATCGCCTTGATCGATATCGTCTTCTCGCTGGATTCGGTGATCACGGCGGTGGGCATGGTCGACCACCTGATGGTGATGGTCATCGCCATCGTCATCTCGGTGGGCATCATGATGGTGGCCGCCAAGCCCATCGGCGATTTCGTCGATCGTCACCCGACCATCAAGATGCTGGCGCTGTCCTTCCTGATCATGGTCGGCATGATGCTGATGGTCGAAGGCTTCGGTGTCCACGTGCCCAAGGGCTACATCTACGTGGCGATGGCCTTCTCGCTGGCGGTGGAAATGCTCAACATCCGTCTGCGCAGCAAGCGCGCCAAGGCAGTGCGTCTGCGTCGCAGCAGCCAGGCGGAAGACGTCACCGAGTGAGACATTGGCACAGC
Source organism: Cobetia sp. 2AS (assembly GCF_029846355.1). Lineage (NCBI taxonomy): Bacteria > Pseudomonadati > Pseudomonadota > Gammaproteobacteria > Oceanospirillales > Halomonadaceae > Cobetia > Cobetia sp. 2AS. The sequence continues at coordinate 44,728 of NZ_JARWKQ010000007.1, forward strand.
AACGGCTGACATGACCCAGCCTGATCACGCCACGGCGACTGAGCAAGGTGGCCCGGCGTGAGTGGAAAGACGCCCTCTGCGACCGCGTGCCGCAGGGGGCGTTTTGGTGTCATGACAGCCGTGTATGGCAGGTCGGCAACCGGCGAGGAGGGCGACAGGCCCTCCTGCGCGCCAAAACAGTGCCAAAGGGCGGCATACGCGCCTTTGGTGTGCTTGTGCCGGCGTCGTGTGAACGGTATCGTCAGCTCTACATTGCATGGCGATGACATAATGAGATCATCCGTGCGCGCCGTCATTTCGCGCAGCATATATTGGTCCGCTACCCATATTCATCCTGGTCATCGATACGCTCGATGCGTTCGGCCCTCATGAGGTAGTCGAGCGTCTCGACGCCGCGAGTTTCGCCGCTTCACCTCGATCGTGTCGACGACCAGAGCGCCTTGGATGGCTATCTGCCGCCGAGGGCAAGGTGCACCAGCGCCAGATGACCCTTTACACCGTTTGATGCTTTTCATTTGCACACTCAAGGAGCAGTACCGATGCGTTTGATCCTGTTGGGCGCCCCCGGCGCCGGCAAGGGCACCCAGGCCCAGTTCATCTGCGAGCGTTTCAACATCCCGCAGATCTCTACCGGAGATATGCTGCGCGCCGCGGTCAAGGCCGGCAGCGAGCTGGGACTCAAGGTCAAGGAGATCATGAACACCGGCGGACTGGTGTCCGACGAGATCATCATCGCCCTGGTCAAGGAGCGCATCAGCCAGCCCGATTGCGAGAACGGCTTCCTGTTCGACGGCTTCCCGCGCACCATTCCGCAGGCTGACGCCATGAAGGAAGCGGGCGTGAAGCTGGACCACGTGGTCGAGATCGCCGTCGCTGACGAAGAGATCGTCAAGCGCCTGTCCGGTCGTCGTGTGCACCCGGACTCCGGTCGTGTCTACCACATCGAGTACAACCCGCCGCGCGAAGAAGGCAAGGACGACGTCACTGGCGAAGCCCTGATCCAGCGTGAAGACGACCGCGAAGCCACCGTGCGCAACCGTCTGTCCGTCTATCACGAGCAGACGGAACCGCTGGTCGAGTACTACTCCAGCTGGTCTGCCACTGGCGATGCCCAGGCACCGGCCTACCACCGCATCGAAGGCGTCGGCTCCGTCGACGACATTCGTGCTCAGCTGGTCAGCGCGCTGGAGCACTGATTGCCTGGCACGCCTCAGGTGGCTCAGCTGCAACAGATCTGATCGCGCTGGTGAAGCCGGCCGCCTGACGAAGAACGCCCGTAGACATTGTCTGCGGGCGTTTTTTTGTTCTTCGCATACTGGCGCGAATCAGGAATCAGGCGTTGCGGCAGGCCGCTTGACGGCGTGGGCGTGGGGGTTGCAGCAGGAGTGACGCCCGCGACCGACACCAGCCGTGGACAGCCTGCGTCTTTTGCTGCCCGCGGGGGACGGGTAGAATCGCGTCACATTTTTCTGACGACGAACCGCCCATGACCACGCTTCTGGCCATCGATGCATCCTCTTCCGCCTGTTCCGTTGCCCTGTGGCAAGACGGCGTTGTTACTGCCGAGCGCTGTGAGGCTCCCCGTCAGCACACCCAGCGCATGATGCCGATGATCGAGGCGCTGCTGGCCGCTGCCGATCTGACCCTCAATGACCTCGACGCCCTGGCCTATGGCCACGGACCGGGCTCGTTCACCGGGTTGCGCATCGCCGCTGGCACCATCCAGGGCCTCGCCTTCGGTCTCGATGTGCCGGTGATCGGCGTCTCGACGCTGGCGGCCCTGTCACTGCAGGCCCACCGCCTGCATCACGCGCGTTTCGTGCTGCCGATGCTGGATGCACGCATGGGCGAGCTCTACACCGGCGCCTATCGTGTCGTGACGCGCGCTGACGGCGAGATCGAGGTCGAGCAGGTGCTACCCGAGCAGGTCTGCGCTCCGGGCCTGCTGGAGCTGCCTGCGGCGCTGCGCGAACACGACTGGCTGGCGGTCGGTTCGGGGCTGGTGATGCACGACGAGCTGCCCGAGAGCGTGCGTGCCAGCCTGGCACTGCAACTGCCCGAGCCGCAACCGGATGCCGAAGCCATGGTGATGCTGGCCGCCCAGGCATATGCCCGCGGTGAAGCGGTGTCGGCGGTCGAGGCCCAGCCGGTCTATCTGCGCAATGAGGTGGCATGGCGCTGATGGCGCCAGGGATTGCCATCTCGTTGCGTCATCGTGGGTTCAGCCAAGGCTGACATAAGGTTCGCGCATCATCATGTCGCGCCCGACACTCGCGGCGCGGCTTGACGCAAAGCGTTGTTCTGTCACTACGGCACGTGCAGTGCCACAGACGATGTCTGTCGTCCGTGTGGGCCACTGAGGCCCGTCTCTCTTAAAAGGATGTTTCATGGAACTCATGCATGTGGTGGCGTTGGCCGTCATTCAAGGTCTGACGGAATTTCTGCCGATTTCCTCCTCCGCCCACCTGATTCTGCCCTCCCAGGTGTTCGGCTGGCCGGACCAGGGGCTGGCGTTTGATGTCGCGGTACACGTCGGTACCTTGCTGGCCGTGGTGATGGCCTTCCGCAAGGATGTCGCCAACATTCTCGCTGGCTGGTTTGGTCAGTTCAGCGGCAGCGGCACGCTGGCGGCGCGCCAGACCGAAGACAGCCGTCTGGGCTGGGCGGTGTTGCTGGCGACGCTGCCGGCCGTGATCTTCGGCGGCCTGCTGGGCGATGTGGTGGAAACGGCCGGGCGCTCGATCGCGGTGATCGGTACCACCACCATCGTCTTCGGTCTGCTGCTGTGGTGGGCGGACGTCAAGGGCGCCCGCACGCGTGACCTGGCGACGCTGACGCTCAAGGGCGCGCTGATCATCGGCCTGTTCCAGGCGCTGGCCCTGATTCCCGGCACCTCGCGTTCGGGCATCACCATCACCGCCGCGCTGCTGCTGGGCTTCGAGCGTCAGAGCGCCGCGCGCTTCTCCTTCCTGCTGTCGATTCCGCTGATCGTCGCGGCCGGCCTGCTCAAGGGCCTGGAGCTGATCGAGACCGGCAGTGAGGCGCAGCTGTTCGATGTCGCCCTCGGCGTGGTGCTGTCCTTCGTCTCCGCGCTGGTGTGCATCAAGCTGTTCCTCAAGGCTATCGACAGCATCGGCATGCTGCCCTTCGTCATCTACCGCCTGCTGCTGGGCATGATGCTGTTCGGCATGCTGTTGCTGCTGTAAGCCATGCGCGCGATGACGTAAGCTTGTCCCCTGACGGCGTCGCTCTTGCGGCGCCGTCGGCGTTTGTCAGCCTGATCGCATGCCATGCGAGTTTCTCTTTTCCTGCGTTCACCGTTCCTCTTCACCGTTTCTCATAGAGCCGATCCATGCTGCCACCCGAAGACTCTCTCGTTGCCCATGATGCAGCGGCCGATGCCGCTCCCGTGATCGCCATTGCCCGTTCACGGCTGCAGGCGCGCCCGGAACTCGCCATGCTGGCGGCACATTTCGGTATCGCACTGCGGGAAGATGACGAGATGCCGGCGCTCAAGCTCGAGGTGGCGCTGGACGAGCAGGGCGCACCGCGCCTGGTGATCGCCGGAGACGAGCGCGAATACGGCAAGCCGCTGTGCGTCGACTTCGTCGCCGGTCGTGCCGATCATCGCCGTCGTTTCGGCGGGGGGCGCAACCAGCTGATCGCACGCGCCTGTGGTCTGAACCGAGGCGCACTGCCAAGCATCGTCGATGCCACCGCAGGGCTCGGGCGCGATGCCTTCGTGCTGGCGAGTCTCGGGGCACCGGTATTGATGATCGAACGCGTGGCGGCCACGGCGGCGATTCTGGTCGATGGTCTGACCCGGGCACAGGGCTGCGCAGATGATGAGATTCGCGAGATCGCGCTGCGCATGCAGGCGCTGCACGGTGATGCCACGCGGGAGCTCGGGGAGTTGGTAGCGCAGTGGGACCAGCCGCCTCAGGTGGTGCATCTCGACCCGATGTACCCGCATCGTGACAAGTCGGCACTGGTCAAGAAGGAGATGCGTGTCTTCCGCGCCCTGGCCGGCGATGATGCGGATGCCCCGGCGTTGCTCGAGGCGGCGCTGGAGGTCGCGACGCATCGCGTGGTGGTCAAGCGGCCACGCAAGGCCGAGCCGATCGGCGGGCTCGCGCCGAGTCATGTGGTCGAGGAGAAGACCAGCCGCTACGACGTCTATGTGAAGCAGGCGCTGCGCTGATAGCGCTGCCGCCTGACGATGGCGGTCCCAGCGCGCTCTCCCGCCAAACGCAAAAGCCCCCGCTCGCGATCTGATCGCGGCGGGGGCTTTTTTGCTCTATGGGCCTCGGCCCATCATCTCATTCGCGCTGAGAGGAGGTGTCGGACGCCTTGCGGTCTGCTGATGCAGTTTCGTCAGCGGCCTCGCTGTCGTCGAGGGCTGGAGCCTGCTCCTCGTCCATGCCTTCAGTCGGGGCGTCGTTCTCTTTCTCGGTCTCGTTCTCGCTGTCGCTGTCGCGCAGGCGCACATGCTGCAGGCGGTGGCGCAGGGCGGGATCGAACAGATCACGCCCGTGCACCTGCAGGTCTTCCAGCGCTTCGCCAAAGCATAGCTGGCCGCTCTCCAGCCAGATGAACTCCAGCTCCAGCAGGGTATCGAGCAGGCCGCTGAACAGACGCTTGTCGAAGAACTCCGGCGCATTGAGGCCCGACAGCAGGGTCAGGCGTTCGGCCAGGGCGCCGGAATGGCTCTCGAGGGACTCGCGGTCCAGCGTGCCGCTGCCGTGCTGCAACAGGGCGGCGATCAACAGATAGCCGCGTTCCAGCGTCGGTTGTACCGGCTGAGCCAGCAGGCGCAGCTGCTCGGAAGGCTCCTGACTGGCCACCGGACGTGACCAGCGCTCCGGAGTGTCGCCAGTCGCGGCTTGATGCTCCAGCAGACCTTCCTCGCTCATCAGAGCCAGCGTGGCGGCGATATCCGCCTTCAGCTCAGGGGCCTCGGGGACGAACAGCTCGCGCACCAGCAGCGGCCAGGCGGGACTGATCTGGTCTTCCAGTGCCTCGAGGGTGTACTGGGCCGTATTGCGGAAGGCGAAGGCGATCAGCGCCGGCAGCGCCAGCAGGTGCAGCACGTTGTTGCGATACCAGGTCAGCAGACTGGCCTGCTCCGGGGTGGCGATCACCAGCTCGCCAAGACTCTGCGGGCGCAGGGTGACCAGCCCCAGATGGGCACAGTGTGCGACCCACTCTTCCGGCGTGCCCTCGGGCAGGCTGTGGTCATGGCGACCCGGCAGCTTGTCGGCGAGACGCACCAGCATCGCCAGCTGGCGTTGCAGCAGGCTGGCCTCGATGGCGTGGTGGGCGGTGGACAGCAGCACCAGCGCCGTCAGCGAGACCGGATTGAGCGCGGCGGCGGCATTGATGCGCGTGGCGATTTCATGCCCCAGTTGCGGCACCGCCTGGGTCAGCCATTCTGGGCGGCGCTGATGACGGCTGGCCTTCCAGTCCGGCGCGGTCTCATCCAGCCATTCGCCCAGCTTGAGCGGCTCGCCGATGTTCAGGTAGACCTTGCCGAAGGGTTGCTTGAGCTGGCCGAGCACGCGGATGAGGTCCAGCGGTGATTCCTTCTTCTTGCTGGCCCCCGACAGCTCGCGCTGATAGCTCAGGCTCTCGAAGACCTTCTCGTAGCCGATGTAGACCGGCACGAAGGCCACTTCGCGGCGCGTATCACGCAGGAAGGAGCGCAGGGTCATCGCCAGCATGCCCGGGCGTGGGGGCAGCATGCGGCCGGTGCGCGAACGGCCCCCCTCGATGAAGTACTCCAGCGGGTGGCCACGGGTGATCAGCTGGTGCACGTACTCGTCGAAGACGGTGGCATACAGGCGATTACCGCGGAAGCTTCTGCGCAGGAAGAAGGCGCCGCCACGGCGCAGGATCGGGCCGATGATCGGCATGTCGAGATTCTTGCCTGCGGCGACGTGGGGCGTCATCAGGCCCTCGTGGAACAGCACGTAGGACAGCAGCAGGTAGTCGATATGGCTGCGATGACAGGGCACGTAGATCAGCTCGCAGTCGCCGGCGATGGCCTTGACCTGCGACATTCCACGCACCTCGACGCCGTCGTAGAGCTTGTGCCACAGCCGCTTGAGGGCATGCGCCAGAAAGCGCTGCACCGGATAGCCCATGTTGGAGGCGATCTCGCGACCATACTGCAGGGCGCGCTTCTCCAGGCGTGCCGGCGGCTGATTCTGCTCGCGTGCCAGCTCGCTGATCACGTCCTGCACGGCGGGCGCCTTCTGCAGGTTGCGAATCATGGTGTGGCGGTGGGAGAGGTCTGGCCCCAGCAGGCGGGTACGCACGCGCCGGAAGTGCACGCGCAGCAGGCGCGAGATGCGGCGATGCGCCAGCGCCGAGTCCTGCGGGCCTTCCCTGAGCGCTTCATGCAGCCTGAGCGGCTGACCGAAATGCACATCCACCGAGCGCCCATGCGCCAGAATCGCGATGGCGCGGCGCAGCACGCCCGTCACCCGCCAGCTATCGGCGGAGATGAACTTCCAGAAGCCGAACTCCTTGCCCGGGGCACGCCCCCAGAACACGCTGACCGGCACCAGCTGCACCTCGACATCACTCGGGGCGTCTTCCAGTGCGGCGATCAACTTGGCCAGTCGACGTGACAGCAGGCTCCTGTCGCTGCGCGAGCGCCGCAACAGACGGAGACGGGAGTGGCTCAGGCGCAGGTCGCCTATGCTCAGAGGCAGAGTCGGCGAGGGCAGGCCGCGTGCCTCGCACAGCTGCTCGACCACCAGCTCGTCGGACAATGCCTGGTACGGGAAGACGTAGACCACCGGCAGCGTCGGATCGAGGTTCAAGGCGCTGTGGTCCAACGCATTGATGTCGGGCTCCACCGCGCGCAGCTCCACCCACTTGTCCAGCAGACGGCGACTGACATTGCGCAACGGGCGCAAGACTAAGGTGACTGGCGACATGGTGAGGCTCTCGCAGGTGTGGACAAGGACGGACTACCGGAAACGACAATCTGTCGGCGTTCACGAATAAAGCATCGGGACGATGAATGAGGGTTGATTGCGACGTTTTCATGGTCTGGCTGGTAGCGCTCAGCGCGAGCATGATATTGAACATTATACGCATTCTGCCCGCAGACGCCGTGCAGAGTGCGTAGTGACGAAGCGCACAGTGGCGGCATCTGGCGGTGCACCGTCATGGGCATCGTCATCTGTATCGTGCCGTGCAGGGAAATGACGGGAGGCAAGGCATGCTGGGAATGTGGCGATCAGGCAATCGATTCACCTTGCTGCCGGAAGGCGCGCGTTTTCTGCCCAGCATGCTGGAGGCGGTGGAATCCGCGCGCCATTCCATCCTGCTCGAGCTGTATCTGGCCGAGAGCGGCCACCTCAGTCGCGTCCTGATCGATGCGCTGTGTGGCGCGCGCCGCCGCGGCGTGACGGTGCTGGTGCTGCTGGATGGCTTCGGCTCGCTGGGCCTCGAGGAAGTTGATCGCCAGCGCATGATCGAGGCCGATATCCAGCTCAGGATCTACAACCCGCTTTCCTGGTGGCGGCTGGGGCGCAATCTGACGCGTGACCATCGCAAGCTTTTGGTGGTCGATGGGGAGGTGGGCTTTACCGGCGGCTTCGGTGCGGTGGACGTCTTTGCCGAGGCCTGGTCGGAAGTCGCGATACGCATCGAGGGGCCGTGCATCAGTGACTGGGTGCGCCTGTTCGCACGCGTGTGGGACTCCGCGGCCAGTCGTGGTCATGGCAGTCGGCTGGCGGTGCGCAGCATCAATGTGCGGGCGTGCCGGGTCGAGGGCTATCTGAGCATGCGTGGGCGGGTGGTCTGGGGGCATGGTTTCCGCTATCAGGCCATCCGTCATTCCCTGCAGCATCAGGCCAGCAGCTCACGCAAGCGGCTGTGGATCTGCACGCCATACTTCGTGCCGACCTTCAGCATGCGGCGGCGCCTCAAGCGTGCGGCGCGCCGGGGTGTCGATGTCCGTTTGCTGATCGCCGGGCAGCATCATGATCACCCGGGCGTGCGCTCGGCGGGGCAGCGCTTCTACGCCGGGCTGCTCAAGGCGGGCGTGCGTATCCATGAATTCCAGCCCCGCTTTCTGCATGCCAAGTTCTCGCTGGCGGATGACTGGGTGACGCTGGGGTCGTGCAACTTCGATCATTGGAGCCTGCAGTGGAATCTGGAGGCCAATCAGGAAGTGCAGGACCATCGCTTCGCCGCCGACGTCGCCACGCTGTTCGAGCATCATTTCGCCCACAGTGTCGAGATCACCCAGGCCGCCTGGCAGCGTCGGCCGCTGATGCAGCGCTGTCGCGAGTGGGGCTATGGCACTCTGGATAGCCTGGTGACGCGGCTGCGCTGACCGGTTCGCAGCTGTTTCAACAGACGCGGCTGCGTGGAACCAAAAACGCCGGACGACCCATGAGGTCGCCCGGCGTTGTCGTTTTCAAGGCTGCATGGCGTTAAGAGCGCCATGGCGGGATCAGCGCTTCTTGCCGCCGCCCTTGCCACCGTTCTTGTTGCCACCCTTGCCAGCGCCCTTGTTGCCGGCGTGCTTGCTGCGCGGAATGCCGGCTGCGCCCGGTGCGGCGGAACCCTTGCGACGCGGCGACGGCTTGGGGCTTTCCGGCGGGACACGGTAGAGCAGGTAGAGGTCCAGCAGCAGTTCCGGCAGCTGGTTGACGAAGCGCTGGGCACCGATCGGGTCGGCGATCAGCTCGCCGATCTCCGGGTCTTCATCGTCGAAGACGCCGGAGATTGCCATGAACGGCAGCAGCAGTTCGGCGGCCGCCTCTTCCTGGGTGCCGAACCAGGCCTCCTCGTCCATGAACACGCCTTCCATGAAGCCGGCGCACCAGTCGCCGATCGGTGTCTCGACCGGGTCGGCACCGCCCAGTTCCAGCTCGAACAGCAGTTCCGGCAGCACGCCGTGCTCGAGGGCATCGATGGCGTTGGCGCGCATCTGCTCGAACAGGGAGACGACTTCTGCTTCCTGCTGCGGGCTTTCGTAGCTTGGCTGCCCCTGGAAGAGTTCCGGCAGCCACAGGCTGGAGGGCACTTCGCGCGGTGCGATGGCCAGTGCCAGCATGAAGCCATGCGCACTGATGATATCGAGAGCTTCCGGGCCGACGATGTCGGACTCGAGGAATTCGTCGAGGATGTCGAGGGATTCATCATCCAGCAGCGGCTGGGTCTGGACAGGCTCGGCCATGGGGGAGTCTCACGTGCGATAAGGGGAGAAGTCGAACAGTGCTGCCTGGCTACCAGGGTGAACCAAGGGGAACCGGGCAGGCGTGAATGGCGCTAGTGTATCATTTCACGCCTCGAGGAGTGGTACGCTCGCTCGTCATCAGCTCATCCGTTCCATCGCTCTGCTGTCTGGTCATCGTGTCATGTCATCATCCACTCGTCGTGTCGTCAGTCGACACCGATTTGCGCCCGATCATGCCCTGGCCTGCCTGGGGGAGACCCCCGCGACGCCACTGCCGCTGGCCGATGCCGCCGCGCTTGAGGCGCTGACGGCGCCTGCCCTGCACGCGACACTGGAGGCGCAGGTGCTGGCATGTCTGGCACGCGCGCGTGCCCTGTTCCCCGAGCTGCGCATGCCGTCGGTCTCCTGCCGCCTCAAGGGACGCACGGCGGGCACGGCGGATTCGGCGCGCCAGCGGCTGCGCTTCAATTGGCAGCTGCTCAGCGAGAACCGCCATCACTTCCTCAGCCAGACCGTCCCCCACGAGGTCGCGCACTGGGTGGTGATGGAGGTGGTCGAGCGCGCCGGCAAGACACGCGTCAAACCACATGGCCCCGAGTGGCAGCAGGTGATGACCAACCTCTACGGCATCCCGCCGGAGGTGACGCATCGCATGGATGTCTCGACTGCCAGTCCGGCGCCCTGGGCCTATGGCTGTGGCTGCGATACCGCGCACTATTTCAGCTCGCGACGCCACGCCAATGCCCAGCGCGGCCACCGCTATCGCTGTCGACGCTGTGGCCAGGAATTGAGCGGTCCCTTGAATGACCCGGCGCGCAATGCGTCGACTGCGCGTTGACGATCATTTCACTCGCTGGCGCGTCATTGCAAAGTGCGAGTCGCGCCAGAAGGTGCCTTTTCAGGCGGTTTCTGTCCTCCGAACGTCGCTGTGACCTTGGTGTAATTTGTTGATAAACAGTTGAAATAATTAGTAAAAATTTATCTACCAAGGTCTAGTGTGTGGCCCCCCCATGCTTGGGTTTAAGCTGAAATGGACTTGCCTCGGCTCGCCTGCGCTTCACGCATGCCGCGTGGGACAGCGAGTCGCCAGCCAATCCGTCAGAGGTCACGCCACATGAGCGAACATGCCAAGGTTCATCCGGTCACTCCCGATGCCGCCGCCCACGCCTGGGCAGACCGCGAGCGCTATCAGGCCATGTATCAGCAGTCCGTCGAGGCGCCGGAGACATTCTGGGCCGAGCAGGCCCAGTCACTGGACTGGTTCGATGCGCCCTCGGTGATCCGCAATACCAACTTCGGCCCCGGTGATGTCGATGTGCGCTGGTTCGAGGACGGCAAGCTCAACGTGGCGCACAACTGCCTCGATCGCCACCTCGCCGAGAGGGGCGATCAGGTCGCCATCATCTGGGAAGGGGACGACCCGAACGAGTCCCAGTCGATCACCTATCGCGAGCTGCACGCGCGTGTCAGCCAGTTTGCCAATGGCCTCAAGGAGTTGGGCGTCAAGCGGGGCGATGTGGTCACGCTGTACATGCCGATGATTCCCGAAGCCGCGATGGCGATGCTGGCCTGTACGCGCATCGGTGCCGTGCACTCGGTGGTGTTCGGTGGCTTCTCGCCGGACGCGCTGGCGGGGCGTATCGTCGATTCCAGCTCGCGCATCGTGATCACCGCCGATGAGTCACTGCGGGGTGGCAAGCGCGTGCCGCTAAAGGAAAACGTCGATGAGGCGCTGGAGCGTGATGGCACCGACTGTGTCGACCACGTGCTGGTGGTGCGGCGTACCGGCGGTGAGGTGAACTGGGGCAGTCGCGATGCCTGGTTCCATGAGCTGGTGGACCGCCAGTCCAGTGACTGCCCGGCCGAGGCGATGGGCGCGGAAGACCCGCTGTTCATCCTCTACACCTCTGGTTCCACCGGCACGCCCAAGGGCCTGAAGCACACCACGGGCGGTTATCTGCTCTATGCCGCGATGACCCATCGCTACGTGTTCGATTATCACGATGGCGATATCTACTGGTGCACGGCGGATGTCGGCTGGGTGACCGGCCACAGCTATATCGTCTACGGGCCGCTGGCCAATGGCGCGACCACGCTGATGTTCGAGGGCGTGCCCAGCTATCCGACCCACGGGCGCATCGGCGAGATCGTCGACAAGCACCAGGTCAACATTCTCTATACCGCCCCGACCGCCGTGCGTGCGCTGATGGCACACGGTGACAGCGTGATGGACTCAAGCTCGCGCACGAGCCTGCGGCTGCTCGGCTCGGTGGGCGAGCCGATCAACCCCGAGGCCTGGGAGTGGTTCCACCGCGTGATCGGCAATGGCAATTGCCCGCTGGTGGACACCTGGTGGCAGACCGAGACCGGCGGCATCATGATCGCGCCGCTGCCGGGCGCGACCGATCTCAAGCCGGGCTCCGCCACGCTGCCGTTCTTTGGTGTGCAGCCGGCGCTGGTCGACAACGAGGGCAACATCCTCGAGGGCGCGACCGAAGGCAACCTGGTGATTCTCGACAGCTGGCCGGGGCAGGCACGTTCGATCTGGGGCAATCACGAACGCTACGTGCAGACCTACTTCTCCACCTATGCGGGCATGTACTTCACCGGTGATGGCTGTCGTCGCGACGAGGATGGCTACTACTGGATCACCGGACGCGTCGATGATGTGCTCAACGTCTCTGGCCACCGCATGGGCACCGCCGAGATCGAGTCCTCGCTGGTGGCGCATGAGGCGGTCGCCGAGGCCGCCGTGGTCGGCTATCCCCATGACATCAAGGGTCAGGGCATCTACATCTACGTGACGCTCAACGACGGCATCGAAGCCAGTGATGAGCTCAAGAAGACGCTGACCCAGTGGGTGCGCAAGGACATCGGCCCGATCGCCTCGCCGGATGTCATCCAGTGGGCGCCGGGGCTGCCCAAGACGCGTTCCGGCAAGATCATGCGCCGCATCCTCAGGAAGATCGCCGCCAACGAGACCGACGGCCTCGGCGATACCTCGACCCTGGCGGACCCGTCAGTGGTGGATGATCTGATCGAGCAGCGCGCCAACCGCTGAACGCGTCGAGTGACAGTCATCGAGGCCTGACAAGACACGCAGCGACAGCGAAGCGCGGGAGCCTGGCTCCCGCGCTTTTTTGTGCGCCTGTCTGGGGGCATCTGTCTGTTCGTATTCCTGGCCCGCGCTTTTGCGCTGTGCGAGACGTGAAAGGTTGGCCATCGAGGAGGCGCTGGCTTGATAATGATGCGCCGGCGCATGTGCCCGCGGAGTCCATTCGCGCCTCGCTGCGCATTTCCCCAATCAATTCATGATCAAGGCCGCCCCCATGTCAGCAGGCAAGTCGGATGCATCCTGCCCCGCCTCTCAGCCAGCCCGTTCTCCCGCCAGTTCTCCCGCCGCCGCGTCGTCCACTGAGGGCGAGAATCGTCCTCGCGCGGTCATCCTGATGTGCCTGTCGGCGATCTCGTTCGCGCTGATGGGGGCAATGGTCAAGCTGAGCGGCGACCTGCCGCTGTTCGAGAAGGTCTTCGTGCGCAACCTGGTCAGTCTCGGCGTGGCGGTGGTGATGGTGCGCATGGCGGGCGCGCGTCTGCTGGGTCACTGGCATCACCAGCCGATGCTGATGGCGCGGTCACTGATCGGCCTCGGCGGCGTGATGAGCTTCTTCTACGCCATCGATCATCTGCTGCTGGCAGATGCGACTATTCTGAATAAGCTATCGCCGTTCTTCGTCAGCCTGTTTGCCGGCCTCTTCCTGGCCGAGCGCCTGGGTGGCTGGCGGCTGGTCGGCATGCTGGTCGCCTTCTCTGGCGCGGCGCTGGTCATCAAGCCGCAACTGGCATTTGCCGAGGGTGGGGTGGAGGCATTGTTGCCCGCCATGGTCGGGTTGGGTTCGGCAATGCTGGCGGGGGCGGCCTATACGCTCATCCGTGCGATGAGAGGGCGCGAGGCCTCGGCGACCATCGTGCTGCATTTCTCGCTGGTCTCCAGTGTGGTGACATTGGTGCCGATGTTGATGAATCCGGTGATGCCGAGTGGCCCCCAGGCGCTGGCCTTGCTGGGCATCGGCATCTTTGCGGCCGGCGGTCAGATTCTGATGACCACCGCCTATCGCCTCGCACCGGCGGGGGAAGTGTCGATCTATTCCTATCTGACCATCGTGTTTTCGGCACTGGCGGGCTGGGCCATCTGGGGGGAGGTGCCGGATATCGCCAGTCTGATCGGCTTCGTGCTGATTGCCGGTGTCGCATTGATCGGCTGGTATGCCAGTCGCGTTGCGGGTAGGGTTGTCTGACTCACCATCCCCAGGATGCTGTCAGAATCAGCGCACGGATTGTTCGCTCGCCGGGCATCAATCCGTGCGATACTCGTGTTCCCCGAGCGAAACATCAGTACATCTTCCGATGGTGGGCTGCTTTGTTAAACGCACGTTTTATGGGGTAACATGCCAGAAAATAACGGCGATTGTTGACCGGCCAGGAAGGTCGGTGATGATCACCATCGGGGTTTTGGAGGAGACTCAATGGCCTTTGCCCAGAAGTTCATCGTTGCAGACGATCACCCGCTCTTTCGTGCCGCACTGACCCAGGCGCTTAGACAAGTCGCCTCTCAGGCGGAGATCGTCGAGGCTGACAGCATGGAAGCGACCAACGAAGTCGTTGCCCGCCATCCCGATGCCGACCTGATCCTGTTGGACCTGCACATGCCGGGAGCCCACGGCTTCTCCGGTCTGATCCAGTTGCGTGGCCAGACACCGGACATCCCGGTGGCGGTCGTGTCCGGTAGCGAGGAGCCCTACGTGGTGCGCCGCGCCATCGATTATGGGGCCTCCGGCTTCATTCCCAAGTCCGCCAGCCTCGACGTCATCGCCGAAGCCATCGGCGAGATCCTCGAAGGTGAGGTCTGGCTGCCGACGGATATCGCCGAGGCCATGGGCGAGTCTTCCGAAGATGAATCGCGCTTCGCCGAGGCGATCGCGTCACTGACGCCGCAGCAGTTCCGCGTGCTCAACATGCTGACGGAAGGTCTGCTCAACAAGCAGATCGCCTATGAGCTGAATGTGTCCGAGGCCACCATCAAGGCCCACGTGACCGCCATTCTGCGCAAGCTGGGCGTGCATTCGCGCACCCAGGCCGTCATCGCGGCCCAGCGTCTGGAAGTCGAGCCGCCGAAAGTCCGCTCCTGATCCTGCGTCAGCGCTTGAGCTGAGGCTCTCCTCGAGAGTCGCGCCTTCAAGCCGCAAAAAGCCCGCCCTGTCGCTGACAGGGCGGGCTTTTTGCGTCATGGATAAAAGAGTTAAGGACGAAAGAGCGACAGGCCAGCCCGCCTGATCAGGGGGCTGGGTCATCCGTCGCGGCGTCGGGGGCATCACTCGCGCCACTGGTGTGCTTCTCGGCGCGGTTGGCCTGCAGGGTGCGCGTCAGCAGCGCACGCAGCGCGGCGGGTCGCACCGGCTTGAGCAGCAGGTGATAACCCGCACGGCGCACTTCCTCGGCGACCTCATCGGTGCGGTCAGCGGTGATCACGATGCCCGGCACCGAGCCTGCCAGACGTTCATCCAGCGCATCCAGCGCCATCAGGCCAGTCACCTCGTTGTCGAGGTGGTAGTCGGCGAGGATGGCATCCGGATCACCATCCAGGTTGCGGATCACCGACTTGGCGCCGCCGATCGAGGTCGCCGTGAATACCTCGCAACCCCAGCCGGACAGCATCGCCTTCATGCCCTCGAGAATCAGGCTCTCGTTGTCGATGCACAGGACACGAGTGCCGGTCAGCTTGTTGCCGGCGCGCTTGCGAGCCGGCACGGCATCCGGCAGCTCGGCCGCCGGCAGCTCCTTGCTGATCGGCACGCTGACGGCGAAGACGGTGCCGATGCCGACCCAGCTGCGCACCGTGATCGGGTGGTCGAGCACCCGGCTCATGCGTTCGGCGATCGACAGTCCCAGGCCGAGCCCCTTCTCGCTTTCCTTGTGACGCTCGGTCTGGTCGAGACGCCGGAATTCCTGGAAGATCTCGGTCAGCTTCGACTCGGGAATGCCGGGGCCGGTGTCCCAGACCTCGATGCGAATGCGATCGCCCAGACGGCGACAGCCCAGCAGCACATGGCCCTGGCGGGTATAGCGCACCGCGTTGGAGAGGAAGTTCTGCACGATGCGTCTGAGCATCTGGCCATCGGAATCCACCGCCAGCTGCGTCATTACCACTTTCAGGTCCAGTCCGCGGTCTTCCGCCATTACCTCGAACTCGGCCTTGAGCGGCTTGAGGATGTCGGAGAGGCGGAACACGCTGCGGCGTGGCGCCAGTGCCCCGGCATCCAGCTTGGAGATGTCGAGCAGGGTGCTGAGCAGTTCCTCGGCGGCCTGCAGCGAGTTGTCGATGTGATTGGTGGTGGTCTTCATCTCGCCTTCGACCTGCTGGGCGAGGGCGGAGGTGAACAGACGCGCCGCATTCAGTGGCTGCAGCAGGTCGTGGCTGGCCGCGGCCAGGAAGCGTGTCTTGGAGGCGTTGGCATCCTCGGCCAGTTGCTTGGCCTGACGCAATGCCTGCTCGGCTTCGGCGCGCACGCGGTTCTCGGTGCGCAGGGCCTCATTGACCTGTGAAAGTTCCTGGGTACGCACGCGCACGCGCTCCTCCAGGTTCTCGTTGGTCTCCTTGAGGGCGATCTCCGCCAGGCGTCGCTCGGTGATGTCCTGATAGAGCGCGAAGAAGCCGAGGATGTTGCCCTTGGTGCTGAAGTGCGGCGTATAGGTGACCAGCATGTAGCGCACGCCGCCTTCCGGGGCTTCCAGCGAGATCTCGAAGGAGACCCGTTCACCGGATAGCGCGCGCGTCATCCACGGCGCGCGTTGGCGATAGATGTCTTCCGGCATCGCCTCTTCGGCGGGCTCGCCGATCACGGCGGTACGGTCGATGCCCATCACCGCTTCATAGGCACGGTTGGTGAAGAGGTAGCGACACTCCTTGTCGAAGTAGGCGATCAGCGCCGGCACGTTATCGGTGTAGATGCGGATGTTGTTTTCCGAGCGGATCAACGCCTCTTCGGTGCGCTTCTGCTGGGTGATGTCCTGATAGGTGTAGACGAAGCCGCCACCGGGCATCGGATTGCCCTGGATCTCCATCACGCTGTCATCCTGGCGATAGCGCACGTAGCGGTGCGGCTCGCCGTTGCGGATGGCGTCCAGCAGCTGGTCGACGTGCTCTTCGGGGTCGCCCGGGCCGTATTCGCCGTTGTGGGCGTTGTAGCGGAAGATGCGATCGATGGGCGCGCCGACCCGGATCAGGTTGTCAGGGAAGCGGAACATGTCCAGGTAGCGCTGGTTCCACACTACCAAGCGCATGTGCTGGTCGACCACGCTGATGCCCTGGTGGATGTTCTCGATGGTCGCCTGCAGCAGGGCGCGGTTGAATTCGAGCACCTGCGAGGCTTCATCGACGATGGAGATGACATCCGAGATGCCGATGCCGCGACCCTGCAGCGCCGAGTTGACGACGATGCGTGCCGAGGAGGCGCCGAGTACCGAGGCCAGGAAGCGCTCGGTGAACTGGATCAGGTCGATGGAGGCGCGTGCATGCAGCTCCAGCGGCTGGCCGCTGCGGCGTGCGTAGTCCTCGAAGGCGCGCTCGACCTGCTCGTGGCTGAGGAAGCGCTCGCACAGGACGCGCAGGTCCGAGACGGAGGTGGAGCCGGTCCAGGGGCGCGAGACGCTGGTCTGGCGGGTCTCGACACTGTCGACGAACAGCGAGGCCTGGATGCGCTCGACCACGCGCTGCGGCGTCATCTGCGAGACGAAGATGTAGCAGAACAGGTTCAGGCCGAGCGACAGCATCACGCCGTGGGTCAGCGGGTCATTGAAGCGGAAGCCGAACAGGCCATGCGGCGACAGCCAGTCGATGCCCAGCGGCCCTTGGTTGACGATCTCGGCCGGCATCAGGCCCGCCTGTGCCAGTGCCGGCACGAGCAGGGTCCAGGCCCAGACCGCGAAGCCGACATTCAGGCCGACGATGACGCCGAGGCGATTGCCGCGCTTCCAGTAGAGGCCACCCATCAGCGAGGGTGCGAACTGGGCGACGGCGGCAAACGACAGCAGGCCGATGGCAGAGAGGGTGCTGTATTCGGCGATCAGCAGATAGAAGCCGTAGGCCAGCGCCAGGATCATCACGATGGTCAGACGGCGCGCCAGCAACACGATATGGCTGTAGTCGCGCGCCTCGGTATCGAACCAGCGCAGGCGGAACAACAGCGGAATCACGATCTCGTTGGAGATCATGATCGAGACCGCGACGGCGGCGACGATCACCATGCCGGTGGCGGCGGAGAAGCCGCCGATGAAGGTCAGCAGGGTCAGCCAGGTCTGGTCCGCTGCCATCGGCAGCGCCAGCACGAAGCTGTCCGGTGACACCGAACCATCGGGGAACATGGTCAGGCCGGCGGCGGCGATCGGCAGCACAAAGAAGGAGATGGCGACCAGGTAGATCGGGAACATCCAGCGCGCACGGCGGGCGTCATCGTGGTGGGTGTTCTCGACCACCGCGACGTGGAACTGACGCGGCAGGCAGAAGATCGCCAGCATCGCCAGCAGCGTCTGGGCCCAGAAGCCGGTGCCGAAGGTCTGGGTCTCCAGCTGCTGTTGCAGCTCCAGATAGGTATCGGCCTTGGTGAACAGATCGCCCAGGCCATTGAACATGCCCCAGGTGACATAGACGCCCAGGGTCAGGAAGGCGACCAGCTTGACCAGCGATTCGAAGGCGATCGCCTGCAACAGGCCGACATGGTGCTCGGTGGCGTCGGTGTGGCGGGTGCCGAACAGGATGGCGAACAGCGCCATGATCGCCGCGACATAGAAGGCAGTATCGCCCAGCCAGGCGGTTCGCGTGACATCGCTGGTGTCGGTGAGTACCTGATAGGCGCTCGAGACGGCCTTCAGCTGCAGGGCGATGTAGGGCAGGGTGCCGACCAGGGCCACCAGCGAGGCGAACACCGCCAGCGACTGCGTCTTGCCGTAGCGCGAGGCGATGAAATCGGCGATCGAGGTGATGTTCTGGCGCTTGGCGACCCGAATCATCTTGAGCAGGATCGGCCAGAACAGCAGACAGGCCAGAATCGGCCCGATGAAGATGCTCAGATAACTCCAGCCGCTGGTCGCGGCCTGCCCGACGCTACCGTAGAAGGTCCAGCTGGTGCAGTAGACCGCAAGCCCCAGACTGTAGACCGCTGGGCGCCGATTCGGCGACCCGTGTTTCTTGGCGTTGCGATCCCCCCGCCATGCAATCGTGAACAGCACCGCGATATATGCGAGTGCCACTGCGATCAGCCACCAACCCTGGAACATGTCGCTCTCCTCTCTGGAAGCGCCATTCTACGCAGCCCCGCCACGAGTCCCAAGCATTGTGCATGACAGACTCAGCGTCTTGAGAGTCGTGGGGAAGAGGCCGTGTCATCCATTGCCACGCAGACGCCTCGATGATTGGCGTCAAGAAGCCGGAAATGGCGTCTGCACAACGGGCCTGTTTTCCGGCATTGGCCAATGTCATGCGCGCAATACGTCGAAGCTTTCGCCGATCATTCTTCGCCCATTTGGCCAATAGACCAAGGGATTGCATCTTTAGGATATGAATCAACTTGTTGATTTCAAATGAATTGCATCGTTCTCAACTTTGCTCCATCAGGGATGGCTGACATTCTCGACTAAAGTCAGCCTGCAGCGTTGCAGGGCCTTGTCTACTGTCAGATTCGAGTCGCCAAGTTTCCTGTCATGCCTTGAAAGGCGCAGGAAATACCCATCAGCCGCCGAGAAAGGATCATCCGCTGACGGGTGGTCATCGATCTCCGGATCGCCAATCACTCCACTTCGCCAATCACAATAACAATGCGAGAACACCATCATGAAGGAAGCGAATGCCAAGGCGTATTGGTCCGCCAATATCAAACTGATCATGGGCTATCTCGTGGTCTGGTTCGTGGTGTCCTATGGATGCGGGATATTGCTGGTGGACGTGCTGAACAACATCCAGTTCTTCGGTTTCAAGTTGGGCTTCTGGTTTGCGCAACAGGGGGCAATCTACTTCTTCCTCGCGCTGATCATTCTGTATGCCCGTTCGATGAACAAGCTCGATGAGCGCTTCGATGTTCACGAGCAATGAGTCAGTGACACGCCGGGCACAGGCCGCTCGTCGTGCCGCGCCGTTGTGTGAATAAGAACAATATGATCGACATCGCCAAGGACACTGCCAATGGATGTTCAACTGCTGACCTATCTGTTCGTGGGCGCGTCATTTGCGCTCTATATCGGGATCGCGGTGTGGTCGCGAGCCGGTTCCACCAAGGAATTCTATGTCGCCGGGGGTGGCGTTCACCCCATCGCCAACGGGGCAGCGACCGCCGCTGACTGGATGTCGGCAGCCTCGTTCATCTCGATGGCGGGCATCATCGCCT
Organism: Cobetia sp. 2AS; assembly: GCF_029846355.1. NCBI lineage: Bacteria > Pseudomonadati > Pseudomonadota > Gammaproteobacteria > Oceanospirillales > Halomonadaceae > Cobetia > Cobetia sp. 2AS. The sequence goes on from NZ_JARWKQ010000007.1 coordinate 64,366, forward strand.
ATGTCGGCTATGACGCCTCCGTCTACCTGATGGGCTGGACCGGCGGCTACGTCCTGCTGGCCATGCTGCTGGCGCCGTACCTGCGCAAGTTCGGCAAGTTCACGGTGCCCGACTTCGTCGGTGACCGTTACTACTCCAGCGTCGCGCGCACCGTGGCGGTGGTCTGCGTCATCTTCATTTCCTTCACCTATGTCGCCGGCCAGATGCGCGGTACCGGCATCGTCTTCGCGCGCTTCCTCGAGGTGGACGTGAACGTCGGCGTGGTGATCGGCATGGCGATCGTCTTCTTCTATGCGGTACTCGGCGGTATGAAGGGCATCACCTATACCCAGGTGGCCCAGTACTGCGTGCTGATCTTCGCCTTCCTGGTGCCGGCGGTGTTCCTGTCGATCATGATGACGGGCCACGTGCTGCCGCAGACCGGTTTCGGCGGCACCCTGGTCGATGCCCAGGGCAATGACACCGGCGTCTATCTGCTGCACAAGCTCGATCAGGTGGTGACCGATCTCGGCTTCCGCGAGTACACCGAGGGTTCCAAGTCCACCATCGATGTCTTCTTCATCACCGCCGCGCTGATGTGCGGTACCGCGGGCCTGCCCCACGTCATCGTGCGCTTCTTCACGGTGCCGACGGTCAAGGATGCACGTATCTCCGCCGGTTGGGCGCTGTTCTTCATCGCACTGCTCTATACCACTGCGCCGGCCGTGGGTGCCTTCGCGCGGGTGAATCTGGTCGAGACCGTCAACGAGACGGCCTATGAGGAGCTGCCGGGCTGGTTCTACAACTGGGAGAACACCGGGCTGATCGGCTGGGTCGACAAGAATGGCGACGGCATCATCCAGATGCGTGGCGGTGATCCCTTCGCGGGCAAGCCGAGCTACGAAGGCAGCGCCGACAGCCAGGCGGCCCGCGGTGAGTACGGTCAGCGTCTGGTGAGCAACACGCCTACCGACAACGAGAGCGAGGTCTACATCGATCGCGACATCATCGTGCTGGCCAACCCGGAGATCGGCAACCTGCCGGCATGGGTCATCGCGCTGGTGGCGGCGGGTGGGGTGGCGGCAGCACTCTCGACGGCGGCCGGTCTGTTGCTGGTCATCTCGTCGGCCATCTCGCATGACCTGCTCAAGAAGACCTTCAAGCCAGACATCAGCGAGAAGCAGGAGCTGATGGCGGCACGCATGGCGGCGGCCGTGGCCATCGTGATCGCCGGTTACTTCGGCATCAATCCGCCAGGCTTCGTGGCGCAGGTGGTGGCCTTTGCCTTCGGGCTTGCGGCATCGAGCTTCTTCCCGGTCATCCTGCTGGGGATCTTCTCCAAGCGCATGAACAAGGAAGGTGCCATCGCGGGCATGCTGGTCGGCCTGGTCTTCACCTTCAGCTACATCGTCTACTTCAAGTTCATCTCGCCGGAACTCAACAGCGCCGAGAACTGGTTGCTGGGTGTGTCGCCGGAGGGGATCGGCTCGCTGGGCATGGTGCTCAACTTCGTCGTCGCGGTCATCGTCTGCAAGATGACTCCGCCGCCGCCCGAGCACATCCAGCATATCGTCGAGGACATTCGTGTTCCGCGCGGGGCCGGAACAGCAGTGGATCACTGATTCAGGCAGCAGGGCCTGTTCGCGCAGCACGCAGCATCGGTGCGAACAGGCCCCCGTTTCCCGAAGCCCCGTCTTGCACCTGCAGGCGGGGCCTCGTGGTTTGAGGGCTCGTGCATCGATCAGCGCTGCACGCGCAGAGGGGAGTCGCTGTCATGCAAGCGTCACTGGTGGATATCGCGTTCGAGGAGCCGCCGTTCAGTCTGCTGGATGAGCGTCTTCGGCAACGGCTGGCCGAAGGGGTGGACCTTCACTATTTCGAGGCGCTGGCGCAGCCGCTGGTGCCGGGGGCCGTCGGTGAGGCGGTCTACATCATTCACAAGGGCGAGGTGGCGGAACTGGCCGCCGATTCGGCACTGCCGGACGCCGCCACGCTCGACAAGGCGCAGCGCGAGGGGCTGGATGCCTGGGTCAGCCTGCGCATCGGTCATTACACCGCGGGGGACCTGTTCGGGGCGCTGACGCTGCTCAATGGCCATTGCCGCACCCGCTTCGTCTGTGAGCAGGAGACGCTGTGCTATCAGCTGCCCGCACAGCTGTTCTTCTCGCTGTGCGACGAGTGTCCTGACTTCGGTGAGTACTTCCAGCACAGCCTGAGTGACAAGGCGCGGCTGCTGGCGGCGCAGCGTGACACCCGTCAGGGCGCGAGTCGCGACCAGGCGGGCTTCATGCTGGCGCGGGTGATGGACTGTATGCGTCCGCCGCTCAAGCTGGCGGCCAGCGCCAGTATCGAGCAGGGCGTCAAGGCCATGCAGACGTCGGGGGCGGACAGCCTGATCATCTCTGTCGAGGGGCGTCAGGGCGTGGTGACACGCACGGACCTGCTCAATGCGCTGGTGATTCAGGGCTTGGCTGCCAATCATCCGCTCGCCTCGCTGGGCAGCTTTGCGCTGGTGGCGGTCACGGCGGAGGAATATCTGTTCCAGGCGCTGGTGCAGATGACTCGCCACCGGGTCGCGCGGGTCGTGGTCAAGGAGCGCCTGACGCCTGACGCGGCGGTCGTCGGGGTCATCGAGCTGACCGACGTGCTGGGGTTCTTCTCCAATCGCAGTCAGCTGGTGAGTCTCGAGATCGAGCGCGCCTCTGACATGGCGGCGCTTGAGCAGGCCAGTGCGCGTCTGCCGGAAATGGTCAGGGCGCTGGCGATGCAGGGAGTCCACATTCGCCATGCCATGGCGCTGTTGAGTGCGCTCAACGGGCGCCTGATCGAGCGCACCTTCGCCATGCTGGTGGAGGAGGAGCACCGGACCTCGAGTTGCCTGATGCTGATGGGCAGCGAAGGGCGCGGCGAACAGATCCTCAAGACCGATCAGGACAATGGGCTGATCATCGCCGATGGCCACCAGTGGCCCGAAAACGAGGACACCCTGCAGCGCTTCAGTGACGCCCTGGCGGGTCTCGGCTATCCACCATGCCCGGGCAACATCATGGTCTCCAATCCGGAGTGGGTCGCCACCGAGTCGCGCTGGCGCGGCAAGATCGCACGCTGGTGCGCCGGGCGCGATGGCGAGGCGCTGATGAATCTGGCCATCGTCTTCGATGCGCGCGCCAGCGGCGGCAATGAAGCGCTGGTCGACAGCTTGCGCGGCCACCTGGTGCGCCACGCCACGCGCGATGAACTGCTGCTGTCGCACTTCGCGCGCCCGGCGCTGCATTTCTCGACCCCGCTGACGCTGTTCGGCTCCTTGCGCTCGCCGCGCCACGGCATCGATATCAAGAAGGGCGGCATCTTCCCCATCGTGCATGGCGTTCGCACCATGGCGCTGGAACGCGGAGTGATGGCCACCGGCACCTTCGCGCGGCTTGAGGCGCTGGTCAGTGATGGGCGTATCGAGGCCAGCGACAGCGCCGACCTTGCCGAGGCACTGTCGCTGTTTGCCGAGTTGCGTCTGCGCCAGCAGCTGCACCATCTGGAAGAGGATGAACACGGCGCTGCTGCCGGCGGGGCTGGCGACTCGCGAAGGGATGGCCAGGACAAGACCACGGCGGCGCGGGAGGCGGGGAGTCGCAACCTGATCATCACCCAGTCGTTGTCCTCGTTGGAGCGTGATCTATTGCGCGATGCCCTGAGTCGGGTCAAGGACTTCAAGCAGCGCCTGTCACATCGTTATCACCTGGAATACTGAACCGGCCTCAAGGCCGAGGGGAGGTGGCATGTTCGAACAACTGAGACGCGCCAGTGATCGTCGTCGTCATGCGCAGGGCGAGTTTGCCGAGCTCTTTCGTCCCTGGCATGCCGCCGAGCGGGGGGGGGAGCGTGTGGCGCTGGACTGCGAGACCACCAGTCTCGATGTCGGCCACGCCGAGCTGGTCTCGCTGGCGGCGGTGCGTTTCGATGCGCGCCATATCCATACCTCCAGCGCACTGTCGCTCTACCTGCAATGCCCGCAAGGGCTGCAGGGCGACTCGATCCGCATCCATCGTCTGCGCGGTATCGATCTGCATGGCGGAGAAGCGCTGGGGGATGCGCTGCGACAGCTGCTGGAGTTCATCGGCAATCGTCCGCTGGTGGGCTGGTGCATCGACTTCGATGTCGCGGTGATCAACCGTCACCTGCGGCCACGCTTCGGCTTTGATCTGCCCAACCAGCGTCATGATCTGGCGCGCGATTACGCCCGGCGCTGCAAGCATGAGCAGCCGGACGCCGCCCCGGACCTGCGCTTCGAGGCGATGGCTGACGCCCTGGGCGTGCCGGTGATCGGTCGCCACAGCGCGCTGGGGGACGCCGTGACCAGTGCGCTGATGGCGCAGCGCCTGATGCAGGCACCGCTGTCGCCCTCGCTGGCCAGCCAGGCCTGAGCGAGGCTTATGTCAGGTGCTCTGGCAGGTGCTCTGGCAGGGGCTTATGTCAGGGGCCTGGGTAGGCGCTGGGCAGGCTCTGAATGCGTGTCAGGCCCGGTATCAGACGTCTCATCAGCCGACATCATCCTCAAGGCTATTATTCCAAGGTCTGTTGCCGGAATGTCCAATGGCCCGGCTCACTGCCTTTGTCCACACTGGCTGCCATACGACACGCCCACTGCGGCGAGAGGTCGACTCTGATTACACGCCAGTGCACTACCGGCCAGCAGGACGGCCAAGCCATGCAGGATGCAAGACCGAGCAGCTTTGATAACCATAATGAAGCGGCGACAGCGAGCAAAGGCCACGCGTGATACGGACCTGCTGTCAGCCAGCCTCTGTCAGGCCTGAGGACGGCATCATTCTCTTCAGGATCGTCATCACTGCGCCAGGTGATGACTGTCGGGCCCCGGGCATCTGCTCGGGGCCCGGCTTCAGATAAGGCATCCGCCCACGATTGCCTTCCTTATGACTCAGGGGTACTTGCCCACGAGGTGCGACATGCTGATCGCGACCAATACGCTGTTGATTCTTGGCCTGGCCATCGTGCTGTTTGCCTACGGCCTCTATATTCGCCGGACACAGGACATGCGCGGTGTGCTGATGTTCTGGTCTCGCAAGCTTGCGCTCACTGCGCTTGAATTCAGACTGCAACGCTTCGGTATCCTCGTGATGCTGGGCGGGGTGGTGATCCGCTATCTGGAAGTGCTGCGCCTGTTCTAGCCTGCGCCTTTTCTAGCTTGCGCCTTTTCTAGCTTGCAGGAAGTCCGCGCAAGCGCCGCTGTTCCCCACAGCGCATGCCACACGCCAACGCCCGCTGACTGCGGGCGTTGGCGTATCTTGCGTCGGCGTCACGCCACCTGGCCCGACAGGGGCAGGCACCCCCGCCTGAAGCGCGCTGCCTCTGTGACCGTCTACTGGCCAATGCTAGACTGTGCGCCCTTCCAAACTGCCAGCCTGATGCCCCATGTTCACACCCGATAGCGAGCTTTCGTCCAGCCCCACTGATGCGGCCACTGCCAAGCGCGAACTGAACAAGTTGCAGAAGCGCCTGCGGCGCAATGTCGGTACCGCCATCACCGATTACGGCATGATCCGTGATGGTGACAAGGTGATGGTGTGCCTGTCCGGGGGCAAGGATTCCTACACCATGCTGGATATCCTGATGAACCTGCAGCGCAATGCGCCGGTGCAGTTCACGCTGGTGGCAGTGAATCTCGACCAGAAGCAGCCCGGCTTCCCGGAGCATGTGCTGCCGGCATGGCTCGAGTCGGTGGGCGTCGAGTACCACATCCTCGAGCGCGACACCTATTCCATCGTCAAGGAGAAGGTGCCGGAGGGCAAGACGACCTGCGGGCTGTGCTCGCGCCTGCGTCGCGGCTCGCTGTATGGCTTCGCCGCCGAGATCGGCGCGACCAAGATCGCCCTCGGTCACCACCGCGACGACATCCTCGAGACGCTGTTCCTGAACATGTTCTTCGGTGGCAAGCTCAAGACGATGCCGCCCAAGCTGCTCTCCGATGACCAGCGCCATATCGTGATTCGCCCGCTGGCCTATTGCCGTGAGTCCGATATCGAGGCCTATTCCAACGCCCGCGAGTTTCCGATCATTCCCTGCAACCTGTGCGGCTCGCAGGAGAATCTGCAGCGTCAGGTGGTCAAGGAGATGCTGCAGGACTGGGAGAAGAAGCATCCGGGGCGGCTGGAAACCATGTTCCATGCCGTCACCTCGGTGGCGCCGTCACACCTGGCGGACCGCGACCTGTTCGATTTCGCGGGCCTGGATGAGCAGCGTGACCGCTTCCAGGCCTCGCGCATCGATGCGCTGGACATGAGTTCCGAGCAGGCCGGCATGGCCGATGACCTGTTCGAGGCCGAGCGCCGCGTCAAGCCGCTGGCCGACTCGGCGGCCTCGCTGGGGCATGAGCTGTAAGCCACGCGCCCCTGGCCATCGTCAGACATCATGAACGCCACCTCGCTTGCGGGGTGGCGTTCTGCGTTTCAGGCGGTCCGCTGCCATCCCGGCCTTGATGGATGGCGCACCTAGCGTGAGTCAGGGTTGAAGGCCCGCGACCATTGTCGTCTCGCTTGCTGGCGCGACAGTCCGCATGCTTTGGTCATGTCAGGTGACTGAAGGGCAGGGAGGCGGCGATGGGCAATGATGTGGACAGTGACGAGCGCGGCAATGGCCAGCAGGGCCAGCGACTGGCGGCGACCGTGTTGCATGGCTTCGATGAATATCGATCACGCTTCAAGCAGATCTCCAGTGATGCGCGGCGCCGCTTCATCGAGGCCGACTGGCGGGAAGCCCAGCAGGCCTCCGCCGCGCGTATCAACCTCTACGACGAGAAGGTCGCCGCCACCATGGAGCGGCTGGAGCGCGCCTTCGAGCCCGACCGCCTGTGCGAGTGCACCCTGTGGGGTGAGGCCAAGCGGCAGTACATGGCGCTGATCGATCAACGCCTCGACTACAAGCTGGCCGAGACCTTCTACAACTCCATCTTCTGCAGCGTGTTTTCCCATCGTCACATCCGAGACGACTGGATGTTCGTCTCGCCATCCCGCCAGAGGCCGGCACGCCATTCCGGCTTGAGCATCAGTCATCGTGTGCCGGTAGAGGGTGACTGGGCCGGGGCACTCGAATCCGTGCTCAACGAGGCGCCGCTGGGGATCGCCTTCGAGCATCAGGGGCGCGATGTGACGCTGGGCGCCGAGATGTTGCTCGCGACGCTGCCTGAGGCGGTGCGCGATGCGCCGGACGCCGCCTTCGAGATGCTGCGCAGCGTCTTCTATCGCAACAAGGGGGCCTATCTGGTCGGGCGCATCGAGGGTGGCGGCCAGACCCTGCCGCTGGTGTTGCCGGTGCTGCATACCGAGCGCGATGGCGTCTATCTGGATACCGTGATCATCGAGCCGGAAGAGGTCTCGATCATCTTCTCCTTCACGCGGGCCTATTTCCAGGTCGAGATCGAAGTGCCCAGCGAGGTGGTCGGGTTCCTGCAGACCCTGATGCCCGAGAAGCCCATCGGCGAGCTGTACGCTGCCATCGGCTTCTACAAGCATGGCAAGACCGAGCTGTTCCGCGGCCTCAACCAGCATGTGGCGAGTCGCTCCGATCAGTTCATCATCGCGCCGGGCGTACGCGGCATGGTGATGGCGGTCTTCGTGCTGCCCAGTTACCGGCTGGTGTTCAAGCTGATCAAGGACCGCTTCGCCCCCGGCAAGGACATGAGTCGTGATCAGGTGCGCGAGAAGTACCGTCTGGTCAAGCGCCATGATCGGGTCGGGCGACTGGCCGATACGCAGGAATTCTCGAACTTCACCGTCGGCAAGGACCACTTCGACCCGGCCTGCCTCGAAGAGTTGCTGGAGGTGTGCAGCTCGTCGATCAGCCTGCGCGGCAACAAGGTGCTGATCCGTCACTGCTATACCGAGCGCATGATGACGCCGCTCAACCTGTATCTCGAGGAGTGTGACGCCGAGGAAACCCGCGCGGTGCTCAATGATTATGGCAATGCGATCAAGCAGTTGGCTGCCGCTGACATCTTCCCCGGCGACATGTTGCTCAAGAATTTCGGCGTCACGCGCCACGGACGGGTGGTCTTCTATGACTACGACGAGATCAGCTACCTGACCGAGTGCAACTTCCGTGAGATTCCCGAGGCACGTTACCCTGAGCAGGAACTGGCCAGCGAGCCCTGGTATTCGGTGGGGCCCAACGACATCTTCCCCGAGGAGTTCGGCCCCTTCCTGTTTGCCGATATTCAGCTGCGCAAGCTGTTCTACGAGCTGCATCCCGAGATCTTCCAGGCCAGCTGGTGGCGTGGCCTGCAGGACGCCATCGCGCAAGGGCGCGTGATCGATGTCTATCCCTATCGCAACAAGCGGCGCTTCGGTGTCGATCGCAGTCAGGATTTCATCGATGACTGAGTGTGATCGCCATGCCCGCTGTTCGATCCTGTCCAACGCCAGAGAGAGTGCTAGATGAGTGAAGGCTTCAAGGACCCCGGTGCACGTCACGGACGCCACCTGGTCGTGTTGAGTGGCGCCGGCATCAGCGCCGAGAGCGGCCTGCGCACCTTTCGTGCCGAGGATGGCCTGTGGGAAGAGCATCGTCTGGAAGACATCGCGACGCCGCAGGCCTTCCGACGTGACCCCCAGCAGGTGCTGCGCTTCTACGATGACCGCCGCACCCAGGTACGCCGCGCCAGGCCCAACGCGGCCCACAAGGCATTGGCTGAGCTGGAGCAGCACGGCTTTCGCGTCTCGGTCATCACCCAGAACATCGACGACCTCCACGAGCGAGCGGGTTCGCGCGAGGTCGTGCATCTGCATGGCGAGATTCTCAAGGCGCGCTCCAGCGTCGACCATGGCCTGCGCTATCCCTTGCCGCGTGGCGGCATTCGCCTCGGGGACCTGTGTGACAAGGGCAGTCAGCTGCGCCCGGATGTGGTGTGGTTCGGTGAGGCGGTGCCGCTCTATGCGGTCGCCGAGGAGATCGCCGCCGAGGCGGACCTGCTGTTGATCGTCGGCACCTCGCTCAAGGTCATGCCGGCGTCCAACCTCTATGCAGCAGCGCCGCTGGATGCCCCCATCGTGCTGGTCGACCCGAATGCCGATGAACTGGCCGAGCCCGGCGTGCTGCCGCTGGCCGAAAGTGCCGGTCAGGCGGTACCGCGCCTTGTGCGCCATTGGTTGTATCAGGGCCACCTGGGGCTGCCTGATACGTTATGATGCGCGCCTTCAGGCCTGCCATGGGAGGCGGGCCAGCAATTTCCGGGAAATCGATGCCCCGGGCGACCGAAAAGTGAAAAGCATGTTCGAGACGCTGAATCGTTTCTTCCCCTTGTGGGCGCTGGTCTTTGCCGGCATCGCCGTGGTGGCTCCGACGCCGTTCGTGGCGCTCAAGGACACCATTCAGCCTCTGCTGGCGCTGATCATGTTCGCCATGGGCCTGACCCTGTCGCGTGACGACTTCATACGCGTGGCACGTCGCCCCGGCCCGATCGCGCTTGGGTTGCTGCTGCAATATAGCGTGATGCCGCTGGCCGCCTTCCTGATCGCGCGTCTGCTGGGGCTGGACCCGGCGCTAACGGTGGGCATGGTGCTGGTCGGTGCCACGGCAGGGGGAACCTCCTCCAACGTGATGACTTGGCTGGCCGGCGGGCACGTGGCGCTATCGGTCTCGATGACCATGGCCTCGACGCTGCTCTCCATCGTGATGACGCCGCTGCTGACCTGGTGGCTGCTGGGCACCGATATCAACGTGCCGGTCAGCGGCATGCTGCTGAGTATCGCCAAGCTGGTGGTCGCCCCCATCGTGCTCGGCGTGGTCGTGCACCACTTCGCGCGAGACCTGATCCGCGAGTGGGAGTCGGCATTGGCGAGTCTGGCCATGCTGGCCATCGTGCTGATCATCGCCATCGTGGTCTCGCTCAATGTCGGGCGCCTTGCCACGCTGGGCCCGCTGGTCGCGCTGGCGGTCGTGGCACACAATGCCATCGGCCTGAGCGCTGGCTATGGCCTGTCGCGTCTGTTCGGGCTGGATGAACGCACCTCGCGCACCATCGCCATCGAGGTCGGCATGCAGAATTCCGGCCTAGCGGCGTCACTGGCCAGTCAGTTCTTCTCCGCCACGGCGGCGCTGCCGGGGGCGATCTTCTCCATCTGGCACAACGTCTCGGGGTCGCTGCTGGCAGGCTACTGGAAGCGTCGTCCGCCCAAGTTCGTGACCGGCAGCAAGCACCGCTACGAGGTCTGATCCCGCGAGTTGGCCGCCTGAGCTGTGATAGAGGAATTGGAGAAAGGGACGCGCATGCTAGAATGCGCGTCCCTTTTTCTTTGGTTCTGACTGCTCATCATGTGTGATTCCCGCCCCCCGCCGGCTGATGGCGACGATATCGCCGCCTGTGCGCCTCAATCTGCTTCCGCTGTCGCCTCCAGCGTCGATGGCGACGCTGTGGCAATCGATACCGTCGCGCCAGGCGAAGGCAGTGGCATCACCACGCTGCCCAGCGGCGAGCCGGAGGCGTGGCACGGACGGCATCCGCGCCGCGAGTTCAAGGCGCGCGGCAGTCAGGTGATTCGCTGTGAGGCGTGCCGCCTGCCCAGGCTCAATTGCCTGTGTCCCTATCAGGTCACCGCCGAGTCGCGGATCAAGTTCTGGCTGATCACCCATCCGCTGGAGCATTACAAGCCGACCAATACCGGGCGCCTGATCTCGGATGTGCTGGCGGGCACCGAGGTCTTCAGCTGGTATCGCGTCGAGCCGGACCCGCGCCTGCTGGCGCTGCTGGAAGATGAGCGCTATCAGCCCTTCATCATCTTCCCGGATGACCAGCCCGACTACGCCGATCGCGTGGTCGACGTGGATGCCATCGCCGGCGTCGGCGCCGATGTGGCGACGCATACCGCCAGTGGCGAGGCGCGCATTCCGGTGTTCATCCTGCTCGATGGTACCTGGCGTCAGGCGCGGCGCATCTTCCGCAAGAGCCCCTATCTGGACGGCCTGCCGGTCCTGCCGCTGCACACTCAGCGCCTGACCCGCTATCACCTGCGCAAGCCTGCCTCCGAGGCGCACCTGTGCACGGCGGAAGTGGCGGCGGAGCTGCTGCGTCAGGCGGGGGAGGAGAATGCGGCCAGCGTGCTGGATGACTACTTCGATGCCTTCAACGACTGCTATCGTGCCAGCCGCATCCACTATGTGCTGGAGCCGACCGCGCCGATGCGCCGCCTGCTGGCGCGCCGTGACGCCACTACCGGCGAGTCATAGTCGAAGCGCCACAATGAAAACGCCCCCGTCGGAGTCCTCCGGCGGGGGCGTTTGCGTTCAAGGTGATGCTCTGGGCACGCTGGGGGGGCTATCAGAGCGGCTGTCAGCGCCGCCAGAAGGCCGGCGTGAACAGCACCAGGATGGTGAAGATCTCCAGACGCCCCAGCAGCATGGCGAGGATCAGGATGCCCTTGGCGGCCCCCGGGATATCGCCGTAGTGGGTCGCGACCTCACCCAGTCCCGGCCCCAGATTGTTGAGCGCCGAGCCGACCGCTGACCACGCCGTCACCTGGTCAAGCCCGGTGGCCAGCATGCCCAGCATCATCAGCACGAACAGCATCAGGTAGACGGAGAAGAACCCCCATACCGCCTCAGCCACGCCCTCCGAGATGCGCATCTTGCCGACCTTGACCGACAGGATGGCATTGGGGTGGATAAGACGATGGATCTCGCGCACGCCCTGCTTGAGGATCAGCAGGATGCGGATGACCTTCATGCCGCCACCGGCGGACCCGGAGCAGGCACCGATGAAGGCGGCGATGAACAGCATCATCGGCAAGACACCCGGCCAGCCGGTGAAATCGGCGACGCCGAAGCCGGTGGTGGTGGCCACCGAGACGGCTTCGAACAGGCCGTGGCGCAGCGCCTTGCTGTCATCGTAGCTGCCGGTGAGCAGCAGGCCGGCGATGGTGACGCAGGTCAGGATCAGCAGCAGGATCAGGAAGAAACGTGTCTCCGGGTCGCGCAGATAATGGCTGATACGCCCCTCGCGCCAGGCGGCGAAGTGCAGGCCGAAGCTGATCGAGGACACCACCATGAAGAACACGCAGATCATCTCGATGCTGGCGGAATCGAAGTAGCCGATGCTGGCGTCATGAGTCGAGAAGCCACCGACCGCGACGGTCGAGAAGCTGTGGCCCAGGGCATCGAACCAGCTCATGCCGGCCGCCCAGTAACTGGCGAAGCACACCAGCGTCAGCGCGGCGTAGATGTACCACAGCGCCTTGGCCGTCTCGGTGATGCGCGGCGTCAGCTTGGAGTCCTTCAGCGGGCCGGGAATCTCGGTGCGATAGAGCTGCATGCCGCCGATGCCGAGTGTCGGCAGGATCGCCACCGCCAGCACCACGATCCCCATGCCGCCCAGCCATTGCAGCTGCTGGCGATAGTAGAGGATGGAGTGGGGCAGCAGATCGAGCCCCGTCATCACCGTGGCGCCGGTGGTGGTGAGGCCCGAGAACGACTCGAACATGGCATCGATGATGGTCAGGTTCGGGTCTTCGGCGAGCAGGAAGGGCAGCGAACCGAAGGCTCCCAGCACGGTCCAGAACAGCACCGTGATCAGGAAGCCATCGCGGTTGCGCAGCTCCTTGCGGGCGTGCCGATTGGGGTAGAAGAGCGCAAAACCGGTCAGCAGGGTGATGCCCATCGCCACGGCGAAGGCGCTCAGGGTGTCGTCCTCGAAGACCCTCGAGATCAGCATCGGCGGCACCAGCGTCAGGCTGAACAGCATCAGCAGAATACCGAGGATGCGAGAGATCACGCGTAGGCTCATGCGGCGCCTCCCTGAGAGAGGCGCAGCGTGGCGAGGCCACCGAGTGACGTTCGGGGCGGGCGCGGGGCGGAAGTCATGGAGGCCGGCATCAGAAGAAGGTCAACCCGACCTGGAACAGACGCTCCACTTCGCGGATGCGACGCTTGTCGACCACGAACAGGATGACGTGGTCGTTGGATTCCACCACCAGGTCATGATGCGCCACCAGCACTTCCTTGCCGCGCACCACGGCACCGATGGTGGTGCCCTCCGGCAGGTTGATATCCTCGATGCGTCTGCCCACCACCTTGGAGGAGCGCTCATCGCCGTGGGCGATGGCCTCGATGGCTTCCGCCGCACCACGGCGCAGCGAGTGGACATTGACGATGTCACCCTTGCGCACGTGGGTCAGCAGGCCGCCGATGGTCGCCTGCTGGGGCGAGATGGCGATGTCGATCTCGCCGCCCTGCACCAGGTCCACGTAGGCCGCGTTGTTGATCAGCGTCAGTACCTTCTTGGCACCGAGCCGCTTGGCCAGCATCGACGACATGATGTTGACCTCGTCGTCGTTGGTCAGCGCGCAGAAGATGTCGCAATCCTCGATGTTCTCCTCCAGCAGCAGACGCTTGGAGGTGGCGCTGCCGTGCAGGACCACGGTGCGATCGAGGCGCTCGGAAAGGTCGGTGCAACGCGCCAGCGAGTGCTCGATGATCTTGACCTGATGACTGTGCTCCAGCGTCTCGGCCAGACGCTCACCGATATGGCCGCCACCGGCGATCACCACCCGGCGGAAGTTGCGATCGACGCGTCGCAGTTCGCCCATCACGGTGCGGATGTCCTTGCGTGCCGCGATGAAGAACACCTCGTCATCGGCCTCGATCACGGTGTCACCGCGCGGGATGATCGGACGATTGCGGCGATAGATGGCGGCGACGCGGGTATCCACGTTGGGCATGTGGCGACGCAGGAAACCGAGCTCCTGACCGACCAGCGGCCCGCCGTAATAGGCCTTGACCGCGACCAGCTGGGCGACGCCATTGGCGAAGTCGAGCACCTGCAGGGCGCCGGGATATTCGATCAGGCGGCGGATGTGGTCCGTCACCACCTGCTCGGGGCTGATCAGCACATCGACCGGGATGGCGTCATGCGAGAACAGGCCCTTGCGGGTCAGATAGGCGGTCGAGCGCACACGCGCGATCTTGGTCGGCGTGTGGAACAGGCTATGGGCGATCTGACAGGCGATCATGTTGACCTCGTCAGAGTTGGTCACCGCGATCAGCATGTCGGCATCCTCGCCACCCGCCTGCCGCAGGATCTGCGGATAGCTCGCCGGCCCCGTGACCGTGCGGATGTCGAGTCGGTTGTGCAGCTCGCGCAGCCGTTCGCTGTCGGTATCCACCACCGTGATGTCATTTTCTTCATGGGCCAGATGTTCGGCGAGCGTTCCGCCGACCTGACCTGCGCCCAGAATGATGATTTTCATGTCCGGCTCGTCCGCTGTTGCTCAGTCGGCACAGGATAAACCAGTGCCAGGACGGAAGACAGCCGCGCCCCGAGAGTCGGGGCGCGGCTGTCCGGGAATGTCAGGCGTGGCGTCTCATGTCATCACGGACGTCGCGCCGACACGGCTCACCTGGCTGTGATCAGGCGCTGGCCTTGGTGATGTGGGCCAGGTAGAAGCCGTCGTGACCATTGACCTGTGGCAGCATCTGGCGGCCAGCACCGGAGACACGGCCCCAGTCGGCCTTGATGGTCTCGGCCTTGGCGTCCGGCGTCGCGGCCAGGAAGCGGTCCATCACGCGGGCGTTTTCCTGGGTGATGATGGAGCAGGTGCCGTAGACCAGGGTGCCGCCGGGCTTGAGCATGCCCCACAGATTGGCCAGCAGCTTGCCCTGCAGGCGCGCCAGATCGCCGATGTCGTTCGGGCGACGCAGCAGCTTGATGTCCGGGTGACGACGGATGACGCCACTGCCGGAGCAGGGCGCGTCGAGCAGGATGACATCGAAGGCTTCGCCGTCCCACCAGTCGCGTTCGCTGGCATCGGCACACACGACGCCGGCACCCAGTTCCAGACGCTCCAGCGTCTCTTCCACACGCTCGAGGCGTTCGCCGTCGATGTCGATGGCGGTGGCGTCCAGGCCCGGGAAGCGCTCCAGCATGTCCGCCAGCTTGCCGCCCGGCGCGGTGCAGGCATCCAGCAGGCGCACGCCTTCACCCTCGGCGTTGATGGCCGTCACGGCCGGCGCCAGCAGCTGACCGGCCAGCTGTGCCGCTTCATCCTGCACACTGACCAGGCCTTCCTCGAAGCCCGGCAGGGCGCTGACATCGCAGGCGCTGGTCAGGGTGATGCCGTGCTCGGCGAACGGGCAGGCCACGCCTTCGATCTCGGCTTCCGCCAGCTGGGCGAGGTAGTCGTCGCGGCTGATGGCGGCGACATTGACGCGCAGCGTCATCGGCGCCTGGGCGTTGTTGGCCTCGGCGATGGCCTGCCAGTCGTCCGGCCAGTTGCGCTGGAAGGTATCCAGCAACCACTGGGGGTGGGACAGGGCGACGGCGGGGTCCTTGTCGACCTCGGCTTCCAGCGCTTCCTGCTCACGCTGGAAACGACGCAGACAGGCGTTGAGCACGCCGGTGGCCCAGCCCTTGCCCAGGCCACGGGCAGCGCCAGCGGTCTCTCCGACGGCGGCGTGCGGGGCGATGCGCATGTACAGCAGCTGATAGAGGCCGAGCAGCAGCAGGGCGTGGATGTCCTGATCCTGCGACTTGAAGGACGACTTCAAAAGCTTGCCCGCCAAGGCATCCAGACGCGGCAGCTGACGGCAGACGCCGAAGCACAGTGCCTTGTAGAGGCCCTGGTCACGCCCGGCGACGCCGGACGGCAGGCTGTCCAGGTTCAGCGAGGTGCGCGCGGCCAGCACCGGGGCCAGCGTCCGCGCAGCCGCGACACGCACCGCAGCGCCCGGCGAGGCCGGTGCATTGTCAGGCTTGCGACGGGCGCCGCCATGCTTGTGAGCGCCGCCCTTGCTGCGGGCCGGCGGCAGGGAGTTGCGCTTCTTGCCGTTGCCCTTGGAGGACGGGTTGTCTGACTGGCTCATGCGGAAGTCTCGGTCTGGGAATCGGTATCAGGGGCGTGATCTGCGCCGAGGACGAGGCCCTCGGGGAAGCGCGCAGCACGGGAATTGAGCAGGTCCTTGACGGACAGCGGCTTGGCGCCGGGCAGCTGGGCGCGAGTGATCTCGAGCACCTCATGGCCCTCGCCGCAGGCGATGCGCAGGCAATCCTTGCCGGGCGCCAGCAGTGTGCCGGGCGTCACGCTGTCGGTGAGGCGTTGCTCGCCGGTGCGGGACATCCACAGGCGCAGCGGCTCGCCTTCAAGGCGGGTCCAGGCCACCGGCCACGGATTGAAGGCGCGGATGCGCGCGTCCAGCTCGGCGGCAGGGCGGGTGAAGTCGAGTTCGGCCTCGGCCTTGGAGAGCTTGGCGGCGTAGGTCACGCCGTCTTCCGGCTGGCGGGTCGCGGGCAGGTCGCCGGCGGCGATGGCGTCGAGAGCCGTGACGATGGCCTCGCCACCCTGGGCTGCCAGCGCATCGTGCAGCTCGCCACCGGTGGTGCTGGCGGTGATCGGGGTGCGGCGGATCAGCAGCATGTCACCGGTATCCAGGCCGGCATCCATCTGCATGATGGTGACGCCGGATTCGCTGTCACCGGCTTCGATGGCACGCTGGATCGGCGCGGCACCGCGCCAGCGCGGCAGCAGAGAGGCGTGGATGTTCAGACAGCCCAGACGCGGAATATCGAGCACCGCCTGCGGCAGGATCAGCCCGTAGGCCACCACCACCATGATGTCGGCCTCGAGGTCGCGCAGGATCTGACGATCGGCCTCGTCCTTGAAGTTGAGCGGCTGATGGACGGGGATATCGTGCTGGAGCGCCAGCTGCTTGACGGGGCCCGGGGTCAGCTTGCGACCACGTCCGGAGGGGCGATCAGGCTGGGTGTGGACACTGATGATCTCGTGGCGACTGCCCAGCAGGGCGGACAGACACTCGGCGGCGAAATCGGGGGTGCCGGCAAAGGCGATGCGCAGGGCTTTCGACATGTGCTATGACTCATGTAGGAGCACGGAGGCGGCCGTGCTCAAGGTGCTGACGGTTGCGGCAGGACGGCCAGCGCGACAGACGCGGCTGATGGACCAGTAACCGCACGAAGGCCGAGGGGATGCCCTCGGCCTTCGTGCGGTGCCGCCATGCGCTCAATATCGGCCGTGTGGCCGAGCGTGAGGGATCAGGCTTCTTGCAGCTTGTGACGCTTCTGCATCTTCTTCATCACCCGATCACGCTTGAGCGGGGAGAGGTAGTCGACGAACAGCTTGCCTTGCAGGTGGTCGTGCTCGTGCTGGATGCAATGTGCCAGCAGGCCATCGGCTTCCAGTTCGTAGGCATCGCCGTTGCGGTCCTGAGCCTTGAGTCGTACCTTCAGATAGCGCGGGACTTCGGCATAATATTCAGGAATCGACAGGCAGCCTTCCTGCATCGGTTGCTGTTCATCACCGATCGGGGTGTATTCCGGGTTGATCAGCACCAGCGGCTGGGACTGATCTTCGCTGACGTCGATGACGATGAGACGGCGATGTTCGTCGACCTGTGAAGCGGCGAGGCCGATGCCGCGGGCGTCATACATGGTCTCGATCATGTCGTCGATCAGGGTCTGCAGCTCGGCATCGATCGTGTCGATCGGGGCGGCAACGTTGCGCAGACGCTCATCAGGGAATTCAAGGATTTCGCGTTTGGCCATGGCTGGTGTAATTACCGTTGTGCTGTCAGAAAGGATTTGCCTGATATTGTAGTGTGCGCAAGCGAGGAACGGAACCGAATGCCGTCAATGCTGCTACTATCGCGGCAATAGTCAGGATTGATCTGACATGGCGATGGACAGGGGTCAGCAGCCACCAGGCGCGGGGCAGAGCGGGTCTGCGCGGTGCGGAGTTCAGAACAAGACCATCACCACCGAGCGATGGGTGGCAATAACGCAAGGGACGCAGGAATGGGCATGAAACGACTGGTCGGCAATGCCGTCTTCACGGCACTCCTCGGCATGGCGACGCTGGGGGCAAGCGCAGGGATGTCGCTGGCACAGGCAGCAACCGTGCGTGATGACGTACCTTCCACCTACGTGGTGGTGCGTGGCGATACGCTCTGGGACATCTCCGGGCGCTTTCTGCGTGAGCCTTGGCTGTGGCCGGAAGTCTGGCGCGCCAATCCGCAGATCAAGAATCCGCATCTGATCTATCCGGGCGATCGCATCTCGCTCTACTACGAGAATGGCGAGCCACGTCTGCGCCTGGAGCGCGGCCAGGGCGGGGTCGTCAAGCTGTCTCCCCAGATCCGAAAGATTCCCAAGCGCGAGGCGGTGCCGCCGATCCCGCTGGAGAAGATCTCGGCCTTCTTGAAAGAGCATCGCGTGATTGACCCGGCGCTGCTCACCGATGCGCCCTATATCGTGGCCGGGGATGACACCCGCCTGATCAGCGGCGCCGGCGATACCATCTACGCCCGTGGCAACTGGTCCGCCAATGACACCTACAGCGTCTATCGCAAGGGCCAGCGCTATCTGGACCCGGACACCCAGGAGTTTCTGGGGCTGGAGATGATCAGCATCGGCGACATCAAGCTTGAGCGTCGCGAAGGCGATATCGGCGTGCTGCGCGTGCTGTCGGCCAATCGCGAGATTCTCAATGGCGATCTGCTGCTGCCGGCGGACGGTGGTGCGATCACCACCAGCTTCCAGCCGCAGCCGCCCGAAGAAGATGTGGGTGGTGTCATCCTCGCGGCCCCCGATGGACTGCGCAACATCGGTCGCAATGACATCGTGGCGCTCAATCGCGGCAGCCGTGAAGGTATCCAGCCGGGGTACGTCTTCGGTATCGAGCGCCGCGGCGAGACGATCACCGACCCCGTCACCGGCGAGCCGATCACCCTGCCCGGTGAGGAAGGTGGCCTGGTGATGGTATTTCGTATCTACGACAAGGTCAGCTACGCGCTGGTGATGCAGGCCGGCCGCCCATTGAGCGTCGGTGACAAGCTGCTGGAGCCCCACGGCTGATCGAAAGCCCCTGTCATCCGCAAGCAACGGCGTGGTGAAACGACTCGTCGTGCTGAAGTGAACAACCAGGGTGAGTCAATAATCCGCTCGGGAGGTATGGCGTGTCGATCGATGTCGAACAACGCGGCCCCTCGCGGGCGGATTTCGTCTTTCTGGCGCGCCTGCCGGGTTTTGGCACGCATACCGCGGCCAAGCTGCGTGAGCGGGCCGACTGGCCGCAGGGCTGGCTGGCGGTGTTGCCGCCACGTCTCGCGGCACCGCTGCGCCTGTGGTGCGAGCGCCCTGAATCCTCGCCGCTCTATCAGCAGGTGATGGCAGACCTTGCCTGGCATGCGCCGGCACAGGGCTATCATCTGCTCACCCCCGCGGACCCCGAGTGGCCAGCCATGCTCGACACCCTGCCGGACCCGCCGTTGGCGCTCTGGGCGCTGGGGCGCCAATCGTTGCTTGAGTTGCCCATGCTGGCCATCGTCGGCGCACGCAAGGCCAGTCAGGCAGGCCTGCGGCATGCACATGACTTCGCGGCTGAGCTGGTCTCACGTGGCTGGAGTGTCGCCAGTGGGCTGGCGCTGGGAGTCGATGCCGCGGCGCATCAGGGGGCCCTGGCGGCGTCAGCGCGTCTCGGTGCGCACGACTATGCGGCCAACCCCTCGACGCTGGCGGTGCTCGGCTGTGGGGTCGATGTGGTCTATCCCGCTCAGCATCATCATCTTCGCCAGCGGTTGCTGGAGGGTGGCGGTCTGCTGCTCTCGGAGCATCCGCCTGGCACCGGCGCGCATGCGCGCCACTTTCCTCGCCGCAATCGGCTGATCACCGGCCTGTCACTTGGCGTGCTGGTGGTCGAAGCCACGCTGCGCAGTGGCTCGCTGGTCAGTGCCCGGTTGGCGATGGAGCAGAATCGCGAGGTGTTCGCGCTGCCGGGACGCATCGATGACATCACCGCCAGCGGTTGTCTGGAGTTGATCCGTCAGGGGGCGACGCTGGTACGCGATGTCGATGACATGCTGGCGGAGCTCGAGCACCTGCTGCCGGCTCACTCGGCCGAGCACACAGCAGTGCAGCCCCGGGTGGCGTCATCCAGGCAGCCCGCTGCCACCTCTGCGGCCTCTCGCTCCGCCACTTCGGCTCGGCAAGCGACAACCTCCGCCACCTTCGCGACACCCACGACATCACTGCCCTTGCCGTCCCTGGCGCTGCCAGCGTCACGCGCTGCCACGCCGCCTGTCAGTCAGGAGGCGTCGCCATTGTGCTTTCTGGGGGCCGTGCCGCTGGCGCTGGACAAGCTGGTCGAGCTGAGCGGCACCTCGGTCAGTGAGCTGAGCATGCAGTTGCTGGAACTGGAGCTCGAGGGGCGAGTCATGCAGGCACCGGGCGGCTGGAAACGACTCTGACGTTCTGAGCAAAAGTCGCCGACCTGGCATTGATGATCCGAGATTGCCGACCTGACAGTGATGATCCGGGAGGCCGGCAACCTGAACTCATTTGCCGAGGCTGACCTTGCCGCTCTCGGGCTGCCAGGCATTGAGCGCCGCATCACGCATGGCGCGCTTCTCGCGCTCACTGGCACTCCAGTTGCCATCGTAGAGTACGCCTTCCCACTCGCCGTAGGTCGGGTTGGGCAACAGCACGAAGCGACGGCCGAACTGATCCGCCTGGCGGGCGACCTCGGCATTGCGTGCGCGGGTGGTGGACTGCTGGAAGGCCTGATCGAAATCGCCGAGGTTATCGCCCATCAGCAGCGCGATGTCATGCTCCTGCGTGACCCGCGCGCGGCGTGCGGTCTTGTCGGAGCTGTCGGTGCGCGGCATCACGTGCTCGGCATTGGCCTGCGGGAAGCCCAGCGCGGCGAGATTGGCGATGGTAGCCTGCTTGCCGGCCGCCTTGCGGTTGGTGATGTAGTAGACATCGACGCCGCTGGCGTGTGCGTAGTTGAGGAACTCCACGGCGCCTGGTGAAGCCGTGGAGACGGCATCATCCACCCAGTCAGCCCAGCTCTGGCTGTCGTAGGTACGGCCTTCACGCAGTGCCCAGCCGCCGTAGCTGGTGGTGTCGAGCACGGTGTCATCGACATCGACGACCACCGCCAGCGGCTTGTCCTGCGCGTGGCGACGCGCCAGCGCCAGATTCAGGCGGTCGTGGGCCACGTTGAAGGCTTGCAGTGACAGGGCATGAAACTCCGCGCTGCGCTGTATCCACAGGGTCGCCAGCATCGCCTGGTCGCTCAAGGGCGCCTGCGCCGCGGCATCCTGCAGCGGGGCAGGGCGTGGCGCCGGCGCGGTCGGCGTCTGGGGACCAGAGCTGGCACAGCCTGCCAATGCCAGCAAGAGAGCGGCTGAGGTGGTCAGTGAGAAAGCGCGACGCATGGATCACATCCTTGTCTGAAGAAAAGGGGGAGGAAAAGTGGGGGTGAAACGCCATCAGGCCCGGCGCTGGAGACTGTCCAGCAAAGCGTTCAAATGAGCTCGATAGTCTTTTGAAACAAGCCTTTGCGTCAGTTTCGCAATACCCTGAGGGCGATGGACCCGTTCATCATGCCGTGAACCGGGCGGTGCGCCTATGCCACCCCGACGCGACGCCGTGTTGCGTCGATGTGCAGCGTCGGTCTCGCGCCGGTGAGCGTGCTAGAATCACCGCCATTGTGTTGCCGCAGCTAGGAGTTCGAGCAGATCATGAATGTCAGTGATGTTTCGCTGGATCAGCGTGCCCTCGACGGCGCCGCTGCCTGTCTTCGCAATGGGGGCATCGTTGCCTATCCCACCGAGGCCGTCTGGGGGCTGGGGTGTGATCCCGACGATGGTGAGGCCCTGGCTCGGCTGATCAAGCTCAAGTCCCGCGACGCCGCCAAGGGCCTGATCCTGATCGCCGGTGATATCGCCCAGCTGGAACCCTGGTTGGCGGGAGTCACCGTCGGGCAGCGTGAGCAGCTGCTGGCCAGCTGGCCGGGACCCTATACCTGGCTGGTGCCTGACAATGGCCGTGCGCACCCCTTGCTGCGCGGTGAACACGTCAGCCTGGCTGTGCGCGTGACCGATCATCCGCTGGTTCAGGCATTGTGCGCTGCCTTCGGCGGACCGCTGGTGTCGACCTCGGCCAACCGTGCAGGCGAATCGCCTGCCATGACCGCAGACGAGGTGCGTGACGCCTTCGGCGACGCGCTGGTCAATGACGTGATCCTCGAAGGGCCGCTCGGCGGCAATCCGCGTCCCAGCACCATTCGTGATCTCGCGACCGGCAAGGTACTGCGCGCCTGAGCAGCAGGATCGCCCCTCGAGTTGATCCAGATCAGTGCCGCGTCATCCAGACGCCCAAGAGGGGCATTTTCCGACCTGCCGAGCGCAGCGTGTCGCGGTAAGCTGGCAGTTCACCGCCAGCAGCGGCCAACGACGGGTGTCGCCCCGTCATCATTCATTCCCGTTCTACCGGAGGCATCGTGGCCCACGCCAATCTCGAAGACGTCAAGGTCTACCTGCTCGATCTGCAAGACCGCCTGTGCGAGGCGCTGCAAGCCTGCGATGGCCAGGCAAGTTTCCGTGAA
Source organism: Cobetia sp. 2AS (assembly GCF_029846355.1). NCBI lineage: Bacteria > Pseudomonadati > Pseudomonadota > Gammaproteobacteria > Oceanospirillales > Halomonadaceae > Cobetia > Cobetia sp. 2AS. The sequence goes on from NZ_JARWKQ010000007.1 coordinate 86,742, forward strand.
GACAGCTGGGAGCGTGCCGAGGGTGGCGGTGGTCGCTCACGGGTCATCGAGAATGGCGGCGTGTTCGAGAAGGGTGGCGTCAACTTCTCGCATGTCTTCGGGCATGAATTGCCGGCTTCCGCGACGGCGGTGCGTCCGGAGCTGGCCGGTCGCAGCTTCCACGCCGTCGGAGTCAGCTGGGTGCTGCATCCGCACAACCCGCACGTGCCGACCAGCCATGGCAATGTGCGCTTCTTCATCGCCGAGAAGGAGGGCGAGGCACCGGTATGGTGGTTCGGGGGCGGCTACGATCTGACGCCGTTCTACCCGCATGAAGAAGACGCGCGTCACTGGCACCAGACGGCCTACGACGCCTGCATCGCCTTCGGCAGTGATGTCTATCCGCGCTACAAGGCCTGGTGTGACGAGTACTTCTACCTCAAGCACCGCGACGAGACGCGGGGCGTGGGTGGCCTGTTCTTCGATGACCTCAACGAGTGGGGCTTCGAACGCTGCTTCGCCTTCCAGCAATCCGTCGGTGACAGCTTCCTCGAGGCCTATCTGCCCATCGTCGAGCGCCGCCGCGACACGGCCTATGGCGAGCGTGAACGCAACTTCCAGCTCTATCGTCGCGGGCGCTACGTGGAGTTCAACCTGGTCTGGGACCGCGGCACGCTGTTTGGCCTGCAGAGCGGCGGACGTACCGAGTCGATCCTGATGTCGATGCCGCCGGTGGTGCACTGGGAGTACGGCTACGAGCCCGAGGAAGGCAGTGCCGAAGCGGTGCTGTATCGTGACTTCCTGCATGCCCGCGACTGGCTGGGCGAAGAGGCCTGATCGCCGCATTGACCTGACGCTTTTCTGTGATTGTCCCGGAGTCCTGATGTCCCGTTACGCTGTATTCGGCAACCCGATTGCCCACTCGAAATCCCCGTTGATTCATCGCTCCTTCGCTGAGCAGCTCAAGGACTCGCTGAGCTACGAGGCACGACTGGCGCCGGTCGATGACTTCGCGGCCGGTTGGGCCGAGTTCGTCGCCGAAGGCGGCCAGGGGGCGAATGTCACCATGCCCTTCAAGGAGCAGGCCTTCCGGCTGGTCGATGTGCTGAGCCCGCGTGCCCGTCGCGCCGGCGCCGTCAATACGCTGATGCTCGGCAAGACCGGTCAGCTGTATGGCGATACCACCGATGGTGTCGGCCTGACCCGTGATCTCGAGCGCCTCGAGGCGCCGCTCACGGGTGCGCGCATCCTGATTCTCGGCGCGGGTGGCGCCGTGCGTGGTGTGCTGGAACCTCTGCTGGCCAAGCAGCCGGCGGCATTGGTGATCGCCAATCGCACCGCCGCCAAGGCCAGTGCGCTGGCCGAGGACTTCGCCGACCTGGCGGGGCAAGGCTGCCTGCTGTCCGGTGGCAGCTATGCGGCCATCGAGGGTGAGTTCGATCTGGTCATCAATGGCACCAGCGCATCGCTGGGCGGCGAGCTGCCGCCGTTGCCGGATTCGCTGTTCTCTCCGCAGGCGCTCGCCTACGACATGATGTATGCCGCCGAGCCGACCGTCTTCATGCGCTGGGCCAGCGAGCGCGGTGCGCGGGTCGAGGATGGTCTCGGCATGCTGGTGGAGCAGGCGGCCGAGTCCTACTTCCTGTGGCGTCACAAGCGCCCGGAGACGGGGCCCGTGGCAGACATGTTGCGCAGGATGCTGGCGGAGGGGTGAATCGCGTGCGCTTGCCGGGCATGCACGTCGATTCAGATGGCCGCCAGATGACCAGCTAGCCGACCAGTCAGACGACAGACGATGAAAAAGGAGCGGGGGACTCGACAGAGTCCCCCGCTCCTTTTTGGTTGGCCACGGTCCAGCGTGCTCACGCCCTCGCTGTTGGCGCTCAGCTGCTCTTGACGGGGGCCGTGGCACAGGATTCGAGCCGATATCCGTACTGATAGACGCTTTTCAGTCTGAGCCCACGACTGCCGTTCAGTCCCAGCTTGCGCCGCAGGCGGCTGACGTGGGTGTCGACCGTCCGGGTCGAGATATCCCCGTTGACCCCCCAGATCATCTCCAGCAGGTAGGCGCGTGAGTAAAGCTCTCCAACGTGGCGCAGCAGCAGGGAGGCCAGCTGATATTCGCGCTGGGTCAGGGCGACCGGCTCCTCGCCGCACCAGATGGTGTGTTCATCCGGCTCGATCCGATATTGATCGCTGATGGCCACCTTGGGCTGCAGGTAATTGGTGTCGGAGGTGACGAAACGCCTGCCCAGCGCTTCCACACGGGCCGTGAGCTCGGCAGGGCGGATCGGCTTGGCCAGGAAATCATCGGCGCCATGCTGAAGCGCATGCACGACATCCTCCTCCCCCTGGCTTGCGGTGATGAACAGGATCAGCCCTCGCCAGCCGTGCTCGCTGCGCAGTGTGCGCGTCAGCTCCATGCCGCAGGCATCCGGCAGTTGCCAGTCGATGATCAGCAGGTCGAAGCTGCGCTCGCGCAGTGCGCGCAACAACTGGCTGGCGCGCTCGAAGCCTGCCAGCTCATGTCCCTGGGCCTCGAGACACAGGGTCAGGTAATCACGTTGATCATGATCATCTTCCAGAATGCCGATTTGCATGTCGCTGTCTCCCCGCGTGGGTATCGCAAGCAGTCTACGCATCTCTTGCGTGAGACCGCGTCACAATGGTTCACGTTTGGCAGGACGATGGCGACATATACTCGTGTTCATCCCCTCTCGCTGCTTCATGGCGCGGTGCCGCTGCTGGCCCGTGAATGGCGAGGATGAAACGAGACGGTGAATCTCCGGCCGTCATCCATGGTTGTCCATGACCCCTGGAGTCTTCCCATGCCGCTTCTCATTCTCCTGCGATGTCTCACCACGGCGTTACCACGCTTGCGCCACTGGCTTCTGTTGCTGACGCTGTCGTTTTGCCCCTTTGCCATGGCCCTGGAGGCTCCGCAGGGGCCGGTGGTGCTGCGCGTCACCGGGGATGTCGCCCATGCCAACGCCGGAGGCGAGGCACATTTCGACCGCGCCATGCTCATGGCGCTGACGCAACGGGAAACCGTGACCACCACCCCCTGGCATGACGGCGAAGTGAGCTTCAGCGGTCCGCTCGGTTCGGCGCTGATGGAGGCGGTGGGCGTCGAGGATGGCACCATGCGTATCGTGGCGCTCAACGACTACGCCGCCACCGCACCGGTGCAGGACTATTTCGATCATCCGGTGATACTGGCCATGGAAGTCGATGGCAAGCGACTGCGTGTGCGCGACAATGGCCCCATCTTCATCATCTACCCCTTCAGTGAGCAGCCGGATCTCCTCAACGAGGAAATCATGACCCGCTCTGTCTGGCAGGTGAAGCGAATCGACATCGAACGCTGAACCCGCCTCTCCTGCTCCGTTTCATGAGCGCTGCCAGGATGCTCGTGCATGAATCCACTCCGTTCTCTGCATTTCAGAACCGCCATCGCCATTGCCGCGACGTTGTTCTTCGTCTCGGCATTGGTGACTGGCGTTCTGGTCTATCAGCGTCAGCAGGCACTCGAGCACAAGCTGCGTGAGAATCTGATCTGGGCGGTCTATCAGTTCGACAGGGAAGTGCGCGAGCTGCGCATGGTGGTGGCCGAGGAGCAGAAGACCCCGGCGCCGCCCGCCTTGATGGATGACAGCGAGCTGCTGTTGCGGCTCGACATCCTCTATAGCCGGGTGCAGCTGCTGCAGAGCGGCCAACTGGGCAGCATGCTGGCGGGGATGCCCGACCTGCATGCCCAGCTGATGGCCATGCTGCCCAGAATCGAGGTGCTGGACAGCGCCATCATGGACCTGGCGAGTCGTCAGGAGCGTGATGCGTCCCTCTATGTGCAGATACTCAGCCGGCTTGCCTCGCTTCAGGAGCAGACCGGCGAGCTGCTGCTCAACATCAATGCCGAGGCCGCTATACAGCGCACCAAGGAGCGCTCGGAGCTCCTCAACCTGTATGCCCTCGCGCTGTCGCTGGTGCTGCTGATGACGTTGAGCGGCATCGTGCTGGTGGTCGCGCTGATCGTCGAGAGTCGCGGACGGGCCTACAAGACCCGCAAGCTGGAGGAGCGCACCCAGGAGCTGGATGGCATGGTGCAGCTGGCGCAGGCGGCCAGTCGAGCCAAGTCGGAATTCATGGCGATCATGAGCCATGAGATACGCACCCCGCTCAATGGCATGGTCGGCGTCTCGGACCTCATCGGCGAGGAAGTCTCGACCCGGCGTGGCCAGCAATACCTGACGATGCTGCGCCAGAGTGCCGAGAGCCTGCAGGCCGTCATCAATGATGTGCTGGATTATTCCAAGATCGAAGCCGGCAAGCTGGAGCTGGATCAGCGTTGCTTCTCGCTGCCCGAATTCCTCGATTCCCTGGCCGCGCATTACCATCGCCAGACAGGCAGTGCTGGCAAGGGATGCTCGCGCATCTTCCTCGAAGAACGTGCCGATGATCTGCCTGTCTGGGTCAAGGGTGACGTCAATCGCCTGCGTCAGGTACTGACCAACCTGCTCAACAACGCCTTCAAGTTCTGTCCCCAGGGCACCATCCGGCTGAGGGCATCACTGGAAGACAGCGAGACGCTTCATTTCGAGGTTCACGACAGCGGTTGCGGGATCGCCGCCGAGCAGGTGAGCCAGTTGTTTGCCCCCTTCACCCAGGTGGATACCTCGATTGCGCGCCGTCATGAAGGCACCGGGCTCGGGCTTGCCATCTGCAAGCGACTGGTGGAGGCGATGGGGGGCGAGATCGGCGTCGAGAGCCATCTCGGGCTTGGCAGTCGCTTCTGGTGCCGCGTGCCGCTGCCGGTATTGACCGCCGCCGAGGCATGCCCGCAGCAGGCGGTGGGAGACGCGCCCTTGCCCCATGCAAGCGTGCTGGTGGTGGAAGACAACGAGGTCAATCAGTCACTGGCGCGGGCCATGCTCGAGTATCTGGGGCAGCAGGTCACGGTGGTGGAAGACGGTGAACAGGCACTCGAATGGCTGGCGCAGGCTGGCAACGATGTCGATCTGGTGTTCATGGACATGCAGATGCCGGTACTGGATGGCGTCGAGACGACACGTCGCTGGCGTCAGCACGAGTCCGAGCAACCCGCCAGCGCTCGTCTGCCGATCATCGCGATGACCGCCAACGTGATGCAGGAAGATGCCCGCCGCTGCATCGAGGCTGGCATGCAGGGGGTGCTGCACAAGCCGTTCACGCGTGATGATCTGCATCGGGTGCTGCAACAGTATCTGGTCCAGGCCTCTGATTCGCAGGCCTCTGATTCACAGGAGGCTGAGTCACAGAAGTCTGATTCGCAGCAGAAGGCGCTCGAGCCAGACAAGCCAGAGGCTTCGGCTGGCGAGCCGTCTGCCGCCCTGCAGGCACCAGGCGATGATGGCACCAGCGCGTCAGCGGCTGAAGATCAGGACGCGCAGAGCGACGCTGCTCCGGCGCTCGATGTGGCAACTGACGACTCAGGCGCGCGCGCTCTGCCCGATGCCGTGCCTTCCTTGCTGCAACACGCGACCTGTCAGGAGCTGCTCACGACCCTGAGTGGCGAGGCTTATTCACGACTGCTGAGCAATTATCTGACGCGCCTCGAAGGACGCCTCGACGTGATGGTGACCTTGCTGAAGCAGATGGATCTCACCGAGCTCAAGCGCGAGGCACACTCCCTGAAGGGGGCGTCAGCCTCGCTGGGATGCAGCGGCATAGCCAGTGGCGCCAAGGCGCTGGAGGAGGCCGTGATCAGCGAGGACCTTCCTGAGGTTCACCAGCATGTCGCCACATTGCGCTCCTTGAGTGTGCCGACGCGGGACAGCCTTCTCGCAGAGGGCTATCTGTTCTCCTGACGGTATTGGGACGTGATGGTGTGATAGACAGCCGACAGCATTCCACTAGCGTCCCTCTGGTTCTCCCGTTCCCGCCTTCTCTCGCTCTCTTCATCCTGGCCTTCACGATTCATCCTGGCCTTCACTACACAGCCGCCATCCATGGTGACATGGGTGGCGGCTGTGTAGTGGGGGTGTTGCGGCATTCCCGCTGTCTGTGCTGCGCTGCGGGGGGACGCCAGTCTCCTCAATGGACAGCGGAGACGTGGCGCTGGCTGAGTGCATTGACGGCGCTGGGCGGGCAGCGGCTCCAGGCATTGAAGTCGCTGACGGGCATGGGGCGCGCGAACAGATAGCCCTGGCCGATATTGCAGCGGGTATCACAGAGGTAATCGCGCTGTTCCGCGGTCTCGATGCCTTCGCCGACCACGGCGAGATTCAGACGCTGGCCCAGCTCGACGATGGTACGCGTGATGGCGCGCGCTTCCGGGTGGCTGTCGCTGCGCCCGACGAAGCATTGGTCGATCTTCAATTCGTCGAACGGCAGGTTGTAGAGCTGCATCATCGAGGAGAAACCGGTGCCGAAGTCATCCAGCGCCAGGCGATAGCCGCGGTCGCGAATGGCATTCAGCAGGTGGCGAGCGTAGGTGAGGCAGTCGATTCCGCAGCTCTCCGTGAGTTCCAGCGTGATGGAGTGCGGATCGACATGATGTTGACTGGCCAGCGCATCCAGCGTCTTCAGCATGTCGCGGGTGCGCAGCAGCTGGGGTGACAGATTGAGCGCGAGGTCAAGGTGAAGGCCCTGGGACTGCCACTGGCCCTGTTGGCGGAAGCCATGCTCGATGACCTGCCAGGTGAGTGCCTCGATGCGGTTGCTGCGTTCCGCCAGGGCGATGAACTGGTTGGGCATGACCATGCCGCGCAGAGGATGCTGCCAGCGCACGAGAGCTTCCGCGCCGCTGAGCCGGCCGCTGGCGAGGTCGATCTTGGGCTGATAGACGAGATGCAGCTGGCGCTCGGTCAGGGCATCATCCAGTTCATCGAGTGACAGCGGATTGCGTTGCTTGTCCAGCTCTGCCAGTAGCGAGGCCAGGTGCATGATATCGAAGGGCTTGCCGAGCTGGCCCAGCATCTCCAGGCCGCTGCGCTTGCCCCTGGCGACCATCGCTTGCATGTCGTCGTTGTGACAGGCGCTCATCAGGATGATACCCGCCTCGACATTGCGTTCGCGCAGATAGCCGAGCACATCATCGCCGGTGAAGTCGCCCAGTTCGTAGTCCACCAGGATGAGGTCCGTCTCCAGACAGGCGGGATTGCAGGCGATGTCCTGCAGCCCTTCGCTCTGCGTGCAGCCGAACCCATGGGCGGAAAGCAGCCCGCTGATGAGTTCACGAAAATCCGGATCGTCGTCAATGATGAGTGCGTGTCGAGTCATGTAAGGCATCCTCAAGCGAGTGTCGGGAATACGCTCGCGCCGCTGTGCATGAAGTGTCTGCATGAGCAGTGCGCAGGCGAGCAGGTGATCCCAGATTAGCAATGCGGTTACATGATTCGCGGATATCGACACATTTGACGGCTTCTTTTTACATTCGAACTGTCAGGTCGATGGATAAGAGGGCGGGTAGTGTGAGCCGGCCAGGGAGAGGCCTCCAGGGTGAGCCAACCAGGAAGAGGCGGGGAGGGGCGGGGGTTAGCAAACAAGGAAGAGGCGGGTAGCTGGATGGAGGTCGCCACACGCTCGCGCAGCCCCAGGTTCTCCAGGGGCCGCGCGAGCGTGTGTTACCTGAGACTGATGACGCCACGCCAGACTGGCGGGGTCAGCGCAGACGATCGCAGTTGGGCTTCTCGCCGGTGGCGCGGGCCTGCTGATAGGTCGGCAGAGCGGTCTCGAGGCGCTCGTTGAGGGCCGCCATGCGCTGCTCATCACTCGGATGCGTCGACATCCACACTGGCGGTTGCGCGCCACCGGCAGCGTTCATGTTGGCCCACAGCTTGATGCTGGCGCGCGGGTCGAAGCCGGCTTCGGCCATCAGGTCCAGCCCCAGCAGGTCGGCTTCGGACTCGTGGGAGCGCGAGAACGGCTTGAGCACGCCATATTCCGCGCCCATGCCCAGCAGCCCCATGAGCTGGTCGCCGCCGGTGCCTTCGAGGCCGGCCAGTGCCTGGGTCAGTGACAGTCCGGCGGAGGTCAGCGATTGAGTCGAGACACGTTCGTTGGCGTGGCGCGCCAGCACGTGGGCGATCTCGTGGCCGATGACGGTGGCCAGCTGGTCCTGATTCTCGGCGACCTCCAGCAACCCGGTGTTGACGCCGATGTAGCCGCCCGGCAGCGCGAAGGCATTGGCGGAGTCATCCTCGAATACCTTGACCTGCCAGCCGCTGATGCCATAGCTGGCGGGCACCTTGGCGGTCACCGCATCCGCCACGCAGCTGACGTAGGCATCCTGACGACCCTCCACCACCGGCAGCTCCTGCTGGTACTTGCTGAAGCTGGCTTCCCCCATCTTCTCCAGTTCCTGGTCCGAGTAGAGGGTCAGCTGGCTGCGGCCCAGCGGAGAGCTGGCGCAGGCACTCAGGGTGATGGACGCCGCAAGGGCCGCCAGCGGGAGTAGACGACGCAGGGCGCGGGGAGATGAGAGATCGAGCAATCCTGGCATTGGGGCCTCCTGGCAAGATGACGTGACAACCTTCGAGCGCACGGCAGGGCGACGCTGAACGTGCAAGAAACGTGCAGACAGCATAACCGGATAGGCGCAGTGGTGCAGTCAGCGAAATGATACGTTGCTGAGATCACAGCATCGTCAGGCCAGACGGCCCCGCCGGGCATGAGATACTGGGCGTGATCTGATGGGCCTGCCACGGCCCGGACCCCATGTATCTGACAGGGAATCACCATGTCGCCAGAGTTTGAACGCCGCCTCTCGCATCTGCTGGACCGACTCGAACCGATGCTGCCGCCGACGGCTGTCGAAGTGGACTGGACACGCGATGTCGCCGCCTTGTGGACTCGCCACCCCCTGGGAGGGCGCCTGACGCCGATCGCGCCGCGTGATGCCCTGACACTCGAGGATCTGCTCGGCATCGCACGCCAGAAGCGTGAGCTGCTGGCCAACACCCGTGCCTTCCTTGCGGGCAAGCCGGCCAACCACGCTCTGCTGTGGGGCGCCCGTGGCACCGGCAAATCATCACTGGTCCGCGCATTGCTCAATACCCTGGGCCGCGAGGGGCTGCGTCTGATCCAGATCGATCGCCACGACCTGCCGGCACTGCCGGCGCTGGTCGCCGAGCTGGCCCAGCAGCCGCATCGCTTCATCGTCTATTGCGATGACCTGTCCTTCGAGGGCAGCGATGACGCCTACAAGGCGCTCAAGAGCGTGCTGGATGGCACCCTGACCGGGCCGCCGGAGAACGTGCTGCTGTATGCCACCTCCAACCGTCGTCATCTGCTGCCGGAACACATGAGCGACAACCAGGCCACCCACATCGTCGATGGCGAGCTGCATCATGGCGATGCAGTGGAAGAGAAGATCTCGCTGTCGGACCGCTTCGGTCTGTGGCTGGCCTTCCATCCCTTCAATCAGGACGCCTATCTGGAGACCTGTCAGCATTGGGTGGAATGGCGTCTCGGCGCTGGCAGCTTCGATGAGGCCGCGCGTGGCGAGGCGCTGCGCTACGCCACCCAGCGTGGGGTGCGCAGCGGGCGTGCCGCCTGGCAGTTCGCCAATCTCTGGGCGGGGCAGAAGACGCTGGAGGCGTGAGCCTGGTGCTTGAAGCCCTTGAGATGATTGCGGCGCTTGAGGTGCTTGAAACGTCAGTGCTCGCGACATGAAAAAGCCGCCCCTGCAGTCATCTGCAGGGGCGGCTTTTTCATGGGGCAGGCTGGCGGATCAGATCCGCTGGCCTGCCATCACGCACGGGCGCAGTTCACGCCATCAACGGCGCTGCTTGCGTTCCTTGCGAGCTTCCTTGGTGCGCGCCAGTGAACGCTCTTTCGCGCGCTCGCGGTCGTCAGCCCCCTGGGCCCCATCGAAGGGGTTGTCGCCGGAGCGGAACTCGAAGCGCATCGGCGTGCCCTTGACCTTGAGCACCTTGCGGAAGGTGTTGGTCAGGTAGCGCTTGTAGGCTTCCGGCAGACGGTTGGTCTGGTTGCCGTGCACCACGATCAGCGGCGGATTGGCGCCACCCTGGTGAGCCATGCGCAGCTTGATGCGACGGCCGTTGACCATCGGCGGCTGGTGCGCCTGGGTGGCGTCCTGCAGCAGGGTGGTCAGACGCTTGGTCGACCAGCGGGCCACGGCGCTTTCGAAGGCGCGGTCGATGGACGGGTAGAGGTCACCCACCGCAGTGCCGTGCAGCGCGGAGATGAAGTGCAGGTCAGCGTAGTCGGCAAAGCCCAGACGACGCTTGATCTCGGAGCGCATCTTCTCCTTGGCTTCGCTTTCCAGGCCATCCCACTTGTTGACCACCAGCACCAGCGCGCGGCCGCTGGTCAGCACGAAGTCAAGAAGATGCAGGTCCTGCTCGACGAGTCCCTGGCGGGCATCGAGCACCATCACGGCGACGTTGCACTTCTTGATCGCTTCCAGCGTCTTGATGATGGAGAACTTCTCCACCACTTCGCGCACGTTCTTGCGACGACGGATCCCGGCGGTATCGACCAGCAGGTAAGGCTTGCCACGACGCTCGAAGGGAATCTCCACGGCGTCGGTGGTGGTGCCGGCCTGGTCATAGACGACCACGCGCTCCTCGCCCAGCAGGCGATTGACCAGCGTCGACTTGCCGACGTTCGGGCGACCGATGATGCCGATGCGCACGCCGCGATCATCCAGCTCCGGGTGCAGGTCCTCGTCTTCGCCTTCCTCGACTTCAGGGTAGGGCGAGAGCACCTCTTCCAGCAGCGTGGTGACGTTGCGGCCATGCTCGGCGGCGATGGCGCGCGGATCACCCAGACCCAGGGTCCAGAAGTCGGACTTGCCGATCTCCTCGTCCATGCCGTCGGTCTTGTTGACCACCAGCCAGGTCTTCTTCTGGTTGACGCGCAGATGGTTGGCGATGGCCTCGTCCGCCATGTTCAGGCCGGCGCGCGCATCGACCATGAACAGCACGATGTCGGCTTCGTCGATGGCGGCCAGTGACTGGCCGGCCATCATCAGGTCGATGCCTTCCTCGTCACCGCTGATGCCGCCGGTGTCGATGACGGTGTAGGGCTTGCCGCCGACCTTGCCGGTGCCGTACTTGCGGTCACGGGTCAGGCCGGGGAAATCGGCGACCAGAGCATCACGGGTCTTGGTGAGGCGATTGAATAGCGTCGACTTGCCGACATTCGGGCGGCCGACCAGGGCGATCACGGGGTTCATGGAATCTCACAGCATTCGCAGGGATAGCATCGATGCCGGCCCCGTACGGTCTGCTTCGAACCATGATGGCTGGAAAGCACCTTGTGCAGGCAGGGCGATAGCGATGATATCGAACTTGGGGCACTGGATGACGACGCAGGCGTCGCATGCATCCAGTATGGTCCGCCGACAGGGGGTTAGCACTGTCGGCGGAAAGATCTCGTGGCTGAATCAACGGCTGCGTCGTGCGGCAGGCCTGATCAGCGGGGGCAGCATTCTAGCATTGACAGGGAGTTGCTACCAATGGCGCATTACGACAACGGCAGCCAGGTGGCTGCCGTTGTCGTGACGAGGGCTGAGCGAGGCGCATGTCAGATTGCGGGGCAGGCTGACAGGCGCGCTCGATCAGTGGCTTAGGGCGCTTCGAGATCCAGCGCCGTCAGCTCGCCATCGTTGGTGTAGACGTAGATGCGCTTGCCTTCGGTCAGCGGGGTGATGCTGATGCCATCGCCCCCCACGTCATAGCGGCCGGCCATCTCGCCGCTCTGGGCGTCGATCAGGTGCACATAGCCTTCGTAGTCACCGACCACCAGCTTGCCATCGACGAAGGCCGGAGAGGTCAGCCAGCGGCCTTCCAGGTCTTCGGACTTCCACAGCACGTTGCCCGTGTTGGCATCCATCGCCAGCACATGGCTGGCATTGTCGATGCTGAACAGGTAATCGCCGACCACGATGGGCGTCAGATAGCTGGAGGACGGCTTGTCCCACAGCGGCTCGCCGTTGCGGGCGTCCAGCGCGATCAGACGACCGTTGTAGCTGGTGACGAACAGGCGACCATCCTGGGTCAGCACCGGCTGGCCATCGAGATCGACCAGCTGGTCCACCTCGGTACGACCGGCCGGCACGGCGACGCGCAGGTCCCACAGTTCCTGACCTGAGCGGTTGTCGAGCGTGACCAGCTTGCCGTTGGCGAAGCCCGCGAAGGTGACCGGCTGGATGACGCGCGGCGCGCCGGTGCCACGCAGCGTCAGGGCCGGAATCGTGGCCGAGTAGGCCCACTGCTCTTCGCCGGTGAAGCGATCAAGCGCGGTCACGGTGCCATCGACGCTCTGCACCACGACCAGTTCGTCGTTGTACTGCGGCGCGGCCAGCACTTCACTGGAGACACGCGTGCTCCATTCGATGCTGCCATCTTCCTGGCTGACGGCGCTGACCTTGCCATCGCGCGTACCGACGTACAGGCGAGAGGCATCGGCATTCAGTGCGCTGGTGATGCCAGCCGGCAACCGTGTCTGCCAGATGTCGTCGCCACTGTCGGCAGCGAGGGCTTCCAGCTCACCGCCTTCGGCACCGACGAACAGCTTGTCGTTGGCGAAGATCGGTGACAGCGGATAGTGGGCACGGCCCAGGCCATTGCCGACCGATTCGCTCCAGACGGAATCCAGCGCGACCTGGCGATCGAAATCGACCAGTTCCTTGGGCGCATATTCCGGTTGGGCACTGCTGGCACAACCGGCCAGCAGACTCACGGCCAGCAGCGAGGCCGGTACGCTCAGACGACGAGTGACGCTCATGAAGAAGACTCCGCAGCCAGATCGGCGAGTTTCAGGTCGAGACCGTAGACCGGCTGACCACTTTCCTGCGACAGGGTGCTGGCCTGCTGATAGGCGGCGATGGCCTCATCGCGCTTGTCCTGTGCGGCCAAGGCATCGCCGCGCACCGCAGCCGCCTGCGCTGCCAGCGGCGCCGGCGGGCTCTTGAGCAGGGCGAGTGCCGCGTCGTTGTCGCCGCGCTCGACATTGATGCGCGCCAGACGCAGGCTGGCCAGCCCCTGCAGGTAGCTGTCGTCACTGTTGTCGATCACGCTCTGCAGCGCCGTGGCGGCTGCATCGAGATCGTCGGCCTTGACCGACATGCTGGCATCCAGCAGGTGCGCCATCTGGGTGTAGAGGCTGTCGCCGTGCTCGCTTTCCAGTTCGCCGATCAGCGTACGCGCCTGCTTGACGCCGGCGTCTTCCAGCTTGGGCTGGCTGACGAGGCTGACCAGTTGCTGGTAACGCACGGAGGCCGCTTCGGACTGGCTGGCGTCGTAGTTCTGCCAGGCCTTGAAGGCAAAGACACCGGCGCCGGCCAGTACGACACCGGCAATCAGTGACTTGCCGTTCTCGCTCCACCAACGCTTGATGGCTTCAAGCTGTTCTTCTTCGCTTCTGAGCTCTTCCGCCACGGGCGGTCTCCTTGACCTGGCCGGCATGCCGGCACTTGCATTCGTGAGGCGGAGAGCTGGCTCTCCGCCCGATATTCATTGGCAGTCTCAGGCGCCGAAGACGCTGTCGAGACGTTCGCCCAGCGCACGCTGGTTCAGCGTTTCCTGGTCGCGTTCCTCGCGCAGGAACTTGAGCGCCACCGTGCCTTCGATGACTTCATTCTCACCGAGAATCAGCGCGATGCGAGCACCGCTCTTGTCGGCCTTCTTCATCTGGCTCTTGAAGCTGCCGCCACCGCAATGCAGCACCAGACGCAGGCTGGGCAGGGCGGTGCGCAGCTCTTCGGCCAGACGCATGGCTTCGCCTTCGGCCTGCTCGCCCATCGACATCAGGTAGACATCGACGGTCTCGCGGACGTCCTGCGGTACCAGTTCCAGTGTCTCGAGCAACAGGATGAGGCGCTCGACGCCCATCGCGAAGCCGACCGCCGGTACCGGCTTGCCGCCCAGTTGTTCGAACAGGCTGTCGTAGCGGCCGCCGGCACACACGGTGCCCTGGCTGCCCAGCGCGGTAGTGGTCCATTCGAACACACTGCGCGAATAGTAATCGAGGCCACGCACCAGGCGCGGGTTGATGACGTACTCGATGCCGGCGGCGTCGAGACGTGCCTTGAGGCCCTCGAAGTGCACGCGGGATTCTTCATCCAGGTGATCCCCCAGGCGCGGCGCGGCGTCGACGACGGCGGCCATGTCCGGGTTCTTGGTGTCGAGGATGCGCAGCGGGTTGCTGTGCAGACGACGCTTGGAGTCTTCGTCGAGGACATCCAGGTGCTGTTCGAAGTATTCGACCAGCAGGTCACGATAGGCAGCACGCGCCTCGAGGCTACCCAGCGAGTTGAGCTCGAGCGTGACGTGCTCCAGCAGACCCAGCTGGCGCCACAGACGTGCGGAGATCAGGATCATCTCGGCATCGATGTCCGGACCTTCCATGCCGTAGGCTTCAACGCCTACCTGATGGAACTGACGATAACGGCCCTTCTGCGGGCGCTCGTGGCGGAACATCGGGCCGGTGTACCACAGACGCTGGATCTGGTTGTGGACCAGGCCATTCTCCATCGCCATGCGCACGCAGCTGGCGGTGCCTTCCGGACGCAGGGTCAGGCTGTCGCCGTTACGGTCGTCGAAGGTGTACATCTCCTTCTCGACGATGTCGGTGACTTCGCCGATGGAGCGCTTGAACAGCGCGGTCTGCTCGACGATGGGGGTGCGGATCTCGCGATAGCCGTACTGGCCCATCAGCGCTTCCACCTGGTGCTCGAAGTATTGCCATACCGGTGACTGGTCCGGCAGCAGGTCGTTCATGCCACGAATGGCCTGGATCTTGGTACTCAACGTTCTCTCCTGAATCCTTGCGCGTCTCCCCACGGCGCTCGCATGACGTCATGCAGGCGGGTGGGGAGACGAAGGCGCGTCAATCACGACGCGCAAGCCAGCCGAGACAAGCTCAACTCTGGCGGATGATAGTGTCGGCCTCACGGGCCTCTTTTTCCGCGACCTTGTCACGGATGAGTCGCTCAAGATCGTCAACCAGGGTGTCATTGGTCAACTTGCTGGCCGGCTTGCCGTCCAGGTAGACCAGGTTGGCGGGGCTGCCGCCGGTCAGACCGACATCGGTCTCCTTGGCTTCGCCGGGGCCATTGACGACACAGCCGATGACCGAGACGTTCAGCGGCGTCATCACGTCTTCAAGACGTGTCTCCAGCTCGTTCATGGTCTTGATGACGTCGAAATTCTGACGCGAGCAGCTGGGGCAGGCAATGAAGTTGATGCCCTTGGCGCGCAGCTTGAGGCTCTTGAGCATGTCGAAGCCGACCTTGATCTCCTCGACCGGGTCCGCTGCCAGCGACACGCGGATGGTGTCACCGATGCCATCCATCAGCAGCATGCCCAGGCCGATGGAAGACTTGACGGTGCCCGAGCGCAGGCCGCCCGCTTCGGTGATGCCCAGGTGCAGCGGCTGTTCGATGCGCGCTGCCAGGTCACGATAGGCGGCGACGGCCATGAACACGTCGCTGGCCTTGACGCTGACCTTGAAGTCCTGGAAATCGAGGCGATCCAGATGGTCGATGTGACGCATGGCAGATTCGACCAGCGCCGCCGGCGTCGGTTCGCCGTATTTCTTCTGCAGGTCCTTTTCCAGCGAGCCTGCGTTGACGCCGATGCGGATCGGGATGCCGTTGTCGCGGGCGGCGCTGACCACGGCGCGCACGCGGTCTTCACGACCGATGTTGCCCGGGTTGATGCGCAGGCAGTCGACGCCAAGTTCCGCCACACGCAGGGCGATCTTGTAGTCGAAGTGGATGTCGGCCACCAGCGGGATGTTGCTCTGCTGCTTGATGCGGCCGAAGGCTTCGGCGGCATCCATGTCCGGCACGCTGACACGCACGATATCGGCACCGGCATCCTCGAGGCGCTTGATCTGCGCGACGGTGGCGGCGACATCGTTGGTATCGGTGTTGGTCATGCTCTGCACGGAAATCGGTGCATCGCCGCCGACGGCCACATTGCCGACATGAATCTTGCGCGAGACGCGGCGCTTGATGGGGGAGTGACTATGCATGGGATTCCGGATCATTCACCGAGGGTAAGTTTGGCGACACTGCCGCGCGTGACGCGCGTGAGGTCGACCGCTTCATTCATGTAACGCAATTCGACGCCAGAGGCATTGCCGATGGTCAGCGTGAAGGGCGGCTTGCCTTCCAGCGTCGTGCTGGTGCCGGCCTCGTTGTTGCCGCGCAGCAGGCGCTTGCCATCGGCATCACGAATGTCGGTCCAGGAATTGATGTTGAACGTCAATTCGAGCTTGCGCGGGTCTGCCGCCGGCGCAGCTTCTTCTGCTGCGCTCTCTTGTGTGGTGTCGGCACTGGCATCGGCGACAGCACTCACGTCAGTGGCAGCGGCGCTATCCGTGGCAGCGCCAGACGCTGACGTGCCAGCCTCTGCAGCGCCCGGCGTGGCCGCGGTTGCGCCTGTATCGAGCGCGTCAGCACTCTGCGCTGTCGCCTCGGAAGATGCTCCTGTCTCGACGGCAGACGCATCACCGGTGGCGGTAGCAGTGGAGGACGGCGCCGATTCGCTGGCAGAGGACTGCGAGAGCGAAAGCTCGATGGAGCCATCGGCGTTCACGACCGGTGCGGCGTTGTCCGCCTCGCTGCCACCTTCGAGGGCGGAGGTTTCCGCCGGCGAGGTGCGGCCATAGTCGCCACTCTGCCACCACACGTAGCTGAGACCGATCAGACCGGCGATGACCAGCAGGCTGACGAGGCGGAACAGGTACTTGCCCATCTTGCCCGGTGGGCGCACCGACGGCGTGGAACTGGGGGTGTAGCGCTCGGCTTCGGTGGTGCCGAACTGGGCATTGTACTGCCCGACGATCGCCTTCTCGTCCATGCCCAGCAGGCGGGCATAGGCACGCAGATAGCCGCGACGGTACGCGGCGATGGGAATCTGGTCGTAGTGGTCGCGTTCCAGGTCATCGACCAGGCTGGGGCGCAGGTTGAGCTGTGTCGCCACCTCATCACGCGACAACCCCTGATGCTCGCGCTCCAGCTTGAGGCGCGTGCCAGGCAGTGCATCACTGGCGTGCTGATCAGGGGCGGGTTGATGTTCGCTCATGGCGCATCCTTGTAAGGAAAAACTGTCTACCGAACGCACATCCGGGCGCTCTTCCGGTACTGCGGGAAACTGCTCCTGACACTGATGCTGGAGCATGCTGACTGATGCTGTCGCGCGATTGGCCGGGTGCTGCACGACTCGCTGATCATCATGCGAGTGAGCAGCGTGAAAAGCGATGACCTCCCATGCCAATCGACGCGCACGAACACACGTTCGTCCGCGTCGGCACTATACCAAGCCCGCGCCGAGATTTTCACCGGCATTTCGGTCTTCTCGGTCCTGCTTGCAGCGACCCCGCCCATGAGATGGCGCCATCAGCGGCGTCGTTGCGCCTCGCTCAGGGAGTGCGAATCACCGCGCGACCGGATTCACGTGTCATGACCTGCTCCAGCTGACGGCTGTAGAGATCTGCCAGACGGCTGTCGCCGCGAGCCGTGGCCACATCGACGGCCAAGGCGAGACTGTCGCTATCGGTGCCTGCCAGACGGAAGTAGCGGCTCAGCGCCGACTGGGCGGCGTCATTGTCGCCGGCGTCATGTGACATGCGTGCCACCGCCAACCAGGCCTCTGACTCACGCGGATTGATCTTGACGGCGCGTTCGAAACTCTTCGCGGCCTCGCTGGTCTTGCCCAGCTGCAACTGACAGCGGCCCAGATTGGTATAGAGCTGGCCACGATTGTCGTAGGTCAGGTCTTCCGCCGCGATCTCGAGCTGCCGACAGGCCTCGACGTATTCACCGCGAGAGTAGAGAAAGGCCGCGTAGTTGTTGCGCGCACGGGTAAAGGACGGATCGCTGGAAATGGCCTGATTGAAATAGTCATCGGCGAGCACGTTCTCCCCCTGGCGCTGATAGATCATCGCCAGCCCGGCCTTGGCCTCGGCATTGCTGCTCTGCAGCTTGAGTGCCTTCTGGAAGGCGCTGTCGGCACGTTGCAGCTGATTACGACCCAGATAGGCCTCTCCGAGTTCCACGTAGGCGTTCGAGGCCTTGTTGTCATCCGGCGGGGCGTAGGGGTCGTTGGTTTCCACGCGTGTCGCGCAACCTGCGAGGGTCAGGCCGGCAAATCCGAGGCACAGCAGCAGGGCTCTGGTGCGGCGAGTGATGCCGCGAGCAGCGGTGCGGGTGTGGGAATCATGCTGGCAGGGGCCCTGGGTGACAGTGCCATGGGCGACAGTGCCCTGTGCGACAGAGTGATGGGCGACAGGGTCATGCTCATTGGTGCGATGACGGGGCAGACGACTCGGCATGCAATCCTCGCGTGAATGAAGGCTCATGATGTGCCTGCGGGCGAGGGTCGCGGCAGGCAACAAAAGCGCCCCCATCAAAGCGCCGCACCTGCCACAAGTCAAGGTGGCAGGGCGGCGCATGGCTATGGCGATAGCGTCAGGTCAGGGCTGGCAGCCGCTCAGTCGGCGTCGAGCTGGATGGCGTTGATGTAACGCTCGGCGCGACGGGTGCGGTCCTTGACCTGACCGACCAGCTGGCCACAGGCGGCGTCGATGTCATCGCCACGGGTGGCGCGCACCGGTGCGGTGTAGCCCAGTTCATAGAGACGCTGCTGGAAGCGCATCACCTGGTTGCGTGACGGCTTCTCGTAACCGGAATGCGGGAACGGGTTGAACGGGATCAGGTTGATCTTGCACGGCAGCTCGTCGAGCAGCGCGGCCAGTTCCTCGGCGTGCTGGATCTGGTCGTTGACGTCCTTGATCAGGGTGTACTCGATGGTGACGATACGCGCGTCGTCACACTTGGCCAGGTAGCGATGGCAGGAGTCGAGCAGCGCGCGGATGTTCCACTTGCGGTTGATCGGCACCAGCACGTTGCGCAGTTCATCGTTGGCCGCGTGCAGCGAGATCGCCAGGCTGACGTCCATCTCGTCGCCGAGCTGGTCCAGCTTGGGCACCACACCGGAGGTGGAGAGGGTGACGCGACGCTTGGACAGGCCATAGGCGTTGTCGTCCAGCATCAGCTTCATCGCCGGCACGACGTTGTCGTAGTTCATCAGCGGCTCGCCCATGCCCATCATCACCACGTTGGTGACCGGACGCTTGCGGGTGTCCTTGCGGTCTTCGGCGCCACGGGTGGCGACCCACACCTGGCCGATGATCTCGGCGGCGGTCAGGTCACGCTCGAAGCCCTGCTTGCCGGTGGAGCAGAAGCTGCAGTCCAGCGAGCAACCGACCTGGGAAGACACGCACAGGGTGCGACGGTTGCCGTTCTCGGACGGGATCAGCACGGTCTCGACATAGCTGCCATCGCTGACTTCCAGCACCCACTTGCGGGTGCCGTCCTTGGACTCGCCTTCATAGACGATGCCCGGCGCACGGATCTCGGCGACCTGCTTGAGGCGCTCGCGCAGCGGCTTGGCGAGGTTGGTCATCTCGTCGAAGCTGTCGACGCCTTCCTGGTGAATCCATTTCATCACCTGGGTGGCGCGGAATTTCTTCTCGCCGATGCTCTCGAAGAAGGCTTCCATCGCCGGGCGCGGCAGGCCCAGCAGGTTGGTGAGCTTGACGGCGGCAGGGGCCGCGGCATCGGTGGCAGTTGCAGTGGTATCAGTCATGGTATGGGCCGGTCGTGTCAGGGATGGGCAGGCGTCACACAAAGGATAGACGTCTGCAGGGCGACGCTGTCAGCGGAGGTGGCGATGGCTCGCAGACCTCAAGAGGCTCTCGTCATCAGCGCAGTGCGCGTGGGCGTCACATGGCGTGGGGAGAGGGCGCTGCAGCGGCTTTCAG
Source organism: Cobetia sp. 2AS (assembly GCF_029846355.1). NCBI lineage: Bacteria > Pseudomonadati > Pseudomonadota > Gammaproteobacteria > Oceanospirillales > Halomonadaceae > Cobetia > Cobetia sp. 2AS. The sequence goes on from NZ_JARWKQ010000007.1 coordinate 106,500, forward strand.
AAAAGCGTATCGGACCTGCTCAAGCGTCGAATCTGCTTCAGGGGGTGCATGCTGTCGCGCGACGCTTCAGCACGTCCGATACCACGACGGCCCCGCCTCGCAGGCAGGGCCGTCGTGTCATGCACGGCTGAAAGGCGCGTGCCCCGAAGGGCCGGGCTTCTCAGTCGTACAAGGCGAAATCAACCGCGCGGGCAGATTTCGTTGTCGCCGAAGAAGTAGGCGATTTCGCGAGCAGCAGATTCCGGCGCGTCAGAACCGTGAACGGCGTTGGCGTCGATGGAAGTGGCGAAGTCTGCACGGATGGTGCCGGCTTCTGCTTCCTTCGGGTTGGTAGCGCCCATCAGGTCGCGGTTCTTGGTGATGGCGTCTTCGCCTTCCAGCACCTGGATCATGACCGGGCCGGAAGTCATGAAGCCGACCAGCTCACCGAAGAAGCCACGTTCGCTGTGCTCAGCGTAGAAGCCTTCGGCCTGTTCCTTGGACAGGTGAACCATCTTGGAAGCGACGATCTGCAGACCGGCCTTCTCGAAGCGAGAGTAGATTTCGCCGATCACGTTCTTGGCAACGGCATCCGGCTTGATGATGGACAGAGTACGCTGAGTCATGGTGAATCTCCTGAGACAAGCTTTGAAGAGCCGTACGGCAGATGCCGAACGGCGGAAAACGGGCTCTGTCGGCATGCGCGCGACAAAAGTGGGCGGCATTATAGCGGCAAGTGCCACCGGCTGCATCCATCATGCCTGAGTCGCATGACGCGCAGATGGCAAGCGCCTCGTCGGCATGGGCTGGCGAGGCGCTGAGGGTCGGCTCGGACGTTGAGTCTGGCCTGGACGCTGAAGCTCTATTTACAAGCTGAAGCCTGGTCTAGACGCTGAAGCTCTCGCCACAACCACACTCGTCCTTGACGTTGGGGTTGTTGAAGCGGAAGTAGCGGTTCAGGCCGTCCTTGACGTAGTCCACTTCGGAGCCGTCGAGCACGGTGAGGGCTTCGGTGTCGACATAGACGGTGGCGCCGTGATCGACGAAGACGGCGTCTTCCTCGTTGACCTCGTCAGCGAAGTCGAGCACGTAGCTGTAGCCGGAGCAGCCGCTGGGCTTGACCGAGACGCGCAGGCCAAGGCCGTGGCCGCGCTCGGCCAGCACGACGCGGATCTGGTCGGCGGCGGAGGAGGAAATCGACAGATGTGCCATGAGCAGTCTCCCGGGTCAGGCGCGCAGCGACGTCAGGGCATGCCTGAGTTCGCCGAGCGCGGATTCGATGTCGGCAGCGGTGGTGAAACGACCGAAGCTGAAGCGCAGTGATGCCAGCGCCAGCGGACGGGGCACCCCAATGCCGGTGAGGACGAACGACGGTTCGACACTGGCGGAATTGCAGGCCGAGCCGGTGGAAATCGCGATGCCGCGCAGCGCCATCAGCATCGCCTCGCCATCCACGCCCTCGAAGGCGAGATTGACGATGTTGGGCGCGCTGACCTCTATATCGGTATTGAAGTGCACGCCTTCAAGGCCGGCAAGCCCGGCGACGAACTGATCACGCAGCGCGACGAGGTGCTGGTGATCGGCGTCGAACTGCTCGGCGCTCAGGCGGTAGGCCTCGCCCATGCCGACGATCTGATGGGTCGGCAAGGTGCCGGAACGCATGCCGCGCTCATGACCACCGCCGTGGATCAGGGCATCGACCTTGATCTGCGGCTGGCGACGCACGTACAGCGCGCCGATGCCCTTGGGGCCGTAGGCCTTGTGGGCGGACAGTGACAGCATGTCGATGGGCTGACGTCTGACATCGATCTGCACCTTGCCAGGCGCCTGGGCGGCATCGACATGGAAGGCCGCGCCATGCGAGTGGGCGATGTCGCCCAGCGCATCCAGGTCATTCAGGCTGCCCAGCTCGTTGTTCACCGCCATCAGCGATACCAGGATGGTGTCGCTGCGCAGGGCGTCGCGCAGGCTGTCCGGGCTGATGCGGCCGTCAGGCTGCGGCGCGATGCGCGTCACCTCGAAGCCTTCCGTCTCCAGCGCACTGGCGGTATCCAGAATCGCCTTGTGCTCGATGGTCGAGGTGATCAGATGGCGGCCACGCTCGGCATTGGCACGCATGTAGCCGGTCAGCGCCAGGTTGTCGGCTTCGGTGGCACCGCTGGTCCAGACGATCTCGCGCGGGTCGGCACCGATCAGCTCGGCGACCTGACGACGCGCGCCCTCGACGGCCTGCTCGGCCAGCCAGCCCGGCATGTGACTGCGCGAGGCCGGATTGGCGAAGGTGCCGTCCTGCGTCAGGTGACGCATCATCAGCTCGGCGACGCGTGGGTCGACGGGCGTGGTGGCGGCATAGTCAAGGTAGATCGGCTGGGACATGGTGACTTCCTGAAGACACGACAGACAGTGATGACGGTGAACGTGATGAAGGCGATCTCGAAGGCGATGGGGCGCGGCGAGCATCGCCTCGGCTGGCCGTGCTCAGCCTGGCTGGCAAACGCCGCTCAGCTGCCTTGCATGACGGTGATCGGTGTCGGCTCGCACGCCTTGCGCTGACGACTGGCGATCTGGCGAATCTCTTCGCGCGCGACCAGGTCGGCCAGGCTGATGCCGTCGAGAAAGCCGTGGATCTCGTCGGACAGATCACACCACAGATGGTGCGTCAGACAGGTGTCACCGGCCTGACAGTCCGACATTCCCTGACAGCGTGTGGCATCGACTGACTCGTTGACGGCGTCGATGATGCACGCCACCGAGGTGGTCTCGAGTTCGGTATCCAGCAGATAACCGCCACCGGGGCCACGCACGCTCTTGACCAGACCTGCACGCCGCAGACGCGCAAACAGTTGCTCCAGATACGACAGCGAGATGCCCTGGCGTACGGAAATATCGGCCAGACAGGTCGGGCCGCAACTGGCATGCAGGGCCAGATCGAGCATCGCGGTGACGGCGTAGCGTCCCTTGGTGGTCAGGCGCATGACAGAGTCCGTGAGCAGATGGAGCCTGCGACGTTGAGGACGAGGCCGGGCGTAGTCGCCGCCTCTGGCGAGGCGGCGTATCAATGCGCCCCATTATGGTGGGGTGGTCTGGCGGGGTCAATCCCGACTGAATTGGTCAACTTTAGCCATGCTGACGTTCGGCGGGCTCCTGCGTATCGCTTGCCTGCTCGGTCGGTGATTGCTCAGTCGGTGCCTGCTGGGTCGAGGTCTGCTCGGAGCGCGGCTGGTCATCAGGGGCAGTGCCCTGCGATGCGCTGGATGCTGCGGCTCCGGCCTTGGGCGAGGTGCTGCCCTGGGCCGCGGCCACGTCAGCGACGGTGGTCTCGCCACCGCAGGGCCCCAGTTCATCGATCAGCTGGGCGAAGTCGGCGTCATCGAGCTCCGGCAGGCGCCCGGCGCGATAGCTTGCATCCAGCTTGCGCAGCGTGCCGCACATCTGTTCGATGCGCTTGTCTACGGCATGCATGTGATCGAGCATCGCGTGCATGGAGCGCGCGACCGGGTCGGGCATGTCTTGGCCCATGCCGTAGGCATCGAAGCCGAACTTCTCCTTCATGGCCTCGCGGCTTTCCGGGTCGACCGACGGCTCCTCCGCCACATCCGGCTCGGCGCGCTTGACGATTTTGCCGGGAATGCCGACGACGGTGGCGCCGGCAGGCACTTCACGCGTGACCACGGCATTGGAGCCGACCTTGGCGCCGGCACCGACGGTGAATGGGCCGAGAATCTTGGCGCCGGCACCGACGATGACACCATCGCCGAGGGTCGGGTGGCGCTTGCCGGCGTTCCAGGTGGTGCCGCCGAGAGTGACGCCGTGATAGAGGGTCACATCATCGCCGATCAGGGCGGTCTCGCCGATCACGACGCCCATGCCGTGGTCGATGAAGAAGCGCCGACCGATGGTGGCACCCGGGTGGATCTCGATGCCGGTCAGCCAGCGCATCAGGGTCGAGCCGGTGCGCGCCAGCCATTTGGCGTTGTGGCGCCATAGCCAGTGATTGATGCGATGGGCCACCAGCGCATGCAGGCCCGGATAGTTGGTCAGGACTTCAAAGAAGTTGCGCGCCGCCGGGTCACGGGCAAACACGCTATCGATGTCTTCACGCAGTCGAGTGAACATGGCGTGTCCTCAGGAAGTGCGGTTGGCCGTGTCGGCTTGTGCCAGGCGAACCTGCTTGTCCACCGCGGAAAGAATGCCGCGCAGAATGTTGATTTCCATGCTGTCCGGACGCGCGCGCAGATAGAGGCGACGCAGGCGTGCCATCAGCTGGCGCGGCTGTTCCGGATCGAGGAAGTCGACGCTGATCAGTGTCTTCTCGAGATGCTCGAACAGGCGCTCGAGGTCGGCATGGCTGGCCAGCGGGCTGTCCCAGTCGATACCGAACGGCTGGTCATCCTCGGCCCGCGGCGTCTCGCCGGCGGCTTCCTGGTCGGCCAGCCATGCCTGGCGGCACTCATAGGCCAGCACCTGCACCGCCGCGGCCAGATTCAGCGAGCTGAAATCCGGGTTGGTCGGGATATGCACGTGGCGGTGACAGCGCTGCAGCTCTTCATTGGAGAGGCCGGAATCCTCGCGGCCGAAGACGATGGCCACACGGGCATCCGGCAGGCGGGCTTCATCGGCCAGGGTGGCACCGAAGGCGCGCGGCGTGATCATCGGCCACGGCAGGTTGCGGGAGCGTGCGCTGCAGCCGACCACCAGACTGCAATCCGCCACGGCCTCTTCCAGCGTCTCGTGCACCGAGGCGCTGGCGACGAGTGCATCGGCACCCGAGGCGCGTGAGGCGGATTCCTGGCATTGCACCTGACATCGCGGCGCGACCAGTGCGAGATCGGCCAGGCCCATATTGAGCATGGCGCGGGCTGCACCACCAATGTTGCCGGGATGGCTGGTGCCAATCAGGACAATGCGCAGACGTTCAAGCATGAGGACTTCCAGGATAGCAATTGAAGGGCGGGTCGGCCGACGCGGCTGGCGCAGTGCGTGGTCCGCATACGCAGACTTAGCGATAAATCGCGCGTCAGGACCCGATATCCTAGCATGAAGCCGCGTCAGGGAGCAGTTTCCCGCCGGTGTTGAGGGCAAGAGCGGCGCGAGCGGGCAGGGCGCAGGGACGCGACGCGCAGGCAGAGGGTGGCCGCAGGCAATGGCAGCTCGAGCCGAGCTCTGATAGACTACGCCGTCCCGTCATGTCGCAACATGTGTTCGCCCTCGCTGGCGCCGCGTGCTGTGGCGGCTGGCAGCCTGCATACATTGCACTATGCAGCGCGCCCCGCGCCGTATCAGGATTCCTGTACGGCTACATGACCGCCTGATCTGATTGCACCCAGTTTCGCTCGATCCGTGTTGCGCCGCGTTGAAGTCTCACGCGCCGTGGCACCCGTTCTTTAACAGCTCCCGACTCGTCAAGGCCTTGATCATGCATCCGATGGTCCAATTTGCGCTGCGTGCTGCACGCGGTGCCGCAGAGCAGTTCGTCCGTGCTCGTGAACGTATCGAAGTCGCCCGTGGCGACAACGATCTCGACACCTTCATTGCAGACACTGCACGTCGCGCCGAAGCGCACATCGTGCGTCAGCTGGAGCGCGGTTATCCGCAACACGGCCTCTCCGGCCGTTATACCGACCATCGCGATGGTGAAGGTCAGGGCTCTGACTATCACTGGCGTATCGAGCCGGTGCACGGTTACTCCAACCTGGCATCCGCGGCCTCCGGCTTCGCGCTGTCCGTGGTCTGCCTGTTCAAGGGCCGTGCCGAGCACGCCGTGGTCATCGCACCGTTCACTGACGAAGAGTACATCGTCAGCCGCGGTCGTGGCGCCCAGCACTCCGGTCACCGTATCCGCGTGACCAACGCCACCTCCATCGAAGGTGCGCGTCTGGCGATGGGCCTGCCGGAAAGCTGGCAGCGTCCGCGTCACCTGCCGACCTACCTCTCCATCGTTCAGCAGGTCGGCCCGCAGGTCGAGATGCTGCGCACCAGCGGCTGTGCGCTGCTGGACGTGCTCGAGCTGGCCTCCGGCCGCGTCGATGCCGTCTATGTGCTGGGTCTGGATGCCGGTGACAGCGAGATCGTCAGCCTGTTCCTGAAGGAATGTGGCGCTCTGGCAGGCAGTGCCGACGGCACGCCGGTCGTGGTTGCCGAAGGCACTCTGATGGCCGCTGGCGCACGTCTGTACAAGGCGCTGGCGCAGACCATGCAGCCGCACCTGTAAGACCCTGCAAGACGACGTGACCTGACAGCCCTCGGGGCCGTCTGGAGAACGAAAAAAACCCCACCTCGCATGAGGTGGGGTTTTTTTATGCCTGGCGATCCGTGCCGGGCTTAACGAGTGGAGGCGCTTACGGCGCGCCGTCCTCGAACTGCTCCTTGGGCGGGGGGATCAGATCCACACGCTTCAGGCCGACCACCAGCAACAGCGCCGCTGCCACGTAGATGGACGAGAAGGTCCCCGCGACCACACCGATGATCAGTGCGATGGCGAAGTTGTGGATCATGTCACCGCCGAGGAAGTACAGCGCCAGCAACACCAGCAAGGTGGTGCCGGAGGTGGACAGCGTGCGTGACAGCGTCGCGTTGATGGCGTCATTGAAGATCGACGGCATGTGATCGGTTCGCGATTTGCGGATGTTCTCGCGAATGCGGTCGTAGACGATGATGGTGTCGTTCAATGAGTAGCCGATCACGGCCAGCACCGCGGCCAGTACCGTCAGGTCGAAGTCGAGTCCGAACAAGGCAAAGATGCCCAGCAGGATGATGACGTCATGACCCAGCGAGATGAGTGCGCCGAGGGCGAACTTGTACTGGAAGCGGAAGGCCACGTAGACCATCACCACGGCCAGGGCGAGCAGCATGCCGAGACCGGACTGGTCACGCAGCTGATCACCGACCTGGGCGCCGACGAACTCGGCGCGGATCAGGTTGACGCTGTCACCGGTGGCCTGCAGATGCGCCACGATGTCATTGCCGATGCCGGCTTCGAAGCTCTGCTGCAGACGCACCAGAATCTCGTTGCTGGCACCGAAGGTCTGGACCGAGACATCCTTGTAGCCGGCGGCTTCCAGTGTCTGGCGCACGCTATCCAGCGCCGGTGCTGCCTGGTATTTCACTTCCACCAGGGTGCCGCCGGTAAAGTCGAGGCCCAGGTTCAGGCCATGAATCACAAGGGCGCCAATGGCCACGATCGTCAGCACGATGGAGACGATGAAGGCCGCGCGCCGCTTGCTCATGAAGTCAAACTGTCGCATCACGATGGCCCCTCAGATCCAGAGTTTCTTGAGTGTCTTGCCGCCAATGGCAAGATTGATGATGCCGCGCGAGACCATGATCGCCGTGAACATCGACGTCAGGATGCCGATGGACAGCGTTACCGCGAAGCCCTTGACCGGGCCACTGCCGATGGAGAACAGGATCACCGCGACCAGCAGGGTGGTGATGTTGGCATCGACGATGGAGGTGAAGGCGCGCTCGAAGCCGGTATGCACGGCTTGATGCAGCGGCATCTTGGAGCGCATTTCCTCGCGGATACGCTCGAAGATCAGCACGTTGGCATCCACCGCCATGCCCAGCGTCAGCACGATACCGGCGATACCCGGCAGGGTCAGGGTGGCACCCAGCATCGACATCGCGGCAATCAGGATCGCCAGGTTGGCGGTCAGGGCCACGTTGGCGACGACACCGAAGGCCTTGTAGCGCGCCAGCATGAACAGCACGACCAGCAACAGGCCCAGCTCGACGGACAGGATACCGCGCGAGATGTTCTCGGCACCGAGGCTCGGGCCGATGGTGCGTTCCTGCACGAAGTAGATCGGCGCGGCCAGTGAGCCGGAACGCAGCAGCAGCGACAGCTCCTTGGCTTCCGTCGGCGAGTCGAGGCCGGTGATGCGGAAGCTGTTGCCCAGTGCACTCTGGATCGTCGCCAGGCTGATCAGCCCCTTCTCGGTGTACGGGATGCGCTTCTCGACCTTCTCGCCGTCTTCCATCACGGTGCGCGTGCGGGTCTTGTGCTCGATGAACAGCACCGCCATGTTGCGGCCGATCGCGGCACGCGTGACGCGGTTCATGATCGAGCCACCGGTACCGTCCAGGTTGATGTTGACCTGCGGACGGCCGCTTTCATCGAAGCTGGTGCTGGCGCTGGAGACGCTGTCACCGCTGATGATCACGTCCTTCATGATGTTGGCGGTGCGGCTCGGCTGGTTGCGGAACGCGAAGCTCTCCATCTCGCTGGCCGGCGTGTCGCTGGCCGCTTCCAGACGGAATTCGAGGTTGGCGGTGGCACCCAGTACGCGCTTGGCGGCGGCCGTGTCCTGCACGCCCGGCAGCTCGACCACGATGCGGTTCGGGCCCTGGCGCTGAACCAGCGGCTCGGACACGCCCAGCTCGTTGACGCGATTGCGGATCGTGGTCAGGTTCTGGTTGACCGCGTAATCCTGAATCTCCTTGACGGCGGCGGCGGTCAGGGTGAGGTCCAGTACGGCCCCACGCTCGACATCGCGCTCGTCGTATTCGAAGTTCTGGAAGTCGCGCGAGATCAGTGAGCGCGCCTTCGAACGGTCTTCCTCATCGGAGAACGTCAGGCTCAGGGTACCGTCGTCGACTTCGCTGCCGCGGTAGCGGATACGCTCCTCGCGCAGGGTTTCCTTGATGGCGCTGGCGTTGACTTCCAGGCGCTGCTTGACCGCGGCGTCCATGTCGACTTCCAGCTGGAAGTGGACACCACCGCGCAGGTCAAGGCCCAGCTTCATCGGTGAGGCACCGAGGCTGGCCAGCCACGACGGCGTGGCGTCGGCCAGGTTCAGCGCGACGATGGCGTCATCGCCGAGCGTCTCGCTGATCAGTTCCTTGGCGCGCAGCTGCTGGTCGTTGCTGGTAAGGCGAATCAGGCCGGTGGAACCGTTGAGTTCCCCGGATTTGGGCGTGATGCCGGCGTTTTCGAGGGCACTGGTGGCGCGATCGAGGTCTTGCTGGTCGATGGCCTCGGCGCCGCTGGCGGCACTGATCTGCACAGCCGGGTCTTCGGGGTAGAGATTCGGCAATGCGTAGATCACGCCGACGGCAAGTACCAGGCAGATCACCAGGTACTTCCAAAGCGGATAGCGGTTGAGCATGGCAGCCCTGTCCTTGGTGGAGCGGGAGAGAAAAGCATGCTGCCGGCACAGGGGCCGGCAGCAGGAGGGATCAGATGGACTTGATGGTGCCCTTCGGCAGGACTGCAGCCACGGCAGACTTCTGCACGTTGACTTCGTTGCCTTCGTTCAGCTCCATGGTGATGAACTGCTCGCTGACCTTGGTGATGCGGCCAACCAGGCCACCACCGATGACGACTTCGTCACCCTTGGCCAGATTGCCGATCAGGTTCTTGTGTTCCTTGGCGCGCTTGGACTGCGGACGCCAGAGCAGGAAATAGAAAATGACCACGAAGCCGACCAGCATGACGATCTGGCCGATGGCGCCGCCGCCGGCGACAGCCGCTTCGGCTTCCGCGTGTGCGGCAGGAATCAGGAATTCCAGCATGTGTATCTCCAGAGGTTACGAGTGAACTGTTGTTATGCAATGAGCGTGATTCAGGCTCTTCTTCACGTCTGGCTCGAGTCGAATATCAAGACGACCGGAGGATTTGGCCCCCGGTCGTCATTCGCCTCGATCAGTCGGCCAGCGGCGGCACCGGCAGGCCGCGCGCGGCATAGAACTGTTCCACGAAGTCCTGCAATGTACCCGCTTCAATTGCACCGCGCAAACCAGCCATCACGGTCTGGTAGTAGCGCAGATTGTGGATGGTGTTGAGCATCGAGCCGAGCATTTCTCCACAGCGATCAAGGTGATGCAGGTAGCCGCGCGAGAAATTGGTGCAGGTGTAGCAATCGCAGTCCGGGTCCAGCGGTGAGGTGTCACGCTTGTGGACGGCGTTGCGGATCTTGACGGTGCCCGTCGGCGTGAAAAGGTGGCCGTTGCGCGCGTTGCGGGTCGGCATCACGCAATCGAACATGTCGACGCCGCGCCGCACGCCCTCGACCAGGTCTTCCGGCTTGCCGACGCCCATCAGATAGCGCGGCTTGTCTTCCGGCATCCATTCGGGGAGGTAGTCGAGAACCTTGATCATCTCGTCCTTGGGCTCGCCCACGGACAGGCCGCCGATGGCGTAGCCGTCGAAATCGATCTTCTTGAGGCCCTCGAGGGACTTCTCGCGCAGGTCCGGATACATGCCGCCCTGGATGATGCCGAACAGCGCCGACGGCGAGTCGCCATGCGCGTCGTAGGAGCGCTGCGCCCAGCGCAGGGACATCTCCATCGACTTGCGCGCTTCATCATGGGTGGCCGGGTACGGCGTGCACTCATCGAAGATCATCACGATGTCGGAGCCCAGCGAGCGCTGCACCGCCATCGATTCTTCCGGGCCCATGAAGACCTTGGAGCCATCGACCGGTGAGCGGAAGTGAACGCCCTGTTCGGTGATCTTGCGCGTCTTGCCCAGCGAGAAGACCTGGAAGCCGCCGGAATCGGTCAGGATCGGCTTGTCCCACTGCGCGAAGTCATGCAGATCGCCATGCGCTTCGATGACTTCCGTGCCCGGGCGCAGCCACAGGTGGAAGGTGTTGCCGAGGATGATCTCGGCGCCGATGTCCTTGATGGACTCCGGCGTCATGCCCTTGACGGTGCCGTAGGTGCCTACCGGCATGAAGGCCGGAGTTTCCACGGTGCCGCGCGGGAAGGTCATGCGGCCACGACGTGCACGGCCATCGGTCGCGAGCTTTTCAAAGCTCATGAAGCATTCTTTACGCATGGTGCTCTCTTTGCTTGGCGGCGAAACAGGCCGCAGCTGGTGTGTCGATGCCACTATGCCGCAGCATAGCGCGGGGCGCGTTAACTGCGCATGACATGGCCCTCGGCGAATGCCGGGGCCATGTCAGAAGAGGGGATTCAGGCGCGTTCCAGCAGCATGGCATCGCCATAGCTGAAGAACTGGTAGCGCTCTTCCACCGCCGCCTGATAGGCCGCCATGGTGTGCTCGTAGCCGGCGAAGGCCGAGACCAGCATCAGCAGAGTCGATTCCGGCAGATGGAAGTTGGTGATCAACAGATCCACTACCTGCCATTCGTAGCCCGGGTAGATGAAGATGTCGGTATCGCCGGAGTAGGGGGCCAGCTCACCAGCGTGGGCCTTGGCGGCGCTCTCGAGACAGCGCACGCTGGTGGTGCCGACGGCGACTACGCGGCGACCGGCGGCGCGGGCACGGGCGATCTTGTCGCAGGCTTCCTGACCGACCTCGATCCACTCGCTGTGCATGTGGTGCTCGAGAATGCTGTCGACGCGCACCGGCTGGAAGGTGCCGGCGCCCACATGCAGGGTGACGAAGGCGGTCTCGATGCCTTTCTCGGCCATGGCGGCCATGATCGGCTCATCGAAGTGCAGGCCCGCCGTCGGGGCGGCCACGGCGCCATCGCGCTTGGCATAGACCGTCTGATAGCGCTCGCGATCCGACAGCTCGTCATCCCGAGTGATATAAGGCGGCAGCGGCATGTGGCCGTGCTGGTTGAGCAGCTCGATCATCGGCGTCTCGCCGTGGAAGCGCAGCTCGAACAGTGCCTCCTGACGGCCTTCGACCACGGCCGTGATGCCGCCTTCGAAGATCAGCTCGGTACCCGGCTTGGGCGACTTGCTGGAGCGGATGTGCGCCAGGCCACGATGGGCGTCCAGCGGACGCTCCAGCAGCATCTCGATCTTGCCGCCGGAGGCTTTCTGACCATGCAGGCGCGCGGGGATCACGCGGGTGTCGTTGAAGACCACGACATCGCCGGGTTCCAGCTGCTCGAGCAGATCCGGGAAGCGGCGGTGCACGATCTCGCCGCTCTTGCCATCCAGATGCAGCAGCCGGCAATCGCTGCGTTGCTCTGACGGGTAGCGGGCAATCAGCTCATCCGGCAGGCTGAAATCGTAATCGCTGCGCTGCATCGGGCGCGCGTCGGAAGGTGTGGCAACGCCCGAGGCATCACCGGAATCGATACGTGACATGGCCAACCTGACACTCTGATAGCACGAGGCGCGTGGTGCGCTCCGTGGCATGCGTACATGCACAATGGGGAGATGCCGCCCTGAGACACTGGCGCTCTCGTCGCGAGCGCATGACTCCCTTTCTGCGGGTGGGGCAGTCAGGTGCGACACTCTCGAGGCCTTGGCTGTCTGGGCAGACGAAAAAGGTCGCTCATGATACCCAATGCCATCGTCCACGCGAAGACCCGTTTGCGGGCGACACGCCTGAGTCCACTGCGGCGTGGGGTGTGAGGAAGCGCTCCATGTGTCTGATCTGACGCCAAAACTCGTTGACCTTGGCGCAATGTCCCGTATAATTTCGCTCCGTTGCCGGTGTGGCGGAATTGGTAGACGCAGCGGATTCAAAATCCGCCGCTTAATAGGCGTGTCGGTTCGAGTCCGACCACCGGCACCATTCCAATCAAGTACTTAGCTCTCCCTCCTTGTAGCACCTCGTTGCATCAACTAGCATCCAATGACACCTCCATATTGGGACGGGTATTGGGACTAGATCATGCCGAGAAAAGCTCCTGAGCTCTCAGCTCTTCAAGTCAGACGCCTCATTTCTCCTGGTCGCCACGCGGTGGGCGGGGTCGATGGTCTGTTTCTGCGTGTTACTGGTACTGGCGGTCGTTCTTGGATATTGCGCTTCCCCACTGGGGAGAGGCGGGTTTCTGCTGCCGGAAATTCCTTCGCGGTCTATCGAGATGTTGGCTTGGGCTCTTACCCCAGCACCACCCTGGCTGTAGCTCGTGAGAAAGCTCGATCCATTCGCGAGAAGCTGGCCGAGGGCATAGATCCGATAACTGAGCGCAAGGCGGCCAAGCAAGCCCGTCAGGCAGAAGAGAAGCGTCGCCTTACCTTTGCCCGCGCTGCCAAGGCGGTGATTCAGATCAAGCAGGCAGAAGCCAGCAACCTCAAACACGCCCGTCAGTGGGAATCCTCGCTTGAGAGTTATGTCATCCCTTCACTTGGCACGATGTCTGTAGCAGATATCGAGCTAGCGCACGTCGTCCAATGTCTTGAGCCGATATGGCAAGCCAAGCCCACTACCGCCGCCAGGGTGCGTCAGCGCATAGAGTCTGTACTGTCTTGGGCAACGGCTCATGGTCATCGTACTGGGCCCAACCCTGCTGCCTGGAAAGGCAATCTCGATGCTGTGCTGCCAGCGCCGGCAAAGATAAAGAAGGTGGAGCATCTCCCAGCATTGCCGATCGATACGGCGCCTGTATTCTGGCAAAACCTGACTCAGCGAGACGATGTAACTGCCAAGGCGCTGGCCTTGCTGATCCTTACCGGGAGTCGTTCAGGTGACGTTTTGGGGGCTAGATGGGAAGAGATTGACCTGACTGAGGCCCTCTGGGTCATACCGGCGGGCAGAATGAAGCGGCGTAGAGAGCATCGTATACCGCTTTCTCCTGCCGCTGTGGCAGTGCTCAAGACACTCAGCCCGGCAAAGGAGGGATTGGTCTTTATCCGTGGCAATGGCAAGGCGTTGGCTGCCAGATCAATGGGCGATCTCATCAAGCGGATGCACGAAACAAGTCTGAAGGAGGGCGGCCAGGGATTCGTGGACCCCACTGACGGGCGGGTAGTGGTACCGCACGGCTTCCGATCTACATTGCGCGACTGGATGTCGGAGAGGACAGCCACAGCACACGATGTTGCCGAGTCGGTGTTAGCCCACGCTATCGGTAATCAGACAGAAGCGGCTTACCGGCGCGGTGATTTACTGACCAAACGCGCTGGAGTCATGAACCAGTGGGCAGATTTCTTGGTGCGTAAATGAATTATGAGTGCCGTGTTGATTTTTCGGCTATATCTGTAGGCTTTGTATTTTAAGAAAAATATCACTCTGTCTATACATAATAGTAGCTTAGCCTGGTTAGGTGATTTTGAAAACAGTGAAAGGATTATCGCTGATGAAAAAGATGATTCGCTCCGTTAATGAACTGCCTGAATGGTTTGATATTCGTAACTATGATAAATGGAGTTATGAAGAAATTGTTAAGGCAGTAAGAGCTATAGAGGGAAAGATATTAATCAGGAGGTTTTTGTATCAAAGCTGTGTTTTAGCGTCAGATCCACTTCCAGCTGAGACCAAAAATGCAGTATTGGCAAAGATGAAAAGTCTTGCTGATTGTCCCTACGACTATTCTTATTTTGATATATTGACTGCTGTTTTTTACGCAGGAGATAGTGCTAATCATGGCAAAGAGTATGCTGATTCACGGAAGAACGAGCACAATGAAAGACTCCGGTTGCAACAAACAGTAGAAAAAGAGGTGAGAAGTAGTTTAGATCGTTCGGCGCTCATTGATCATAACGAAAAGATCGATCGTGTTACGCTAAGAGATATTATGCATTGGTTTGAAGAGAATAAAGATTTACTAGAAAAAGTAGAGAATGTTTCTCAAAAAATTTCCTCTAATAATGGTTGGGATGTTGATGTAGTACGCCGTGAAGTAGAATCCAATATCATGATTAAGTCATGGACTGAGGCGGATTTCTTGTGTGTCTCAGGGGCGCCAACTATTACTGCTGAGCTGAAGATTATAGAGGATTATATGATTTCACTTGCTAAAAAAGAGGGGGCAGATAATCCTCTTTCAGCCCGACCTTCCGAAGTGAAGAAGTTATTTGATTATCGCGTGGCGGCTTACTTTGATCTCATGTCTTGGAGTCATTTAATGGGTATTAATATTACTAAGAAATGTATGGCTCAAGCTCTTTTTCCTAACGGAGATTACGCGGAAGTAGATATGATGCCATCGAAAACCATTGGTAAATTTATTAAGAGGATGGAGGAAGGAGAGATAGACAGCTTGGTAGCTAAAGCAGCTGAACTGTGAGCATGCAATTCTCTGTGGGCCAAATTACATGCATTTTTCTTTGAGCTAAATTGTATGCATTTCTCTATTTTTTTTAGTGCATGCAAATAACTTGTTCTGAAACTGGTAGTTTCTACTAGTTAATATTACGTCATGCTGCCTGTGAATCCACAACGCAAGGCAATACGACATGGCGAATTACTCTCATGATCGCTCTATGCAGGCCAGCCAGGTAGGTGTTCAGCAAGTATCCACCTGGTTGTCCGTCAAGCAGCTTGCTAACCGCTACGATGTTCACACTGCCACCATCTGGCGATGGGCGCGTGAGTCTGGAGACTTTCCGAAGCCTACGCGGTTCGGTTTTGGCTGCACTCGCTGGAAGTTTTCCGATATTCAGCAATGGGAAGCTCAGCAGGAGGTGGTGCAATGAGTGGGCCGTCTCGTGATATCTCTCCGCACAGCCAGGCTGGCAAAGTATTATCGTCACTACGTCTGCGGCCTATGAGCAATATCGAGCTGGTTTGGGAGCTGAACATTGCACATCCGCCAGCATCAATCAGAGATCTGCGCTTATCTGGGATAGAGATTCAGACCAGAGAGCACCCCCATCCTTCCAAACCAGGTGAAAAGATCAAGCGCTATCACCTGATGAGCGAGCGGTAATGCGATGGCCAGGAGGAAGCACAAGGCCATCTCCAGCTGGCCGGGTGGTTACCTGGCTTTGCCCAAAGTGGTCATGGAGCATGAAGATTTTCGCTTGCTTACTTCGTCCGGGCATAAAGTTCTCATCGCTTTGGCGGCTCAGTATAACGGGAGGAACAATGGCGATCTTTCCGCTACGCATACGACGATGAAGGCGTGGGGAGGTATGGCTCACGGGACACTTTGTAAGGCACTCCGGGAGCTGCAGGAGCGTAACCTGGTGCTGAAGTCTCGAGAGGCATTCAAGGGGCGTGAAGCATCTCGTTGTGCCCTGTATGCCATCACTTGGCAGCCGATAGACCCTTGTGATGGCAAGCTTGATGTAGCGGATACCACCACACCGCCGAGGAAGTGGAAGGCATGATTTCGAGCATTACCGCCTTCAGTTTTTGGAGTAGATAGCGTCAAAAATTGAAGTGGTGGTTCGGAACTGTGTGGTTTCGCCTTGGAGAAGGCTCCAAAAAATGAAGTCGTCAGGGCATTTTTCAGAGATGTTGGACTTCAAAAAATGGAGACCTTACTAAGTTACCAGCCGGTAGCAGGTTCTGTGGCCATTCAAGATGGTTGATGAGTGCTTGATGGCCACCCGAACAGATAGGCCCGCGCCTTGGCGTAAGGCCTATATCCCTTCCACTTCGATGCCATGCCGGGCGAGCCAGCTCTTGCGCTGTTCATAGTCCGGCATGGCTCTTTCCAGGCGGCGCCAGAAGGCAGGCGTGTGATGTGGTTCGTACAGGTGAACTAGCTCGTGCACGACCACATACTCTGCGATATGGCGTGGCAGCAGTATGGTCTTCCAATGGAAGTACACACGGTTGCCCTTACCGCAGGACCCCCAGCGATAACCGAGGTCCTGAACCTTCACGCCTGCGGGCGATACCCCCATTCGTTGCGCGTGTTCTCTTACCTTCTTGGTCAGCCAGTCCTGTGCTCGGCTGGTATACCAGTGGATGAAGTGCTCGCGTGCATCAGGTAGTGCGTCTTCACGAAGCAGGAAGCGTCCGGTGGCCAGTTTCAGAGGCGCGCTTGAGGCGGCCGGCGGCACCCGTCGGAGGCGGTAGCTACGTCCCAGGTAAAGAAAACCTTCTCCATTGACGTACTCCTTCTGGGGCAGGCTGCGACGCTTCTCTGCTTTCTGAGCTAGTTTCTGGTAGATCCAGAGACGCTTCTCTTCCACAAATTCACGCACCAACGCCTTATCAGTGCCGGTAGGGGCTGCGATGACTAGCTCGCCATCGCGTTCCACCGTGATCGCCAGCGTCTTGCGGCGAGAGCTCTCGCGCACCTCGAAAGAAAGGTCTTCAATGGTCAACCGTGCCATGCGTTTACCAGCTTATGGTGGTTACTGCGTGCCAAGTCAAAGAGACGCTCAGCGGTAGCCTCTGCTTGATCGGTCGGCACCAAGCTACCCATTATCAGCAAGCTGAAGAGATCTTGCTTCAGGCGTTCCTGGTCCGGGATATGCGATGGTTTCCAGAAATCAGGAATAGCAATCTCGAGCTGGATAGTGGCCACGACTTCCTCTGTTGTCTCGAGCAGACTCTGTGTCGTTGCGGGATCAAGGCTTGTCGGGTCCAAGTCGCAGGTGACTACCAGTTCTCGCCAGAAGGGCTCGGCGTGGTCCGGCATATCGGGGATAACCTCGTCATCTAGGCTGGCGCCGCCTCGCAGTTGCTGGATCAGACTCTTGAAGGCTTCTACCTGTTCTGCCCACTGTCCATCAAGCTGGCCGAGCAGCTCTTCAAGGCGTTCACTGAGGCGGCCGTATTTTACAGGATCTTCCTCGAGATGTTTGCTGACGTGGGAGCGCAACGCGTGCTCCATTTCTGACGCCTTGGCTCGGTCACTCGCCTGGTGGTCGATATGATCATCGAAGCTCGCGTCAGTCAGCTGTACAGGAGGGATGCGAGGGTCGATGCCCAGAGATATCACATAGTCATCGATCAGCTTGCGCACCTTGTTGCCGATATCCTTTCCGAGCTCAGGAGTATCCTTGTAGCGGTTGCGAGCGATGGCATGAATATAGGCGAGACGCTTGGCATCATTGACGAATTCCAGGCCTTCAGGGCGGGGTAGTACGTCATCTAGGCCACGATTGAACTCCTTGAGCTTGACCATGAACTCGGCGCGAACGCGCTCATCCCCCAGTACCTGTACGGCTTCCTCGGTGTCATCCAGGTCATCCACCCCTTGTGCACGCAGCACGTCAACAACACGCAAGTGGCGATCACGCAGCAACGGGATTTCATCCTTGAGGCTTTGCAAAGCGCCCTCGATATCTTCCTCGCTATAAGCAGCCAAGGCTTCCTTGAGGTGGTTGGCAACGCCAAAATAGTCCACCACGATACCGTGTGACTTGCCATGACCAGTACGATTGACGCGTGCGATGGCTTGCAACAGCTCGGCCTCACGTAGAGAGCGATCCAGGTACATCACCCCTTCGATAGGGGCGTCAAAGCCAGTCAGCAGCATGCTTTTGACGATTAGGAAGGCCAGTGAATCGTGCTTGGTAGGGTCGGCAGGCGTGACATCATATAGCGGCAGGGGCTTCTTGAACCGTTTGATGTGGCTCTCCACAGCAGCCCGGTCACTCCACTTCGCCCAAGCAGCGTCATCATTGTTTCCGCTGCTGAAGACCACGGCGAACTCCAGTTCCTCCAGCACCTTGCGATAGCGCCACGCCTGTATCGCGGCCTTGACCTTGGGCGGCCTGGTGAGAAGCTGGGTGTCGTCGAGCTGCTTGTCTTCCGCTGACAGTGCCATAGCCTCTTTCAAGAGGTCCTGCTTGGCCTGTTCAAGAGCATCGAAGTAGCGCAAGGCGGCCCGGCGGCTATAAGACACCAGCTGCGCCTTGTACCCATTGGGCAGGATGTTGGTGACGTAATGGCGGAGGATATCCTGTGCCTTTTCCTGCACCAGTTGAGGGGCTTCGAAAATCTGGCCCTTGGTGGCGTACTTCTTCTTGATGGCTTCCAGCTCTTCCTTGGTGTGATCGCGGAAGAGATCTTCGAACAAACCGTCCAGACTTGCCCCTTCCTTGATGGCGCCCTTGGCAGTGCGTCCCTCGTAGAGTATCGGGACCGTCGCGCCATCCTCTTCGGCTTCCTTGATGGTGTAGCGGTCTATGTATTCACCGAAAATGTCGTGAGTGCGCTTCTTGTCACCCATGATGATCGGTGTGCCAGTGAAGCCGATACGAGCCGCATTGGGCAGGGCGCGCATCATGTTGGCGTGAAGATCCCCCGCCTGGGTGCGATGGGCTTCATCCACCATGATCAGGATGTCTTCACTGGTATTGAGTACCTCGAAGGGCGCACTGAGGGTTGGCTTGCGCGGACTACCGACACTGCTGACAACTGCTGGTTCGGCAACCAGACGTTGGTCATCAGGCTGATCTTGCGCGGCTTGGGCGTAGGCGCCTTGCGTCGGTTCATCATCGCTATCGGGGTCCCGGTATTTCTGTATGGTGCCGAAGACCAGGCCAGGGCCTTCGCGTGCCAATAGCTTCTTGAGTTGTGATGTCTTGCCTGCCTTGGTGACCGTCTCCCCAGTGAGCTCGGCCGTTGCCGACAGCTGCTCTTGCAGGTCCTTACGATCGGTAATGACTACCACCTTGAAGCGACGCAGGGCAGGGTCGGTGCGAATCTTGCGCATCAAGAACACCATCGAAAGGCTTTTACCACTGCCTTGGGTGTGCCAGACGATACCACCACGGCGGTCAGACTCCCCGTCTTCACGGCGTGTCTTGCCATGCTTGAGCCGCTCGAAAGCGCGCGTCATGCCACGGTACTGCTGGTAACGGCACACCAGCTTTATCTCTTGCCCGCCAGCATTCATGAATAGCGTGTAGTGACGTACGATATCCAACAAGTTGGCCGGCGTGAGCATTCCGGTAATCAGGCGCTGCTGAGCCGATAGGTGCTTCACCCCAAGGTCGGTGGCAACATCTGCCTCACGCAGCGGGGCGACAGTCTTCCAGTTGAGGTAATGAGAGAAGCGAGCTCCGATGGAGCCGACTCGAGCATCATCGAAGTTACTGGCCACAAGAAACTGATTGGTCGCAAACAGGGCAGGGGCACCTTCGTGTTCTTCGGTGTCGTTATCCAGAATGCGTTGGTCATGATAGCGCCGCAGCTGGTCCACAGCGTGGCTTATGCCTTCAGGCACTGTGCGACTCTTGCACTCCACCACCACCAACGGGATGCCATTGACGAACAGCACGAGGTCCGGGATCACGTGACCTTTACCCGAGTCATGGCCGGGAGGGCTCTTCACCTTGAACTGATTGACCACGGTGAAGGTGTTGTTGGCAGGTTCATCCCAGTCGATGAAGCGAATAATCTGGCCCCGACCGCCATCCCAGCCTTCTACCCCCTCTACCGTCAGGCCGTTGAGCAATAGCTGGGTAGCCTGTTTGTTGGCTTCCAGCAGCTTGCTGGAGGGGATTCGGGTGATGGCAGAGACTGCTTGATTCAGGCGCATCTCATCCAGCCAGCGCTTGCCATCACGCAAGTTGATCTTACCGAGTTGATCCTTCAGCAACGGCTCCATCACTACCTGAGAAAAGCTGTCGCGGTGCGTCACGGCAGGGTCGCTGACTGAACCCGCCAGATATTCCCAGCCTTGGCTAACCAGTTGATCAATGAAGGGTTTTTCTACGTCTGTGTACTCAGGGCCTGCCATTCCTTGGCTCCAGAATCAGGTGGATGGTGAGAAAATGTTCGTAGCGGAGCAGCTTGGGTGCAGATTATCGCGAGAAAGCGTAAAATGACCCGTAACTCAATGGAGGGTTTACATGACGACTTCTACAGTACTCAAAAAACGCCGTAGAGTGAGCAGTAGCGCATTGCTGAAGGCCGTTTCCACATCTACAGCCGTGGAAACAGGCAAACCTAGTCAAGCTATCGAGATGAAGCTGCGTTCTGGCAAGTCCCGCTTCAAGTCTCTACCGCTTGCCTGACTCGCTCAACCATTGGTTCATAGTCACAAACGACACCGGCATGGATGGCCTGGATGTAGGCCTCCTTGTTCTGATTCCAGTCATCGTAATTCAACAGTCCCAGTCCCGCTTGATAGGCCATGGCATCTGACAATAGTCGAGCGATACGGCCATTCCCCTCTCTGAATGGATGTATCAATATCAGCTCGATATGAATTTGAGCGATGGCGTGTATCGCCTCCTCTCGATTCATTTCGTTGCAGGGTGTCAGTTGACCTAGCCATTTGTGATCTAGTTCACTCAGTAGTTTGGGTAACTGTCTCGCTGCGGCGAAGGGAAAGCCGTCTTTTTCCAGATTGACCTGACGCTCTTCGCCCGCCCAGTCATAGATATTCCCAAGCCAGCGACGATGCCAGTGTTTTAGTAGCGTAGTGTCGAGTGGCTGGTCCTCTGGCAAAGACGCAAACACGACTTCGTATAGTTTCAGTAGCTGTTCAGTCTCGGCTTCATCAAGACTCTCTTGGTCAGTAAGGTCGAGCTTGTTACTCATGACCTTGCCACCTGAACCGGGCTCGGCACTGCCTTGTGATCCTGTAGCACGATACCTACTCATATAATTTCCTCCCCCAGGTCCAGTCTTTTGTGCCTGCCTCCAACCTGAGGCCGAAAGAGCTCAGGAAAGGCTTCCTGGCCCTTCCAGCCTTTCCAGGTGTGTCCTGTCATGACTCCGCGCCCAAGACGATGGGGTGCCTTGGGCCTGATATCAGCCTTTTCAGCGTCACGGCGATCAGGCGGCCCGAGAACAGGTTCATCTTGCGTTGTCCGACCAGATCATGGAGCTAGTGCCCGTACCCTTCCTTGATAGCTTCTACACTGGGTGTGACGGCTTCTTTCGTGATCAACCAATCAAGTGCTACCAGCATACGTGCCAGCACACCTACTGGTGCTACTGAGACCTCTCGTGTTGTTCGCTTGTCGATCAGCCCCTTTTGTGGGTTCAGGCTACGCGAGAGGTCAATGGCCATGATTCAGTCGTCACCTCCCTCGTCGCTACCCTCATCACTGCCCGCCAGCGCTTTCTTGCCCATTGCCTTCTCGATGATCTCGAGCAGGTTCTGCTTGCGCTCTTGGTAGAAGGCGTCAAAGTCATCCGAGCGCAAAGCTTGTGTCGGGATACGGTGGCCTTCAAGGATGGCGTCCATCGCTTCATCACCGAGCTGGACCTGCTTGTGGTCCTGCAGGCGAGCCAGATACTCCGACGGGGCTCTGCCACCGATCATGCGATTGGTATGCGCAGAGATAGGCGTCTTGTTGATGATGGCATCGTATATCTTGGCCGGGATGCCCTGTGTCTCACACCAGGCACGCGGGAAGATGTGGTGGATATCCAGCGCTACGTCTTGTTCATCCAGTTGTTGGATATCACTCTTCCAGAAGAAGTCCCTGGCGCCGGCACGCAGCACCAGCACATTGATGCCCTTGTAGGCAGCACTGAGTCTGCTACGAAGGGTCTCAAGGCGCGAGGGGTCAAAGGAGGCATCGACCACGGTGCGCGGAATGGCGTCGTCGTTGTCGAACCATTCCATCAGTTCTTCCAGATCCAGGGCGATACGGGTCTCGACGGCGCCGCCATAGAGCTCGCCCAGCACACCGCTCCAGAACCAGCGAGAGAGCTTGCTTTTTATCCGAGGCTCGTGCCAGCGATCCCCCAGCAGCGTCATGACGGCCGCCAGCGGTACCAGTTGGGTGGCATAGGGCAGTTCTCGGCGGCGATAGAAGCATTCCCCCTTGAGGAAGTAGGCTGCTCTGACAAACCCTTGCTCTACGCCATCTGCCCATTGCTGGTAGGCCCCAAGGGGCAGGTCCAGCACGGAGGTGCGTTTGGCGCTGACCGGGCGCACCTGCTTGCCCATCTTGCCGGCAGCGATATCCTCCCGCTTGCGAGTGAGCGTGTGTAGCAGAGTAATGGCCAGCAGGAGGTCAGTGCTCTCCACGCCCGCCAGCAACTCGTGCTCCTTGAAGCGAGCCTTGCGTGAGGGCACTCTTCGAATATCGGAGCCATACCAATCATCGCGTAGATTGTAGCCCTCGGCGGCATAGCTGGCGGTGATCAATTCGAATACCGAGAGCTGGACGCCGCCGGTGTTGACCTTCTCGAATACCAGGCAGACTGCTTCCTTGGAGGTCTCTTTCTTCAGTTCGATAACTGGAAGCTGATAAGCGGAGAAAGCGCCAAGTATCTTCTTCTGAAATTGCAGGAATTCGCCCATTGCCTGTTGGTTGTAACGGAAGAGATCTTGCAACCAATCGGATGGATCGAGGATCTTGTCGCAGGGGAAAAACAGCTGCTCACATTCCAGCTGACGAGTAGACACATCCAGGTCCACGTCGCGACCGAAATTCTTGGTAGTCCGGCGCTTCTCATCTACCGCAAATACGGCCTCATCCAGACGCTCATCGCCCTCCAGTGCCTTACGGATATCGAAGTAATAGTGGCGGCGGATCTTCTTGCCCTTGGCGGTACGGGTATCGACTGGAGCATCCAAACCCACTGCCTGAGTCAGGCTGGTAAGACGCTGCTGGCCGTCGAGAATCAGATGATCTGGGTCTTTGGTGACCTTTTTCGGATCGATACCTTCCACTGGGCGCGTCTGGAAGCGCACCTCGCCCCCCGTCTCCATCATCATTACTGCTCCGACTGGGAAGGAGCGGGCAATGCTGACCAGCAGGCTCTTTACGTGATCGTCGTCCCACACCCAGCCGCGCTGGAAGTCGGGCAGTTGGATCTTGCCGGTGGTGATGTCCTTGAGAAGATCGGTTAGTGAAGTGCTATCGCTGCGAAATGTGGTCATGACCTTTCCCTGTCGTGATGTTTTTGGAGACCCGACCTATGCCGAGGTGGCTTCTTTTTGTTGTTCGAGTAGGGGCGTGGCGCGTACGCGTCCAGTTAGGAGATCGTCCATTAAGCTAGTTTTGAAAAGCTTTTGTTTACTTAGTAAGTTAATGTTAATGCTGATTTTTTTAGCTATATGGTCAATTTTAGAATTAATTCTTTTTTGCTCCTTTATGTCAGGGTTTATGCAGATTAAACGATTAACCATTTCTATGTTTAAAACAGGCTGTGCACTCCCAACAGTAAAGCCAGTGACCTGTTTAATTATTAGAGATGATGAAAAAAGCAGCCTGATAAAATCAGGTAGAGCTTTTTGAGGTCTAATTATAATCATATTTGCACAGTTGGCCTTTTCAAATTCGGAGACAATGGCTGCATTACCTGTATAACCAACCCGGCTGACTACAATGTCACCATAATGCAGTGAGGATTTGAGATTTGCTTTATGGAATTCTGGGGTAACCCATTTAATATTTGAGGAATCGAGGCCGTGTTCAGTAATATTTCCAGTGCGGAAAAATTTAATTCCATTATCTTCTGTGGTGTAGAAGCGACTAGTCGTGCCAACGAAACCTACTGTGATCTTAGCTTCTTCTCCAAGTTCACCAACATTCCACTCCCTCGGAACCAACCCTAGAGGCGACTCCTGGTACAGCTCCGGCGCCTGCTCAGGGCTGGGGCGAAGCTGACCATTATCGTCGATGCCGCGAGTCAGCAGGTCGTGAAGCAGGCCTTCCTTGACCTTCTCCAGCTTGGCGATCAGTGCCTCGGTCTTCTCGATCTGGGTGTCGAGAGTATCGAGGATGCGGGCGATGAGGCTTTGCTCTTTTTTGGAGCAAGGTATATGGAGGATTGCGTCAAGATAATCTTGGAATTTAAGATTGATGATACCTGTCGTTTGCTGCTGGTATTGTAGAAGATCCGGTTGGCGATAGAACCTAAGAAGCGCCCAGTGTACAAATCGTGCACTTGTCGATTTGGCCGGGCGAAGTGTTTTGAAAAAGTTAGAAGTTAGAGAAGGGGTAGGGTATTCTTCGCCATAAAAGAACGCGACTCTCCCTACCGGCTTTTCAGTGCTGCCACCGGAAGCCTCCAGTAAAATATCGCCTTTTTTCAAGCTTTTTTCTTGCAAAGTGGCAAATGGAATCTGTCTGAGAGCACCGTTGCCAGTGACACGTCCATCTGAGTCAATGTCTGTTGCCCGTAGTATGCGAGCATTACCAGGAGAGGGGGGCGCGCCCCAATCACCGGCATAGCTGGTCTCCAATAAATCTCTGATGCGTGTATGAGTCCACTCAGACATATCCGAGTTCCTCCAGGTACTGCTGTAATTCCTTGGCCGCGGCGTCGCGCTCGGCCTCGATATCGGCAAGGGGCACGCGGTATTTGTCCCACCAGGTCTCGAAGGCAGCGATTACCTGCTGGCGCTGCTGACGGACATAGCGCTCGAGGATGCTCTTGAGGTCGCTGTGCAGGATGGCATTCACTAGCTCGGTGGCGGGGGCCTCGTCCAGAGCATCCACGGCGGCGTTGAGGTGCTGATCGAAGCTATTCAACTTGGTCTTGTACTGCCTCTTCACTTGGGTGCGTTCGCTCTTCCAGGCCTTGATTTCGGCCGGAGTAGGGGTATCGTCGGCTTCCGCCTCATAGCCATCATCACCATCCGGCTTGGCCTCAGCGGCTTTGATACGGGCATCCAGCTCCGCCGCGTTGGCGGCGAGTACTTCCAGTTCGCTCACATAGTCCGCCAGCAGGAAGTGCACCAGGCGGTGATCCAGCGGGTTGGTCTTGCTTTGGTCGTCTTCCAGCAAGCTCACGATGCTGGTGCGCCAGGCGTCCACGACACCGATACAGCCACGAGCTTGCAGGGTGCGGAACTCGTTCTTGTTGTCGAACCAGAAGCCGGCAATGATGCCGCGTACCGCAAAGCGGTCGAGCATAGCTGTGGGCTCGAGTGCTTCCGAGAAGCTGCTAAGCAGCTCATCACGCAGCTGCGTCAAGCGCCCGCCATTGGCGGATAGCCCGGTGATGTTTGTACCGTGCTCGGTCCACCAGTCTTCGAATGCTGCCATGGCGCCAGCTTGCTTGGCATTCAGGCCTTCATCCTGCTCGATGGCAGGCTTGATATCGCGTCTCTCGGCCAACTGTTCGGCGAAGTCCACATAATCAGTGTCGCTTTCGCGGACCTGGAAGAGTGCCATCGGGTCCAGGCCCTGGGCATCGCACAAGGTACGCTTGGCCTCGATCTCCTTGACCGGCACGCCACCCTTGAGATGCGCACGCACATCCTGGGGTTCCGGCGGCGGGGTATTGTCAGCGTAGCGGCGGATATTGAGGTTGTAGTCGTTGTCGCGCAGCTCCTCGATGGCCACTGCACGTGCAAAGCCGGGGACCTCGGAGAAGGATTCAAAGGTACTGGCGATCTTCTCGATATGTTCCGGCAGCAGGTGGTTCTGTGCCCGGCCTTCGTGGAGTTCACGGTCGGCATTGATGAACAGCACCTTGCCCTTGCGTTCCTCAGGCTTGGCGCCCTTGGCACGCAGGATCAGGATGCTGGCGGGAATACCGGTGCCGTAGAACAGGTTGGGCGCGAGACCGATGACAGCCTCGACGAGATCATCCTCCAGCATCCCGGCGCGAATGCGCTTTTCGTCACCGCCACGGAACAGCACGCCGTGGGGCATGACGGTGGCCAGCATACCGTCGGATTTGAGGCAGGCGACCATATGTTGCAGGAACATCAGGTCAGCCTTCTTGGCACCTTCCGGCACGCTGCCGTAGTGGAAGCGCTCAGGGAAGTGCTGAGCCGGAGTGAAGCCGATGGAAAAGGGCGGGTTGGTCAGGATGCGGTCGAAGCGCACCAGCTCGCCGCCTTCGATATGCTGTGGATCGGTCAGGGTGTCATCGTTGCGCAGGTCCGCACTGCTGACACCGTGCAGCAGCATATTCATCTTGGCGATGGCCCATACCGAGCCGGATGCCTCTTGGCCGAACAGGTTGAGTCGGCGTGGGTCACCGCCTTGTTCCTCAAGGTACTCCTTGGAGTGGATCAACATACCGCCGGAGCCCATACAGGGGTCGTAGACACTGTGACCTTCCTGAGGATTCATCAGGCGCACCATCATCCGTACCACGGTTCGCGGGGTGTAGAATTCGCCACCTTTCTTGCCGGCGGAATCGGCGAAGTCGCGGATCAGGTATTCGTAGGCGGCACCGAGCAGGTCGGGGAACTCGAAGTCCTCGTTACGCAGTCGATATTCGCTGAAGTGGGTGATCAGCTGACGTAATTTTTTATCTGGCAGGGTGGTAGAGCCCACCTTGCGCGTGAAGTCGATATGCTCGAGTACTCCGGCGAGGCTGGGGTTCTTATCTTCCAAACCGGCTAGCGCCTTGTTCAGCGCATTGCCGACTCCCTGGTGGGCTTCCTTGAGCAGGTAAGCCCAGCGTGCCTGCTCGGGGACGTAGAAGGTCGCCTTGTACCAGCTTTCCATATCGATGAGGTGAGCGATGTCGATCTCGCTCTTGCCGGCTTGCTTGAGCTGCTGACGGACTTCCTCTTGGCGTTGCTCGAAGACATCCGAGCAACGCTTCAAGAACAGCATCCCGAAGATGTATTCCTTGAATTCCGAGGCATCCATTTTGCCACGCAGGATATCGGCCGCCTTGAACAGGTGCCGTTCCAGTTGGTTTAGGGTGAGTATCATCTACCGTGCTTCCCTGTCTGATGAGACGGCGGTATTGCACCGCCGTTTTCGGTTGGGGCTATCTCACCAAATTTGCGCCGGGAAAGCCATGAGAGGGTGGCCTACCTGCCAATTTGCTGTCAGTTGAAATGCGAGGTGCGTCGCATTGAAGACGCATAGGCTAGGCCTGAGGTGCAAGAGGCTCGATGGTTCAAGAAGTACATAGGAAACACAGGAAACGATTATCGCAACATCGTTTCGTCAGGCAGAACTTGGGGTTGGTGCTGAAGGCCTGAAGTGCCTCGTGAGGCGTCGCATCCGGTGGTGTACAAGCGCATTCTAGGTATTGGGTCTGGTATTGGGTTTTGTGAAAATATGTAGGTAAGTGAATGATTTCTTAGATAGAGCAGCGGATTCAAAATCCGCCGCTTAATAGGCGTGTCGGTTCGAGTCCGACCACCGGCACCAGAATTGAAAAAGTCGCTTTCGAGCGGCTTTTTGCGTTTCTGGCTCCCGCCGATTCATCTCCCTTGTGGTCCTTCGCTCGCGCCCAGTCCCTGCCCCGAATACCAGTCCTTGCTTATCTCTTCACGCTTCGTCTGTCATGGCGCTGGCGATGGCAGCTGCTTGTCTGTGTTCTGTACGTGACGGCAGGGGTCCAGACACAGGAAAGCCCCGAACGAATGTCGGGGCTTTCCTGTGTCTCGTGCATCCAGACGGCGGCTCACGCCTGTTGTGGAACGCTCTTTACGCGTCGATAGAGGCTGTTGCTGGCGAGGGAGGGGGCGAGGAGTGCGATGCGGGTGTTCTGGATCGCGAGTTCCTGGCGCAGGGTAAACCACATGCCGACGTATTCATGGCAATCCTGGCAGTGCACCAGGTGGTCGGCCGATGGGGTGTGGTACTGATACTCCATCTTCAGGCCGGAGCATGCCGGACAACACAGTGCGGCTTGAGCTTTCCCTTCCATGTCTCCTCTCCTTCTCAGCAATTGACTGAATCTGGTGAGGTGCAGCGTAGTGGTCTCTTTCCTTGAGTTCGCAAACCTGCCAGCTATCAAGGCCCATGAATCAATCGCTCAGACTCATGGATCTTGCTGGCCGGGGAGTGAAGCTTCCCATGCTTGCGCGTCATCCTCTGACAGGGCCTGTCCCTGGCTGCACTTCCTGTGCACTTGGCCCGTCACTACGCTGAACCTGCCGCTCTTCCTGAGCAGCGATCGGCCGTTACTGACCCGCAAGAATCTTGTACACCTTTCAGAAACTGACTGAATTCGGTGTCATTCAGCGTGGTGCTCTCTTTCCCTGAGCTCGCAGGCTTGCCAGTCATGAAGATTCGTAAACCTACCCGCTCAGACTTACGAATCTTCCTGGCTAAGGAGCGAAGTCCCCAAGCCTGCGCGTCATCCTTTGACAGGGCCTGTCCCTGGCTGCACTTCCTGTGCACTTGGCCTGTCACTACGCTGAACCTGCCGCTCTTCCTGAGCAGCGGTAGAGACGTTACTGGTTATCATAAACTTGTACAACGCCTGATTTGTTGCACAAGTTTTCAAATGTGTAAAATTCTGTACTTTATTATGTTCTCATATAAATCCATGCACGACGGCCGCCTTCGAGGGCGGACTGTCCAGTTCGTGTGACACCCATCCTGAGGGGCATATCCAGGTCGTCCATATGGCCTGCTGCCGCATCAGCATGGCGCTTGATACACTCGACTGCGTCTGCCTGAAGACTTGGTGGGAGTCGTATGTGCCCGATGCTCTCATCTCTTGAGCAACGCAGGATGGGGAGGGCGGGCTCCACCGCGAGCGCCGAGCTACTGTCAGGTGATCCCCCCAGGTGTATGTCCGAGGCCGGCGCAGCGTCGCTTTCACCAATTGACTGGAACATGGAATTACCTTCATGCATTGGATGCCGCTGAATCTGTGGTTGTCACTGGTTGCGCTATGCGCGATGGGGGCGATGTCGCCCGGACCGAGTCTGGCGATGGTGCTGCGCCATACCCTGGGCGGCGGCAGGAGTGCGGGGGTCGCCGCCGGTATCAGTCATGCGCTGGGAGTCGGGTTGTATGCCGCGCTGACTGCCTGGGGGCTCGGCGCCTTGATCGTTCATTATCCGGGCGTCTTCCAGGCGATCATGCTGCTGGGCGCAGTCTATCTGGCCTGGTTGGGGTTCAAGGCGCTGCGGGCAGGCCGCGGTGGAGCGCTGGAGGCGCAGGCCGTCACGACGTCTCGCTCCATGGCGATGCGCGATGGCTTCATGGTGGCGCTGGCCAACCCCAAGTTGATCCTGTTCTTCGTGGCGCTGCTCAGTCAGTTGATCACGCCGGAGATGAGCGAGATGGGCAAGTGGCTGGTCGTCGTGACGGCCATGGGCATCGACGGGCTCTGGTATGTGCTGGTGGCACTGGTGCTGTCGCACTCGCGGGTGCTGCCCTGGTTGCAGGCGCGCGCGATGTGGATCAACCGTCTGACGGGCGTGGTGTTGCTGGGGCTGGCGTTGCGGGTGGTCTGGGGGCTTTGAGACAGCCTGTCAGCCCGGTGAGGATCTGGTGATTCGATATCTGGTCGAAAACGGCCCTGGCACCTTGTGTCAGGGCCGTTTTGCATGCGCGTTTCGCGGGTTGAGGCGTTTGTCGATAGAGGTGTTTGTCGATAGAGGCGTATGCACCGATGGCGTTACTCACTGAGCGACATCATCTTGGCGTAGTCCTTGATCGAGACCTCAAGGCTCGTGTCAGGTCTCGCCAGAAAATGCAGCGTCAGCGGCAGCTTGTCGCCTGCAGTGAGTGGCTGCGTCAGCCCGATCAGCATCAGATGGGGGCCGCCGCCGGGAGCCATCGTCAGCGGCGCGTCAGAGGAAATCGTCAGTTGCTCGATTCTGTGCATCTGCATGCGCTCTTGCGTGACTTGCATGCTGTGCAATTCGACCGTGGCGGCCATCGGCGTGCTGGCGCCTGTCAGTATGGCATCGCCCTTTGCGATCGAGAGTGTCAGGTAGGCGGCCCCGGTCGTGGCACCCGGTGGCGTCGGTAGCGCAAAGGCCTGCTCGACATGGGGAGCGGCGGACAGGGGCTCCTGCGCAGTGGCGTGAATGGTGGCAAGGGAGAGCAGGGCTAGCGTCGCCAGCCATCTGCTGGCGGTGGTGGCAATGGTGCGAAGGGCGGTCAGGCCGGCCGATATCTGTCCGGCGCGTCGCGGCGCGCCATGTCCCTGGCGAGGTTGCCTCATGCTGTGCGCATCTCCTGTCTGGGCGTGTAAAGAGAATGACCATGGGAGCGGTCCATGATGCCAGTTTGGTGTTTTCTGACGTCGATGGCCTCTAGTGTAGAGGCTAGTGCAGAGGCTATTGCAGAGAGTTCTGTTTTAGGTGGTTTGCACGAATGCGAGCGTCACCTGTTGCCCGGGTGTGAAGGCAGGTGTCCGGGCCGCAGTTGAAGGCAGCTTCGTCGCATTCTGCTACCGTGGGACGCATTGGTCGATGCCATCCGGCGGTGTTGGTCGTCGCGGATGGCTATCGAAGTGATTCAAGGACAGGCAAGGAACAGGGAACGGTGATCCAGGACGAAATCATTCAGCTGGTCGATGCGCAGAATCGCCCTTGTGGCACGGCTCCACGTCGCTTGATGCGACGCTACCGCTATTGGCACCGTGCCACCTATGCCTTCGTGCTCAATGCCCGCGGTGAGCTGTGCATCCAGAAGCGTACCCTGAGCAAGGAGGTGTTCCCCGGCTATTTCGATCTCGCCAGTGGGGGGGTTGTCGGGGCCGGTGAGGCCGTGCAGGTGGCTGCCCGTCGCGAGCTGGAGGAAGAGATTGGCGTGCGCGGTGCGCCGCTCAAGCATTGTTTCGATTTCTGCTACACCGACGCGACCAACCATGTCTTCGGCAGTGCATATCTGGTGCATTACGATGGCCCGCTGGCGCTGCAGGCTGAAGAAGTGGCAGATGCCTTCTGGGTCACGCCTGCCGATGCGCTTGCGTTGCATCCTTCAACGCCTGATAGCCGTATGGCCCTTGAGCGCCTGATTCGTGAAGGCTTTCTGAGTGAGAGCCTGAGCCGATGATCTTCGCTTTTCCTTGTCGAGCCTGCGTAGCAACGCCGCTGGCCCTGCGTCATCTGGCGTGTGCTGCCCATCGTGATGGCCGCATCTCCTCCTCCCCACTTTGTTCTGGAGTCTTTGCATGAATGCCAAGGTATCGCCACAGCAGCTGGAAGAGGTGGAAGCCGCATTGTCGACCGTGCTGGCGGGCAAGCCGCGCCAGATCCGTCTGGCGCTCTGTTGTCTGCTGTGCCGTGGTCATGTCCTGATCGAGGACTTGCCGGGGCTGGGCAAGACGACGCTCGCCCAGGGGCTGGCGCGTCTGATCGGAGCGGACATGCAGCGGGTGCAGTTCACCAGCGATCTATTGCCGGCTGACATTCTCGGCGTGTCGGTATTCGACCCGCGTGAGGGCAACTTCCGCTTTCACCCCGGCCCGGTGTTCCACTCGCTGGTGCTGGCGGACGAGATCAACCGTGCCACGCCCAAGACGCAAAGCGCGTTGCTGGAGGCGATGGAAGAGCGTCAGGTCACGGTGGAGGGCGAGACCCGTCGCCTGCCAGAACCGTTCTTCGTGATCGCGACCCAGAATCCGCTTCAGCAATCCGGCACCTTCCCGCTGCCGGAATCCCAGCTGGACCGCTTCCTGATGCGGCTGTCATTGGGCTACCCGGAACCCGCAGCCGAGCGCGAGATTCTCAAGGGCAATGCCGGGCGTCAGCATATCGAGGCGCTGCGACCCTTGTTGCCTGTCTCGGTGCTCAAGGAGTGGCAGGCCGCCGTGGACCGTGTGCGCCTGTCTGATCCGCTGCTGGATTATCTGCAGGCGCTGGTGGCGGCGACGCGCAGCTCACCGGAAGTGGCCTATGGTCTCTCGACGCGCGGGGTGCTGGCGTTGGCCAGTGCTGCGCGTGGCTGGGCACTGCTGGCAGGACGTGACTATGTGCTGCCGGAGGATGTGCAAGCGGTCTGGGCGCCCGTCGTGGGGCACCGCCTCAGCGAAGGCAGTGTTGCCGAAGGTGAAGCCGTGGCGCGCCATCTGCTCGGGCAGGTGGCGGTGGTGCCTGCATGACCCCGGTGGCGAAGCCCGGCGCATGGACGCGCGTGAAAGCCCGCATGCTGCGCAAGATGTCGATTGGCGGAGGCGAGGCGCTTCATCACGCGCGCTTGATGATCTTGCCGACGCCCTTCGGGCTGTTCTGGGCGGTGCTGGTGATCCTGCTGCTGCTGTTGGGGATCAATTACGAGAACTCGCTGGCGCATGGCCTGTCCTTCTGGCTGTTCGCCGTGGCAGTGGTCAGCATCTTTCGCAGCTGGCGCAATCTGGCGGGCGTGCGAGTGCAGCTGATCGCCGATGGCGAGGCGTTTGCGGGCAATACGTTGCGCGTCATGGTGCGCCTCACCGGTCGGGCTCGCTCGCATGCCATCGATGTGCGACTGGGAGAGGCGCGTCAGCGACTCGAGATCCATGACGGCGAAGGCAGTGCGCCGCTGGAGCTGGCGGCCTTTCAGCGTGGCCAGTTCTCATTGCCGACGCTGACGCTGGAGTCGCGCTGGCCACTGGGACTGGTACGCCTGTGGGCCTGGGTCGCGATCGATACGCCGGTCCTCGTCTATCCACGGCCAGAGCTTCCCTCCACCCCGCAGGGCAGTCGGCGCACGCTCGAGCAGATAGAGCAGGGCGATTTCGCCGGGCTGCGCCGCTATGTGCCGGGCGACGCGCCAGCGCATATCGCCTGGAAGCACTGGGGGCGTAGCGGAGAGTTGGTCACCAAGCGCTTCGAGACACCTGCGCGTCCCTCGCTGTGGCTGGATTACGAGGCCTGTCGTGGCGATATGGAGCAGCGGCTCTCGGAGCTCACGGCACGCGTGCTGGCGGCGGAAGGCGCCCAGGCGACCTATGGTCTGCGACTGCCGGGCCAGACATTGGCCATCGCCAGTGGCGGGGCGCATCGTCGTCGAGTGCTTGAGGCGTTGACGCTGTTCGGCGGCGAGCAGAGGTTGCCGTGGTCCGCCCAGCTGGCGGCCAGTGAGGCCGCCGAGCGAGCCGGCGCGAGTCGTCCCTTGAGTCAGGAGGGCAGCGCATGAGCCTGTCGACAGCCAACGCTTCCCCGGGACGTGCCTCCCTGGGTCGCTCCACAAGGGACGAGCTCTCCCGTGGCGCATCTTCTCCCTCCTCCAGCGCCAGACGACGCTGGTGGCAGCGCAAACCGCTGACGCCTGACCAGGCATTGGGATGGCTTGAGCTGCGCCACCTGTTCATCGGCCAGTGTCTGGTGCTGGCGCTGCATGTGCTGTGGATGCCGGTATGGCTTGCCCTGCCGGCCTTGCTGGCGGCGTTGTGGCGCTTTCAGCAACTCCGGGCGCGAGTTCCGCGCGCTGGCATCCTGTTGCGACTGGCGGCGGTGGCAATGGTCGCGGCGGGCCTGTTTCTCGAATACGGCCAGATGCTGCGCCTGGAGGCGATGATCGGCCTGCTGGTCGGCATCTATCTGCTCAAGCTGCTGGAGACGGACAGCCTGCGCGATGGTCGCGTGGTCTGCGGGCTGGGTTTCGTGGTGCTGGCGGCGGCCTTCCTGCATGACCAGGGGCCCTTGATGGCGGCGGCTTCCGTCATGGCTGCGGCGTGGCTGGTCGGTGGGCTGGTGTTGATCGCCGGCGCACGCGAGCGTCGCGAGGCCATGCGGGAGACGGCCTGGCTGATGGGGCTGTCCCTGCCGCTGATGCTGGGCTTGTTCGTGCTCTTTCCCCGCTTGCCGCCGCTGTGGAACGTGCCGCAGCTCAACGAGGCCACCACGGGGCTTACCGACAGTGTCTCTCCCGGCGATATCGCCGCCCTGGGTCGCAGTGATGCCCTGGCGTTTCGGGCACGTTTCGACAACGGACTGCCTGCGGCCTCCCAGCGCTACTGGCGTGTGTATACCCTGAGTCTGTTTGATGGCGTGCGCTGGTCGCGCGCCACGCCGGAGCGTCTTCAGGAGGCACTGGGCGGGCCGGCCGAGCGCTACGTTCAGCGCGGAACGCGCATGGAGGGGGAAGTCGCCCGTCACCGCTATGAGCTGCTGCTGGAGCCGGACCCGCGCCCCTGGCGGCCGAGTCTCGGCGCGCCACTGACGACCAGCCGTGAGGCCCGCTACCTGATTGACGGCACCCTTGAGGGGCTGGCGTCACTCAATACCCGCGAGCTGTTGGAGATGTCTTCCTCCGGCGCGCCACCGACAACGGCTCCGCAATGGATGCAGCGCCTTGATCAGCTGTTGCCCGATGATGGCAACCCGCGTGCCCGTGAGTTCGCTCGCGATCTGATGCGGGAGTCGGGGGGAGATCCTCAGGTCTTCCTGCAGCGCCTTTTCCAGTATTTCAATCGCCAGCCTTTCCACTACACCCTGACGCCACCGCGCCTCGAGGGGCTCAGCCGTGTCGATGATTTCCTGTTCGACAGCTTGCGGGGCTATTGCACCCATTACGCCTCTACCAGCGTTTTTCTTGCGCGCGCTGCCGGACTGCCGGCGCGTATGGTCGCGGGTTATCTGGGTGGCGAGGCACAAGGCGATGGCATCGGTGGGCCGCAGGAATTGAGTATCCGTCAGTATGACGCTCACGCCTGGGTCGAGGTGTTCTATGCCGGCCGCTGGCATCGATTTGATCCCACCGCGGCGGTGGCTCCCGAGCGAATCTCGCAGGGGGCGCTGAGCCTGCAGGGGCAGCCGGGCTTCATGGCCGATGCTGGCTTGCGCGCCTTCACGCTGAATAATTCATTGCTCAGTGATCTGAGACGGCAGTGGGAGCGTTTCGAATACCGCTGGCAACGCAGCGTGGTGGGGTTCCGTCTCGACGAGCAGCGAAATCTCTGGAAGCGACTGTTTGGTGACTTCCGCTGGGAGTGGCTTGTCTGGGGTGTGCTCGGGTTGCTGGCCAGTGTGGTGCTGGCAGGCGTGGCACTGGTGTTGTGGTCTGGCCGTGAGGTGTCAGCGCACGCAGGTGTGCGAGCCTACCGCAGATTGGTGAAGCGGCTGGAGCGTACGGGCCATGGCCCGTACGTTGGCGAGGCTCCCGGCAGTCACTTGCGCCGTATTGCCCAACAGCAGCCGCAGAATGTAAGAGTATTGTTACATTTGGCAGATTTGATTGAACAATGGCTATACAACGATGCTACGGTATTAGCGGGCTCTCATGATCAATCACGACCCTTGCGTAATATCCGGCGCCAGTGGTCTGTGCAGTCTCGCAAGATTCGTTAAACCGAAATGACGAAGTTTGTGAGTGTGAGTTATTGATTAATAGAGGTTTTTAGAAATTAGACATTTCATCCTCATGGCGCGAC
Source organism: Cobetia sp. 2AS (assembly GCF_029846355.1). Classification (NCBI taxonomy): domain Bacteria; kingdom Pseudomonadati; phylum Pseudomonadota; class Gammaproteobacteria; order Oceanospirillales; family Halomonadaceae; genus Cobetia; species Cobetia sp. 2AS. The sequence continues at coordinate 141,919 of NZ_JARWKQ010000007.1, forward strand.
GACACTACTGAAAATTGCTAGGTTGCAGTAAGTGATGTTGTGTATCAAAATGTAACTATCCGTTCTTGTCGATCATGCCATTGCCCCCTTCGCAGCATGATGCAGCACCTTTCCCCAGCAGGAGTATGTCCCCATGGTCCAAGTCATCCGCACAGAAGGCACAGTACTTGTTGTTTCCTCCACCAACGAGGCGCAGCGTGTCGTCAATGGAATGACGCTTGAACCGACAGCCACTCTGGTCGCACCGCAGGGCGCGATCGTGGTGCTGGAAGACGGCACCCAGCTTGTGGTGCCGCAGGGGGCGCCGATCGGCGTTGAAGTGTTGCTGGCCGAGTCGCGTGGGGAAGCGCCTGTTGACCCGGCAGTGGAAGCGTTGCGCGAAGCGATCGCTCGTGGCGAAGACCCGACCGCGATTCAGGAAGCTCCCGCAGCCGGTGAGAATGGCGGTGCGCCGGGCAGCAGTCGTAGTGGTTTCCTGGATGCCTCTGGGGTGGGGCGCGAAGGGCGTGTCGAACGGACCTCCTATGAATATGAGGGCGGCTTTACCGACCCGGAATTCAATGATGAGGACGAAGATGGCCTGGGGCTGGATCTTGATCCGACACTGCCGACAGAGATCGTGCTGTCCTTGTCGGTCGATGCCCCGGCACTGACCTCCGACACCACGCCGACCATCGTTGGCACCACCGATGCCGAAGACGGCAGCACCATCACGCTGGTCATCACCGACAGCGATGGCAACGAGCAGACCGTCACTGCAACGGTGGAAAATGCCACCTATAGCGTCGATGCCGAAACACCGCTGAGCGAAGGCGAGTACAGCGTCGAGGCTTCGGTCACCGACCCAGCCGGCAACACCGCGACCAGCAATGATGTAGGCGAGGTCGACGCAAGCGCGCCGGCGCTGACCGTCGATGCCCCGGCACTGACCTCCGACACCACGCCGACCATCGTCGGTACCACCGATGCCGAAGACGGCAGCACTGTCACGCTGGTCATCACTGACAGTGATGGCAACGAGCAGACCGTCACCACCACCGTCGAGAACGGTACCTACAGCGTCGACGCCGAGACCCCGCTGAGCGA
>NZ_JARWKQ010000008.1:0-111161 GCF_029846355.1 Cobetia sp. 2AS
CATGCGTCCCCGGCAGCGGATGCGTACTTTACGCACGAACCGCCGTGAGGGCAAGGGCTTTTTCAAGAGATTGTCATTCTCGGGACATACGGGTGACATCTCTGCTCTGCCTTTCTCTCCCCTCCTCATACTGCTTCTCTTTTCTTCTTGTCCTCGTCGCGCCGTTGCTTGCTGACATCTTCCCCCGGCCAGAAACGCATTCGGCCCCGCCAGAAATGGCGGGGCCGAATATCGATCATCACACCAATGGCAGCTGGCGCTTACTTGTTGCCGCGCAGCTTGCGGCCCAGTGCCATGATCGGACCACTGGCGACATAGCAACCGAACAGGCCCAGCAGCATCACGGACGGCTCCAGCGAGATGACCACGAAGGCCAGCACGATGGCGAGCAGCGCGACGAAGGGCACCGGCCCCTTGAGGTCGATCTCCTTGAAGCTGTAGTACCTGATGTTCGACACCATCAGGATACCGGCAGCCGCGACCACGAAGACCATCAGCGACTTAAAGGCGAAGGTCTCGGCGTCAAAGTTGTGCATGGTCCACACACAGCCAGCCACGAGTGCCGCCGCTGCCGGACTGGGCAGGCCGATGAACCACTTCTTGTCGGTGGAGCCTATCTGGACATTGAAGCGCGCCAGGCGCAGCGCCGCACCCGCGACATAGACGAAGGCGGCGATCCAGCCGATCTTGCCGACATCCTGCAGAATCCAGCTGAAGGTGACCAGTGCCGGTGCCACGCCGAAGGACAACATGTCCGCCAGGCTGTCGTACTCCGCACCAAAGGCGCTTTGCGTATTGGTCAGGCGAGCCACACGTCCATCGAGACCATCCAGCACCATCGAGACGAAGATGGCGATGGAGGCATTGGCAAACTCGCCGTTCAGCGCACATACCACAGCGAAGAAGCCAGAGAACAATGCCGACGTGGTGAACAGGTTGGGCAGCAGGTAGATGCCACGCCGACGAACGGGCTTGCCATCCTCGATGGCCTCTTCCACGACTTCGCTGTCGTCGGTGAATTCTTCCACCACCTTGTCCAGCACGGAACTGCTACGGCGGGTCGGTTCTTCGGGGGCATCTTCTGCGCCGGGATGTCGATTTTCGTCAGTCATGGGATTCCTTGCATCATGCCTCGTCGTGGCAGGGTAACCACATTCTACACCTGCCAGTGAGCGCGAATAGTAGTGACACCCTAGCGGCCTCACCGTCGACTGTCACTTCCCTCCCCCATTCGATAGCGCTTATAGAGCAACAACGCAAGCGGGGCGCCCTCCTGATGGAGAGCGCCCCGCTCATTTCACGCCGGATCCAATAGGCAGGATCAGTTGCGTGACTTGTCGACCAGCTGGTTGGCAGTGATCCACGGCATCATGCCGCGCAGCTTCTCACCAGTCTGCTCGATCGGGTGCTCGGCGTTCTGACGACGACGGGCCGTCATGGACGGGTAGTTGGTGTTGCCTTCCTGGATGAACATCTTGGCGTATTCACCGCTCTGGATGCGCTTGAGTGCATTGCGCATGGCGACACGGGACTGCTCGTTGATGACTTCGGTGCCGGTCACGTACTCGCCATACTCCGCATTGTTGGAGATGGAGTAGTTCATGTTGGCGATGCCACCTTCGTACATCAGGTCGACGATCAGCTTGAGCTCGTGCAGACACTCGAAGTAGGCCATTTCCGGTGCGTAGCCGGCTTCGGTCAGGGTCTCGAAGCCCATCTTGACCAGCTCGACCGCGCCACCACACAGGACAGCCTGCTCACCGAACAGATCGGTTTCGGTCTCGTCCTTGAAGGTGGTCTCGATGATGCCGGTACGACCGCCGCCGACGCCTGCCGCGTAGGACAGCGCGATGTCCTTGGCCTGGCCAGTCGCATCCTGGTGGATGGCGATCAGGTCCGGGATACCGCCGCCCTTCACGAACTCGGAACGCACGGTGTGACCCGGTGCCTTCGGCGCGATCATGATGACGTCGAGGTCAGCACGCGGCACGACCTGGTTGTAGTGGACGTTGAAGCCGTGAGCGAAGGCCAGTGTCGCGCCCTGCTTCAGGTTCGGTTCCACCTGGTTCTCGTAGATGGCCTTCTGGTTCTCGTCCGGCGCCAGGATCATGACCAGGTCGGCCGCCTTGACCGCTTCCTCGACTTCAGCAACCTTCAGGCCAGCCGCTTCGGCCTTGGCCCAGCTGGAGGAAGAGCGACGCAGGGCTACGGTGACGTCGACGCCGGATTCCTTCAGGTTGTTCGCGTGGGCGTGGCCCTGGGAACCGTAACCGAGGATGACCACTTTCTTGCCCTGGATGAGGGAGAGGTCACAATCCTTGTCGTAATAGAGTTTCATCGTCATTGCTCCTGGCGGCTCACCCCGTCAGCGGGATGGCGTGAGATCTTGAAAGAGTGTCTGTTGTTCTTGCGACCCTTCCCGCGAGGGAAGGGCGTATGTCAGTGTCCAGCGCCGACGGCCATCTATCCTGACCGCTCTGCGTCCCTGGGAGGTCGTGCGCCTTGGATCAAGGTCTGCCGTCCTCCTCCTGCGCGGCGATGAGTCCACCTTACCCGCACCTCGACATTGCGTAAAATGCTATATTTGCACCATCATATGCCATATAGCGCAACACAAGGCATTTCCCCCTTCAGCACTCATCGACAGCGGACTCCGGCATGGACAATCGTCAACTCAAGCAATTCCTGACCCTCGCCGAAACGCTGCATTTCGGACGCGCCAGCACTGCCCTGCACCTGAGCGCCTCTGCCCTGTCACGTGCCATTCGCGCCATGGAAGAGGAACTGGGCGTCAGCCTGTTCGAGCGCGACAACCGCAGCGTCGCACTGACACCGGCGGGAGAGCGCTTCCGTCGTCATGCTCGCGAACTCCTGAGTCAGTGGGATGACATTCGTCAGTCATTGCTGGAAGACAGCGACGAACTGCGTGGCGAGCTATCCCTGTACTGCTCGGTGACCGCCAGCTACAGCTTCCTGTATGAGATTCTCGCCTCCTTCCGGGCCCGCCATCCGCATGTGGAGCTCAAACTGCATACCGGTGACCCCGCCGTGGCATTGGAGCGCGTGCTGATGGGCCACGAGGACCTGGCGATCGCCGCACGCCCGGACGTGCTGCCCTCGCGCCTGGCCTTCACCGACTTCGCCGAGTCGCCGCTGCGCTTCATTGCCCCGCGTCGTGATGGCCCCGGCCATCAGCTGGAAGGCATCGGCGGGGCAGACGATTCGGCGGCGGGGGACGACCATATCGACTGGGCGCGCGTCCCGATGATCCTCTCCGAGACCGGCCTGGCGCGCGAGCGCTTCGATGCCTGGTGCCACACTCGTGGCATCAAGCCGCGCCTGTATGCCCAGGTCGCCGGCAACGAGGCCATCGTCAGCATGGTCGGATTGGGCTTCGGGATCGGCGTGGTGCCGCAGATCGTGCTCGACAACTCCCCGCTGGCCGATCAGGTGCGCATCCTCGATGTCGATCCGCCGCTGACCCCCTACAAGGTCGGGCTGTGCGTACAGGAGAAACGTCTTCGACATCCACTGGTACGCGCACTCTGGGAACAGCTGCCCGGTACCCCGCGACGGCCAGAGGAGTGATGACGCAGTGACCCTGCGCCACGGAACATTGCGCTACATGGCCCGCCCCACGCCACAACGAAAACGGCGCCCCGAGGGGCGCCGTTCTTGTATCGCGTTTCCACAATCACCGTCTTACAGGCTCAACACCTTCTCACCGCGGGCGATGCCGGAGACACCGGTACGAGCCACTTCCAGCACCCCTACCGGCTGCATCGCCGCCAGGAAGGCATCCAGCTTGCCACCGTCACCGGTGATCTGGATGGTGTAGAGGCTCGGCGTGATGTCGACGATCTGGGCACGGAAGATGTCCGCCGTGCGCTTGATCTCGTCACGCTGGGCGCCCAACGCCTTGACCTTGACCAGCATCAGCTCGCGCTCGATGTGGCTGCCCTCGGTGAGATCCACCAGCTTGACCACATCCACCAGCTTGTTGAGGTGCTTGGTGATCTGCTCGATGACGCGATCTTCGCCGACCGTGGTGACGGTCAGACGTGACAGGGTCGCGTCCTCGGTCGGGGCCACGTTGAGGGTCTCGATGTTGAAATTGCGCTGTGAAAACAGGCCGACGACCCGTGACAGCGCGCCCGGTTCGTTTTCCATCAGAATGGAGATGATATGGCGCATCAGGTCCGCTCCGTCTTCGTAAGCAGCATGTCACGCATGGAGCCGAGAGGCACCTGCATCGGATAGACGTGTTCACGCGGGTCGACATAGATGTCGAGGAACACCAGCTCGTCCTTGTTGCGGAAGGCTTCTTCCAGCGCAGGCTCGAGCTCCTCCACCGTGTGCACCTTGATGGCACGGAAGCCATAGGCGCCCGCCAGCTGCACGAAGTCAGGCAGCGACTCCATATAGGAATGCGAGTGACGGGACTTGTAGTTCAGGTCCTGCCACTGACGCACCATGCCCAGCGACTGGTTGTTGAGGTTGATGATCTTGACCCCGATCCCGTACTGCTTACAGGTCGAGAACTCCTGCATCATCATCTGGAAGCTGCCTTCCCCGGTGAACAGCACCACATCGTCATCCGGGTAGGACATCTTGATGCCCATGGCCGCCGGGAAGCCGAAGCCCATGGTGCCCAGACCACCGGAGGTGATCCAGCGGTTGGGGCGCTGGAACTTGTAGTACTGGGCGGCGAACATCTGGTGCTGACCGACATCGGTGGCGACGAAGGCTTCGCCACGCGTCGCGCGGTGCACGGCTTCCACCACCTGCTGCGGCTTGAGCGGCTCGCCCGGGGCGGACGGCTCATACAGCTTGCCTTCACGCTCGGCACGCCAGCCATCGATCTGGGACCACCAGGCCTCCAGTGCATCGGGGTTGGCCAGCTCACGCCCCTGCACGAGGCTGATCATCTCGTTGATCACGGCATCGGCCGGACCGACGATCGGCACATCGGCGCGCACGGTCTTGGAGACTGAACTCGGGTCGATGTCGACGTGGATGATCTTGGCCGTCGGGCAGAACTTCGAGGTGTTGTTGGTCACGCGGTCATCGAAGCGCGCACCGATGCAGATGATCAGATCGGTGTGGTGCATGGCATTGTTCGACTCATAGGAGCCGTGCATGCCGGGCCAGCCCAGACACTGGCGATCGCCCTGCGGATAGGCACCGATGCCCATCAACGAGGTGGTGATCGGGAAGTTCAGACGGCGCACCAGGTCGGTCAGCGCTTCGCTGGCACGACCGGAGACCACGCCACCGCCGGTGAAGAACAGCGGGCGGCGGGCCTTGAGCATCAGCTCGACGGCCTTCTTGATCTGGCCGCTGTGGCCACGGGTGACCGGGCTGTAGGAGCGCATGCGTACCTTCTTGGGGTAGCTGTACTCGTAACGCTCGGTCGGGGCGGTCATGTCCTTCGGGATGTCGATGACGACCGGCCCCGGGCGTCCGCTGGAGGCCAGATAGAAGGCCTTCTTGATGACTTCCGGAATCTCGCTCGGGTGCTTGATCGAGAAGCTGTGCTTCACGATCGGGCGAGTCACACCGACGATGTCGGTTTCCTGGAAGGCGTCTTCACCGATCAGGTGGCTGGCGACCTGACCACACAGCACGACCATGGGAATCGAGTCCATGTAGGCCGTGGCGATACCGGTGACGGCATTGGTCGCGCCGGGGCCTGAGGTGACCAGCACCACGCCCGGCTTGCCGGAAGCGCGTGCGTAGCCATCGGCTGCGTGGGTAGCAGCCTGTTCGTGGCGGACCAGAATGTGCTGGACCTTGTCCTGACGGAACAGGGCGTCATAGATGTGCAGCGCCGCTCCACCGGGATAGCCGTATATATACTCCACGCCCTCGTCATGCAGCGCGCGGGCGATCATGTCAGCGCCGGAAAGCAATTCCACTTGGTTGTTCTCCCCTGGAGGTCTCGAGTGCGTCCGGCAGCAATACGCAAGCCGGATCGAGTGCGACCTGAATGTCGCTACCGCAACAGTTGCGGCACCTGATGCCAAACCCTGGCGTCTGCGGCCCGGTTAGGGCCTGCACTCTTGTCGCATCGGTTGGATGCGGTCGGGGCTGATGGCCGATCGGTACGGTTGGCGTACCCTGATCGGCATATCCTTCGACAGGCGGACAGCGACTCAGCGTCTGTCCTTCACGTGGCGCTTCGAGGGTCGCCCGAATGGCCACGCCCGCAATCAGGAATGGTCAAGAGTCCAACAGCCGCAAGGGGCTGTCAACTCAACCTTACGCCAGTGTGCGCCGCCTACGCCAAATGCCACACCGATAACGGGAAATCCGGCCATATGCGTGCGTAAAACCTCACAGATGGCATTTAATTCGCAATTTTCTGCCTCGTGATTTTCAGCATCCCTGCCGCCGGGTTGTCATTTTGCGCCCAGACGACAGACACGAAAACGCCCCACCGCAAGCGGAAGACAGACTTCCGTCACGGTGGGGCGTCACTCACGGGCGCGCGATTCAGCGCGTGAAGGTCAGCTCTCCGCCCTCTTCGCCGACCTGGATCACGTCACCGGGCACGAATTCACCGCCCAGCAGCGCCTGGGCCAGCGGGTTCTCGATACGACTCTGGATGGCGCGCTTGAGCGGACGCGCACCGTAGACCGGATCGAAGCCTGCCTTGGCCAGCAGCGCCATCGCGGCATCGGTGATCTCGAAGCCGAGATCACGTTCGGCCAGCCGCGCCTTGAGCCGCTCGAGCTGAATGCCGGCGATGGAGGCGATCTGCGCCTGCCCCAACGCGTGGAAGACCACCACTTCATCGATGCGGTTGATCAGCTCCGGCCGGAAGTGATTGCCGACGACTTCCATGACCGCCGTCTTCATGTCGTCGTACTGGAAGGCCGCCTTGCGATCGACACTCTCTTGCGTGTCTTCCTCGTCCGCCAGCTCGCCATTGAGACCGCTCATGCGCTGGATCATCTCGGACCCCAGATTCGAGGTCATCACGATCACGGTATTGCGGAAGTCGACGGTACGCCCCTGCCCATCGGTCAGGCGGCCATCTTCCAATACCTGCAGCAGGATGTTGAAGACATCCGGATGCGCCTTCTCGACCTCATCGAGCAACAGCACGGAGTACGGCTTGCGACGCACGGCCTCGGTCAGATAGCCACCCTCTTCATAGCCGACATAGCCGGGAGGCGCGCCGATCAGACGAGCCACCGAGTGCTTCTCCATGAACTCGGACATGTCGATGCGCACCATCGCCTCTTCGGTATCGAACAGGAAGCTGGCCAGCGACTTGCAGAGCTCCGTCTTGCCGACCCCGGTCGGGCCGAGGAACAGGAAGGAGCCGTTGGGGCGATTCGGGTCCGACAGCCCGGCGCGTGAGCGACGCACCGCATTGGCCACCGCGATCACCGCCTCGTCCTGACCGATCACCTTCTCGTGCAGCGCCTCTTCCATGCGCAGCAGCTTGTCGCGCTCGCCTTCGAGCATCTTGGAGACCGGAATGCCGGTCCAGCGCGAGACGACCTCGGCAATCTCCTCCTCGGTGACATTGGAGCGCAGCAGCACGTGGGCGGAGGTATCCGCCTCGCCTTCGCCGGCTTCGCTGATCTGCTTCTCGAGCCCCGGAATCACGCCGTACTGCAGTTCCGACATGCGGCTGAGGTCGCCGGCACGCCGCGCCTGTTCCAGATCGATGCGCGCCTGTTCCAGTTCGGCCTTGAACTGCGCTGCCCCCTGGATACTGGCCTTCTCGGCCTTCCAGACCTCATCGAGATCGGCATATTCCCGCTCCAGCTCCGAGATCTGGTCCTCAAGCGCGCCGAGACGCTTGAGCGCCGCCTCGTCGGTTTCCTTCTTGAGCGCTTCACGCTCCATCTTGAGCTGGATCAGGCGGCGGTCGAGACGGTCCATCTCCTCCGGCTTGGAATCCAGTTCCATGCGGATGCGTGACGCGGCCTCATCGATCAGGTCGATCGCCTTGTCCGGCAGCTGGCGGTCCGTGATGTAGCGCGAGGACAACCGCGCGGCGGCGATGATGGCGCTGTCGGTGATGTCGACGCCGTGGTGCACCTCGTAGCGCTCCTTCAGGCCACGCAGGATGGCGATGGTGTCTTCCTCGCTGGGCTGGTCGACCTGCACCTTCTGGAAGCGGCGCTCCAGCGCGGCGTCCTTCTCGATGTACTGACGATACTCGTCAAGCGTGGTGGCACCGACACAGTGCAGCTCGCCACGCGCCAGCGCCGGCTTGAGCATGTTGCCGGCATCCATCGCGCCCTCGGCCTTGCCCGCGCCGACCATGGTGTGCAGCTCATCGATGAACAGGATGACCTGGCCTTCTTCCTGCGACAGCTCCTTGAGGACGGACTTGAGGCGCTCCTCGAACTCACCGCGGAACTTGGCCCCCGCCAGCAGCGAGCCCATGTCGAGAGACAGCACACGCTTGTTCTTGAGGCCTTCCGGCACCTCGCCATTGACGATACGGCTGGCCAGCCCCTCGACGATGGCGGTCTTGCCGACACCGGGCTCACCGATCAACACCGGGTTGTTCTTGGTGCGACGCTGAAGGACCTGAATCGTGCGACGAATCTCCTCGTCACGCCCGATCACCGGATCGAGCTTGCCGTCGCGCGCACGCTGGGTGAGGTCCATCGTGTACTTGTTGAGTGCCTCTCGATTGTTCTCGGCGTCGGCATCTCCCACCGCCTCGCCACCGCGCAGTGCATCGATGGCGGAGGTCAGGGCGGGCTTCTTGATGCCCGAGGAGGTGAACAACTTGCCGAGATCACCGCCCAGCTCCAGCGCGGCCAGCAACGCGAGCTCGGAAGCGATGTATTGATCGCCGCGTTTCTGGGCTTCGCGGTCGGCCAGATTCAGAAGCTTGCCGAGCGCCTGGGAAGGCGCGACATTGCCGTCGAACTGGGACACGGTGGGCAGGTCATCCAGTTGACGCTTGAGCCCGCTCATCAAGCTGGTGGCATCACCGCCCGCCTTGTTGACCAACGCCTTGAGACCGCCATCGCGGTCCTCCAGCAGGGCCAGCAGCAGGTGCTGGGGATGGATTTCATTGTGGCCTCGCCCGACGGCGAGCGACTGGGCATCCGCAAGCGCGTTCTGCAGCTTGCTGGTGAGTTTGTCGATGCGCATGGTGCCTTCTCCTGAGAGTCATGGCGGTACTCCTCTTCTCAGGAGCTTCGCCTGTAACATTTCGTATCTAACCCTAGAGATGGGGGGCTGGGGGGTCGCTTTCAAGGCGTGATTTGCGGCAACGCAGCATGTTGTCCGCGAAGCATGATCCAGATCAGGTTCCCCTGCAGCAGGTTGGCCCTCAGCGCCTGAAGATGTCGCCAGGGGCTTCCGCTCGACACGGAAAAGCGCCCCGCCAACCTGAGTGATCAGGTCAACGGGGCGCTTTTGTCTTTCGGCTTGCCGAGCGTCGGTGCATCGCGGCGGCCAGGTCTCCATTTCACGCTATCAGCGCAGCCAGATCACCGTGGCCATTCGCCCCGTCACGCCATCATCACGGCGATGGGAGTAGAAGCGCGATTCCGAGGCGGTACAGAAGTGACCGCCACTGACATGGCCGACCCCCGCACGCTCCAGCCGCAGGCGAGCCAGCTTGTAGAGGTCGCCCATGTAGTGGCCCAGCCGATAGGGGCTGGATTCGAAGGCGTCGTCGGCCTCGGGGAGATCCGCGATGAAGGCGTCACGCACCTCGGGGCCGACCTCGAACTGGGCATTGGAGATCGCCGGGCCCAGCCAGGCCATCAGCTCGCCCGGGTCATCTCCAAGACGAGCGACAGTGGCTTCCAGCACACCTTCCACCAGGCCACGCCAGCCCGCATGCGCCACCCCGACCCGCGTCCCCTGACGATCACAGAACAGCACCGGCAGGCAGTCCGCCGTCATCACCACGCAGGCCTGCCCCGTACCGGTACTGATGCAGGCGTCAGCACGTGGTGGCACCGCCTCATGGCGCTCATCGGCGTGACAGACGTCAAAGGCATCCACCACCTGAGTCCCATGCACCTGATCCAGCCACGCCAGTGGACGACCATCATCGACCTCCGCCGCGAGCAGATCACGCACCCGCGCGACCATCGCCGGATCATCCCCGACATGCCGCGCCGGATTGAAGCCAGCGTATGGCCCCTGACTCGGGCCACTCTCACGCGTGGTCACGAAGGCCTGCACCGGACTGGGTGCTGGCCAGTCCGGCAGAATCAGGGTCGGGCGTAGACTCTCGTCGTGCATAACCTCTCCTGGCGCGATGGGATACGCGAACCGAGCCCCTCAGCGGGCGATGTCTTCCTTGAGATAGTCGATCAAGACCAGCATGTCACCCGGCATCTCGGCGCGGAATTCGACTTCCTTGCCCGTGATCGGGTGGATGAAGGCGAGGCGACGGGCATGCAGCGCCTGACGCGGGAACTGACGCAGCAACTCCTTGAGCGGGTCACTGGCCCCCGGCGGAAGCTTCAGACGGCCTCCGTAGACCGGGTCCCCGATCAGCGGATAGCGCTGGTGCGCCATGTGCACACGGATCTGGTGGGTACGTCCGGTTTCCAGCTTGCAGCGGATATGGGTATGCCCCCGGAAGCGCTCCACCACGCGAAAATGCGTGATCGCCATCTTGCCGCTATGGGTCACGGCCTGACGCTTGCGATCCTTGGGGTGACGCCCGATGGGCGCATCCACGGTACCGCCCGCCGTCAGCACACCGGTCACGACGGCATCGTACTCGCGAGACACGGTACGCGCCTGCAGCTGCTCGACCAGGTCCGCCTGGGCGGTCAGCGACTTGGCGACCACCATCAGGCCACTGGTGTCCTTGTCGAGACGATGCACGATACCGGCACGCGGCAGCATGGCATTGCCCGGACAATGGTGCAGGATGGCATTGAGCAGCGTGCCATCCGGATTGCCGGCCCCCGGGTGCACGACCATGCCGTGCTCCTTGTTGATGACCAGCACGTCGTCATCCTCGAAGACGATCTCGAGCTCGATGTCCTCGGGGCCATGACTGACTTCTTCTTCAAGCTCGGCGGTCAGGGCCAGACGTTCACCGCCATAGACCTTCTCGCGGGGTTTGACGGCGGCACCGTCGAGGGTCAAGGCACCGGTCTTGATCCAGTGCTTGAGGCGCTCGCGGGAATAGTCGGAGAAGATCTCGGCGCAGGCCTGATCAAGGCGCATGCCAATCATCGCCTCCGGGATCCGCTCTTCGCGGTTGATGGTGTCTGGCATATTGCTCTCTGAGGCCGTTTCGCAGGAAAGGGCCTTTGCTTTATAGTGAGTGCGGATCGGCGGATTCTAGCATGCCCGCCATGGATTGCCCGAGATGAGGAAACCGATGCGCGCCCTTCCCTTGACTGCCTTCGCCCTGGCCAGCACCTTGCTGGTCGGCTGTGCGTCCAACGAGCCGGCACCGGATCTTCAGGAGCAGGAGCTGTACCGTCAGGCTCAGGTTTCCCTGGATACCAGCCGCTTCAACTCCGCCGTGCAACAACTTGAAGCACTGGATACTCGCTTCCCGTTCGGCAGCTATGCCGAACAGTCGCAGCTGGAGCTGATCTACGCCTACTACCAGGTGGACAACTGGGAAGCCGCACGCGCGGCGGCCAGCCGCTTCATTCGGCTGCACCCGGACCACCCGCAGGTCGATTATGCCTACTACATGCGTGGACTGGCAGCCTATAGTGCAGGGCGCTTCAGCCTGGAATCGCTGGACCTGATCGACATCTCCAAGCGGGATCTCGGTGCGACGCGGGACGCCTACGTCGACTTCGGCGAGCTGGTGCGCCGCTTCCCCAACAGCACCTACGCCGCAGATTCGCGTCAGCGCATCATCTATCTGCGCAACGTACTCGCGCGTGGCGAGCTGCAGACAGCGGATTTCTATCTGCGCAAGCAGGCCTATCTGGCCGCCGTGAAGCGTGGTGAGTGGGTGATCGAGCACTACCCTAACACTCCTGCCACTCGCGATGCGCTGGCCGTGATGGTCGAAGGCTATCTGGGCCTCGGTCTGCGTGACCGTGCCAGCGAGACGCTCAAGGTGCTGATCCAGAATGATCCGGACAACGAACGTCTGGATGGCCGCACCTTCGAGCCGCGTTACGTGAAGGCTGATGACCTGACGGTCTGACGACCGGCAGGCGTCACCATCGAAAAGCCCGTGATCATCGATCACGGGCTTTTTCGTGCTGCCAGCATGGCCAGAATCGTCGAGTTCAGGCGCTTTCAGCGTCTTGCGCAAAGAATCCGCAATCCGTCATTCGCCGGCCACCCAGCCATTGACGATCGGATAGCGGCGGTCCCGCCCGAAGCCGCGCGGCGTGACGCGCACGCCTACCGGTGCCTGACGACGCTTGTACTCGGTACGGTCGACCAGACGCACCACGCGATAGACATCCTCTTCCTCGAAGCCTGAGCGGATGATCGCCTCGGCGCTCATGTCACCCTCGATGTAGTGGGTGAGAATCGCATCCAGAGTGTCGTAGTCCGGCAGCGAATCGCTGTCGAGCTGGTCTTCGGCGAGCTCGGCGGACGGCGGGCGCGTGATGACGCGCTCCGGTATCGCCGGGCCCATGGTGTTGCGCCAGTTGGCGAGACGGTACACCCAGCTCTTGTAGACATCCTTGAGCGCGTTGTAGCCGCCGACCATGTCGCCGTAGAGCGTGGCGTAACCCACCGCCATCTCGCTCTTGTTGCCGGTGGTCAGCACCATCAGGCCCTTCTTGTTGGAGATGGCCATCAGCAGCACGCCACGGCACCGCGACTGCAGATTCTCCTCGGTGGTGTCGCGCTCGCTGCCGGCGAAGCTCTCCGCCAGGGTCTCGGTGAAGGCCTCGACCATCGGCGCGATGGGCATCACCTCATAATTCACGCCCAGCAGCCTGGCCTGCTCGGCGGCGTCTTCCTTGGAGATGTCCGCGGTGTAGTGATACGGCATCATCACGGCGTGCACGCGGTCCGCGCCCAGCGCATCGACGGCGATGGCCAGCGACAGGCCGGAATCGATGCCCCCGGAAAGCCCCAGCACCACACCCTTGAAGCCGCTCTTGTTGACGTAGTCACGCAGTCCGGTGACCAGCGCACAGTAGAGTGACTCCTCCGGCGACAGCAGCTCGGCGATCTCGCCACTCTGCGGCACCCAGTTGCCCCCCTCCGCCTTGAGGAACTGCACCGGCATCAGGCCGACATCCCACCACGGTGCCTGCACGCAGGTCTTGCCGTCGGCATCGATGGCGGCAGAGCCCCCGTCGAAGACCAGCTCATCCTGACCGCCGATCTGATTGACGTAGACCAGCGGGCAATTGACCTCGGCTGCCCGCTCGGCGAACAGCTGATTGCGCTCGGCCGGCTTCTCCAGGTGATAGGGCGAGGCGTTGAGGCTGACGAGAATCTCGGCACCGGCATCGCGCGCCTGACGGATCGGCGCGCCGTCCCACAGGTCTTCGCAGATGACGATGCCCAGACGGGCACCGCGGCACTCGACCACACACGGCTCGCTGCCCGGCGTGAAATAGCGCTGCTCATCGAAGACCTGATAGTTGGGCAAGGCCTGCTTGGCATACTCGGCGATCCACTCACCATCCTTGAGCACACCGGCCAGGTTGTAACGCTTGCCGTCACGCATGCCGGGGTAGCCGACGATGACCATCACGCCCGGCGCGACCTTCTTCGCCATCTGGGCGCGCGCCTCCTCGAGGCGGGATTCCATGGACTCGCGCAGCAGCAGGTCTTCCGGCGGGTAGCCGGTCAGACACAACTCGGGCAGCACTACGACATCGGCCTTGTGCTCAAGACTCGCTTCACGCACCGATTCGATGGCACGCGCAGTGTTGCCGGGAATATCACCGACCAGCGGGTCGAGCTGGGCCATCACCAGAGTCAGATCTTGCATGCGGTAAGGATCTCTCGATTGGCGGTTCGATAAGGGGCCAGTACACTGTGGCCAGACATCTGGCTCAGATCACTGAGCCGTGCACCGGCCCACCTGTCATCATGTTGGCCGCCATTGTCCCGCAAGGTCGCGCCGCTGGCAAAAACCACGCGCGCCGCCTCATCTGGGAGTCATATAGGAATGAGCCTGTTGATCATTCGTCTGCTGGTTTTCGTCGCCCTGTTCTGGGCCGGCCTGCGCCTTTACCGCATGTATCGCCAATGGAAGCTGAGCCAGGACGACTACGGCAACGACAGCCCCGCCGAACGCGAGGCGCAGAACATGGTGCGCTGCGCCTACTGCGACCTGCATCTGCCGGAAAATGACGCCATCCGCCATGAGGCGCTGCACTTCTGCTGCCAGGAACACCAGCAGCACTTCCTCGACGAAGGACCGCGCAAATGATTCGCCACCGAGACGAGATGCTCGATGGCGAAAGACGGCTACCAATCCCTCAGGCCCAACGGATCTCACCGGCATCTGACGACGCATCCAGCGTGGCGATCTCGGCCAGCAGGGTCTCGGGCTGGTAAGGCGCGGGGTCGATGATCGGCGTGCGCCCAAGCAGTTGATCCGCCAGCAGACGGGTCGAGGCCGGCGCCAGTACCAGTCCATTGCGGTAATGGCCGGCATTGACGTGCAGGTGGCGGCGTTCAGGCACGGCGCCGATGAACGGCGTGCCGGTCGGCGAACCGGGGCGCAGTCCCGCCCAGTGGTGCTCGACCTCACACTCCGCCAGCGCAGGGATGATCTCGCAGGCGCTCTTGATCAGTGACTCACGCGCCTCGGCGGTGGTCGCCTTGTCGAAGCCGACCTCCTCCAGCGTCGAGCCAGCCACGGTGCGGCCATCGCCACGCGGTATCACGTAGCGACCATTCTTGAGCACCACGCGCTCCACCAGCCCCTTGGGTGCCTTGAACAGCACCATCTGGCCGCGTACCGGCCGCACCGGCAGCGCAAGCCCCGCCTCACTCAGAATCTCTCGACTCCAGGCACCACCGCAGACCACGACCTGCCCGGCAGACAGCACCGAATTGGCGGTCTGTACGCCGATGGCGGTGTCGTCCTGCAGCAGAATGCCCTGCACCGCGACATTCTCCAGCAGGCGCACGCGCGGGTGAGCGTCGAGCGCGGCACGCAGTGACTTGCCAAGGCGCGGATTGCGGATGCTGCCAAGCGTCGGCATCCACAGCGCCGACTCGCAGCCGGGCGCGACCGCCGGAGCCTTGTCATAGACGAAGTCGGCGTCCACGCGCGTCAGCGGCTTGGCATATTCCCGGGACCAGGCCAGTGCCTGCTCGGCATCCTCGACATTCAGGTACAGCAGGCCCTGCTGGCGATATTCGGGGTCGATGCCGGTGGTCTCGATCAGGCGCTCGGCCAGCGTGGGGTAGAAGCCTTCCGACCAGGCAGACAGGCGCGAGATTGGCGCGCTATAACGCCACGGATACAACGGCGAGACGATACCGCCGCCCGCCCATGACGCCTCACGCCCACACTGGCCTCGCTCGACCAGCGTGACCTCGGCACCGCCATCCGCCAGCTCCAGCGCGGTCAGCATGCCGATCACGCCACCGCCTACCACCACAAAGTCATTCACGCCTGTTCGCTCCTGCCATCAGCCCGGGAAAGGAATCAAGAATACGCCGCCCGCAAGGCGGTGCAAGCGAGCCGCGTGCAATCCAGCATTGCGCAGAGCCTCCAGCATTGCGCAGAGCCTCCAGCATTGAGCAGAGCCTCCAGCATTGAACAGAGTCTCCAGCATCGTGCAGAGCCGAGCGCTTCACGGCTACCAGCAATCGCCATCGCCGGTTGTATCTCGGACACCGGTATTGGTGAGGGTCAGCGCGGGGCAGTCGGCATCGGCGCTCTGAGGCGCCACCGCGGTCGCGATGAGCGTGAAGCGCGTGGTCGTGGCGCCATCCTCCAGGCTCAGGGTGTAATAGCCTTCCGGCGACTCGGTGGCACGCCCCAGTCCTTCCTCATCACAATCACTGTCGCCGGCGATGCTGGTCGCGTAGCCACCGCAACGCGCCATGTAGCGCTCCTGGGCCTGGGCCAATGACATCAGTGCCGCCTGCCCATCGGCACGACGCGAGCGGATCACCTGGTCCTGATAGCTCGGGTAGGCGATCGCCGCGAGAATGCCGACGATGACGATCACGATCATGATCTCCGTCAGCGTGAAGCCTGAGGTGAACCGGCGCCGAGAGAGGCGCGAACGGGAAGAGAGAAGACTGGCCATGAAGTGCTTCCTTGAAGAACGTGAATGAAGGGGCTTGGGTGAAAGACCAGGGCGAAAGACTTCAGTGAAAGACTCGGGCGAAAGCCTCGGCTAAAAGGCATCGAGCAAGCCTGCCTGAAGGAAGTAAACCCTGATGAAAGGCAAGGCGCCGCCACCCCGGGGAAGGCGTGGCGGCGCAGAGTGTCATCCTTGCCTCATGTCCGAGGCGGGCTCAGCGCAGCTGATACCAGGAGACACGGCCGGTATCCGTCGAGCTGGACACGTTGAGATCATAGGACGAGACACCACCCTCCTCGCTGCCTAGCGAACTGGTGCCCACGTAGACCGTATCGCCGACACTGACACTGGACGTCGGTGTACCGCTCAACTTGACGCTGACGATGACATTGCCGACGGCGACGGTGTCATCAACGAGGGTACCGACCAGGTCATCAGCGCTGAAGGCCTCATCCTGATTGAAATCGAAGATGGTCACGTAGCTGCCTTCGCTATCGTCGTAGGTCGGCAGGCCTGTCTCAGCGTCCAGCGCGACCAGCCAGCCACCGCCGGTACTTTCACAGAAGTTGGTTCCGGTACTGGACGTGCTGGTGGAGAAGACCACCAGGTTGGAGAGCAGATTGGCCGGCTCGACCAGCTCTTCCTGCTCGGAGGCGTCCAGATCCAGATACCAGCCGAAGCGATCCGTGTCTTGATCCTCGAGCTGGCTGGGATAGTAGGCAAAGCTGTCGCCGCCAAGGGTCCGGCCTGTCAGCTCGCCGTTGGTGTAGCTGCCGCTGACGAAGTTGCGTGCCTCAAGGTCACTGCGCGTCAGGCTGGTATGACTGCCGCCGGTATCCAGCACGGTGTAGAGGCTCTGCGTGACCCAGGCTTCATCTTCGGCGTCGGCATACATGTCCTGGCCGGTCCCGAAGGACACCAGCAGATTGGGCGAGGTCATGGTGTGCGTCTCGCCGGAGTAGCGACTGAGTGTCGGCTTGACGGTGATCGGCTGCAGCGCGTCCGTCTGGCACTCCCCGCCGGTCAGGCTGGTAGCACAGGCCGTGAACAGGCGCGTGACACTCCACTTGCTGCTGTCGTCGTCACTGAGGTCGAACTTCCACAGTCGCCCTTGCAGGTCTCCGCCATAGGCGAAATCGACGGTGCCATTGCTGTCGAGGTCCGCGACCTGCAGGTTTGCCAATCCGCCGGTCACCCCGCTGGGGGACAGCTTGGCGATCACGCCGCCGGCATTGACTCCATCAAGCTCCAGCGCGAACAACGTCGGCGCGGCGTTCTCATCGGCCGTTTCCAGCCCGTTGCCGACCAGCACCGCGCTGTCGCCGTTGTTGAGGGTGACGATATGCGCGCTGCCGTAGACATGCCCCATATCATCATCGTCACTGGCACCGAATTCCCAGCGCACCACATCATCTTCGTCGAAGTCTTCGCCTGCCACGGCCTTGGTGACATTGAGTGCGAACAGGCCGCGCCCACCGCCAGCGAGACCGGATGCCAGCCACTCCTCACCATTCAGGCTGGCCAGACGCAGTTCACCGTCGACATAGTAGCGATGCTGATAACCCGGGTCCGTCAGATACCCCAGCCCTGCGTCGTCCTCTTCGCTGTAGAGCAGCTCCGGAATGTAAGCGAACTGCTCGTTGCCGGTCTTGAGGTCAAAGGCATGCAGCATGCCGTCGTTGGCCCCGACGAAGACACTGCCCTCTGTCGTCAAGTCGTCACGAGTCACGACGACAGGCGACGAGCCGATGATGTCGCCCAGCTGGACGCCAGTGCGATTGCGCAGGCCATCGCCTTCGTATTCATCGCTGCCCCGCAACCATTCGATCGCCGCCTCCACATGGTCATCGGTGGAGTTGCCACCGACCTCCATGCGCGCGAGATCATTGCGCTGACTGGAGCTCAGACGGCCCGCGTTGTCGGTCGTGAACTCGACTCCGTTACCGCCGGACATGGTGAAGACCGTACGCGACTCAACACCATCCTTCTCTTCCAATGCCTCACTCAACTGGGTGGCAGCACTCCAGACCTGGTCGTCATCCTCGACATCCCTGCCCTCCTGTACCGACGAGGCCACCACATCCCCCGTCCAGGTCGAGGCGGAATAGCGGCTCTCGATCAGCTGGCTATCCGTCTCGACACTGGCCGTCGTCAGGTTGGTGGAGAGGCCGCTGACACTGTTGCCTACCGCGACGATCTCGGAGGCGATCGCCGCCAGGGCCGAGACGAGGTCCGTCGGGCTGGAGGCATTGAAGTAGGAGCCACCGCCATCGATGGCCGCCTGCTCCAGGTCATCGATGGTGCTGGAGCTGCTCTCCAAAACACGCTTATTATCGCTCCATTCATCGCTGTCTGAATCCACCCCAAATGCGACAGTGTAAGTCGTCATTACTTGCTTTTCATAGGTGCCACTCCCAAGATCAGGAAGCAAATCATTATTAGCATAATAATAAGACACATCAGCCAAGGTAGTGCTACCAGCCTCAACATACTTATAAGAAAACCAAGAGTAAACTAGATCATACCATGACCTACCATCTTTATTAGCATCACCGATAACGTTTTCTAGTTCAGATGATAAGGCTGTACTTCCTGAATTCCAAAAACCATCTGTAATCAATACTGTGAAATTCTGTTGGCACATCCCTCCCTCGTCATGAGAGAGAATGGGAGAGCTACCTAAGGTTGTGTAATTCCCCTTATAGTATTCACCTGCATGGTAGAGCGCTTCCCGCAAGGGCGTGCCGCGATAACTAGAGTTGTCACTTATCTCCGTATCCACTATAGCTTCTTGGACTTCTTCTAGATGCTTATTACCGCTATCACTGGTAGTAACCAACTCGACCACAACACCTAGTACATTAGTCACCAACTCGACTATTTTGTCGACGATATCATCAACAACAACTTTTTCTGAACTAGATCGTGGGTTAATAGTCAAGTAGCCAGTACGATAATCAGTACCAGCCAATAGCTCCAAACTCGCGGCTTTACCCACACTTAATCGATTACGATAGTAAGTAAACCAGTTTGCATAATTGACTTTCTCTTCCTTAGAAAGAGTTGATCCAGATATCTTGACCTTAGTGTTGTTTTTGCACCCCTTACCAGTATAGTAACGGAAATTAAGCTCAGGATCGGTCAAATCAACCACATTACCCCATGAAGCCCCTTTGCTGAAGTCAATCCATGCAGCAGTAGGATCCATATCATCATAACGTTCTTCAGATTCACCTTTTTTCCAAGGAAGATAAGTTTGACTCGGGTCGTATGCCTGCTTATTTTCTTCTGCACAAAAGAACTTGTTATCCAAGTCCAATGGCTGATAATCCCCGCAAATCGTACGGTTACCTTTGGTCCAGCAATCGTTGTAAACCAGATCGTAAGACTGCTCCGACTCCCCACCCTCAAAAGTGTCTTCAAAGGACATCGAGCCCGAATCATCCAGCACCAGCAGGACGTTGGGGGTAACACCGACACTCTGGGTGGTGGGCAACTGAAGTAGCGTGTCGCTGTCTGCCAGCACAGGCAAGGAGACCAGCAGTCCGCCTGACAGCAAGACCGGCAGGTGAATACGACGCAAGCCGCTGCGGCGGGGTGAGTGCTTCGATTTCATCGATAGATTCCCTTCAATCGGCCATCATGATTTCGCTTTGCACCACTGCCAGTGCACGCTTCCTGCTGTCGGGGTCACCTGCGCTCTCAAGACTCCAACCGGCGGCCGTGATGCGGAAGGCATTCAACAACTGACTGCTGCTCAGATTATCGTCATTCAGAACGCCTTCCGTCGTCTCTCCGAGATACTCGATGACGTAGTTGCCGTTGTCAGCCGCATCACCACTCAAGACCCCCTCTCCCTCCCAGGCGTCTGCCTGCAGAGGATCGAAGCCCAGCTCCTCCCCCGCCGTCACGTCGTAGAAGCCGTCCCCATCGAAATCATCCAGGGTCAGCTCCCCCTCGAGCAGACGACTCTCAGCCTGTTGCTGAAGGCTCTCGGCCTCCGCGTAGGCGTTGTCGTAGAACTGGGTATTCATCAACATCCGGGTCTGCAACTGGGTATCTTCATTGCCTGTTACCGCCATCACGCCCACCACGATCAGCATGATCAGCACGACCAGCAATGCCATGCCTTGCTGGCGTGGCGGCCTGGGAGAACTTGCCTGGTTCATAGGCCGATATTCCTCGGGCTCAGGGTGATATCGAAGGTGCGTTGCAACTCACCGTCCCCCTCTCCCTCGACATTGATCGTCGGGGGCGTCTTGAGGGTCAGGCTGATGTGGATCCGTCTGACGCTGCTCCAGTCGTTCGCGGCTTCCACTTCCGCCACGCTGCGCTCCACGGCAAAGCGACTCGCGCTACCGCTGCCGGAGGCCGTATCGAAGGTCAGGTCCAGCGCTTCGACGTATCGTGCCACTTCTTCGCCACAGCCTGCTGCCGGATCGCCAGCGACATCCTCGCCGTTCAGGCAGAGCCGAACGGGGGAGTCGTCATCGGCCTGTGACAGCAACAGGTACCAACGCTGCAGCGGATAGACATATGCCTGGGTCTGTATGGTGCCGCCATAGCCGTGCTCGACGGCGCTCGACAGATCGAGCGAGTTGTTGCCATCGCCCGAGAGGCGTGCAATGTCGCCGCTCTCACAGTCGCTGATCAGCACGACGCTATCCGTCTCCAGCGTGCCGGAGGCGTAGTCCTCCAGGGTCAGCGAGGTATCGCCCTGGGCGACGCTCGCCCCGAGCTGCCAACCGCGCTGCGCTCCCAGCGCCGGTACCTGCAAGGCCAGACGGTCGTAGGTGATCCCCGCCACCGTGTCGGACTCGGCCGTCAGAGGAGAATCGGACAGCGCATGGCTGCCGGTACCATCGCTGACACTGCTCACCGACGCACAGCCGGAAAAGCCGGCATTGCGCACCAATGGCTGCAGGCGGCGTGTGACATGGCGCGCAGACTCCTGCAGGTAAGACACGGCAGACGTGGTGTTGAGGGTCGAGCGCGAGGCCAGAAAGTATTCCAGCGCCATGGCGGAAATGAACAGTCCCAGCACCAGCGCCAGCATCAATTCGACCAGGCCGACACCCTGCTGGGCACGCCGTGAGGGAATCGAGCGCGGCGCCCGAGGCGAGCGCGACGCGAAGGCTCGCAGCGGGAGGGAGGCTTTCGACGACATCAGGGCACCACTCGTATCTGTAGGGTCTCGCTCAATGCCTGAGCATCGGCGTCCATGCTGTCTTCGTTCTGCCCGAGCTGCGCGGCACCGCTCCAGCCGAGGGTCAGAGTGAGAAGGTCACTGCCGCTGCTGGCGATGGACCCGACCGGCGCGTTCAGACTGCTGTCCTCAAGCCTGTCCGCCCACACCGCCACATCACGGGCCGCTAGCTCGGCAACACTGCAGGGACAACCGCCCGGATTTCCTGCCCCCGCAGTGGAAAGCCCATCGTAGTCATCCACGCCATCGGGATTGGCCTGAATGCGCTCTGCCATGCTGACCAGGAGAATACGGGCTTCGGTACGCGCGTAACTCTCGTTGTTGGCCTGCAGACTTTCCATCTGCATGAGCCCGAACCCCAGCAATGTCAGCCCCATCAACAGCAGAGCGATCAACGCCTCCAGCAGGCTGGTACCTTGCTGGCCACCGCTTGCGCGGGGCATGCCAAGCTCAGCAACTCTGGTCATCGCTGCCATAAGTCTCCGTCACTACTCGTCCGATGGGAGTCAATTCAAGCTGGCGATGGCCCTGCCCGCCCGACTGATCACAGATCAACAACCAGGTGGAATCAGAGGTCGCGCCCTGATCATCGAAAGTCACGCCGGCAACACCCGCCTGCACGGTGATGGCGGCATCAAACACGCGCAACAGGTCATCGCCCAGCGACGCCCGTGCCTCGGCCTGACTGCCCTGCACCACCGCCCAGCCATTGCTCCAGCTGGTGGAATTCATGCAGGCGTCACCCTGCGCATTCAGAGGGCAGAGCGTGATGTCGTTGCCGCTGGCCACCGCCTCGCTACGCGCATAGTTGATGGAAGTCACGAGCGTCTCGGCCGTGCCGGTGACGGCGTTGCGCGCGACCACCCCCTGCCAGGCGGGGACGGCAATCGTGATCGTGATCACGAGAATGGCCAGCGTGATCATCAGCTCAATCAACGTGAAGCCTTGCTGGCGGCCCTGCTGACATCCATGCCGAAGTGCAGGAAAAAGCTGCATCGTCTTACCCCTGAAAGCCACGCAGGCCAAAGCACCCTGCAGGGCGTGAAATTGGGCAATTTAACGTCTATGAACCACAGATGGAATCATTATGTTACACAAGATTACCCATCATTCCGAAAACTCCCCATAATCACCGTTATTCCATATTTCTCGACTGGGCCTCGCCTACCAAACAAAAAAAGCCCCGATCATCGTAGATCGAGGCTTCAGGTGCTTGCCATGCAATGTCGGCTGTCAGTGACTACCAACAATCACTGCTATCGGTGTCTTCCGAGTCCTCAAGGACTGCCGCTCCCTTCACTCCCAACTCCGTGAGCGTAAAGGTGGCGCAGTCCTCATCATTGGCCTGACTGCCGGTAGCAGTGGCAGTCAGGGTATAGCTGTCTGCATCGCCTGCGACGGCCAGGTTGTAGAAGCCTTCCTCGCTGACGGCATCTGCCTGTCCCAGCCCGATACCACCGCCACCGCCTCCAAGCGCATCTCCACAGCTGGTCGCCGCTGTCACGCTGGCCGTCGCGTATTCACCGCAGGTTGCCATGATGCGCTCCTGGGTCTGGGCCAGTGCCAGCAAGGCGGTGGTGGCGTCGGTGCGACGTGAACGCTCCACCTGATCCTGATAGCTGGGATAGGCGATCGCCGCCAGAATGCCGATGATGGCCACGGCAATCATGAGTTCCAGCAGACCGAAGCCGCCTTGTGCCCGAGAACCCACTGTTCGTCTAATCATCAGCGCCCCCGACGCAGCAGCGTGATGTCGATGACCTGCTTCGGCTCACCACGTGGGTCGAAGCGTACCTCGACCTCCTGCCCCGGCGTGAGGTGGAAGGCCTTCAGCTCGCGCCCATTGCGATTGAGTATCCGGCTATCCGGCTGAAGCACGAACCCCATGTCGTCGACGAGCAGCTGATCCCCCTCTCGCTCGTCGATGACGCCGGTGACGCTCTGCTCCATGACCAGCGGAATCGGGGCATCTTCCGCCAGGGCCTGGGAGCCCCAGCTCGTGAAGAGCAAGCCCGCCGCCAGCATCAGTCCACTACCAGTCAGCTTGAGTCGTGATGTCTTCATGGTCTCTCTCCTAGCGCAGCTGATACCAGGCACTACGGCCTTCCAGCCCATCGATCCCGAAGTCCATGGCCATTTCGACCACCTGATTGGTGCCACCCTGACCGACATACTGGGTATCACCCAGGAATTTCGGTGAGGTGGGCTCGCCTTCTGTCTTGATCGAGAGTACGACCTGATTGTTGACGTTGTCGCTCGCGTTGACCTCGCCATCAGCGTTGTAATCAAAGACCTGCTGCACATTGTTGTAACTGCGTACCGGCTGCAGGCCGTTGCGCAAGCTGAGCGCATTCAGCCAACCACTGGCACCGCCAGTACAGGGGCCATTGGAGCCCGGGATGGTGGTATTGAAGACAATCAGATCACCACGGACAGCCGGGATGGTCACCAGACGCTCGCCGGAGTCCGGTAGCTCCAGGTACCAGCCATACTGCATACCATTGTTGTTCTGATTGGAATAATCGACGCCTACCCCCGTGACCGTCCGCGCGTCACTCACGCCGCTGATATTGGAAAAGCTTTGCTTTTCCAGCTGGCCATGATGACGGCGAGTCGAAGAACCGGTATGCAGCACGCTGTAGAAGGATTGCGTCGAGGTATCGACCGCATCCTGCAGCGTCAGCAATTGCCCGGTGCCCCAGTACACATTCAGGTACGGCGTATCGACGGTGCTGTTGAAGACACCGCTGCGTGCCACGGCTACCCGCGATGTGATGGGCTGTCGGGAAGCTGCCGGACAGGTCGATGACGTGCTGTTCAAGGCAACGGCACATGACTGGAACAGACGCGACATTTCGCTGCTGCCGATGTTGCTCAGCGAGAACTCGCGCATGTCGAACACCCAGACATTGCCATGCAGATCGCCGGCATAGACCCAGTCGGTGATGCCATCGGCATCGACGTCGGCTAGCTCAGGGCTCGACATGCCATTGCAGTCACTGCTGCCAGAGGTGCACGACCCACCGGCATTACTGCCCTGTTGAGAATCCAGCAGCGCATAGTTGTCGGGGTCTTCCAGGTCCACGATGAACAACTTGGCACGTCCATCGCTGTCGGCGTTGTAGCCATTGCCGAAGATGGCATACCACTTGCCGTCATCCAGACGCGCTACCTGAATATCGCTGAAGGTATAGCCGAGGTCCTCGTGCGTGAATTCCCACTGCACGATCTCGGCCGGCGAGGTGCCGTTGGATTCACCCAATGATTCGAAGCCTTCAGGATCGGTGATATCCAGCATGTAGACCGCCTTGCCGCCAGCGCCCAGCCCACCCAGCAGGACCGAGTGCCAACCGGGCGCATCCTCATCCCCCAACTGGACATGCACGTCACGCGCGACCGGAGTGGCATCGACATAGTACTGGTGCACATAGTTCTGATCAGCGAGCTGGCGAATACCGCGCCCGCTCTCGATGCTGAAGGCGGCATACGGCATGTAGGCGAACTTCTCTTCACCGGTCTCCATGTCGATGGCGTGCAGCATGCCGTCGTTGGCACCGATGTAGATCATGTTCTGGCGGTCCTCATGCAGCGTCTTGAAAGAGCGGTACGAAGACACTTCCATGTCATTGCGATAGCTGGCCGAAGGCGGCCCGACGATCGCCGGCGAGGCATGCACGATATCCCCGAGATAGTTGTCGTCACGCTCGCGGAACAAGGTGCCTTCGTAGGCATCGTCACCCTTGAGATAACCGATCAGATTCTCGAGATCCGACGTTCTGACACCAAGGTCAGCGCCATCCAGCTTCAGGAAGGTACCGGTAGTATCCAGGACGCGTCCCGTCAGCTGAGTCACGCCACTGGTGACGCCTCCGACCACTGAGCCGACTCCGCCAAGAATGCCATCATCATCATCGTCATCTTCGTCGTCGTCGTCGTCGTCGTCGTCGTCATCATCCCGGACGGTTCTACGCAGCGTTGCCAACAGCGTTTCTGACAGCAGGGTCTCATCGAGGAAGCCCACGAGGTCCAGTACCTGTTCGGCCTCCAGTGATCCGGCCTCCTCGATATTGAAGAAGAACGCCTTCTCATCCACTTCGGAGATCCCCGGGTTGTAGGTGATCACCTTGCGGCTGGAGCTACGGCTATCATCGTCACGCAACCACTCCGCGACGGACCAGTCCGAGGTGGCGCTCAAGGCGCCATTGGTGCCGATCTTGCGTGCAACCACATCGCCCGACCAATCGGCGGGATCATAGATGGTCTGAATCACATAAGCGCCGCTGGTCTGCCCACCACTGCTGATGTCCAGGCTACCGGTGCTGGCCGCGCGCCCTGCGATGGACTGCGCGATATTGTTCAGCGCATCAATCAATGCCTGCGGATTGGCGGCGCTGAGATATTCACCACGCCCGTTCCAGGCCGCATGACGCAGATCATCGATGGTGGTATTGGCATTGGCGGAAGGCTGCGGCCAGGTGAAGGCAGACTCGAGGTCAGCAGGGTTCTCGGACAGCGAGCCATCCACACCGAAAGCGACGGTGTAGGTCACCATGTGCTGAGCGGAGTTTTCGTCCACTCCCGGTATGGTAGGCACGCTGTCGATCAAGTCAGTCCGCAGGTCCTCGCGATAATATTTCATCGCGACATCGCCAAGCGTATTGGAATAGCTGTCACGGTGACTGGCACTGATGAAGTCGCCGCTGCCACCGTCGACGTTGCCGACACTGGGGCTGGAGCCATTCCAGTAGCCATCGGTCATCATGATGGAATAGTTCTGCTGGCACATGCCGCCCTCATCCGCACTCAGTATGGGAGCCGAGCGACCAGTGCTGGAGTAATACTCACCGGCATTCTTGAGCGCGGTACGCAGAGGGGTGCCACCGGAGGGATAGGCGGTAAACAGCTCCTCCAGCAGGTCTTCACGCTCATCGACATCCGTCATGTCCGCAACGTTGCGATTGTTGCGGCCCTGGATGGTGCGCAGCCCCACCCGGGACTCGTTGGCGTTGATCACACCGGCCATGGCGGATTTGGCAACCAGCATACGGTCGCGATAGTAGGTAAACCAGTTGGCGAAGTTGACTTGCTGAGCCGCGGACAGGTCTTCCACTTCAACGACATGATCTTCGTCTAGATACAAGCGCCCCGAATTGTTGCTATAGACGCCGCATTCACCATAGTCATAGTCCCCGTCGCCATTGTCGTCCCAGCGAACGTAGTAGACATCATCCTTCATCCTGGCCGAGCTGGTGGGCTCGTAAGGATCCTCACGGACATTCGACAGGCTCATGTTTTGATAGGCGATTCCCAGTCGGTCTGCCCCCGCCCACGGGGTGTAGGTCAGCGCTGGGTTGTAGGCCATGACATTGAAGCCCATGCAGGCCCCGACCGCCCCGCCAAGGTCCGAAGAGTAAACGATACGATCATCGGCATCGTGGTTGTTCTCTATCCCGGTCCTGCTATTGGAATACACCCCGGTGTAACCCATCAGCGAGGAAGCCGGCTGATACCCCCAGTGTTCCACTCCCTTGTTGAGAGTGTCCTCCCAGGCCATGCTGCCCGAATCATCCAGAATGAACAGGATATTGGGCTGAACCCCGGTCGCTTCCGTGACCGGGGCGCGGGCGATTTCCCCGGGGGCCGCCAGACAGGGCAAGGCGACAAGGCACAGGGCACCACTCAGCAGATAACGCATATTCATGCTCCTCTCAGAAGTAAGGGCCCAGTTCCATCTCGCTTTGCACTACTGTCCAGGAGGCACCATTGCCGCCCCCCGTGCCCATCGCGTTGATACGGAAGGCATCCAGGCGCGTGCCCACCGCATTCACTTCGTTGCTGGCATTCAGCGGCGGCTCGCCGACCTTGCCCAGATACTCGATCACATAGGCCCCGATGACCGCACCGGTATCACTGTCCAGCGTCTGGATACCGCTGGCTTGCCAATCCGCTTCCGAGAGCGGGTTGATCGGCGGTGCATCCTCGGGCAGTGCCAGCATCAGGCCGGCCGAGTCATCGAAGCTGTTCAGGCTCCAGGTGCCATCCTCCAGGCTTTCCTGAAGCGCGCGCTCGCCGATGCTCAGGCTGGTTTCCGCGTTGTAATAGGACTGCTCGAAGTTGCGGCTGTTGACGGCCATGCGTGTCTGCAGCTGACTGTCCTCAACCCCGGTCACGGCCAGCAGGCCGATCACGACCAGCATGATCAACACGATCAGCAAGGCGATGCCTTGCTGACGTGCTGGCCCCCGAGTGACCGCGCAGACTCTGGACGTTGAAGACGATGTATTCATCAGCTGCCCCTCAGTTGCAGATTGCGCGGTGTGAACGTGAGATTGAAGGTTCGCGTCAAACGCCCATCGTTATCCCCGCCCGGCACCACTCCCGGCAGGCTCTCGAGCGTGAGTGCGATCTCGATACGGCGCACCTCATCCCAACGGCCTTCGCTGCGCACCGTGGCGGCCGGCACCTTGACGCGATCGACACTGCCATTGCCGGTGGTATCCAGACTGAAGCTGACATCGAAGCCCTGTACGCCGGAGGCCAGTTCTTCGCGTGCGAAAGCGGCATCGATACGGTCGATATACAGTGAACGCACCGAAGAATCGTCAGCCTGGTCATCCAGCCGCAGCTCCCAGGCCTGCACCGGGTAGAGATAGGCGTTCGAAGACTGAGAGCTGCCGTAGGAACGTGACAGGGTGTCATTGGTTTCCACATTGCCCTGGGTGGTGCCCGACACCCTGAAGACATCGGTGCTGCTGCAATCACTGACCAGCGCATACTCGTTGGTCACGAAGGCATCTTCGCTGCCGTTGCGTACGGACAGCGGGCCGCCCAGCGACGTCATGCTGCTGGTCAGCGTGGTTTCATCGCCGTCCTTGCTGGCAGCGACGAACGTCAGATTGAAATAGCTGAGGCCCCGCTGGGTACGCTGCTGACCACCGAAAGGCGCCGTGAGGTCATGGGAGGCATCCACCGAGCTGGCATTGGTGATATCGCGGCTATTGGCACAGCCTGCGTAGCCCACATTGCGCATCAGCGGCTGGAGCCGGAAGGACACGTAACGGGCCGATTCCTGCAGATAGGAAAGCGCCTCCTGGGTGCTCACGGTGCTGCGTGAGGTCGAGAACATCTGCACGGCCATCGCCGTGATCAACAGCCCCAGCACCAGGCTGATCATCAGCTCGACAAGCCCCACACCCGCCTGGCGTTTCATGCCATGAGGGCGGGTGGTGGCGGGGGCGAAGCGTCGGCGGACCGATGCAGGGGAACAGCGATTCATGGCTCTACCTCGAAACGATAGGTCTGCTGGTCAACTCCCCCGCTGATGGGGTCACTCCACTGCACCTGTACACTGACATCGTGAACGCCGATGCCGGCGCCGCCGACAACACGCTCGTCGACGTCCACGCTGCCGACGCCGCTGGTCAGCGTGGAGCCGATGATGGCGTCACGCCAATCAATGATGTCCTGGTCCGCCAGCTCTGCGGGCACGCAGTCCGAGCTGCATCCATCCGCCGGCGCATTGGTGGTATCGGCATCATCATATTGATCGATGGCCTCAAGGTTGGCGCGGATACGCTCAGCCATGTCCAGCGACAGCAGTTGTGCCACGGTATTGCTGTAGCTGACGCGCTGATGTTGAAGCGTCTGAACTTGCAACAACCCCAGCCCCAGCAGGGAAACCCCCAGCAGCATGACCGCGACCAGCGCCTCGATCAGGCCGACGCCGCGCTGTGAATGCCGAGCGGAACAGCGCCGCTGCAGGCGAGACAGCAATGTCTTTCTCAGCGCTCGCGGCTGCAGGGCTTGCTTGAGGGATGTGGTCATCAACGATGCTGTCATGAGCAGTCCCCTCCTGATTCAAGGCGTACACGGCCTGAAGGCGCCACTACCACAGAGGTAGCATCGGAGGCCGCACAGAACACCAGCGTACTGTTGCCACTAGTCAGCGTGCCGCGATCGTTGTAGGTGATCCTGGCGGCGCCCCCCGACTGGGCAACCGCATTGCTGTCCTGATGGATCCACAGGCGGTCGTCGAGGGTGAAGTTGGAAGCATTCCCGACATAGACGACCCAGCCATTCGCCCAGTCATCGTCGCAGGTCGTGGGGTTGGGGGTGGCGACGCTCGGCGCATAGGGACAGACACTCACATCCACACCGCGCGTGGTAGCGGTGCTGCGCGCCATGCCGAGCGCATGGGTCAGGGCACGCACATCGGACTCCACCTGAGAGCGCTGCACCAGGCCTTGCCAGGCCGGCACCGCCCAGGTCGCGATGATGGCAATGATCGCCACTGTCACGACCAGCTCGATCAGGGTGAAACCACGGGATTGGCGCATGAGAGATACTTCTCCTTGCCGCTGAGGGTCGACCGGCCATGCCGGACTCGAGTCTGTCTTCTGGGGGCCCACCATCACCAGCACCGACCTCCTCCTTCGGCACCGGTATTCATGTCCTGGTCCATCCACAGCACGCCGCAGTCATCATTGAGTTGTGCCCCTTGAGGCGTCGCCTGCAGAACGAAGGCCGAGGCAGACAGACTGCGATACGTGATCAGGTAGCGAAGATTGCCACCGCCGTCCTCTATACGGCTGACGCCATCCGTCGGCTGGTCATCATCCCCCACGGGCGCCTCGGAAAAATTCTGGTAGTAGAAGCCATGCAGCTGTCTGGCCTGCTGCCCCAGTGCCTGCTGAGCATGCGAGCGCCAGCTGCGCTCCACATAACCGAGATAGGAGGGAATGGCGACCGCCGCCAGAATGCCGATGATCGCGACCACCATCATCATCTCGATCAGGGTGAAGCCCTTGGCCCGACGCCTGCCAGCTGCCCCGCGCCCCGGTCTCGGCTTGCGGCGTGCACCTGCACTGCTGACACCGGTGACCGAGAACAGTCGTGGCATGGGGAATTCTCCAGAGTACGAACCATACCTCTATTATGTATCATTTTGGTAACTGCGCATTACATTTTTTTTCAATACGCACTAGATTGATCAACGATCGTGCTCAAGAATGCCGTTGCTTATACAAGAAGCTGCTGAATTAGATGGCAAAATGCGAATGGCGCGCACAAAAAAGCCGCGACAGGGTCGCGGCTTCTTCACTGGCAGAAACTTACAAGGCGTTACAGCTCGCGGATCTGATCCGAGGCGATCAAGCGCTCCTTGAGCTCCTTGGGCATCGAGAAGACGATGTTTTCCTCCTGGCCCTCGAGCTCCTCGGGCGCCGAGGCTCCCAGCGCCATCAGACGATCGATCACGCCCTGCACCAGCACTTCGGGGGCACTGGCCCCGGCGGTGATACCGATGCTGCCGATACCCTCGAGCCAGCTGGCCTCGATCTGCTGCGCATCGTCGATCAACCAGGCCGGGGTCTGCATACGCTCGGCCAGTTCGCGCAGGCGATTGGAGTTGGAGCTGTTGGGGCTGCCGACCACCAGCACCACATCGCAGGCTTCCGCCAGCATGCGCACGGCGTCCTGACGATTCTGGGTCGCGTAGCAGATGTCATCCTTGCGCGGGCCCTGAATCGCCGGGAAGCGTTCGCGCAGCGCGTCGATCACCCGCGCCGTGTCATCCATCGAGAGCGTGGTCTGGGTGACGAAGGCCAGCTGCTCCGGGTCCTTGACCTCCAGACGCGCCACATCGGACTCGTCTTCCACCAGATGGATGGTGCCACCCTGGGAAGTGTCATAGCGGCCCATGGTGCCCTCGACTTCCGGGTGGCCCTCATGACCGATCAGCACACAATCCTGGCCCTTGCGCGCATAGCGCAGGACTTCCATGTGCACCTTGGTCACCAGCGGACAGGTGGCATCGAAGACCTTGAGGTTGCGACGCTCGGCCTCTTCCTGCACGGCACGCGAGACACCGTGCGCCGAGAAGATGACGATGACGTCATCCGGCACTTCGTGCAGTTCCTCGACGAAGATGGCGCCGCGCTCCTTGAGGGAGTCGACCACGAAACGGTTGTGCACCACCTCGTGACGCACGTAGATCGGCGGCCCGAACACGTCGAGCGCCCCGTTGACGATATCGATGGCGCGATCCACTCCGGCGCAGAAACCGCGCGGGTTGGCCAGCTTGATCTGCATGACAGGCTCCGCTTGATGGCGAGGTGCGCTCACGGGGAGCGCACCTCTGGAAAGAAGACTCAGTGCGTGGTCGCGGGGGCGACTGACAGTACCTCGACCTCGAAGGTCAGGGTACGCCCGGCCAGCGGGTGATTGAAGTCGACCTTGACGTCACGCTCATCAATCTCGCGGATGATGCCCGGCAGCTCCGAACCCGACGGCTCGGCGAAGGACATCACCATGCCGACCTCGATCTCTTCATCGAAGCTCTTGCGCGCCACGGTCTGGACGTTCTGCGGATTGTGCTGACCGAAGGCATGCTCCGGCGTGATCGTGAAGCTGCCGGTCTCGCCCGCCGCCATGCCCATGATCGAACGCTCGAAGCCCGGCGGCAGATTGCCGTCACCCACCTGGAAGGTGGCCGGTGTCTTGTCGAAGGTGGAGTCCACCTCGGTGCCGTCTTCCAGACGCAGACGGAAATGGAGGCTGACCTCCATGTTATCGGCGATACGGTGCTCGCTCATGCTGACCTCGCTTGTGGCGCTCATTCGGAGCGGCCACGGAAAGATTCAAGAATCAGTGCCACGGCTCCCAGGCTGATGGCGACGTCCGCCACGTTGAAGGCCGGGAAGAAGGCATTGCCCCAGTGGAAGGACAGGAAGTCCACCACGTAGCCATGCACGACACGATCATAGAGATTGCCAAGCGCGCCCCCCAGCACCAGCGCGATGCCCAGCGCGGTGAAGGTCTCGTGACGCTTGAGGCGCGCAAGCCAGATGCTCAGGCCGATGGCTGCCACCACCGCGATGCCCGCAAACAACCAGCGCTGCCAGCCATCATGGCCAGCCAGAAAACTGAACGCCGCGCCGGTGTTGTGGAGCAGCGTCAGATTGAAGATCGGCAGCACTTCGTTGGCCTGACCATAGACCAGCGAACTGCTGGCCAGCCACTTGGTGGCCAGGTCCAGCACCACGATCACCAGCGACAGCCACAACCAGCGCAGCGGCGAGCGCATCGGCTCACTGCCGGCCGAGGGGGTATCCGTCGCGGGGCCTTGTGAAGAAGACGTCATGTTACCTTCCTGTCGTGAAATGAGTCTGCGACCGGCAAGACACGAACGCCGGGCCAGAGCCCGGCGTTCGATATCAGCGCTCAGCGGAGGCTGAACGATGCCGCGGTCGCATCAGCGATCAAGCGAAGTGACGCGTCTCGCCTTCGCCATCCGGCAGGTTGGTCACGCAGCGGCTGCACAGCGTCGGATGTTCCGGCAGGGTGCCGACTTCCGGACGGTGGTGCCAGCAACGCTCGCACTTGTCATTCTCGCTGACCTTGACCGCCACCTTGAGGCCGGACACTTCGGTCTCTTCTGCCTCACCGGCCGCCTCGAGAGGCGCCAGGGTCACGCCGCTGGTCAGCATCACGAAGCGCAGCTCGTCGCCGAGACTTGCCAGCAGCGCGTTGAGCTCGTCGTTGACGTAGAGAGTGACTTCCGCCGCCAGGCCATTCTTGACCAGACCGGCGTTGCGCGCGCCTTCCAGCGTCTTGTTGACCGCCTGCTTGACGTGCAGCACCTGCTCCCAGAACTCACGCCCCATGGCCGCATCATCCGCCAGGGTGGTCAGGCCGGTGTAGGCCGTCTCGAGGAAGATGGTGTCCTTGCGCGGGCCCGGGATGTTGGCGTAGATCTCTTCACCGGTGAAGGAGAGGATCGGCGCCATCCAGCGTGCCAGTGCCTCGATCACGTGATACAGCGCCGTCTGGCAGCTACGACGCGCACGCGAGTTCGGCTGCGTGGTGTACTGGCGGTCCTTGATGACATCCAGATAGAAGCCGCCCAGCTCACGCGAGCAGAAGGTCAGCACCTGCTGATAGATGTCGAGGAAGCGGTATTCCTCGTAGGCCAGCTCGACACGTGCCTGCAGCTGGGCGGCACGATCGACCACCCACTGATCCAGCGCCAGCATGTCGTCAAAGGCCAGCGCATCACGCTCGGGCTCGAAGCCGTTCAGATTGGACAGCAGGAAGCGCGAGGTGTTGCGAATACGACGATAGGCATCGGCGGTCCGCTTGAGGATCTCGTCCGAGACGGCCATCTCGCCGGAGTAGTCATTGGAGGACACCCACAGGCGCAGGATGTCGGCGCCCAGCTTGTCCATCACCTGCTGCGGCGCGACCACGTTGCCGACGGACTTGGACATCTTGCGACCCTGCGCATCCACGGTGAAGCCGTGAGTCAGCAGCGCCTTGTAGGGCGCGTGGCCGTCAATGGCACAGCCGGTCAGCAGTGACGAGTGGAACCAACCACGGTGCTGGTCGGAGCCTTCCAGGTACAGGTCGGCACGCGGGCCTTGCTCGTGACCATGCGGATGCGAGCCACGCAGCACATGCCAGTGGGTCGTCCCGGAGTCGAACCACACGTCCAGCGTGTCGGTGACCTTCTCGTAGTTCTCGGCCTCATCGCCCAGCAGCTCCTGGCTGTCGAGTGACCACCAGGCATCGATGCCGTGCTCGGCAACGCGATCGGCGACCGTTTCCATCAGCGCCACGCTGTCGGGGTGCAGTTCCCCCGTCGCGCGATGCAGGAACAGCGGAATCGGCACGCCCCAGTTGCGCTGACGCGAGATGCACCAGTCCGGACGGTTGGCGATCATGCTCTTCAGACGCGCCTGACCCCAGGCCGGGATGAAGGCGGTGTCCTCGATGGCGGACAGCGCCTTGTCACGCAGAGTCACGCCGTCGGTGCCGGCAATGTCCATGCCGACGAACCACTGGGCCGTCGCGCGATAGATGACCGGCGTCTTGTGGCGCCAGCAGTGCATGTAGCTGTGGGAAATCTTCTCGTGCGCCATCAGCGCACCGAGCTCTTCCAGACGCGCGACGATGTTCGGGTTGGCCTTCCAGATGAACTGGCCACCGAATTCCGGCAGGTCCGGCACGTAGACGCCGTTGCCCTGCACCGGGCTTTCGATCTCGTCGAAGCTCATGCCGTAACGACGGCAGGTATGGAAGTCATCCTCGCCGTAGGCCGGCGCGGAGTGGACGATACCGGTACCGGCGCCAGTCTCGACGTAGTCGGCCAGATAGACCGGCGACAGACGATCGTAGATCGGGTGACGGAAGTTGATCAGCTCCAGCGCCGCACCATTGACGGTCGCCAGCGTCTCGCCGCTCAGGCCGAAGCGCGCCAGGCTGTCCTCGACCAGTTCCTCGGCCAGCACCAGCAGGCGCTCGCCGGTGTCGACCAGCGAGTAGACGAAGTCCGGGTGAACGTTGAGCGCCTGGTTGGCCGGGATGGTCCACGGGGTGGTGGTCCAGATCACGATCGCCGCCGGCTTGCTCAGTGACTCGAGGCCGAAGGCCTTGGCCAGCGCCGCGCTATCGTCTGCCGCGAAGGCGACGTCGATGGCATCAGAGGTCTTGTCGGCGTACTCGACTTCCGCTTCCGCCAGTGCAGAGCCGCAGTCGAAGCACCAGTTGACCGGCTTCAGGCCCTTGAAGACATAACCGCCTTTGACCATCTCGGCCAGCGCACGGATCTCACCGGCTTCATTGGCGAAGTCCATGGAGCGATACGGGTTGCCCCAGTCACCGACGATGCCGAGACGGATGAACTCGTGCTTCTGACCTTCCACCTGCACGCCGGCATATTCACGGCAGAGATGACGCGCCTTCTCGGACTCGAGATGCTTGCCGTGGGTCGTCTCGACCTTGTGCTCGATGGGCAGACCATGACAGTCCCAACCCGGCACGTAAGGCGCGTCGAAACCCGCCATCGTCTTGGACTTGACGATGATGTCCTTGAGAATCTTGTTGACGGCATGACCGATGTGAATATTGCCGTTGGCATAGGGAGGGCCGTCGTGGAGCACGAAGCTCGGACGGCCCTTGCCTGCTTCACGCAGACGCGCATAGAGGTCAATCTCGTTCCAGCGTGCCAGTTGGTCCGGCTCACGCTTGGGGAGATTGCCGCGCATCGGGAAGTCGGTATCGGGCAGATTCAAAGTGTGCTTGTAGTCGCTCATAGCCTTTCGGGTCAGCCGTCGTGGGGGCGGGAAGCCTGGGCTTCCCGAGCTGTGGAATCAGACACCTCAGCAGTGCCGTGTAAGGGTGCCGTCGGCGCATCCGTCATCAGTGCGCTCAGCGGACGGCTGGCCAGCGGCAGGTCAGCCATCGAGGTCATGCAATCGAGCAACGCCTGCTCATCACCGGCAGGCGTCTCGCCCGCGGCCAGCGCGAAGAAGCGCTTCGCCAGGGCGATGTCGGCGTAGATGGCGGCCTTGAGGGCTTCCAGGCCATCGAAGCGCTGTTCACCGCGCAGGAAGGCGCAGAAGCTGACGCGCATCGGCTGGCCGTAGAGGTCTTCCGCGAAGTCCAGCAGATGGACCTCGAGCACCGGTCGCGGCGTGCCGACCGTCGGGCGCCAGCCGATGTTGGCCACCGCCGGACAGTCGCGGCCGTCGGCAAGGTGCGCCATTACCGCGTAGACGCCGGAGACCGCCAGCGGCGCATTCGGCAACGGCAGGTTGGCGGTCGGCACGCCCAGCGTGCGGCCCAGCTGGCGGTCCGCGACCACGCGTCCCTGCCAGTGGTGGGCACGCCCCAGCAGCCGGGCGGCCAGCGCCATGTCGCCTGCGGCCAGCACCTCACGCACGCGGGTGCTGGAAACACGCTCACCGGCGATCTCGAAGGTGCGGGTATGCTCCACCGCAAAGCCTTCGGCGGCGCCGATGCGTTCCAGCAGCGCGAAGTCTCCGGCGCGATCGCAGCCGAAGCGGAAGTCGTCACCGACCACCAGATGACGCACGCCGAGCCCATCGATCAGCACCTGCTCGATGAACTCGCGTGCCGACAGCGAGCGCAGCGTCTCATTGAAGGGCAGACACAGTACGCGCTCGGCGCCATGGCTGCCCAGCAGACGCACCTTGTCCGCCAGACGCGTCAGCCGCGGCGGCGCCTTGTCACCCGCGAAGAACTCACGCGGCTGCGGCTCGAACACCACCACCGTGGCGGGCAGACCATAGGCCGCCGCGCGCTCGCGAAGTTGCTCCAGAATCGCCTGGTGGCCGAGATGCACGCCATCGAAATTGCCGATGGTGGCCACACAGCCGCGACTGCCATCCTGCTTGCGCAGGCGGGCGAGATTGTGGAGTCCTCTGATCAAGTCCATGCGTGCATCACACAAGCCGCCGAAAGTGGTCGATTATAGCGAAGGGGCACGGCGCTGACAGCCACCGTTGCCCCGCCAGGGAGAAAACAGCTGGAACCGGGGGCACCAACCTGCGTGGCACCCGGGCAGCAGACTCAGCTCTGCATGCG
The DNA here is from genome assembly GCF_029846355.1 of Cobetia sp. 2AS. Classification (NCBI taxonomy): domain Bacteria; kingdom Pseudomonadati; phylum Pseudomonadota; class Gammaproteobacteria; order Oceanospirillales; family Halomonadaceae; genus Cobetia; species Cobetia sp. 2AS. The sequence continues at coordinate 36,763 of NZ_JARWKQ010000008.1, forward strand.
GAAATGGCGCGGGCGGACACCGCACAGCCCCAACCACACCGCATAGGCCAGTACACCGCCGACGACCAGCGCTCCCATCATCGCACAGCGCTCCCACAGGCCCCAACCAAGCCAGGTGGTCCAGTCCGGCGACAGCCACATCAGGCCGCCGCCCATCAAGGCGCAACCGCCGATCAGGGTCAGCGAATAGCGTCCCCAGCCGGGCTGGAAGCGCAGCACGCCGTCACGATACAGGCCGCGTGCCAGCAGACCCGCATTGAGGAAAGCCGACAGCGCCGTGGCCAGCGCGAGCCCAGCGTGCGCCAGCGGCACGATCAGCGCCAGGTTGAAGGCCATGTTGGCGACCATCGCGATGATACCGATCTTGACCGGCGTTTTCGTGTCCTGACGCGCATAGAAGCCCGGCGCCAGCACCTTGATCAGCATGAAGGCCAGCAGACCGAAGCTGTAGGCACGCAGGCTCTGGGCCGACATCACCACATCGTTGTCGGTCATCGCGCCGTAGTGGAACAGCGTGATCAGCAGAGGTTCGGCCAGCACGCCGAGTGCCAATGCCGCCGGCACACCGATCAACAGTACCGAGCGCAGCGCCCAGTCGAGCATCTTCTGGAAGTGCTCCAGTGATTGCTCGGCGTGGCGCTTGGAGAGTGCCGGCAGGATCACCGTCCCGATGGCGATGCCGATGATGCCCAGCGGCAACTCGACCAAGCGGTCGGAGTAATAGAGCCACGACACGCTGCCGGTGACCAGAAACGAGGCCAGCACGGTATCCAGCAGCAGATTGATCTGCGAGACCGAGACACCGAACAGCGCCGGGGTCATCAACTTGAGGATGCGGCGCACGCCTTCATGGGCGAAATTCGGCCATGGCTTCGGCATCAGGCCAAGCCGCAGCAGGAACGGCACCTGGAACAGCAACTGCACGCCACCTGCGATCAGCACCCCCCAGGCCAGCGCCATGGCGGGTGTTTCGAAGCGCGGGGCCAGCAACAGTGCCGCACCGATCAGGCTCAGGTTGAGCAGCACCGGCGTGATGGCCGGCACCGCAAAGCGATTCCAGGTATTGAGCACGCTGCCTGCGAAGGCGGTCAGCGAGATCAGCAGCAGATACGGGAAGGTCAGGCGCAGCATGTCGCCGGTCAGCGCCAGCTTGCCGGCATCGTCACCGAACCCGGGCGCGAAGACCCACACCAGCCAGGGCGCACACAGCATCGCCAGCGCGGTGATCAACGCGAGTATGACGCCAAGACTGCCGCTGACGGCGTCCAACAACTCGCGGACCTCTTCCCGCGTCCGGCGAGTCGCATACTCCGACAGCACCGGAATGAAGGCCTGGTTGAAGGCACCCTCGGCAAACAGGCGGCGCATGAAGTTGGGGATCTTGAAGGCGACGAAGAAAGCGTCCGCCCCACTGCCGGCGCCCAGCAGGGATGCGATGGTCACATCGCGCGCCAGACCCAGCACGCGCGACAGCATCGTCATCACGCTGACGATCAACCCGGAGCGCAACAGACCACCCCGCACCGGCAGGCTGTCGCCCGAGCGGGTCTCGCCCTGGGCACTCGCCTGTGAAGCGGACTGCGCGGCGGCCTCGGCCTTGCCGTCTTCTCCCCTGACTTCCTTTTCGCCTGCGGGCGACTCATCCTGCGGCTTGCTCACCCTGACACCCCTCTCGCTTCCCTGACCTGACACCGATGTCATCCACTCGACAGACAGACACAAAAAAACCGGCCGAAGCCGGTTTTTTCACACTCACACGTCTTAGACAGCCAGTGCCTTGACGCGAGTGTTCAGACGGCTCTTCAGACGAGCGGCCTTCTTCTTGGACAGAATGTCCTTGTCGGCGTAACGGTCGAGGACCTTCTGCGCGACATTGAAAGCGGCCATGGAAGCAGCGTGATCGCCAGTCTTGACGGTCTTCAGCACGTTCTTGATGCTGGTACGCACGGCGGAACGCTGTGCGGAGTTGTGCTGACGACGAACTTCAGCCTGACGAGCGCGCTTACGTGCTTGCTTGGAATTTGCCACTTTGATGCTCCTTATGAGTCCACCCGTAGGCGCGTACTCATGAACTTGAATTTGGAAGACGTTGTCGCACCGCGACAGCGAGTCCGATCATCTCTCGCCTTTCGACACTGATGTGAAGACTTTCGAGAAATCAGCGACTTGACGTGGAAGCCCCGTCAAACCTTCGCCATCGGGGCGGACCAGCACCCGACAGGACGGCAGAGTCTAGCATGACCCGAGCGCATATCGCCAGTCTGAGCTTGCCTGCGCCGGCCCCAGGCACAGAGCCAGGAAGCAGGCCTCATGGGTGCTACAGCACGATGAGGTTGTCGCGGTGGATCAGTTCCGGCGCCTCGATATAGCCCAGCGTCGCCTCGATCTGATGACTGGGCAGGCCGAGAATCCGTCCGGCATCTTCGGCGCTGTAATTCACCAGCCCCTTGGCGATGCGCTGGCCGGATTCATCGACGCACTGCACCAGATCACCGCGCTTGAAGGCGCCCTCGATCTTCCTGACGCCCACCGGCAACAGGCTGGAGCCACGCGTGGTCAACACATTGACGGCGCCGGCATCCAGCGTCAGGGTGCCGCGCACCTGCAGCTGCCCCGCGATCCAGCGCTTGCGCGCCGCGATCGGCGCATGCTCCGGCAAGAGGAGCGTGCCGAATCGCTCACCGGAAGCCAGCCGGGTGATGACCTCGGGCTGACGACCAGAGGCGATCACGGTCAATGCGCCACTGCGCGCCGCCAGACGCGCCGCGCGCACCTTGGTCGCCATGCCGCCACGCCCGAGCACGCCGCCACCGCCGGCCACCTTGACCAGTATCGGGTCATCGGCCTGGGCTTCCTCGATCAGGCTGGCCGCCGGGTCATGACGCGGATCGGCATCATAGAGGCCTTCCTGATCGGTGAGCAGCAACAGCGCATCGGCCTCGAGCAGGTTGGCGACCAGCGCGCCGAGGGTGTCGTTGTCGCCGAAGCGGATCTCGTCGGTGACCACGGTGTCGTTCTCGTTGATCACCGGCACCACCCGCAGGTCGACCAGGGTGCGCAGCGCCGAGCGTGCATTCAGGTAGCGCTTGCGGTTGGAGAGGTCATCGTGAGTCAGCAGAATCTGCGCCGTGGTCAGGCCATGACGATGGAAATGCTCTTCATAGCACTGGGTCAGGCCGTTCTGCCCGACCGCCGCTGCCGCCTGCAGTTCATGTACGCCGCTGGGGCGAGCCGACCAGCCCAGCCGCGACATGCCGACCGCGATCGCCCCGGAGGACACCACGATCACCTCGACACCCCGCGCGTGCAGCGCCGCGATCTGATCGACCCAACGGCCGATACCGGCATCATCCAGCCCGCGACCGTCATCGGTCAGCAGCGCACTGCCGATCTTGACCACCACGCGTCGTGCATTGGCCAAGGCCTCGCGCCCCGATTGACTGCCCAGTTCCGCCACTTCCGCCACCTTCTGCTCCGACACCGCGCTCTCTCCTGTCATGTAATCCCTCGCCCGGCAGGCTCTGCCTCCCTGCTTGCCATTGTCTGCTCCCGCCAGCCCGCTGTCATCACTCCTCGCCGGCCCCGACAACGAAAACGCCCCGCCGCGAGACCATGAGGCTCGGGGCGGGGCGTGAATCGCGAAGCGGGTCGCTCGTCACTCGGTGGCTGCCGCGCAGGACAGCCACCGGACGAACTGAGACCTCAGGGCGCGTATTCGACTTCGACGTCGTAATCGTCGTCATTGAAGTCGTCATCGTCCTCTTCTTCGTCATCCTTCTTGCGCTTGCGACGTGTCAGGCGCTCTTCAGCGCGCTCCAGCGACTCGTTCTCCATGCGCGCCAGCAGGGCGGCATGTGCCTCGGCAGCTTCCGGATCTTCCGCCAGCTGCAGGCGTTGCTCGCCCAGCCAGCGGTGAGCGGCCTGCACCAGCTCCTGAGTGCCGATACCGCTGGCCGCGGAGACGACGAACAGCTCGCCCTCCCAGCCCAGGCGCTCGACGAGGTCCTTGACCATCGCGTCGCGATCGTCCTCGGGCAGCAGGTCGATCTTGTTGATCACCAGCCAGCGCGGCAGCTCCGTCAGTGCCGCGGAGAAGTTCTTGAGCTCCTTGAGGATCGCCTCGACCGCATAGGCCGGGTCGCTCTCGTCAAAGGGCGCAATATCCACCACGTGCAGCAACAGGCGCGTACGCGTCAGGTGCTTGAGGAAGCGCAGGCCCAGGCCAGCGCCGTCAGCAGCGCCTTCGATCAGACCGGGGATATCAGCCATCACGAAGTGCTGGTGGCTACCGATCTTCACGACACCGAGGTTCGGCACCAGGGTGGTGAACGGGTAGTTGGCGACCTTGGGCTTGGCGGCGGAGACGGCGCGGATCAGCGTCGACTTGCCGGCATTCGGCATGCCGAGCAGACCGACATCTGCCATCACCTTCATCTCGAAGCGCAGGTTGCGACGCTCACCCCAGGTCCCCTTGGAGGTCTGGCGCGGCGCGCGGTTGGTCGAGGACTTGAAGTGGATGTTACCCAGACCACGACGTCCGCCCTGCGCGACCAGCAACAGCTGACCGATTTCCGTCACGTCACCGATGATCTCGAGGGTTTCCTCGTCGATCACTGTGGTGCCGACCGGCACCTTGACGATCAGGTCCTCGCCCGCCTTGCCTGCCATCTGGCGGCCTTGACCGGCATCGCCGCTCTCCGCCTGATAGTAGCGCTGGAACTTGAAGTCGATCAGGGTATTGAGGGAGTCATCCCCGATCAGGTACACACTGCCGCCGTGCCCGCCGTCGCCCCCATCGGGACCACCGCGCGGCACGTATTTTTCACGGCGAAAACTCAGGCAACCATTGCCGCCACGTCCGGCCTCTACAATGATCGACGCTTCATCAAGGAACTGCATGCTGCTCTCTCCTGACGACGACCCGGGCCGTCATGCGACAAAAAAGCCCCGCCTGAGCGGGGCTTCCTTGCAGACTGCCATGCGACACCGGGGCATCGAGCAGTCTGCGTAAGCTATCAGACGTTTCAGGCAGAAACGATGCTGACGAACTTGCGGTTCTTCGGACCCTTGGTCTCGAACTTCACGTGGCCGTCGGCCAGCGCGAAGAGAGTGTGGTCCTTGCCGATGCCGACGCCAGTACCAGCGTGGAAACGGGTGCCGCGCTGACGCACGATGATGTTGCCGGCGATAGCCGCTTGGCCACCGAACAGCTTCACACCAAGGCGCTTGGATTCAGAATCGCGACCGTTGCGGGTAGAGCCCGCCGCCTTCTTATGTGCCATTGGATAATTCTCCTATGGTGGGTAGCGCTGCAATTAAGCAGAGATACCAGTGATCTTGACTTCGGTGAACCACTGACGGTGGCCCGCACGACGCATGGAGTGCTTCCGGCGACGGAACTTGATGATGGTGACCTTGTCGCCACGGCCGTGAGACACGACCTCGGCAGAAACCTTGGCACCTTCAACCAGCGGAGCGCCGACCTTGATGTCGTCGCCTTCAGCGACCATCAGGACTTCGTCAAACTGGATAGCTTCGCCAGTCGCGACTTCAAGCTTCTCGAGCTTCAGGGTCTGGCCTTCCTGAACGCGGTACTGCTTGCCACCGCTCTTGATAACTGCGTACATGATTCTCTCCATCGGACTCATCAAGGGTGTGCTCTTGGGTGGCCTGCTGCGAGTGGCGCCCCTTCTGGAGCCATCTGACAGGGAGCGGGATGAGTCACGGCCGCGTATTATAGCGCCACGTGCCGCGACCGACAAGCAATGTCAAGGTTTACGCGACCAATCGGCCGCCAGCCAGCGTCCTTGCGCGGGTGCACGCCTTGACGGCCATAGGGGTGCCCCATAGCATTACCGCCAAACGGCACGCCACGGCGGCCTCACCTCTCGCTACGGGCACGACGATCTCATGCAAGCCGACGCATCGACCCTTCACGCGGCAGTGGCAGATGACTTCGCCGCCGTCGACCGCACCATCCTCGCGCAGCTCGAGTCGCGCGTGCCGCTGGTCCAGACCATCGGTCAGTACATCATCCAGAGTGGTGGCAAACGCCTGCGCCCGGTGCTGGTGCTGCTGGCAGCCCGCGCGCTGGGCTATCAAGGCGAGAAACACGTCCATCTGGCCGCGCTGATCGAATTCATGCACACCTCGACCCTGCTGCACGATGATGTCGTGGATGAATCCAGCCTGCGGCGTGGCCGCTCCACCGCCAATGACACCTGGGGCAATGCGCCTTCGGTGCTGGTCGGTGACTTCCTCTATTCGCGCTCCTTCCAGATGATGGTCGAAGTCGGCTCGATGGACGTGATGGCGATTCTCTCCGCCGCCACCTGCACCATCGCCGAGGGCGAAGTTCTGCAGCTGACCAACATCGGCAATGCCGACATTGATGAAGCCGCCTACTTCGAGACCATCCATGGCAAGACCGCCATGCTGTTCGAGGCGGCCGCACATGCTGGCGCGATTCTGGCCAGGGAAACCGACGACACCGTCACCCCGGCACAGGTCAGCGCGCTGCAGAACTATGGCCGCTACCTGGGCCTCGCCTTCCAGCTGATCGATGATCTGCTCGACTATCAGGGCGATGCCGAGACAATGGGCAAGAACGTCGGTGATGACCTGGCCGAAGGCAAGCCGACCCTGCCGTTGATTCGCGCCATGCAGGTCGGAAGCCCGGCCCAGGCCAGTCTGGTGCGCGGCGCCATCGAGAAAGGTGGGCTGGAGCAGCTCGACGAGGTACTGGAAGTGGTGCGCCTCACGGGCGGCCTCGACTATACCCGCAGCCGCGCCCAGGAAATGGCCGACAACGCCCTGAGCGAGCTCAAGGCACTGCCGGAGAGCGAATTCCGCGACAGCCTCGAGCGCATCGCGCTGTTGAGCGTCGGCCGCCAGGCCTGATATCCGCATGACGATGGCCTGCCTGGCAGGTCGTCAGCCAGTGGGTCAGTCAGTCCATCATGACAGCAGAAAACCGCCGCCAACGTGGCGAGAAGCGCCGGCAGGACGAGGTGAAGAGAAGCGCGCTTCTCGACAGCGGAATTGCCCCTTGAGACTCAGATAAAACTTTTTGACCTCAAGGGCTTGCAAAGCAAAGCTGCCTGCGTATAATTCACCTCCGTCGAGACAAGCTCACGACGCATCGGAGTATAGCTCAGCTTGGTAGAGCGCTGCCTTCGGGAGGCAGAGGTCGTAGGTTCGAATCCTGCTACTCCGACCAGATATATGAAAAAGCCGCTGATCACTGATCAGCGGCTTTTTTGATGCCGGAAGGTTTTTCCTGCCTCACAAGCCTACTTCTGCTTGCTCGCGTCTGCGACGCACTCCCCAACGCGCTACATCCCTCAGGGTGCCCCATGCACACACTGCGTCTTGCCTTGCTGTCCCTGCTGCTGACCTCACTGCTCTCCGCCTGCGCCAGCCCACGTGCGCAATGGGAAAAGCCCGGCGCCAACAGCACACAAGCCCACAATACCTATGCGGGCTGCCAGTACGAGCTTGGCCTGACCGACAAGTCCGCCAACGAGAAGCAGACACTGCTGAAATACTGCATGGAGCGCGACGGCTACCGCCTGCAGAGTTACTGATTCATGGCGCGCACTGAACCATATCGAGCGGCGAGTCAGTCGGACATCCAGCTGTCACTCGCCTTGCGGGCCCGCTCGCGACCAGCACGTTCACGGTCGCGGCGGGCCTTTTGCTTGAGGTAGTAACTGCGCAGGGCAAGGCCGAGACCGAAGGCCAGCATCAGGGCGAATACCAGCCCCTGCCAAGGGCGGGCGGCATCGCCAAGCCAGGTCTCAAGCGCGACGATGGCGATCAGGCCGCTGGCCTGACTGGCAACGGCGATCGCACGGCTACGGTCATAATGATGTGACAGCATGGGGATATCCTTGCAGCGTCCTCGCGGCAGAGCATTGATCAGTGCGCGAGGCGTGGATGTCGAAGTCCGTCGATTATCGCATACTCGAGCCTCGCGACTGCAGCGCCTGCCGAGCGTTTGCCAAGCACTTGCCACATACAGTGGCCGACAGGTATTGCTGCCCTGAACGCTCCCCCGGACACCGCCAGAGGATAACCGCATGGACGCCATCGCCCTGGGCCCTGCCCTGATTTCCGTCGAACGCCTCTATGCCTTCGTGGCAGCCCTGGTGATGCTGATCGAGTTCTCGCTGCTGATTCGTCTGCTGGCACGCATGCACGCCAGGGGCACGACCGCGCCCGCTCACGATTCTCCCCCGCTGAGCCCCTCGCGCTGGTTCAATCGCATGCTGGTCAGCTGGGTGATCGGTGCGCGCCTCACTCATGTCGCGCTGCACTGGGCAAGTTATCAGCAGGCACCACTGGATATCCTCAAGCTGTGGCAACCGGGCTACCACCTGCTCGGCGGCATGCTGGCCGCGACCCTGGCCAGCCTGTGGCTGTTGCGCCGGCATGGCGCGATTCGCCAGATCATCGCGCTGGGCAGTCTGACCCTGGGCCTGACCGCCTTCCTCGGCCTCAAGCAACTCGACCCGCTGGGCAACGACTCCGCCATCGAGGCGATGCCTGCCATCACCCTCAATCATCTGGATCGCCGCCCCGTGGCACTGAATGACATCCAGGACGAGCGCGTGATCGTCAATCTGTGGGCCACCTGGTGCCCGCCCTGCCGGCGCGAGATGCCACTGCTGGCAGAGGCCGATCAGAGACCCGGCGTCACCGTGGTACTCGCCAATCAGGGCGAGCAGGCACTGGCGGTGACCCGCTTTCTGAAAAGCGAACAGCTGACGCTCGAGTACGCGCTGCTCGACCCCGCCATGCAACTGATGGCGCTGGCCGAGGCGCAGGGGCTGCCCGCGACCCTCGTCTTCGATGGCGACGGACAACTGATCGAGCGTCATATCGGCGAGCTGAGCCGCGCCCAACTGGACGCCCTGCTACCGGCGTCGCGGCCATAGAGCGACACGCCGCTGGCCTCGCTCGGTGCGACAAAGACGCTCGCCGCAAGAAAAGGCGCTTAAGCCACGGCGTCTGATCCGGTAAGATACCGCGCCCCTGTATTCCCGATTCCCGTCTTTGTCCTACCCCGAGGCTTCATGAGCGACTTCATTCCCGGTCAGCGCTGGATCAGTGACGGCGAGGCTGATCTCGGCCTTGGCACCATCCTCAATGTCGACTTCCGTACCGTCACCGTGCTCTTTGCCGCCAGCGAAGAAACCCGCACCTACAGTCTGCGCGAAGCGCCCCTTACCCGGGTGGCCTTCGGCAATGGCGACCGCATCCAGTCCGACGATGGCGAATGGCTGATCGTCGATGACTTCAAGGAAGTGCGCGGCCAGATCGTCTACATCTGTGAGCGCAGCGGCGAGCATGCCGGCGAGCTCATCGAGCTTCCCGAAGCCCGCCTGAACGACAAGATGCAGTTCAATCAGGCGCGTGACCGCCTGCTGACCGGCCAGGTCGACCGCAATGACTGGTTCGACCTGCGCTACCGCACCCTGCGCCACTTCCATCGTGTCGAGCAGAGCCCGGCGCTGGGCCTGTCCGGCCCCAAGGTCGATCTGGTGCCGCACCAGCTCTACATCGCCGATGAAGTCTCGCGCCGTCACGCGCCGCGCGTACTGCTGGCCGATGAAGTCGGCCTCGGCAAGACCATCGAAGCCGGCCTGATCCTGCACCGCCTGCTGCTCAGCGGCCGCGCCAGCCGTGCGCTGATCCTGGTGCCCGCCAGCCTGACCCACCAGTGGCTGGTCGAGATGCTGCGCCGCTTCGCGCTGGATGTCTCGCTGCTCGACGAGGAACAGTGCAAGGCCTACGGCACGCGCAATCCCTTCGAAGGCAACCAGATCATTCTGGCCAGCCAGGACTGGCTGTTCGCCAACCCGTCGCGTCAGGTCCAGGCTGCCGCCTGCGACTGGGACATGCTGATCGTCGATGAGGCCCACCACCTCGACTGGAGCGAAGACAAGGTCGGTCCGGGCTACGCCTGTGTCGAATCCCTCGCTCGCCAGACCGCCGGTGTGCTGCTGCTGACCGCCACGCCGGAGCAGATGGGGCTCGAGAGCCACTTCGCGCGCCTGCGCCTGCTCGACCCGGAGCGCTATCACGACATCGAGCGCTTCAAGGCCGAGGAACAGGGCTATGTGGCCGTCGCCAGCGCCATCGACGCCCTGGAAGCGCTGCCCGCCGATCAGTCCGGTCTCGACAGCCTCGCCAGCGTGCTGGATGACAGCGACAGCCGCGCCCTGCTCGACACCCTGATGGACAGCGATGCCGACGATGCCCAGCGCGACAGCGCGCGTCGCCAGCTGCGCGACCAGCTGCTCGATCGCCACGGCACCGGCCGCGTGATGTTCCGCAACTCACGTACCCATGTCGCTGGCTTCCCCGAGCGTCGCCTGCACGTCCACGAGCTGGAGCTGCCCTCCTCCTACCGTCGCGTGGTGCGCAAGCTGGAGCGTGACGAGGACTATCTCGATGACCTGCTGATCGAGACCGGCATGAACCACCCCGAGGTGGTGCTGTTCCTCGACGAGATGTATCGCGCCCTGCCCGATGACCGCATGAACGCGGAACCCTGGTGGCAGATCGACCCGCGCGTCATGTGGCTGCTGGAAACCCTGACCGACCTCGGCAACGAGAAGGCACTGGTGATCTGTCATACCGCCGATACCGCGCGTGAGCTGTCCGAAGGCCTGCGCGTGCTGGGCGGCGTGCATGCGCCGGTCTTCCATGAGGGCATGAGCCTGGTCGAGCGCGACCGCGCCGCCGCGGCCTTCGCCTCCGAAGAGGAAGGCGTGCAGCTGCTGGTGTGCTCGGAAATCGGCTCGGAAGGTCGCAACTTCCAGTTCTGTCACCACCTGGTGATGTTCGACCTGCCGGTACACCCGGACCAGCTCGAACAGCGCATCGGGCGCCTGGATCGCATCGGTCAACAGTTCCCGATCGAGATCCACGTGCCGGTCTTCGAAGGCTCGCCGGGCGCCCAGCTGCTGCGCTGGTACCGTGACGGCATGGACGCCTTCAGCGCGCCGCACGGCATCGGCAGCGAGCTCTACGCCCAGTTCGGCGACGAGCTGGAAGAAGCCCTGCTCGACAGCGAAGAGATCGACAGCATCATCGAGCAGACCCGCGAGCGCTTCGACGCCCTGCAGGAAGAGCGTCAGTCCGGCCGCAACCGCCTGCTGGAACTCAATGCCTGCCGTCACGAGCGCGCCGAGGAAGTCATCGCCGCCATCGAGACGCTGGACAATGACAAGGCGCTGCCCGGCTATCTGGAGCGCGCCTTCGACATCTTCGGCATCGAGAGCCGGGACCTCGGCGACGGCATCACCTATCTGGCACCGGGCCCGCACATGCTCGATGGCCTGCCGGGGCTGGTGAAGGGCGAGGAAGGCTTCAGCGTCACCAGTGACCGCGCCACCGCGCTGTCACGCGAAGACGTGCAGCACCTGTCGTGGGAGCACCCGCTGGTACGCGAGATGCTGGTCCGCATCCTGGACGGCTCGATGGGCAACACCGCGCTGGCGCTGCTCAAGCACCCGGCGATTCCCGGTGGCCGCCTGATGACGGAAGTGGTGTTCCGCACCCAGTCCACCGCGCCGCGCGGCCTGCGTCTGGGCCGCTTCCTGCCGCCGACCGCCATCCGTGTCCTGTTGGATGAAACCGGCAGCAACCTGTCCGACAAGGTGTCCTTCGGCGGACTGGCCAAGAACCTCAAGCCGGTCAAGAAGGCGGTCGCGCGCGACCTGATCAAGCAGAGCCACGCCACGCTGCGCAAGCTGATGAGCGATGCCGAGCAGGAAGCCGAACGCGAACTGCCGACCATCGTCGAGCAGGCCCAGCAGCAGATGCGCGAGCAGCTCAGTGCCGAACTGGCGCGCCTGGAAGCCCTGGCCAGCCACAACCCGGCCGTGCGCGAGGAAGAGCTCGAAGCGCTGCGTCAGGAGCGTGCCGCGCTGGATGGCGCCATCGAGACCACCCGTCTGCGCCTGGACAGCGTGCGCGTCATCGTCACCGTGGATGCCCACGAGCGTTGAGCTGACCGCAGGCGTCAGTGATGAACCTGAAACGCCCCACCTGCCATCGGCAGGTGGGGCGTTTTGCCATGTGCGCCAGCGACAATGGCCCGCTGGACTTGCCAGATCGACCAGCGGCCGCGACGATGCCATCGCTTGCACGTCGCGAATCGCGGCCCATCACGTACGCTTCATCACTTCCGCTTCACCCCTATCGTTTCATCCTATCGTTTCATCCTATCGTTTCATTACTACAGAGCACCCTCATGGCGAGATCATATCCAGAGAGCGACGAGGCAGCGTCAGGGCTGAGCTGGCAGGGAGAGCGCCTGGCCGAGGAAGGCGAGCGTGTCGCGAAGGTGGGGCTGTCGCTGCTGGCGGCGGGCGATGACTGGTGGGCCATCGACAAGCCGGCCGAGCTGCCCTCGGTGCCGGGGCGTGACCCTTCGCGCTTCGACAGTGTCCATTCGCGCCTGTGTCAGCTGAGCGACGATACCCGCGCCGTGCACCGTCTGGATGTGGCGACCTCCGGGGTGCTGCTGGTGGCGCGCAACGTCGAGGGCCAGCGGCGGCTGTCACGGCTCTTCCAGTCGCGCACCATCGAGAAACGCTACCTGGCCGTGGTGGCAGGTCATCTCACGCCCGCCGAGGGCAGCATCGCCCTGCCGCTGCGCTGTGACTGGCCACGCCGCCCGCGTCAGATCGTCGACTTCACGCATGGCAAGTCGGCCCTGACGCATTATCGGGTCGAGCAGCATCTGACGCTCGAGGGCCAGCGCCCGAATGGTACGCCTCAGACCCTCGCCGCCTGTCGTGTAGCGCTGACGCCGCATACCGGGCGCTCACACCAGCTACGCCTGCATATGCTGGCGCTCGGCCATCCGATCATCGGTGATGGCTTCTATGCGCGCGGAGCGGCACTCAATGCCAGCCCGCGCCTGTTGCTGCATGCGGCGCGTCTGGTGATTCCGCCAGCCAGCGACAGCGAGGCACCGCCACTGGTGCTGGAAGCGCCGCTGCCCTTCTAGCGTCGCCTTGCTGCCAAGGCTCACTTGCGTGACAGGATATCGGCGAAGGCCACGTCGAGGGTCGGGTAATCGAAGGTGAAACCGGCAGCCAGCAGACGCGCCGGCACCATGCGGGCGCCTTCCAGCAGTAGAGTACTCATCTCCCCCAACCCCAGCTCAAGCGCCTTGGCCGGCAGCGGCAGAATTGCCGGACGCCCCAGACCGCGGGCCAGAGCGTGGGTGAAGCCCATGTTGGTAACCGGATGCGGCGCGCTGGCATTGAAGGCACCGCTGAGACTGTCATCCGCCAGCAGACGCTCGATGATGCGAATCATGTCGTGGCGGTGAATCCACGGCATGTAATGGCGCCCATCACCCAGCCGCCCCCCGAGCCCGAGCTTGAAGGGCGTCAGCAGCTTGGCCAGTGTGCCGCCATCGGCCTCCATCACCAGGCCAGTGCGGATGATGGCCAGCCGCACGCCGTATTCGGTGACGGGCATGGCGGCCGCTTCCCAGTCGCGACACAGGCGATGATTGAAATCGTCGTGGGGCGTCGCCTGCTCGTCGATCTCGACATCGTCCGGCTCGCCCGCCTTGGGCTGTGCGCCGTAATAGCCCATCGCCGAACCGGACACCATCACCTGCGGTGGATGGCCTTCGGCGGCCAGCTGCTGACACAGCATCACCAGATGCTCGGTGGTCTCCAGCCGCGAACGGCGCAGCTCACGCTTGTGATCCTCGCTCCAACGCCGCCCGGCTATCGACTCCCCCGCCAGATTGACGATGCCCTCAGGCTGCCAATCCTTGAAGGCCAGCGACGAATCCGCCGCGACCACCGTCAGCCCCAGGTCGGCAAACTGGCGCTCAGCACGCTCCGGGCGGCGCGATACGACCGCCAGCGAGTGGCCCGCCGCGGCCAGTGACTGACACAGCGCCTGGCCGACGAACCCCGTTGCACCTGTTATCAATATTCGCATGTTGCCCTCCTCGGCGATGAAGCATCGAGTGTGCCGACTTCCGCCATAAATCTATACTTATATTGTACAATTATGCGCAAGAAGTTAACTTTAGCGTATCTGCTGTCGGGTCACATGACGACCCGTCCCCCCTGAACACCGCCCGCGCAGGAGTCGCCTCCAGATGCCAGTATCGTCCATCGCCATCATCGGTGCCGGTATCGCCGGATTGTCAGCCGCCACCCGACTGGCCGCGCAGGGCCATGCGGTGACGATTTTCGAGAAGGCACGCGGCCCCGGCGGACGTCTGGCCAGTCGCCGCACGAGCGAAGGCCCCATCGACATCGGCGCGCAATACTTCACGGCGCGTGATCCACGCTTCCAGTCCGCGCTCGAGCAGTGGCGGGCCGCAGGCGTCGTCGCAACTTGGGGTGAGAGGCTGTTGAGCCTCGGCAAGTCGGCGTCTGACGAGAGCCAATGGCAGCGGCTGCGCGATGATTCCACCCGCTACGTAGCCAGTCCGCGCATGAGCGCCCTGAGCCGCCACCTCAGTGAACAGCTGCCGGCCCACGCCAGTCTGCACAGCGCAACGCGCATCACGCGCCTGATCGCGAACGAAGGCACGGCGCCAGGCAAGCGCTGGCGGCTCGAGGACAGCGACGGTGATCAGCACGGCCCCTTCGATCACGTGGTGATCAGCGCACCGGCACCGCAGGCACGCGCCCTGCTGAGCACGGACGGCACCGACGCCCAGGGGGCGGCGCTCGCCGAGGGCTCGCTGGCCCCGGCCCTGAGTGAGGCGCTGGCGCAGGTGGAGATGGCACCGACCTGGACACTGATGGCCACTCTGGAGACGCCGCTACCCGCGCTGGGGGGCGACGCTGACTGGCAAGGGTTGCTGGTCAGTCGCGGTGATGATGGCCCGCTGCGCTGCGTGATGCGCCAGCATTCGCGTCCCGGCCGCCAGCCACCGTCACATGCCAAGGAGACCCTGAGCCTGCTGGCGACCGCCGGCTGGAGTCGGGCGAATCTGGAGAAGTCGCCACAGGAGGTCGCGACCTTGCTGTGGCAGGCCTTCGAGGCACTGCCGGAGCTCCGCGAGCTGGCGCCGGGCTGGAGCCAGGGCAAGGTCACCCTTGCGGCGCATCGCTGGCGCTACGCTCACCCGACCCAGACGCTGCCGCAGACCTCAGCGGCAACCGGCCACAATGGCCATGTCCACAATGTCCATGTCCACAATGTCTATGACCAGAAGGGCGATGACCAAGGGTCATCCGGGCTATGGCTGGCCGGAGACGCCCTGCGTGGCCCGCGCGTCGAGGACGCCTGGCTGTCAGGACACGAGGTAGCCGAACAGCTGCTCAACACCTTCGCCGACAGCTGATACGCTGCCGCGACCCCTCATCGCCCACAGGATAGCTGCATGACTACGCCCACAGATCACGACAACGCCTTGATTCTATTGGCCCATGGGTCACGTGACCCGCGCTGGCGCGAGCCCTTCGAGGCACTGGAAGCCACACTGGCTTCCCGCCTCAAGCGCCCGACGCGTCTGGCCTATATGGAGCTGTGCGATCCGCTGCTGACCGACACCATCGATGCCCTGGCGGCAGACGGTGCCGCGCGTATCGACATCCTGCCGCTGTTCTTCGCGGCCGGCCGTCATCTGCGCGAGGACGTGCCCGCCATGCTGGAAGACTCGCAGCGCCAGCACCCCGACTGCCCCATCAGTCTGCTTGACCCGGTGGGTGCACATCCGGCCTTTGTCGAGGCCTTGATCCAGATTGTGGAGCAACAGGACAACGCCTAGACGGCCGATTTCATGACGGGACCTTCGGCGTCAAAGGCGCTGTGATGCACCTTCAAAACATGCGCACCGGGGATGCGACGCAGCTTGCCTCTTGTCAGGCTCTGGCGGCTGCGCCATCCTGATGCCCACATGTACAGCTAGTGCACAAGATGCATTGCCGGTATCCCACAGCGCCCCAAGTGACGACACTTCAACTTTACCCTGTGTGTCGTCCTCACCTGTGCTTCACCCGGGATGCCTCGTCACCGCCAGAGGTAACACCATTCATGACTGACAAGGCCACGGAAACTGCCAGTTCGCCGCTGTTTCCGATCCGCGAAGTCTCTCGCCTGACCGGCGTCAATTCGGTCACGCTGAGAGCCTGGGAACGCCGCTACGGACTGATCGAGCCCCGCCGTACGCCCAAGGGGCATCGCCTGTATGCCCGCGAGGACATCGAGCGGATCGAACACATCCTGCAGTGGCTCAACCGCGGAGTACCTGTCAGCCAGGTACGCGAGCTGCTCGACCAGCCGCAGCCGGAAAGCACGCCGATGCCGGACGAAGGCAGCTGGAGTGGCCAGCAGCAGCTGGCACTGGCCGCCATCGACGCCCAGGACGAGGCGCGCCTGGCCGAGCTGTACAACCAGAGTCTGGCACTGTACCCGGTCAGCAGCGTGGTCGAGCGCCTGTGGCGTCCGCTGCTCGAGCAGCTCGAGGAGCGCGGCACCGCCACCTTCGGCACCCGCCTGGCCCAGTGCTTCTTCGAGAGCTTCCTGCGTTCGCGCATCGGTGCCCGGCTGGTGTTTGCCAATCAGGAGCGTCACGCCCCGCACATCACGCTGACGCGCCTGCCGGAAGAGCCGGGCCTGAGCTGGCTGCTGCTGTTCGCGCTGGTCGCCAGCGACGCCGGCTATCACGTCAGCCTGCTGGATGGCCCACTGCCGCTGGCGGAGCTGCCGCTGGCCGCAGAGCGCCTGCAGGCACAGGCCGTGGTACTTGTCGGCACCCAGGCCGAGCGCTCGGATGTCATGCGCCGTCAGCTGCCACGGGTCGCAGAACAATTGAGCGTGCCGCTGGCCATCGCTGGCCCGGCCGCCCAGATTCGCCAGCAGGAGCTGGTAGACGGGCCCATTGAAGGCCTGGGGGCCGACCCGATTCAGGCGGTCGCTCGCCTGAGGTCCTTGATGGCACGTTGATCGCAGGCTCCTGCTCGGCATTGGTTTCACCGATCGCCAAGGAGCCCCGATGTCATCTGACTCACCATCCGCCTCTTCCCCCGCCTCCGCGCCAGCGGGGGCTCCCCTGCAGCTGGTCTGGCTGCGCAGTGACCTGCGCGTACACGACAACACCGCTCTCTCGCAGGCCGCCGCACGCGGCCCGGTCGTGGCCGTCGTCGCCCCCTGCCTGGCGCAGTGGGTCGAGCACGGCCACGGCGCCAACAAGCTCGACTTCCTGCGCCGCGGCCTGCATGTCCTGCAACAGGCACTCGCCGGCTATCACATCCCGCTCAAGGTGCTCGACTGCGACACCTTCGCTGAGGTACCCGAGGCGCTGGCTGCACTGTGCGACGAGCTGGGTGCCCGGGCCCTGCACTTCAATGACGAATATGCCGTCAATGAGCGTGAACGCGACCGGCGCGTGCGCGAGCGCCTTGCCGAGCGCGACGTCCGCCTGCATCGCTACACCGACATGCTGGCCTTCACGCCCGGCGAGCTGCTGACCGGCAAGGGCGATTACTACGGCGTCTTCACACCCTTCTCCAAGCGTTGGCACAAGGAAGTCGATACCCGTCGTCTGGCGCTGAACGAGGCACCTGAAGTGCAAGCCACGCCCCGCGACGCCCAGGGGCGCGAAATCCACGGCGACGCCATCCCGCCACTGCCCGAGACGCTCAAGGGCGAGCCGGCGGCAACGCTGGACGCCGAGCTGTGGCCGGCCGGCGAAGAGGCCGCGCAGGAGCGGCTGGAACGCTTTCTGACCTTCCGCGCGCGCCGCTACCACGAGCAGCGCGATATCCCCGCCACCCGTGGCACCAGCGAGCTCTCGCCCTATCTGGCTCTGGGCATGATCTCGGCCCGCCAATGCTACGCCGCCGTACTGGCAGAGAACGGCAGCCTCGCCGATGGCGATGTCGGCCTGACCAGCTGGGTCAACGAGCTGATCTGGCGTGAGTTCTATCAGCACATCCTGGTCGGCTTCCCGCGCGTCAATCGCCACCGCCCCTTCCAGCGCCACACCGAAGCCCTGCAGTGGCGCGATGACGACGCAGGCTTTACCGCCTGGTGCGAGGGCCGTACCGGCTACCCCATCGTCGATGCCGCCATGCGTCAGCTGGTGCAGACCGGCTGGATGCACAATCGCCTGCGCATGGTGACGGCGATGTTCCTCACCAAGCATCTGCTGATCGACTGGCGGCGTGGCGAGGCCTTCTTCATGACCCATCTCGTCGATGGTGAGCTGGGCGCCAACAATGGTGGCTGGCAATGGGCGGCCTCCACCGGCACCGATGCCGCGCCCTATTTCCGAATCTTCAATCCGACCACCCAGGGCCAGCGCTTCGACAAGGACGGCGAGTTCATCGCGAGCATGGTGCCGGAGCTGGCCGAGCTGCCGGCCAAGCGGCGCCACCAGCCCAGTGCGGATGACTGCCAACAGACGGGCTATCCACGACCGATCGTCGACCACAAGGCCGCCCGCCAGCGGGCGCTGGATACCTTCAAGGCGCTGTCAAAAAGCGAATGACCCCTCAAGCGGCCTGCTGATCTTCAGCAGGCCGCTCTTGTATCCCGCCCCTTCAGGAGCATTGCCATGCAATCGCTACCCGACGAGATGAGCCCGGCCCTGACTCGGGTATGTCGTCTTTACGAAAAGCTGGACAAAACCTCTACAGAACTGCTCAAATCAGTCTACAGTGACGATATCGTCTTTCGCGACCCCCTGCATGAAGTCCGCGGCCTGACGGCACTCAACGCCTATTTCTCAGGGTTGTACATGAATGTCGCCGCCATCGACTTCGTCTTTCATCACCCGCTGGGGCCAATGCCTGCGCAAGACGCCGGCCCTGCGGATGAAGGCAATGCGGATGAAGGCAATGAACAGGGACTTGCCTGGCTCAGCTGGACGATGACCTATCGCCATCCCCGTCTGAACGGGGGCAAGGACATCAGCGTGCAGGGCGCCTCACGCCTCGAGTTCCGAGACGGGAAGGTCATCCAGCACCGTGATTTCTTCGATGCCGGTGAGCTGCTCTACGAGCAGGTGCCCGTACTGCGCAACGTGATCGGCCTGCTGAAACGTCGCATGGACTGAGCAGCAAGAGGGTTGAGCTCTGGCGACATCCATACGGACACGCCCGGCGTTCTGTGAGTCAGTGTCACCCAGATTTGCCAGGCCAGGCAGGCAAGGCGCAGACACGCAGACACAGTCAGACACGCAGACACAGACAGGCACGCCAGACACATACATGCCAAGGAGGGGAAATGGCCAGTCATGGTTCGAGCACCACATCGACGATCGCAAAGGCTCGCAAACGCATCTGGCTGACCGGCGCCAGCTCCGGCATCGGCGAAGGTCTGGCACGCCGGCTGCTGGCGGATGGCCACCGGGTCGCCCTGAGCGCGCGCTCCGCCGACAAGCTGGAGGCTATCGCAGCCGATGCCGAGCAAGGCCCCGGGGAAGCGCTGGTCGTGACGCTCGACCTCACCGACCGTGAGGCCATCCGCGCGGCGGCCAGCCAGATAGAGGCCCGCTTTGGTGGACTCGACCTTGCACTGCTCAACGCTGGCACCTGCGAATATCTGGATGCACGGGAATTCGAGGCAGACCTGGTCCACCGCGTGTTCGCGACCAACTTCCAGGCCGCCGTGGATGTGATCGAAAGCGCCTTGCCGCTACTGCGCATGGCAGCGGCAGACGGCGGTGAGCGACCGCAGCTGGCAGCGGTCTCCAGTGCCTCGGCCTACCTGCCGCTGCCACGCGCGGAGGCGTATGGCGCCTCCAAGGCCGCGGTGAGCTACTTCCTGGAGTCGCTGCGACTGGATCTCGACAACCAGGGCATCGATGTCAGCGTGATTCACCCCGGCTTCGTCAAGACACCGCTGACCGAGCGCAATGACTTCCCGATGCCGATGCAGGTCACTGTCGATCAGGCGGTCGAGGCGATCGTGGCGGGGCTCGCGCGTCATCGGCTCGACATCCATTTCCCGCGCCGCTTCACGCTGCTGGTCAAGTTGCTGGGCATCCTGCCCGCCCCCTTGCGACGCAGCATCGGTCTACGCATGACCCGCGACTGAGTGCGCGGCAGGCAAACCCGACGAGGCCTGCCCGCGCCGAATACCCGGCAACGCTTCTGCTCATGACGACATGGTGCGTTCTTCTTCTGGAGTGGCATGAACACGACAACGACCTACGCGACAGCGCCTCTACCCCGCCAGCGCATTGCCGTCATCGGCAGCGGCATCAGCGGCATGTCAGCGGCCTACTACCTGAGTCGTAAGCATGAAGTGCATGTCTTCGAGTCAGCCGAGCGCCTGGGCGGCCACACCGCCACCATGGATGTGCATTGCGCCGATGGCAGCGACTGGGCCATCGACACCGGCTTCATCGTCTTCAATGACCGCACCTACCCGCATTTCCAGCGCCTGCTGGAACGTCTCGACGTGGCCTATCAGCCCACCGAGATGAGCTTCTCGGTGCACACCACCGCCGAGGACTTCGAGTACAACGGCCATACCCTGCTGTCGCTGTTCGCCCAGAAGCGCAATCTGCTGCGCCCGCGCTTCTATCGCCTGCTGCGCGACATCCTGCGCTTCAACAAGCAGGCTGCCGCCGATCTGGACGACGGCAAGCTCGCCGAGGGCGCGACCCTGGGCAGCTACCTGGATGCCAATGGCTACTCGCAGGTATTCCGTGAGCATTACCTGCTGCCGATGGGCGCGGCGATCTGGTCCGCCAGCATCGCGGATATCGCGCAGTTCCCGCTGCTTTTCTTCGTGCGCTTCTTCCGCCATCACGGCCTGCTGTCGGTCAATGACCGCCCACAGTGGTTCACGCTGGTCGGTGGCTCGCGCGCCTATATCGCACCACTGACCGAGGGCTATGCCGAGCGCATTCGCCTCAACAGCAAGATCACCCGGGTCCTGCGCGACGCCGACGGCGTGACGCTTGAGCATGCCGATGGCCGCCGTGAGCGCTTCGACCAGGTGGTGATGGCGTGTCATGCGCCGCAGGCACTGGCGCTGCTCGGCGATGCCAGCGAGCAGGAGCGCGCGGTGCTGGGGGCGATCACGACCCAGCGCAATGAGGTGGTGATGCATACCGACACCTCGCTGCTGCCCAGGCGCAAGGCGGCCTGGGCGAGCTGGAACTACCGCCTCGATGGGCGCGACGACGCCCAGCGGGCCAGCGTCACCTACGACATGAACATCCTGCAACGCCTTGATGAGCGCGATCACCCGCCCCGCGAGACCTTCTGCATCACGCTCAATGACAGCGACGCGATTGATCCCGCTCGGGTGCTGGGCCGTTATGCCTATGACCACCCGCGCTTCACGCTGGCCGCCGAAGCCGCCAAGGCACGCTTCACGCAGATTTCCGGCGCGCAGGCCAAGGCGGAGGGCGCGGTGGGCCGCACCCATTTCTGTGGCGCCTGGTGGCGCAATGGCTTTCACGAGGATGGTGTATGGAGTGCGCTGCGTGTCGCCGAGGCACTGGGTGCGCGCGAGGCAGACGATTGAAGGCGCCCGCCAGCCGCATCGGCTATGGCACGTTGCGCCACCGTCGCCACGCGCCACGCCAGCATGCCTTTCGCTATCGCGTCGCCATGGCGTGGCTGGCACTGGATGAGCTGCCGACGCTGATGGCCGGCAAGCGTCTGGTGAGTGCCAGTCACGCCGCGCCACTGGCCTTTCGCGACAGTGACCATCTGCCGGCCGCGGTCCACGACATTGCCGATGGCCCACTCGAGGAACGGGTGCGCGCCGCCTGCCAGCGCGAGCTTGCCCGCAGTGGTGATCACGCACCGCTGCCGCAGGGGCGCATCTTCCTGCTGACCCAGCTGCGCCACTTCGGGATCGGCTTCAACCCGATCCGCCTCTATTACCTCTATCACGCCTCAGGCCAGCTGGGCGCCGTGCTCGGTGAGGTAACCAATATCCCCTGGGGAGAGCGCGTACTGTATGCCGCCCGCACGGACCCGCAGCGACGCATGCAGGCGGCGCAGTTCGACAAGCGCATGCATGTCTCGCCCTTCATGCCGATGGGCATGCGTTATCACTGGCGCTTCAACGACCCCAGCGCGGATGAGCTGTTGCTGCACATGGAAAACCATCCCCTCACCGGGGATACGGCGCGGAAAGCGCAGCACTCGCTGTTCGATGCCAGCCTGAGCCTGCATCTGGAACCGGCTACCCCGCGCGCCTTTCATCGCCTGCTGCTGCGTTTCCCCTGGATGACGCTCAAGACGGTCGCAGGCATTCATTTCGAGGCGCTGCGTCTGGCGCTCAAGCGCGTGCCGATCTTCGACCATCCGCGCTCGCCGTCTTCATCATGAGGAACTCATCATGAGCCAATTCGAACCCGCTCCCCCCACACTGGCCACGACCCGGGCGCAGGCAGACCGCCTGACTCGGCTGCTGCGGCCACGCCTGCTGCGCATGCTCGACAAGCTCGAGGGTGGCAGCCTGACGGTGCTGGAAGGCCGTGAGCGCCACGTGCTGGGCAAGGGCGGCGCGCGCAACGTCACGCTGCGTATCCATGACTCACGCGCGTGGCGGCGCATGGCGCTGGGTGGCACCGTCGCGGCGGCGGAGGCCTACATGGATGGCCAGTGGGAGACGGATGATCTGGTCGGGCTGGTGCGCCTGTTCGCCTACAACCTCGAACAGGTCAATGACTCGGTGGACAGCGGGACGTCGCGCCTGTCCAAGTGGGCGCTGAGCGTCGCCTACGCGCTGGCGCGCAATACGCTGGCGGGTTCGAAGCGCAATATCTCGGCACATTACGATCTCGGCAATGATCTCTTCGAGCTGTTTCTCGATCGCGAGCACCGCATGTATTCCGCGGCGGTGTTCCCCTATCCCGAGGCCAGTCTGGAGGCGGCCTCGACCCACAAGCTGGAGAAGCTGTTCAACCTGCTGGAACTCGGGCCGCAGCATCACCTGCTGGAAATCGGCACCGGCTGGGGCGGGCTGGCGATCCATGCCGCAAGAACACGTGGCTGCCGCGTGACCACCACGACCATTTCCGATGAGCAGCACGCCTATACCAAGGCGCGTATCGCCGCGGAAGGGCTGGAGGATCGCATCACGCTGCTCAAGGAAGACTACCGGGCACTGGAAGGTCGCTTCGATCGCATCGTCTCGGTGGAGATGATCGAGGCGGTCGGCCACCAGTATCTGCCAACCTACCTGAAGACCCTCGAGCGCCTGCTCGAACCGGCAGGCCTGATCGCGCTGCAGGCCATCACGATCCGCGATCAGCGCTTCGTGGCCGCCAGCCGCGAGATGGACTTCATCAAGCGCTACATCTTCCCCGGCGGCTTCCTGCCGTCCCATGCGGCGATTCTCAGCGCCATGCAACAGGATACCCAGCTGAACCTGTTGCAGCTCGAGGATATCGGCCTGCACTACGCCGCCACGCTCAAGGCCTGGGGACAGCGCTTCGAGGCGCGTCTCGGGGAGGTCTATGCGCAGGGCTACGACGAGCGCTTCGTGCGCATGTGGCGTTACTACCTGGCGTACTGCGAGGGGGGCTTCCGCGAGCGCACCATCGGCACCTGTCAGCTGCTACTGGGGGGGCCGGGGGCACGTCCGGTACAGGCGGGGCTCCAGGATTGGGACGCCTGAACATGCTGTCCGAGCGCCCTGGAGTACTGCTCAATGCCGGGCTCTTCCAGCTCGGCTGGTTCTGCTGCGTGCTGGGCGGCTCGACGGCCGCCCTGCTGGCCACGCCGCTGATACTGGCCGTGCATCTGTGGCTGATCGTGCCGATGGGTGAGCGCCTGCGCGAGCTGCGCTGGCTGGCCGCCTTCGTGGCGCTGGGGATGGTGGTGGATGGCAGCCTGTCACTGGCCGGCGGCTACACCATCACCTCGGACACGCCTGACTGGGCGCACTGGCTGCCCCTGCCTGTCTGGATGTGGTGTCTGTGGCCGCTGTTCGCCAGCACGATCCATCATGCGCTGCGCTGGCTGTGGCAGAGGTCCTGGCTTGCGGCGGCTGGCGGTGCCATCAGTGCGCCGCTGTCCTATTACGGCGGGGGGCAGCTCGCCAATGTGACCCTCGCCGACTGGCTGCTACCGGCCCAGGCGCTGATCTGGGGCTGTCTGTGTCTGGGTATCGCACGCCTGCAGGGACATGCCGAGCGCGTCTGAGCGCCTCAGGCGGCCTTGATGGCCAGATTGCCGGCCTCGTAACCGTTGAGCCGCTCGATGACCTCCCCCGCGGGCGCCGGCCGCGAGAAGTAGAACCCCTGGATCCAGCCGCAGCCATTCGATACCAGATATTCACGCTGCTCGGCGGTCTCGACGCCTTCCGCGATCATCTCCATACCCAGGCCCTTGGCCATCGCCAGCACCGCCATGGTGATGGCGGCATCCGTACGCTCACCGGGCAGGCTGCGGATGAAGGCGCGATCCAGCTTGAGCTTGTCCACCGGCAGGTCCTTCAGATAGGCGAGTGACGAATAGCCGGTACCGAAGTCATCCACCGCGATCTGGTGGCCGCGAGCGCGTAGTGCCGCCAGGCGCCGTGAGACGTCGCCGGCACGCTCATCCAGCAACACCGATTCCGTCAGCTCCAACCCGATGGAGCTGGCGGGCACGTCATACTCCATCAACAGGCCCGCCAGCGAGGCCTCAAAGCCACCCTGGATCAGCTGCAAGGCCGAGACATTGACCCAGATGCACAGGCGGTGACCGGCACGCCGCCAGCTGGCCTGCTGCTGTACTGCCTCGCGCAGTACCCAGTTGCCCAGGCGCAGCATCAGGCCGTGGCGCTCGGCCAGCGGCACGAATTCGGCCGGTGAGATGGCCCCCCGCAGCGGGTGCTTCCAGCGCAACAGCGCCTCGACACTCGCGACCTTGCCGGTGCTGGCGTCGTGCTGACATTGATAGTGCAGCTGCAATTGCCCCTGGCTCTCGATGGCGACCCGCAGGTCATTCGCCAGCCCCAGCTGCAGGTCACCGCCCGCATCCAGTGCAGGCTGGAAGCGCATGTCGGTATTGCGGCCATGTCGCTTGGCGGCATACAGGGCACTTTCCAGGCGCTGCATCAGCACATCGGCGTCAACGCCATCCTCCGGGGCGCGGCAGCTGCCGATCGACAGCGCAAGGTGCAGCGCCTGATCGCCGATCTCGAAGGGCTTGGTCAGCACCTGGCGCAGCTCATCCACCCAGGCGGTATGCTCGCCACCCGCCGTGGAACGCAGAATGACGAACTCGTCGCCGCCGATGCGCCCCACCACGCCGCCACGCGCCAGCGCCGTCAGACGCTGGGAGAACTGCTGCAGCAGACGATCGCCCCCTTCCGCGCCCAGGGCATCATTGATGCTCTTGAGCTCATCGATATCGATCAGTGCCAGGTCCATCGCCTCCCCGGCGCGCAGGCCATTGAGGCGACTGACCAGCAGGTCGCCCAGCCGGCGGCGATTGGGCAGGCCCGTCAGGGCGTCTTCCAGCCCCAGACGCTGAAGGTCCTGCTCGCGTGCCTTGTGGCGGGTGATATCGGTAAAGAGAGCGACATGAAAGACGTCGCCGCCCTGCTCGATACGGCGTGCCCGCAGCCACTCGGGGTATTCATCCCCCTGCTTGCGCCGATTCCAGACCTCGCCCTCCCAGTGGCCATTGACCTCGAGCGCCTGGCGATAACGGGCGTGAAACTCCTCGTCATGGCGCCCGGAAGACAGCAGGGAAGGGTTGCGACCAATGATCTCTTCCGGTGCGTAACCGGTGATATGACTGAAGGCAGCGTTCACGGCCAGCACCCGATTGTGGCGATCACTGATCACCAGACCATCACTGCTCAGGTGCACGGCGGCTTCCAGCAGTTGACGATGCAGCAGCTGGCGACGACGCTGGCGCGCGATGTCCAGCCCCGCCAGAACGGCGGGCAGCAACGCGGCAAGACGCAGCTCGAGCCCCGGCAACCAGGGCAGCGCTGTCAAGGCAACGAACGCCCCGATGATCAGGGGCCGATTGAAGTGGGCTTGCGGCCACATAAGCAGCTCTCGGTGGAAGGGGTCATCGGGGATGATCCTGCATTTGCAGGCAGCGAGCCACTCTCGGCACGGCTCCAATGGATTGCGACCGATGCCGGCAAAGGGGATCCCGCGCGAATCACACACTAGCTCCTATCGACCACTTTCCCGCCAGCTGTAGGACTTATTTGCACCCGCCCTTGCTGCCCTTTAGTCTGGCCCCCACGTGCATTCAGGGGTGCCAGCCATTAGACTAGCCCCATTCAGGCGCTCAGGTGCCTCGTACGGCATTACCATCCCGCTACTCGGAATGACTCAGTGACCAAGCAACACTCCTTTACTCGCGACGAGCTGCTGGCCTGTGGCCAGGGCGAACTCTTCGGCCCGGGCAATGCGCAACTGCCTGCTCCCAACATGCTGATGCTGGATCGCATCACTCACATCAGTGAGGAAGGCGGTAGCCACGGCAAGGGTCAGCTGATTGCTGAGCTGGATATCTCTCCGGACCTGTGGTTCTTCGACTGCCACTTCCCGGGTGATCCGGTGATGCCGGGCTGCCTGGGCCTCGATGCCATGTGGCAGCTGGTGGGCTTCCACCTCGGCTGGCTGGGCAATCCGGGCCGTGGCCGCGCGCTGGGCTGCGGCGAGGTCAAGTTCTCTGGCCAGGTGCTGCCGACCGCCAAGAAAGTGACCTACACCATCAACATCAAGCGAGTCATCACTCGCAAGCTGATCCTCGGCATCGCCGATGGTACAGTGACAGTTGACGGTCGCGACATCTATCAGGCCAACGACCTGCGCGTCGGTCTGTTCACCTCCACTGCGAACTTCTGAACGGGAGGCTCCCATGCGTAGAGTGGTAGTCACCGGGCTGGGCATTGTTTCCTGCCTGGGCAATGATCGCCAGCAGGTCCTGGAATCGCTCCGCGAAGGACGTTCTGGTATCCGCCGCAAAGAGGAATACGCCGAGCTGGGCTTCCGTAGCCACGTGGCCGGCGTTGTCGACATCAATCTCGAAGACCACATCGATCGCAAGCAATTGCGCTTCATGGGGGATGCTGCGGCCTATGCCTACATCTCCATGGCGCAGGCGATTGCCGATTCCGGTCTCACCGAAGAGCAGGTTTCCCACGAGCGTACCGGCCTGATCGCCGGTTCCGGTGGCGCTTCCTCCGCGAACCAGGTCGAGGCCGCAGACGTGATGCGCGCCAAGGGCCTGCGTCGCGTAGGTCCCTACCGCGTCACTCGCACCATGGGCTCGACCGTCTCTGCCTGTCTGGCCACGCCGTTCAAGATCAAGGGTATCAACTACTCGATCTCCTCGGCCTGTGCCACGTCTGCCCACTGCATCGGCAGCGCCGTGGAACAGATCCAGCTGAACAAGCAGGACATCGTGTTTGCCGGTGGCGGTGAAGAAGAGCACTGGACCCTGTCCTGCCTGTTCGACGCCATGGGCGCCCTGTCCACCAGCTACAACGACACGCCGGAAACCGCGTCGCGTCCGTACGACAAGACCCGTGATGGCTTCGTCATCGCAGGTGGCGGCGGCATGCTGGTGCTCGAGGAGCTGGAACACGCCAAGGCACGCGGCGCGAAGATCTACGCCGAAGTGACCGGCTATGGCGCGACCTCCGATGGCCACGACATGGTGGCACCGTCCGGCGAAGGTGCAGCGCGCTGCATGCGTCAGGCGATGGCGACCGTGAATGGCGATATCGACTACATCAACACCCACGGCACCTCGACGCCGGTGGGCGATGTGGCCGAGCTCAAGGCCATCCAGGAAGTCTTCGGCGCCGCCAGCCCGGCAATGAGCTCGACCAAGTCGCTGACGGGTCACTCGCTGGGCGCCACTGGCGTGCAGGAAGCCATCTACTCCATGCTGATGATGGAGAACGACTTCATTGCCGCGTCTGCCAACGTCAGCGAGCTGGATGACCGCGCCGAAGGCCTCGACATCGTCACGACCCGTCGTGATGGCGTCAAGATCGACCGTGTGCTGTCCAACAGCTTCGGCTTCGGTGGCACCAACGCCTGCCTGATTCTAGAACGTTTCCAGGACTGATTCAGCACGCGTTCAGCAGACATGCAGTCTGCAGATATGCGCTGGTGTGAGACACGAAAAGGCCGCCCTTCGGGGCGGCCTTTTTAGTGGCTGTCCGGTACTCGCTGGCGGGGACCGGATGCATCAGAAGCGCGACAAGCTGTCAGGCGCCGACGCTATCGGCTGCCGCTTCCTCTTCCAGCGGCGGACGCTGGACACTGGAAATTTCCTGCAGCTTGGTCTCGACCCAGGCCTCGACATCGGCGATCACCGCATCCGGCTTGCGCCCCGCCGTCTCGATGGCCGGGCCATAGGCGACATGGATGGTGCCCGGGCGCTTGATCCAGCTGTCATTGGGCCAGATCTCACCGGCATTGTGCGCCACCGGCACCACCGGCACGCCGGCACGGCAGGCAATCGCGGCGCCGGACTTGTTGAACTTCTTGCGCGTCCCCGGCGCGATGCGCGTGCCTTCCGGGAAGATCAGCACGGTAAAGCCGTCCTTGAGGCGCTGGGTACCCACTGACAGCACCTGTTTGAGTGCCTTGGCCGGCTGGGTGCGATCCAGCGGAATCGGCTCCAGCAGTTTCAGCCCCCAGCCGAAGACCGGAATCTTCAGCAGCTCCTGCTTGAGCACGGTGCATAGCGGGCGCTTGGCCACCTGCAGATAGATGGTTTCCCACTCGCTCTGGTGGTTGGCCAGCAGCACGCAGGCCCCCTCAGGCAAGGCGTCATGCCCGCTCACCTGCACCTTCACGCCGCAGGCCAGACGGAACCACCACAGCACGATATGGTTGTAGCTATGCAGGACACGGTAGCGCGCCTGTAGCGGAAGGCAGGCCGCCAGCGGCACCAGCACCACGGCGCTGAGCAGCAACGCCATGAAATAACCTACATAAAACAGCACGCTACGCAGCGCATTCACAGGCACAGTCTCCACAGGTCAGATCGAATCAGGGCGAGATGAGCCGGAGGCGCGCTGCGCGATCCAGTCATCCATCAGGCGGGATAGTTCGAGGCGCCACGGCTTCTGATGCACACCGAAGGTGTCCAGCACGCGACGGCAGTTGAGCACACGCCGCAGCGGCGTACCGGCGTTGAGGGTCAGCGCCTTGAGCGGGCCCGCGGCCACCGTCTCGCCCAGCCCCTCGAGGCGGGTGATCAACTGGGTGCGTACGACACTGACGAAGGCGTAGGTGCTGATGGGCTCGGTGCCGGCCAGATGGTAGGCCCCCCAGGCACCCGCACCGCAGCGCTGTTGCTGGAGCATGCCGATCAACGCCATCGCCACGGCATCGACACTGGTCGGGCACAGGATGACGTCCTCGGCGGCACGCACCTCTTCCCCCGCCAGCAGGCGCTCGATCAGCGTCGGCAGCCAGGCATCACGCCCTTCCGGGCCGAACAGCGGGCCCAGACGCACGATCAGGTGATCGGGCAGCTCGGCACGGATGCGATCACCGGTCGCGATGACGCGGCGCAGCGCCGTATCGATCGGCGAGGGCACCTCGTCCTCGTCGAGCAAGCCTTCGCCGCCCTGCTCGAACATCTGATCTGCCACGCACCACACCAGCGGTGTGCCGGTCTCGATGCAGGCGGCCAGCACTTGCTCCACCGCCTCGGCATGCGCCATCACCTCGGCAGGTGCGGAATCGGCCGGGCGTGCGAACGGCGGCACGATGACGACATCCGCCTGGCTGGCGCGAATGTCATCGGCGCCAATACGGTCAGACTCGACGGCGTTGAGCTCAAGATCGGCGCGCGTACCAGCCGCACGAATCAGACCCAGGCCAAGACAATGCCCGGCATCTAGCAGCAAGAGTTTCACAGGCAGGCTCCAGCAAACAGGCGCATCGCCGCAAGAGGCGACGATGCAAAGGTGTCATTCTATCAACCTTGCAGACTGGCTGCAGGCCCGTTGTTGCGTGGAGTGATGGGGATCAACGGGGCGCCGATCGGGTGAGGACGGCCGATGCCGTAGCCTTGCACGAAGTCGACACCGATCAGCTCGAGGGCGGGGATCAGCTCAAGACGCTCGACATATTCCGCCACCGTGATGATGCCCATCTGGGCACAGATGCCACAGATGGCGGAGACGATGGCGGCGTCGAGGCTATCGCGAGTCAGGTTGCGCACGAAGGCGCCGTCGATCTTGAGCTGATTGACCGGCAGCTCCTTGAGGTAGGCAAAGGACGACATGCCGCTGCCGAAGTCGTCCAGGGCGAAGCTGCAGCCGAGCCGGCGCATGCTGTAGATGAACTCGCGCGCCTGGGCCAGATTGCTGATGGCCGCCGTCTCGGTGATCTCGAAGCACAGCCGCTGGGGCATGACGGAGCTTTGCGTGACCAGCGCCGCCAGCTGATCGCGCATGCGCAGATCGCCCATGCTCTGACCGGAGAGGTTGATCGCCAGCACGGCATCCGATTCGATGCGGCCATCATCGGACTCCAGCACCTGCAGCGCCTGGGTGACGACCCAGATATCAATCTCGGGCATCAGGCCGAATCGCTCCGCCGTCGCCATGAAGTGCGCCGGGGCCAGGTGCTCGCCCGAGTCGTTGACGTAGCGCAGCAGCACCTCGTAGTAGGGCTTGCTGGTGGCATCACTCAGCGAGCGGATCGGCTGGATGTACAGCGTGAAGCGATCATTCTCCAGCGCCTCGTGCAGCAGCGGCAGCCATTGCACCTCGCGCTGGGCGCGCTCGAATCCCGCATCTCCGTCATGGTAGGCATGCACCTGATTGCGCCCGCTCTGCTTGGCCATGTAGCAGGCCCCATCCGCCTGACGCAGGACCTCGGAGGCCTGGACACCACTTTCGACCGGCGCGACCCCGATACTGACGCCCAACTGGAATGGCCGCCCCTCATCGTAGTAGCGATAGGCACTGACGGCTGCGCACAGCGCTTCGGCACGCTCGATGGCCTGCTCGCGAGAACAGCGATAGAGCAGCACGGCGAATTCATCGCCCCCCAGGCGTGCCAGTACATCCGTTTCCCGCACATGTGCTCGCATCAGCGCGGAGAGCTCGCGCAATACGGTGTCTCCGGCCGCGTGACCGCAGGTGTCGTTGACCACCTTGAAGAAGTCGAGATCCAGGTACAGCAACTGGTGAAAGCCGCCATCGGCCAGCGCCGCGGTGAGAGCGTCATCGAAGGCGGTGCGATTGTGCAGGCCGGTCAGACTGTCGTGATGCGCCTGGAAGTTGAGGCGCCGAATCATGGCCTGGCGATAGCTGATGTCGCGGAAGACCAGTACGGCCCCCTCGACATCTCCACTGCGACGCCGCACGGGCGAGGCCTTGAGCTCCACGGCACATTCACTGCCATCACGTGCCACCAGCAGCGTCTGGCTGGACATGTGCACCACTTCGCCACGCTGCAAGACCCCTTCCAGCTGGCTGGCAACCGACTGCAACGTACCTTCATGGCGCAGCTGCAAGATGCGCGCCCAGGGGCGCCCGCGGGCCAACGACGGGTCCCAGCCACACAGTTCGGCAGCGATGGGATTGATGTGCTGGATATGGCCCTCGCGATCGAGGCTGATCACTCCTTCATCGATGGAATCCAGCATGACCGCCACCTGATCGCGCTCATGACGCAGCTCCCGGGTCCGATACTCCAGCAGGCCATCCAGACGCGAGCGGTAATGGCGACTGCGACGCATGCGCTGCTCGGCACTGATGGCCAGGAGTGCCAGCCCCAGCACGGCGAGGGTCGCGATCGCGATGGCCAGGGCCAGCCACAGATTCTGCCCGGAGTTCATGCCCACCCCGGCGGGAGAGATGATGGGCGTGGTCAGCGGCATCATCTCCATCGCCGCCATGCCGATGTAATGCATGCCGGCGATGGCAAGTCCCATCGCACCGGCCGCCAGGGCCTGATAGATGCGATTGGGGCGGCGCTGGCGCAAGAAAAAGCCTCCCAGCCACAGGGCCGCCGTCGCGGCCACCACCGCCACCACGATGGACACCGCGAACAGCAGCGGGTCATAGCGGTATGGCATGTGCATCTGCATCGCCGCCATGCCGGTGTAGTGCATCGTGGCGATGCCGCCGCCCATGATGGTCCCGCTCGTCATCAACAGCATCGGCGTCAGGCGTGGCAGCGTATTCACCCAGAGCGCCAGCCCCGAGGCCAGCATCGCGATCAGCACCGACAACGCCGTCAGGCCGGGCGCATAGGTGACCGAAGCCTGGCTTTCATACGCCAGCATGCCGATGAAATGCATGGCCCAGACACCCAGCCCCATCGCCACGGCTCCGCCCACCAGCCAGCCGAGGCTGGTAGCGCGCGAAGGGGCCAGCGCGACCTGACGAATCAGCTGCAGCGCCGCATGTGAAGCCAGCACGGCGACCACGATTGACAGGGCGACCAGTGGGTAGGAATAACTGCCATGCATGAATAACCTCAATCATCAGGGGCATGCCACAGTCGG
The DNA here is from genome assembly GCF_029846355.1 of Cobetia sp. 2AS. Classification (NCBI taxonomy): domain Bacteria; kingdom Pseudomonadati; phylum Pseudomonadota; class Gammaproteobacteria; order Oceanospirillales; family Halomonadaceae; genus Cobetia; species Cobetia sp. 2AS. The sequence continues at coordinate 69,189 of NZ_JARWKQ010000008.1, forward strand.
CAAGATAGGGGCGGAAATCCGACAACGGCGTCATGTCGCCGGCACTCTCTCTGGAGCACCACGACAGGCTTCTCAGACCATGGATTGCCACCCGACAACACTGGCAGTCCAACGGCGAGATACCAAGAGAATACGGCCATGAAGCGTTTTTTGCACAACGCTCGTTTGCAACGCATGTATGAGCCGCAATGGACTGGCGCTCAACCTCCCTTACGCGCGGCACAAGCCACTGGATGTCGCACTCGGCATCATTTTTCATGGCCAGCAATAATCCATGAGAAACAGACGCTTACAGAAACAAAAACGCGAACATCTCATGATTGATTCAAAAAAAAGCCCTCGCTGAACGAGGGCCTTTTCATCGTTATCGCTTGCGCGTTCTATCGGCGCACAGGCGAAAAACTTTATTCAGAACGGGATTTCATCATCGAAATCATCGAAGCTGCCCGCGGGCGGCGCACCGAAATTGTTGTTCTGGGAGTTGTTCTGCTGCGCAGGCTGCTGGCCACCGAAGTTGTTGCCCTGCTGAGGTGCCGGCTGCTGACCACCGAACTGACCGCCTTGCTGAGGGGCCGGCTGCTGACCACCGAACTGGCCACCTTGCTGCGGGGCCGGCTGCTGACCACCGAACTGGCCACCCTGCTGGGGGGCTGCGGCCGGTTGCTGGCCGCCCTGCTGAGGCGCCTGCTGCGGGCGACCACCAGCGAAGTTGCCGCCGCCACCTTCACCACGCGTATCCAGCATCTGCATGTCGTTGGCCACGATTTCGGTGCTGTAACGGTCATTGCCGTTCTGATCCTGCCACTTGCGCGTCTGCAGGCGGCCTTCGATATACAGGCGTGAGCCTTTCTTGACGTATTGCTGGGCCACTTCAGCCAGCTTGTTGAACATCACCACACGGTGCCATTCGGTACGTTCCTGTCGCTGACCGCTCTGGCGATCATTCCAGGTGTCCGTCGTCGCGAGGTTCAGGTTGCACACCGCACTACCGGACGGGGTGAAGCGAACTTCCGGGTCTTGACCGAGATTACCGATCAGAATGACCTTGTTTACGCCACGAGCCATGAAGATTACTCCTGCAAATAGACCGGCGCGCCATGGGCACCGGAGAAGGTATCGAGTGCACCGGCAATGTGTTGCCGATGTCAGGGTTCAGCTGGCAGGCACTTCCGCGCCTGCCGGAGTTTCGTCATCACGCTGGCGAGTGAAGCGGGCCAGCGCCTTGTCATCCAGTGTATCGCGTGTGACCTTGAGATAAGCGACCCGTTCCTCACGCACCACGAGCGCCTCTTCCACGCCGGCGATCGCCAGCAGGCGTGTCTGCAGCTCGACGGCCGACAATTGAGAGGCCTCGGGTGACAGGCCGATCACTTCACTGCCCAGATGTCGCGGCGGTTGCATGCCCCACACCACGGCCAGCCACAGAATGGCGACCAGCCCCATGGCGAAGAACACGCCACTCAGACCGAAATGCCCGGTCAACCAGCCGCCCCCGACACCGCCCACGAAGGCGCCCAGGAACTGACTGGTGGAATAGACTCCCATCGCCGTGCCCTTGGCACCGGCCGGGGCCAGTTTGGAGATCATCGACGGCAAGGTCGCTTCAAGCAGATTGAAGGCGACGAAGAACAGCCACAGCAGGCCGAGGAACATCGCAAGCCCCGCATGCTCGATGCCATCGACTCCCAGCAGCAGCAAGCTTGTCGCGATGGTCGCGACGGCCCCCAGGAAGACGGGCTTCATGCGCCGATATTTCTCGGCCACGATGACCAGCGGCAGCATGGCGACAAAGGCCAGCCCCATCAATGGCAGGTAGATCCAGCCGTGATGCGCCGGGGCGATGCCGAAATTGACCAGCTGCTGGGGAATGGCCACGAAGCAGGCGGTCAGGATCATGTGCAGCGCAAAGATCGACACATCCATGCGCAACAATGCGGAATTCGCGAGGATACCCTTGAGCTGGCGCCTATCAAGCCCCACATCCTGATGTTGACGCCTGGGCGCAGCTGGCACCAGCTTCCAGAGCACGAACAGGCTCGCGACGGCCATCACGGCGGTCAACCAGAAGACCCCCGACAGGCCGAAGGCATCTGCAGCCAGTGGCCCTGCGACCATCGCCAGTGCAAAGGCGACCCCGATCGACATGCCGATGGAGGCCATCGCCATGGTGCGAACCTCCTCCCGGGTCTGATCGGCCAGCAGTGCCATGATCGCTCCCGCCACGGCGCCGCTGCCCTGCAGACAGCGCCCGAGGATGATCATCTCGATGCTGTCGGCCGTCGCCGCGACCAGCGAGCCCAGAATGAACAACCCGAGCCCGAAGCCGATCACGGCCTTGCGCCCCAGCCGGTCTGACAGCCAGCCGAACGGAATCTGCAGCAATGCCTGGGTCAGCCCGTAGCCACCCAGCGCCACACCGACCAGTGTCGGCGTCGCTCCGGCGAGGTCACGGGTATAGAGCGCCAGCACCGGCAACACCATGAACAGCCCCAGCATGCGAGTCGCATAGAGGCTGGCAAGGCCGACGATGGCGCGGCGTTCCGGCGCGAGCAGTCGAGAGGTTTTCATGGGCGGCGGCGGGCTCCGGAGCATGACAGTCAAGAAGAGGGAGGCCGACCACGTGGGTCGCCGAGATGTGACGTCCAACGGTGGTCGCCCACCAGTGGACTGCATATTCTAAGGCCCGCTAGGCGGCTTTGAAAGCATGCAGCCTTTGCCGGGTGTTTCACCCGCGCCTTATAATCGTTGCTTTTATCGACGCAGCCCGAGGTGGCAATGGACAGGATTCAGGTGAGGGGTGCGCGCACCCACAACCTCAAGAACATCGATGTCGAACTGCCGCGTGACAAGCTGATCGTGGTGACCGGACTTTCCGGTTCCGGCAAGTCATCACTTGCCTTTGACACTCTCTATGCCGAGGGACAGCGGCGCTACGTCGAATCACTGTCCACCTACGCACGTCAGTTCCTGTCGATGATGGAAAAGCCGGACATCGACCATATCGAAGGTCTGTCACCGGCGATTTCCATCGAACAGAAATCGACCTCGCACAACCCGCGCTCCACCGTCGGCACCATTACCGAGATCTACGATTACCTGCGCCTGCTGTATGCACGCGCCGGTACGCCGCGCTGCCCGGACCACGCGATCGACCTGGAAGCCCAGACCATCTCGCAGATGGTTGATCAGGCGCTCGCCCTGCCGGAAGGCAGCAAGCTGATGCTGCTGGCACCGGTGGTCAGTGGCCGCAAGGGTGAGCACCTCCAGCTGCTGTCAGAGCTGCGCGCCCAGGGCTTCGTGCGGGCCCGCATCGACGGCGTGATCGTCGAGCTGGATGATCTCAAGCCGCTGGAGAAGAACAAGAAGCATGACATCGACGTCGTCGTCGATCGCTTCAAGGTGCGCGAAGACCTCAAGCAGCGTCTGGCCGAATCCTTCGAGACCGCGCTGAACCTGGCCGACGGCAGCGCACGCCTGCACTTCATGGATGGCGAACAGGAAGACCTCGTCTTCTCCTCGCGCTTCGCCTGTCCGGTGTGTGGCTATGCGCTGGCCGAGCTGGAACCGCGCCTGTTCTCCTTCAACAACCCGGCGGGTGCCTGCCCGACCTGTGACGGCCTCGGCGTGAAGCAGTATTTCGATCCCGACAAGCTGATCAGCCACCCTGAGCTGTCACTGGCCGAAGGCGTCATCAAGGGCTGGGACCGCCGCAGTGTCTACTACTTCAGCCAGCTGCAGGCCGTTGCCGAGCATTACGGCTTCGCGCTGGAAGCGGCCTGGGAGTCGCTCAGCGATGAAGCGCGTGACGCCGTGCTCAATGGCAGTGGCCGCGAGGACATCGCCTTCAGCTACGTGAATGACCGTGGCCGCAAGGTGACCCGCGAGCATCCCTTCGAGGGCGTGCTGCCCAACATGGAGCGCCGTTACCGCGAGACCGAATCCAACATGGTGCGCGAGGACCTCGCACGTTATCTGGCAGTCCAGCCGTGCCCCAGCTGCGACGGCTCGCGCCTGCGTCGTGAAGCGCGCAACGTCTATGTCGATGACCGCACGCTCTCCGAGGTCGTGCGTCAGCCGATCGGTGAAGCATGGGAAGAGTTCGGCAAGCTGAGCCTGCCGGGACGCAAGGGCGAGATCGCCGCCAAGATCGTGCATGAGATCCAGGCGCGCCTCGAATTTCTCGTCAATGTCGGCCTCGACTACCTGACCCTGGAGCGCAGCGCCGACACCCTATCCGGCGGTGAGGCGCAGCGTATCCGTCTCGCCAGCCAGATCGGTGCCGGCCTGGTCGGGGTGATGTACATCCTCGATGAGCCGTCCATCGGCCTGCATCAGCGCGACAATGATCGCCTGCTCAAGACGCTGATCCATCTGCGCGACCTGGGCAACACGGTGATCGTGGTCGAGCATGATGAGGACGCGATTCGCGCCGCCGACCACGTACTGGATATCGGCCCGGGCGCAGGCGTGCATGGCGGCGAGATCGTCGCCCAGGGCACGCCGGAGCAGATCGAGGCGACGCCTGGCTCATTGACTGGTCAATACCTGAGTGGCGAGCGCGAGATCGCCGTGCCGCCCTACCGCCTTCCGGCCAACCCTGACAAGGTGCTGCGCCTGACCGGTGCCACCGGCAACAACCTGCAGGATGTGACGCTGACGCTGCCGACAGGCCTGCTGACGTGCATCACCGGGGTCTCGGGCTCAGGCAAGTCGACGCTGATCAATGCCACCCTGATGCCACTGGCGGCGCGTGAGCTCAACCGGGCCACCACCCTGACGCCCGCGCCCTACGGCACCATCGAAGGGCTGGACCTGTTCGACAAGATGGTGGATATCGACCAGAGCCCCATCGGGCGGACGCCGCGCTCCAACCCGGCGACCTATACCGGCATCTTCACGCCGATACGTGAGCTGTTCTCAGGCACCCAGGAAGCACGCGCCCGCGGCTACAAGCCGGGCCGCTTCAGCTTCAACGTCAAGGGCGGCCGCTGCGAGGCCTGTCAGGGCGACGGCCTGATCAAGGTCGAGATGCACTTCCTGCCCGACATGTACGTGCCCTGCGATGTCTGCAAGGGCAAGCGCTACAACCGCGAGACGCTTGAAGTGCAGTACAAGGGCAAGAACATCCACGAAGTGCTGGAGATGACCATCGAGGAGGCGCTGGAGTTCTTCTCGCCGGTTCCGGCCATCGCCCGCCGCCTGCAGACGCTGATGGATGTCGGCCTCTCCTACGTCCGCCTCGGCCAGAGCGCGACCACGCTGTCCGGCGGTGAAGCCCAGCGCGTCAAGCTGGCGCGCGAGCTGGCCAAGCGCGATACCGGCAAGACGCTCTATATTCTCGATGAGCCGACCACCGGTCTGCACTTCGAGGATATTCGCCAGCTGCTGGTCGTGTTGCACCGCCTGCGCGATCACGGCAACACCGTGGTCGTGATCGAGCACAACCTGGATGTGATCAAGACCGCCGACTGGCTGATCGACCTCGGTCCGGAGGGCGGCTCAGGCGGCGGCCAGATCATCGCCGAAGGCACACCAGAGCAACTGGCCACGCAGGAGATCTCGCACACCGGTCGCTTCCTGGCCCCGCTGCTGGAGCGCCAGAAAGCCACCAGTGCCACCTCGAGCAGCAAGAAGAAGGCCGAGACCAGCAGCTAGGCGCCGGCTCACGTCCCTTCCGCTCCTCTGATTCACCTCGCCCCAGCACACTCTCAACACACCCCGGGGCGAGGTGGACCTTTCGGCAAATAACACGCCCGTGTCACCCGGCCAACTGTCAGGCATAAAAAAAGGCCAACCCGTGAGGGTTGGCCTTTTCTTGTGGACGAAGCAAGCCGAAGCTTACTCTTCGCCCGCTGCCTCGGAGGCAACCGGGCGATCGACCAGCTCGACGAATGCCATCGGGGCATTGTCACCGGCGCGATAGCCGCACTTCAGGATGCGCAGGTAACCGCCCGGACGGGAGGTGTAGCGCGGGCCGAGCTCATTGAAGAGCTTGCCGACCGCTTCCTTGGAGCGCGTGCGAGAGAACGCCAAACGGCGGTTCGCAACGGTGTCCTGCTTGGCCAGGGTGATCAGCGGCTCGATATGACGACGCAGTTCCTTGGCTTTCGGCAGGGTAGTCTTGATGACTTCGTGCTCTACCAGAGAGATGCACATGTTCTTGAACATGGCTTCACGGTGAGAGCTGGTACGGTTCAGGTGACGACCACTCTTACGATGACGCATGGTTGTGATTCCTTACCAGTCTGGGGCTTGAGCCGACCGGGCTTCCTTAAGCGGAAGCCTTGTCGTCCTTCAGGCTTGCGGGCGGCCAGTTTTCCAACCGCATGCCGAGGGACAGACCACGCGCGGACAGCACGTCCTTGATTTCATTCAAGGACTTCTTGCCGAGATTCGGGGTCTTCAGCAGCTCAACTTCGGTGCGCTGAATGAGATCACCGATGTAATAGATATTCTCGGCCTTGAGACAGTTCGCACTGCGAACAGTCAGCTCAAGATCGTCTACGGGACGGAGAAGGATCGGATCGATTTGATCTTCCTCTTCTTCGACTTCCTGTTCCTTGTCTGCTTCCAGATCAACGAAGGCGGCCAGCTGCTCCTGCAGGATAGTTGCGGAGCGGCGGATCGCTTCTTCCGGATCCAGTGTGCCGTCGGTTTCCAGGTCGATCACCAGCTTGTCGAGGTTGGTGCGCTGTTCAACACGCGCAGCCTCGACGGCATAGGAGACCCGACGAACCGGGGTAAAGGTCGCATCCAGCTGGAGGCGGCCAATGGCACGTGATTCATCATCAGCAGAGATGCGAGCATCTGCCGCTTCGTAGCCGCGGCCACGAGCGATCTTGAGCTGCATCTTCAGCTCGCCACCATCATTGAGGTGAGCGATGACGTGATCCGGATTCACGATTTCGAGATCGTGGTCGCCAGCGATGTCGCCAGCAGTCACGATACCCGGGCCCTTCTTGTTCAGCGCCAGCACAGCTTCGTCGCGACCATGCATCTTGATGGCCACGTCCTTGAGGTTCAGCAGGATTTCGATTACATCCTCCTGCACCCCTTCAATGGCGCTGTACTCGTGCAGAACGCCTTCGATCTCAGCTTCCACGACGGCACAGCCGGGCATGGAAGAAAGCAGGATGCGACGCAGAGCATTCCCCAGGGTGTGGCCGAAACCACGCTCGAAGGGTTCGAGGACGATTCGCGCGTGATGGGCGCTGACTTCCTCGACCTTGATATCGCGAGGACGGAGAAACTCTGTCACTGAGCGCTGCATAAGAACACCTTTAAGGCTGCCAAACGGATAATCTGGGTACTCCAGCCGGGCCGACGAATCGGCCCGGCGTTACATTACTTGGAGTACAGCTCGACGATCAGGTTTTCGTTGATATCGGCAGACAGGTCGCCACGCTCGGGGACAGCCTTGAAAGTGCCTTCCATCTTCTTGGAGTCGACGTCGACCCAGGAGACATCACCGCGGTTGGCAGCGAGTGCCAGAGACTGCTGGATGCGAGCCTGGTTCTTGGCCTTCTCACGAACGGTGACCACATCGCCAGCCTTCACTTTGAAGGAAGCAACGTTGACGGTACGGCCGTTCACGGCGATCGCCTTGTGGCTGACCAGCTGACGTGCCTCGGAACGCGTGGAGCCGAAGCCCATGCGGTAGACGACGTTGTCGAGACGAGTCTCGAGGAGCTGGAGCAGAACCTCACCGGTCGCACCCTTGAGGCGAGCGGCTTCTTTGTAGTAGTTGCGGAATTGCTTTTCCAGCACGCCGTACATGCGACGTACCTTCTGCTTTTCACGCAGCTGCAGGCCGTAGTCTGAAAGACGCTGACGGCGCTGGCCATGAACACCCGGGGGTTGTTCGGATTTGCACTTCTTCTCGAACGGAGTCACGCCACTCTTCAGGAAGAGGTCGGTGCCTTCACGACGAGACAGTTTGCACTTCGGTCCAATATAACGAGCCATGAGTCTGTCTCCTTAAACGCGGCGTTTCTTCGGCGGACGGCACCCATTATGCGGGATGGGGGTCACGTCGGTGATGCTTTGCACGCGGAAGCCTGCGGCATTGAGAGCACGCACGGCGGACTCACGACCCGGACCCGGGCCCTTGACCAGCACGTCGACGTTCTTCACACCATATTCGGCTGCAGCGGTCGCTGCACGTTCACTTGCGACTTGCGCAGCGAACGGGGTGCTCTTGCGAGAACCACGAAAACCCGAACCACCGGCAGTTGCCCAGGAAAGAGCATTGCCCTGGCGGTCTGTGATCGTCACGATAGTGTTGTTAAAAGAGGCGTGGATATGCGCGATGGCATCCACTACCTGCTTTTTAACCTTCTTGCGCTTACTCGGGTTAGCCATTAGATGTTTCCTGTCTAAACGCCAGTTCGTTTACTTGCGAATCGGTTTACGCGGACCTTTGCGTGTACGTGCGTTGGTCTTGGTGCGCTGACCGCGCAACGGAAGACCACGACGATGGCGCAGGCCACGATAGCAACCGAGGTCCATGAGACGCTTGATGTTCAGCGTGATCTCACGACGCAGGTCGCCTTCGACGGTGTACTTACCCACCTCGGCACGAACCAGGTCCAGTTGTTCAACAGACAGATCAGCGATCTTGACGCTCGGTTCTAAACCGAGAGCGGCGCAGATCTGCTGTGCACGCGTACGGCCAATCCCGAAGATATAAGTCAGCGAGATCGCCGCGTGCTTGTTGTCCGGGATATTGACGCCAGCAATACGGGCCATCAGTTTTCTCCGAAAGGTTAGCGGCGGATATTACATCCACAAAGGGCGCAATAGCATACCCCTTGATCCCATTGGGAACAAGGGGGTATGCCAGCACCCGAGCTTGTATTCAGCTAAGCGGGTCGAGGGAATTAACCCTGACGCTGCTTGTGGCGGGGCTCAGTGCAGATGACCCGCACTGCGCCACGACGCCGAATGATCTTGCAGTTACGGCAAATTTTCTTGACGGAAGCTCGAACTTTCATCGTTCTCTCCAGTTTGCTAACAGGGGCTGCGCAATCAGCGCATCATGCCACCGCTGCCATAGCCTTTGAGGTTGGCCTTCTTCATCACCGACGCATACTGATTTGACATCAGATGCGACTGCACCTGGGCCATGAAGTCCATGACCACCACGACCACGATGAGCAGAGAGGTGCCGCCGAAATAGAACGGAACCTGCCATGCAACAACGAGGAATTGAGGCATCAGGGAGACTAGGGTGATGTAGAGGGCGCCGAACAGCGTCAGGCGAGTCATCACCTTATCGATGTAACGGGCGGTCTGTTCGCCTGGGCGAATACCCGGCAGAAACGCTCCTGACTTCTTGAGGTTGTCAGCAACATCCTTCGGATTGAAGACCAGCGCCGTGTAGAAGAAGCAGAAGAATACTACAGCGGCAGCGAAAAGCAAGATATACAGTGGCTGACCCGGCCCGAGAGCCTGAGATGCCGTCTGCAACCATTGCATGCTTTCACTCTGGCCAAACCATTGACCCATCGACGCAGGGAACAGCAGGATGCTTGACGCGAAGATCGGCGGGATGACCCCGGCCATGTTGACCTTCATCGGCAAGTAGCTGCTCTGACCTGCATACATCTTGTTGCCAACCTGACGGCGCGGATAGTTCACCGTGATGCGGCGTTGGCCGCGCTCGATGAACACCACGAAGGCAACGGTAATGACTGCGAGCAGCGTCAGCGCCAGCAGCGGAAGCACATTCCAGGCACCATCATTGCGCGCCAGTTCGAAAGACTGGCCGATGGCACTCGGCAGCCCGGCGACAATACCAGCAAAGATGATCAGTGAGATCCCGTTGCCGATACCCTTCTCGGTGATCTGCTCTCCCAGCCACATCAGGAACACTGCACCAGCCACGAACGTACTCACGGCGGTGAAGTAGAAGCTGAAGTCAGCGGAATAGGCGACACCGTTTCCGACCAGTCCGACTGCCATGCCGATCGATTGGACCAGGGCCAGTACTACCGTGCCGTAGCGCGTGTACTGGCTGATCTTGCGACGGCCGGCCTCGCCTTCCTTTTTCAACTGCTCAAGCTGAGGCGAGACCACCGTCAGGAGCTGCATGATGATCGACGCGGATATGTAGGGCATGATGCCCAGCGCGAAGATACTCATTCGCTCCAGTGCACCACCGGAGAACATGTTGAACATGCTCAGGATGGTGCCCTGGTTTTCCCTGAACAAGGCAGCAAGCTGGTCAGGATTGATACCGGGAACGGGGATGTGTGCACCGATTCGGTACACCACGATGGCGATGAACACGAAGCGCAAACGCGCCCAGAGTTCGCTCAACCCACTTCCCTGCATCGCCGGTACGTTTCCTGACTTAGCCATTTAGTCCTCTACCTTGCCACCGGCAGCTTCGATCGCAGCACGGGCACCTTTGGTGACCTTAATGCCGCGAACCGTGACTGCCTTGTCCAGTTCGCCGGAGAGCATGACCTTCGCGAACTTCGTGGAATCACGAAGCACGTTGGCCTTCTTCAGCGTTTCGAGGTCGACGATCTCGCCGTCTACCAGTGCCAGTTCGCTCAGGCGCACTTCTTCGGAAATCAGAGACTTCGCGGAAGTGAAACCAAACTTCGGCAGGCGACGCTGCATAGGCATCTGACCGCCTTCGAAGCCCGGCTTGACGCTGCCACCGGAACGGGACTTCTGGCCCTTGTGGCCACGACCGCCGGTCTTACCAAGACCGGAGCCGATACCACGACCGACACGCTTTGCAGCGTGCTTGGAGCCCGGGGCCGGACTCAGGGTATTCAATTTCATGGATTACTCTCCCTCAACACGGACAAGGTAGTGAACCTTGTTGATCATGCCGCGTACCGCGGGGGTGTCTTCCAGCTCGACAGTGTGACCGATGCGGCGCAGGCCAAGACCTTTCATAGTGGCCTTGTGCTTTTCGAGGACGCCGATGGTGCTGCGGATCTGGGTTACCGTGATCTTAGCTGCCATGGTGCCTTACCCCGCAATCTTGTCGACAGACAGGCCACGCTTGGCGGCGATGTCTTCCGGAGATTTCATGGCAGCGAGACCGTTGATGGTCGCGCGCACCACGTTGACCGGATTGGTGGAACCGTAGCACTTGGCCAGGACGTCATGGACGCCTGCCAGTTCGAGCACGGAACGCATCGCACCGCCGGCAATGATGCCGGTACCTTCGGACGCTGGCTGCATGTAGATCTTGGATGCACCGTGACGAGCCTTCACCGGGTACTGCAGGGTGTGGCCCTTCAGGTCAACCTTGATCATGTTGCGACGAGCTTGGTCCATTGCCTTCTGGATCGCGACCGGCACTTCACGCGCCTTGCCACGGCCGAAGCCAACACGACCATTGCCGTCACCAACGACAGTCAGAGCGGTGAAACCGAAGATACGGCCGCCCTTGACTACCTTGGCGACGCGGTTGATCTGCACGAGCTTCTCTTGCAGGTCACCGCCCTTCTGTTCGATATTCGCCATCGTAAAACCCTTTAGAATTCCAGGCCGCCTTCACGTGCGGCATCGGCCAGGGCCTTCACGCGACCGTGGTACTTGTACCCGGAGCGATCGAAAGCCACTTGCTTGATACCCGCTTCCTTCGCGCGCTCGGCAATCAGAGCACCCACCTTGGCGGCGGAGTCCGAGTTACCGGTAGAACCTTCGCGCAGGCTCTTGTCGAGCGTGGATGCGGTGGCCAGGACCTGGCCGCCATCCGGCGAGATGATCTGCGCGTAGATGTGACGCGGGGTGCGGTTCACGCACAGGCGAAACACGCCCAGCTCGCGGATTTTCGCACGAGCGCGGCGGGCACGACGGAGACGAGATTCTTTCTTCGCGTTCATAACCCTGCCTTACTTCTTCTTGGCTTCTTTACGACGGACGACTTCGTCGCTGTACCGAATACCTTTGCCCTTGTAGGGCTCCGGCGGACGGAATGCGCGAATCTCTGCGGCGACCTGACCCAAAGCCTGCTTGTCAGCAGACGTGAGGACGATCTGAGTGTTCTTCGGCGTTTCAGCCGTAACACTTGCCGGCAGTTCATAGTCGACCGGGTGTGAGAAGCCCAGTGTCAGGTTGATTGTCTGGCCTTTGGCCTGGGCACGATAACCCACACCATTGATTTCCAGAGACTTGGTGAAGCCTTCGGAAACACCAGACACCATGTTGTTGACCAGAGCACGAGTGGTACCAACCATCGCCCAGTTCTTGGCGGTCTCGGACGGAGCGAAGGTCATTTGACCTTCTTCCATAGAGATGACCACGTCCTGGTGGACGGTCAGTTCCAGCTGGCCTTTGCTGCCCTTCACGGTCAGCTTGTCGCCGTCGAGCTTTGCCTCGACGCCGTTCGGCAATTTAACCGGATACTTGGCTACGCGGGACATTCCAAACTCCTAGAATACGGTGCAGAGGACTTCGCCGCCGACACCAGCTTGACGGGCCGCACGATCGGTCATCACGCCCCGGGAGGTGGAAACGATCGCAATACCCAGGCCATCTGCGACTTTCGGAAGCTCACCCTTGCCTTTGTACTGGCGCAGGGACGGCTTGGAAATACGCTTGATGCTCTCGATAACCGACTTGCCTTCGAAGTACTTGAGGGTCACGGTCAGTTCCGGCTTGGCGCCTTCTGCGACGGCAAACTCGGAAATATAACCCTCTTCCTTCAATACGCGGGCCACTTCAACCTTGAGCTTGGAAGACGGCATGGTAACCGTCTCCTTGGTGGCCATCTGCGCATTGCGGATACGAGTGAACATATCCGCCAGAGTGTCTTGCATGCTCATTTACGTTGCGCTCCTGAATTCTTGCAGTGGTGTTACCAGCTGGACTTGGTCAGACCAGGCACGTCACCACGCATAGCGGCTTCACGCAGCTTGTTGCGGCTCAGGCCGAACTTGTTGTAGTAGCCGTGCGGACGGCCAGTGATACGGCAGCGGTTACGCTGACGGACCGGGCTGGCATCACGCGGCAGCTGCTGCAGCTTCAGCTGTGCGTCGAAGCGCTCTTCTTCAGAAGCGTTGACGTCGTTGATGATGGTCTTCAGTGCGTCGCGTTTGGCGGCGTACTTAGCGACCAGCTTGGTGCGCTTGAGCTCGCGCTCAACCATGCTTTTCTTTGCCATGATCCACCCTTATTTCTTGAACGGGAAGTTCAGCGCGCCCAGCAACGCACGACCTTCATCATCGGTGTTGGCGCTAGTGGTGATGGTGATGTCCAGGCCACGAATCCGGTCGATCTTATCATACTCGATCTCCGGGAAGATGATCTGCTCACGCACACCCATGGAGTAGTTTCCACGGCCATCGAAGGACTTCGGGTTCAGACCACGGAAGTCACGAACGCGCGGAATAGCCACGTTCACGAGACGGTCCAGGAAGTCCCACATACGATCGCTGCGCAGGGTCACCTTAACACCGATCGGCCATCCTTCGCGGACTTTGAAGCCAGCGATGGACTTGCGTGCCTTGGTGACGATGGGCTTCTGACCAGAAAGCATCTGGAGATCGGCAAACGCGTTGTCGATCAGCTTCTTGTCAGCGGTGGCTTCACCGATACCCATGTTCAGGGTCACCTTGGTGATGCGGGGAACCTGCATCACATTGGCGTAGCCGAACTGCTCTTTAAGCTGGGCGGCCACTTCGTTCTGATAACGTTCTTTCAAGTTCGCCATGTTGTACCCGACTCGCGTTAGGCGTCGATCAGCTTCTGAGTCGACTTAAAGATGCGTACCTTAGTACCGTCTTCCTGTACCTGGATTCCGACACGATCCGCCTTGCCGGTCTCCTGGTTGAAGATGGCCACGTTGGACGCGTGAATCGGAGCCTCGCGCTCGACGATACCCCCCTGGGTGCCCAGCATCGGGTTGGGCTTGGTGTGACGCTTGATCATATTCACACCGGACACGAGCAGACGCTCACCTTTCAGCACCTTGCTGATGGTACCGCGCTTGCCCTTGTCCTTCCCGGCGATGACGATGACTTCATCGTCACGTTTGATCTTTTGCATATCCGCTTCCGCTCCTTACAGCACTTCGGGCGCCAGGGAAATGATCTTCATGAACTTCTCACTGCGAAGTTCACGGGTAACCGGGCCGAAGATACGGGTACCGATCGGCTGTTCGTTGGTGTTGTTCAACAGAACGGCCGCATTACCGTCGAAGCGGATCACGGAACCGTCATTACGACGGACACCGGCTTTGGTACGAACGACCACTGCCTTCATGACCTGGCCTTTCTTGACCTTGCCACGCGGGATAGCTTCTTTGACGGTGACCTTGATGATGTCTCCAACACGAGCGTAACGGCGGTGTGAACCACCCAGCACCTTGATGCATTGCACCCGGCGCGCGCCACTGTTGTCGGCGACATCCAGCATTGTCTGAGTCTGAATCATCGGTTTTCTCCAAACCTAATCTGACTGCCTGGTGGGAACTGGCCTAGGGATTAACCCTTGGCCTGTTCAACCACCTCGACCAGGGTCCAGGCTTTCTTCTTGGACAGCGGACGAGTCTCGGCGATAGAGACGGTGTCACCGATCCGAGCCTGATTCGCCTCATCATGGGCGTGCAGCTTGGTGGAGCGTCTCAGGTACTTGCCATAGATCGGGTGACGCTCACGGCGCTCGACCATGACAACGATGGATTTTTCCATCTTGTCACTCACCACCTTGCCGGTGAGTGTGCGTGCTTTAGTTTCTTCGGCCATTTTACTCACCTGACTTCTGGTTGAGCACAGTCTTAACCTGAGCAATTTGGCGACGAGTCTGCTTGAGCAGGTGAACCTGGCTCAGCTGGCCTGTTGCCTTCTGCATGCGCAGATTGAATTGCTCACGCAGCAGTTCGAACAACTGCTCCTGGAGCGCCTCGACTGACTTTTCACGGAGTTCTTGGGCTTTCATCACATCACCGTCCGCTTAACAAAGGTGGTGGAGATCGGCATCTTCATAGCGGCCAGGCTAAATGCTTCACGGGCCAGCTCTTCGGATACACCTTCGATCTCGTAGAGGACCTTGCCGGGCTGGATCTGAGCGACCCAGTACTCGACAGAACCCTTACCTTTACCCATACGAACTTCCAACGGCTTGTTGGAGATCGGCTTGTCTGGGAAGACACGGATCCAGATCTTACCGCCACGCTTGACGTGACGAGTGATGGCACGACGGCCAGCTTCGATCTGACGAGCGGTGATACGACCACGGCCGGTGGCTTTCAGGCCAAACTCACCAAAGCTTACCTTGCTTCCGCGATGCGCCAGGCCACGGTTGCGACCTTTCTGCATCTTGCGGAATTTCATACGCTTGGGCTGTAACATCGATTACCCCCTTACTTGCCTTTCTTCTTGGGTGCGGACGCGGGCTGCTTCGCCTTGGCTCGCACCTCTTCGATGCCACCGAGGATCTCGCCTTTGAAGATCCAGACCTTGACACCAATGATGCCGTAGGTGGTGTGAGCTTCGAAGGTGGAGTAATCAATGTCAGCACGCAGGGTGTGAAGCGGAACGCGGCCTTCGCGGTACCATTCGGTACGGGCGATTTCGGCACCGCCGAGACGACCAGAGAGCTGAATCTTGATGCCCTTGGCGCCCAGACGCATTGCGTTCTGCACAGCACGCTTCATCGCACGACGGAACATGACACGACGCTCGAGCTGACCTGCCACATTGGCAGCAACCAGCTTGGCATCGAGTTCCGGCTTGCGAATCTCCTCGATGTTGATGTGGACGGGAACGCCCATCATCTCGGAAACTTCACGACGAAGGCGGTCGACATCTTCACCTTTCTTACCGATCACGATACCCGGACGGGCGGTGTGAATGGTAATACGGGCGTTGTTTGCCGGACGCTCGATGCTGATGCGGCTCACGGAAGCGCTTTTCAGACGCTCTTCCAGGAATCCACGCACCTGCAGATCGTTGTTCAGTTTGTCGGCATAGGTAGCGCCTTCGGCGTACCAGACAGAGGTATGATCCTTGACAATACCCAGTCGGAAACCTGTCGGATTAACTTTCTGACCCATTGGTCGTCTCCTACTTCTCGGCTACCTTGACGGTGATATGACAAGTGCGCTTCAAGATACGATCCGCACGGCCTTTGGCACGTGGCTGGATGCGCTTGAGCGTCATGCCCTCGTCGACACAGATAGTCGAGACGCGAAGCTCGTCAATGTCCATGCCGTTGTTTTCTTCCGCATTCGCGATCGCGGACTGCAGAACCTTGCGAACAATCTTCGCGGCCTTCTTCGGTGAGAAAGCGAGCAGATTCAGCGCCTCGGCGACCGGCTTACCGCGCACCTGGTCAGCCACCAAACGGGCCTTCTGGGCGGATAAACGAGCGCCGCGCAGCTTAGCAGCTACTTCCATCTCTTAAATCCTCTCTGGCTTACCGTTTGGCTTTTTTATCTGCAGCGTGCCCGCGGTATGTGCGGGTGGCAGCAAACTCGCCGAGCTTGTGACCGACCATTTCCTCAGAAACGAGAACCGGGACATGCTGGCGACCGTTATGGACGGCAATGGTGAGCCCGACCATGTTCGGCAGGATCATGGAACGACGCGACCAGGTCTTGATCGGTTTGCGGTCGTTCTTTTCCACTGCTGTCTCAACCTTCTTCAGCAGATGAAGGTCAATAAAAGGACCTTTCTTCAGTGAACGTGGCACAGCCGTTACCCCTCAATATCTGTTACTTGGCCTTGCGGCGACGGACGATAAGCTTATCGGTGCGCTTGTTCTTGCGAGTCTTGTGACCCTTGGTCGGGACGCCCCACGGGCTGACCGGGTGACGGCCACCAGAGGTACGACCTTCACCACCACCATGCGGGTGATCGACCGGGTTCATCGCGACACCGCGAACAGTCGGGCGCACGCCTCTCCAACGCTTAGCACCGGCCTTGCCCAGTTGACGGAGGCTGTGCTCGGAGTTGCCCACTTCGCCGAGAGTTGCACGGCATTCGGACAGCACCTTACGCATCTCGCCAGAGCGCAGACGCAGCGTGGTGTAGTTACCGTCACGTGCCACGACCTGGGCACTGGTACCTGCACTACGAGCGATCTGAGCGCCCTTGCCTGGCTTCAGCTCTACACAGTGAACGGTGGAACCCACCGGGACATTGCGCAGCGGCAGAGCGTTGCCTTTCTTGATCGGTGCGTTAACACCAGACTCGAGACGATCGCCAGCAGAGACACCTTTCGGTGCAATGATGTAGCGACGTTCGCCGTCAAGGTACTTCACCAGCGCGATGTTCGCGCTACGGTTCGGATCGTACTCCAGACGCTCAACGATGGCCGGAATGCCATCCTTGTTGCGCTTGAAATCGACCAGACGGTAATGGTGACGATGACCACCGCCGATGTGGCGAGTAGTGATGCGACCATTATTGTTACGACCACCGGACTTTGACTGCTTTTCAAGCAGCGGAGCGTACGCGCGACCTTTGAAAAGTTCGTCATTGACGACCTTTACCAGGTGGCGGCGACCGGCGGAGGTAGGTTTTGTCTTAACAATTGCCATGTTCCGTACTCCTGCCTTACTCGGCGCCAGAGAAGTCTTCGATGGTCTCGCCGGCGGCCAGAGTTACATAGGCCTTGCGATAACCAGCGCGACGACCAACACCGCGAGCGGTGCGCTTGGTCTTGCCTTTCATGTTCAGAACCTGAACACGATCGACTTTCTTACCAAACAGCGCTTCGACGGCTTTCTTGATTTCGGGCTTTGTCGCGTCGCTGGCAACCTTGAACACGTACTGGTTGTTCTCGGCAGCGACCGCGGCCTTCTCGGTCATGTGAGGACCAAGCAGGACCTTGAATACGCGTTCCTGATTCATCCCAGGTTCTCCTCGAACTTGCGCAGGGCAGCGACAGTCATCAGCACCTTGTCGTAACCGACGAGGCTGACCGGGTCAGCGCCAGCGACATTGACGACGTCAACATACGGGATGTTGCGCGCGGCCAGGTACAGGTTGACGTCCTGCTCTTCAGTGACGATCAGCGCTTTCTCAAGGCCCAGTTCCTGGAGCTTGGCGATCAGCAGCTTGGTCTTCGGAGCTTCGACGCTGATAGCATCGACCGCGACCAGGCGATCCTGACGGACCAGCTCGGACAGGATGGAACGCATGGCAGCGCGATACATCTTGCGGTTGACCTTGTGCGAGTGGTCCTGAGGACGCGCTGCAAAGGTCACACCGCCAGAACGCCACAGCGGGGAACGGATGGTACCGGCACGTGCACGACCAGTACCTTTCTGACGCCACGGCTTCTTGCCACCGCCGGACACGTCAGAACGGGTCTTCTGAGCCACGGTACCTTGACGTGCACCAGCCAGATAGGCGGTGACGACCTGGTGAACCAGAGCCTCGTTGAAGTCCTTACCAAAGGTGGCATCGGAGACGTCTACTGCGCCGCCTGCACCTGCAAGATTAAGATTCATCGGTTAATTCCCCTCAGCGAGCTTTCACAGCGGAACGCACGATCACTTCGCCGCCCGGAGCACCTGGAACGGCACCCTTGACCAGCAGAAGATTGCGTTCAGCGTCGACGCGGACCACTTCCAGGCTCTGGACGGTGGAACGGACGTTGCCCATCTGGCCAGCCATCTTCTTACCTTTGAAGACGCGGCCCGGGGTCTGACAGTTACCGATGGAACCCGGCGCGCGGTGCGACAGTGAGTTACCGTGGGTAGCGTCTTGGGTGCGGAAGTTCCAGCGCTTAACTGCGCCCTGGAAACCTTTACCCTTGGAGGTGCCGGTCACGTCAATCTTTTGACCAGCTTCAAAGAGGGATACGGTGAGTTCGCCGCCCACTGCAGGAGCTTCGTCGCCTTCGTTCAGGCGGAATTCCATCAGGGTACGGCCAGCCTCAACACCCGCCTTGGCATACTGGCCAGCAGTTGCCTTGGTGAGGTGCTTGGCTTTACGAGAGCCAGTTGTCACCTGAATAGCACTGTAGCCGTCAGTCTCGAGAGACTTGATGGTCACGATGCGGTTCGGCTCAACTTCAATCACGGTAACCGGCACAGAGGCGCCAGCTTCGGTGAAGACACGGGTCATCCCGGCCTTCTTACCGACTAAACCGATAGACATGTTCAGTCTCCTTTAGTGTACGGGGCTGTCACCCGCTATGGCTGCCCTTTCCAGAGCATTCCACTAGCACATTGTATGACGCCATCCCGGCGTGGCGGCTGCTGCTCTATCAGTGAGAGCGCTGGGCCGCAGTGACTAGTGAGGTATCAGTCAACCTTGATCTGGACGTCCACACCGGCAGCCAGGTCAAGCTTCATCAGCGCGTCGACAGTCTTCTCTGTCGGCTCGACGATGTCGAGAACGCGCTTGTGGGTACGAATCTCATACTGGTCACGCGCGTCCTTGTTGACGTGCGGAGAGACCAGGATGGTGTAACGCTCGCGACGGGTCGGCAGCGGGATCGGGCCACGAACCTGAGCACCGGTACGCTTTGCAGTTTCAACGATCTCTGCAGAGGACTGGTCGATCAGACGGTGGTCGAATGCTTTCAACCGGATGCGAATCTTCTGGTTTTGCATTGCCCAAAACTCCAATGGATGTCGACGGCGTAGGCCGTCACCCACGCATTCAAAGGATGCGCATTATAGGCAGACTGACATCAGGTGTCAAACATGCGAGAAAAGGGGGCCCATCAGGGCCCCCTTCTGTGTCAGGTAAGGAGAACCTTACTCGACGATTTTGGCCACGACGCCAGCGCCGACGGTACGACCGCCTTCACGGATAGCGAAACGCAGACCATCTTCCATGGCGATCGGAGCGATCAGAGACACGACCATCTGGACGTTGTCGCCCGGCATGACCATCTCGACGCCTTCCGGCAGCTCACAGGTACCAGTGATGTCAGTGGTACGGAAGTAGAACTGCGGACGATAGCCTTTGAAGAACGGAGTGTGACGACCGCCTTCTTCCTTGGACAGGACGTAGACTTCGGCTTCGAACTTGGTGTGCGGCTTGATGGAGCCCGGCTTGGCCAGAACCTGGCCACGCTCGACGTCATCACGCTTGGTGCCGCGCAGCAGGGCGCCGACGTTTTCGCCAGCACGACCTTCGTCCAGCAGCTTGCGGAACATCTCGACACCGGTAACGGTAGTCTTGGTGGTGTCACGCACGCCGATGATTTCGATCTCTTCGCCAGTCTTGACCAGACCACGCTCGATACGGCCAGTGACGACGGTACCGCGACCAGAGATGGAGAAGACGTCTTCGATCGGCATCAGGAACGGCTGGTCGATAGCGCGCTCCGGCTCCGGGATGTACGCATCCAGGGCCTTGATCAGGTTGGCAACGGCGGTAGTACCCATGCCGTTGTCGTCCTTGCCTTCCAGAGCCATCAGGGCAGAGCCGATGATGATCGGAGTGTCGTCGCCCGGGAAGTCGTACTCGCTCAGGAGTTCACGAACTTCCATCTCGACCAGCTCGAGCAGCTCTTCGTCATCGACCATGTCAGCCTTGTTCAGGAAGACAACGATGAACGGAACGCCGACCTGACGGGACAGCAGGATGTGCTCGCGAGTCTGCGGCATGGGGCCGTCAGCAGCGGAACAGACCAGGATAGCGCCGTCCATCTGGGCAGCACCGGTGATCATGTTCTTGACGTAGTCGGCGTGACCCGGGCAGTCGACGTGCGCGTAGTGACGCACTTCGGACTGATATTCCACGTGAGCGGTGGAGATGGTGATACCACGCTCACGCTCTTCCGGGGCATTATCGATGGAGTCAAACGCACGCGCGTCACCACCGAAGACTTCTGCAGAGACGCGAGTCAGAGCCGCAGTCAGAGTGGTCTTGCCGTGATCGACGTGACCAATGGTGCCGACGTTGACGTGCGGCTTCGAACGCTCAAATTTTTCCTTAGCCACTGCTATAACCTCTTTCGTTAGCTAATCGGTTACTTCTGATTGATGACGGCTTCGACGATGCTGTTCGGTGCTTCGTCGTATTTCGCAAACTCCATGGAGTAGCTTGCGCGGCCCTGGGTCTGTGAGCGCAGGTCGGTCGCATAACCGAACATCTCACCCAGCGGCACCAGTGCATTGATGATCTTGCCAGTGGAAGAATCATCCATGCCCTGAACGAGGCCACGACGACGGTTCAGGTCGCCCATGACGTCACCCATGAAATCTTCAGGCGTGACGACTTCGACTTTCATGAGCGGCTCAAGCAGCACTGCACCCGCTTTCGGGGCACCGGCCTTGATCGCCATGGAAGAGGCGACCTTGAACGCAGTCTCGTTGGAGTCGACGTCGTGGTAGGAACCATCGAACAGCGTGACCTTGACGTCGATCATCGGATAACCGGCGATGACACCATTCTTGAGCTGCTCAGCGGCGCCCTTCTCGACGGCCGGCACGTATTCCTTCGGAACCGCACCACCGACGATCTCGGACTCGAACTTGAAGGTCATTTCTTCGTCGTCGCCCTTGTCCTCTGCAGTGAGAGGCTCAATGCGAAGCCAGACGTGACCGAACTGACCACGACCGCCGGACTGACGAACGAACTTGCCTTCCTGCTCGACCTTGGCACGGATGGTCTCACGGTAAGCCACCTGCGGCTTGCCGATGTTCGCCTCGACATTGAACTCGCGACGCATGCGGTCGACGAGGATGTCCAGGTGAAGCTCACCCATACCGGAGATGATGGTCTGACCGGACTCTTCGTCGGTCTCGACGCGGAAGGACGGATCTTCCTGGGCCAGCTTGCCCAGTGCAACACCCATCTTTTCCTGGTCGGCCTTGGACTTCGGCTCGACAGCGACGGAGATGACCGGCTCAGGGAATTCCATGCGCTCAAGCACGATCTTGTGATCCGGGTCACACAGGGTGTCACCGGTGGTCACGTCTTTCAGACCGATACATGCGGCGATATCGCCAGCATAGACTTCCTTGATCTCCTCACGAGAGTTGGAGTGCATCTGGACGATACGACCGACACGCTCCTTCTTGCTCTTGACGGAGTTGAAGACGCCATCACCAGACTTCAGCACGCCCGAGTAGACGCGGATGAAGGTCAGGGTACCAACGAACGGATCGGTCGCGATCTTGAACGCCAGCGCCGCGAACGGAGCCTTGTCGTCAGCTTCGCGGGTCTCGATGGTACCGTCCTTGTCGTCAAGCTCACCTTCGATGGCCTTGACTTCAAGCGGAGACGGCATGTATTCGATGACCGCATCCAGAACCGCCTGGACACCCTTGTTCTTGAAGGCAGAACCACAGGTCACGAGGCAGATTTCGTTGGCCAGGGTACGCTGACGCAGCGCAGCCTTGACTTCTTCCTCGGACAGCTCGCCTTCTTCAAGGTACTTGTCCATCAGCTCTTCGGACGCTTCAGCAGCAGACTCGAGCATGTGTTCACGCCATTCGGCAGCTGTATCTTGCAGCTCGGCCGGAATGTCGATCAGCTCGTAGTTCATGCCGTGATTGTCTTCGTCCCAGACAATGGCCTTCATCTTGATCAGGTCGATGACGCCCTTGAACTCGTCTTCCGCACCCCAGTTGATCTGGATCGGGACGGCGTTCGCGCCCAGGCGCTTGCGCACCTGCTCGACGACCATGAAGAAGTCCGCGCCAGCGCGGTCCATCTTGTTGACGAAGATCATGCGCGGAACTTCGTAACGGTTGGCCTGACGCCAGACAGTCTCTGTCTGCGGCTGGACACCGGAAGAACCACACAGCACCACGACCGCGCCATCGAGAACACGCAGTGAACGCTCGACTTCAACAGTGAAGTCAACGTGCCCCGGAGTATCGATGATGTTGATACGGTGCTCGTCGAACTGCTTGCTCATGCCCTGCCAGAAGCAGGTGGTCGCCGCAGAGGTGATCGTGATGCCACGTTCCTGTTCCTGCTCCATCCAGTCCATGGTGGCAGCACCATCGTGGACTTCGCCGACCTTGTGAGACAGGCCGGTATAGAACAGGACGCGCTCGGTAGTGGTAGTCTTACCGGCGTCGACGTGGGCACAGATACCGATGTTGCGGTAACGCTTAAGTGGAGTCTTGCGTGCCACGGTGAGTATCCCCGTTGTTTAGAAGCGGTAGTGGGAGAAGGCCTTGTTGGCTTCTGCCATGCGGTGCACGTCTTCACGCTTCTTCACAGCAGAACCCTTGCCTTCAGCGGCATCCAGGATCTCGCCAGAGAGGCGCTGCACCATGGTCTTTTCGCCGCGCTTGCGCGCAGCGTCCACCAGCCAACGCATGGCCAGTGCCTGACGACGGGAAGGACGAACTTCAACCGGCACCTGGTAGGTTGCACCACCAACACGACGGGACTTCACTTCGACCATCGGCTGGATGGCCTCCAGCGCCTTGTCGAAGAGGTCCAGCGGCTCGTCATTGGAGCGTTCGGCAACACGATCGAGAGCACCGTAAACGATGCGCTCAGCTGCAGACTTCTTGCCGCTGATCATCAGGTGGTTCATGAACTTGGCCAGGCGCTCGCTTCCGAACTTCGGATCCGGCAGGATTTCGCGCTTAGCTGCTACACGTCTTCTAGGCATGATAAGCCCTCAGTAGAAGGGTCCTTCAGGTAAACCCGGGACGCCTCGCGTTGGACGCGACGCCCGACCTTACTCTTATCAGACCGATATTAAACTTTGAATTACGCCTTCGGACGCTTGGCGCCGTACTTGGAACGGCCCTGCTTACGGTTCTGCACGCCAGAGGTATCCAGTGCACCACGAACGGTGTGGTAACGGACACCCGGCAAATCCTTCACACGACCGCCACGGATCAGAACAACAGAGTGTTCCTGAAGGTTGTGACCTTCACCGCCGATGTATGAAGTGACTTCGAAGCCGTTGGTCAGGCGAACACGGCAAACCTTACGGAGTGCGGAGTTCGGCTTCTTCGGGGTAGTAGTGTATACACGGGTACACACGCCACGCTTCTGCGGACATGCCTGCAGCGCAGGGACGTCGCTCTTGGACGCCTGACGCTTGCGCGGCTTGCGCACGAGCTGGTTAACGGTTGCCATTTGCTTGCTCCAATGGGTTGTACTGCCTTCCAACAACAGGGCAGGATGCACCTGCCCTACTGTTAAAGGCTGCATATTCTAGGGCTTGGGCCACAAGGGCGTCAACCCCGCCGTCAGAGACGGCGGGGCGCAAGACCTCAGAGGTCGTCGTCGTCCGCGTCGAGGGCAGTGAGTTGAGCGCCCAATTCCTGCTCGACGTCCTGTGCCGACGGGGCCGGTGCGAGCGGCAGGCCATCGCGACGGCGGCGACGCTCGTCGTGATAGGCCAGGCCAGTACCCGCCGGAATCAGGCGACCGACCACGACATTCTCCTTCAGACCGCGGAGATAATCGCGCTTGCCGGTGACAGATGCCTCGGTCAGAACTCGCGTGGTTTCCTGGAAGGACGCCGCGGAGATGAACGATTCAGTTGCCAGGCTCGCCTTGGTGATACCGAGCAGGATGCGATCGAACTTGGCCGGGAACTTGCCGTCGGCCTCGAGACGCATGTTTTCTTCGACGACGCGGGCGTATTCCACCTGGTCGCCTGTGATGAAGGTGGAGTCGCCAGAATCGGTGATCTCGACCTTGCGCAGCATCTGACGCACGATGACTTCGATGTGCTTGTCGTTGATGCCGACACCCTGGAGGCGATAGACCTCCTGGACTTCGGTGGTGATGTACTTGGTCATTTCCGCGACGCCGAGCAGACGCAGGATATCGTGCGGGTTGCTCGGGCCATCGGAGATGACTTCACCCTTCTCGACCGTTTCACCTTCGAAGACGCTGATCTGGCGCCATTTCGGGATCAACAGCTCGAACGGATCACCTTCCACCGGCGTGATGGTCAGACGACGCTTGCCTTTGGTTTCCTTGCCGAAGGTCACGGTGCCGGAGATCTCGGCCAGGATGGCCGGCTCTTTCGGACGACGTGCTTCGAACAGGTCGGCAACGCGCGGCAGACCACCGGTGATGTCCTTGTTACCAGACGCTTCCATCGGGATACGTGCGATGACGTCACCCACGCCGACGGCCGCGCCATTCTCGGCGGACACCACGGCATTGCCCGGCAGCAGGTACTGGACCGGCGTGTTGGAGCCCGGCAGTGTCACGTGCTTGCCGCTACCGTCTACCAGCATGATCATCGGACGCTTGTCACGGGCCGCGGACGGACGTGAAGCGCTCTCGATGACCTCGATGGAGGACAGGCCGGTCATTTCGTCAGTGGTACGGTTGATGGTCTGGCCATCTTCCATGTCCGTGAACTGCACCTGACCCGCGACTTCCGCGACGATCGGGTGAGTGTGCGGATCCCACTTGGCGACGGATTGGCCAGAGGCCACCGGATCGCCGTCACGTACGGACAGTTCAGCACCGTACGGGAGCTTGTAGAATTCGCGCTCACGGCCGTGGTCATCCGCCACTGCCAGTGCGCTGGAACGCGAGACGACAATCAGCTTGCCATCGGCACGCTCAACCGACTTGATGTTGTGCAGACGTACGCTGCCACCATGCTTGACCTGGACGCTATCCACGGCAGATGCCCGCGAAGCGGCACCACCGATGTGGAAGGTACGCATGGTCAGCTGGGTACCCGGCTCACCGATGGACTGTGCCGCAATGACACCGATGGCTTCACCGACGTTGACCTGATGGCCACGCGCCAGGTCACGACCGTAACAGGCCGAGCAGACACCGTGCACGGTTTCACAACCGATGGTGGTACGCACGATGATCTCATCGACGCCCATGGTATCGAGCTGTGCACACCAGGCTTCGTCGAGCAGCGTGCCGCGTGCGATCAGGACCTCATCAGAGACCGGATCGACCACGTCCTGCGCCACGACACGACCCAGCACACGCTGGGACAGCGGGACGATGATGTCGCCGCCTTCGATGACCGGGTGCAGAATCAGACCTTCCTGAGTGCCGCAATCCGCTTCGGTGATGACCAGATCCTGGGCAACATCGACCAGACGACGGGTCAGGTAACCGGAGTTGGCGGTCTTCAGTGCCGTATCCGCCAGACCCTTACGGGCACCGTGCGTGGAGATGAAGTACTGGAGTACGTTCAGACCTTCACGGAAGTTGGCGGTGATCGGCGTCTCGATGATCGAGCCATCCGGCTTGGCCATCAGGCCACGCATACCAGCCAGCTGACGAATCTGTGCGGCGGAACCACGCGCACCGGAGTCGGCCATGATGAAGACGCTGTTGAAGGAGTCCTGCTCCATCGGATTGCCGTCTTCGTCATTGACCACTTCGCCTTTCCAGTTGACGACGGTCTCTTTCGAGATACCTGCCATCATCTCCTTGGCGACACGGTCGTTGGCACGCGCCCAGATATCGATGACCTTGTTGTACTTCTCGCCCGCGGTCACGAGACCGGAGGAGAACTGGTCTTCGATCTCTTTCACTTCGTCTTCGGCCGCGTCGATGATGACCTTCTTCGCGTCCGGGATGACGAAGTCGTTGACGCCGATGGAGGCGCCGGACCAGGTCGCAAGACGGAAGCCGGTGTACATCAGCTGGTCAGCGAAGATGACGGTGTCCTTCAGACCGACACGACGGTACGCCTCGTTGATCAGACCGGAGATGGCTTTCTTCTTCATCACCTGGTTGATCAGCTCGAACGGCATGCCCTTCGGCAGAATGCGGAACAGCAGTGCGCGACCGATGGTGGTGTCGTGCAGGGACGTCTTCTCGTACAGCTCGCCGGACTCTTCGTCCTTGAGCGTCTCGGTCAGACGGACCTTGACCATCGCGTGCAGGTGAGCGCTGTGCGTGCCGAAGGCACGCTCGACTTCACCCAGGTTCGCGAAGGCCATGCCCTCACCCTTGGCACCGATCTTCTCGCGGGTCATGTAGTACAGACCCAGCACGACGTCCTGGGACGGCACGATGATCGGCTCGCCGTTGGCCGGCGACAGCACGTTGTTGGTCGACATCATCAACGCACGCGCTTCCAGCTGGGCTTCCAGCGTCAGCGGTACGTGGACAGCCATCTGGTCACCATCAAAGTCGGCGTTGTACGCAGCGCAGACCAGCGGGTGCAGTTGGATGGCCTTGCCTTCGATCAGCAGCGGCTCGAACGCCTGGATACCCAGACGGTGCAGAGTCGGGGCACGGTTCAGCAGCACCGGGTGCTCGCGGATGACGTCGGCGAGGAAATCCCAGACTTCCGGGGCTTCGCGCTCGACCATCTTCTTGGCGGCCTTGATGGTGCTGGCGTGACCGGAGGCCTGCAGCTTGGCGTAGATGAACGGCTTGAACAGTTCAAGCGCCATCTTCTTCGGCAGACCACACTGGTGCAGACGCAGGGTCGGGCCGACGGTGATGACGGAACGACCGGAATAGTCGACGCGCTTGCCCAGCAGGTTCTGACGAAAACGACCCTGCTTGCCCTTGATCATGTCGGCCAGCGACTTCAGCGGACGCTTGTTGGAACCGGTGATGGCGCGACCGCGACGACCGTTGTCGAGCAGTGCATCCACGGATTCCTGCAGCATGCGCTTCTCGTTGCGCACGATGATGTCCGGCGCATTGAGGTCGAGCAGACGCTTGAGGCGGTTGTTGCGGTTGATCACACGACGATACAGATCGTTCAGATCCGAAGTCGCGAAGCGGCCGCCGTCCAGCGGTACCAACGGACGCAGGTCCGGCGGCAGCACTGGCAGCACTTCCATGATCATCCAGCCCGGCTTGTTGCCGGAATAGTAGAAGGCTTCCAGCAGCTTGAGGCGCTTGGACAGCTTCTTGATCTTGGTCTCGGAGTTGGTCTGCGGAATCTCTTCACGCAGGCGCTCGACCTCTTCTTCCAGCTCG
The DNA here is from genome assembly GCF_029846355.1 of Cobetia sp. 2AS. Taxonomy (NCBI): domain Bacteria; kingdom Pseudomonadati; phylum Pseudomonadota; class Gammaproteobacteria; order Oceanospirillales; family Halomonadaceae; genus Cobetia; species Cobetia sp. 2AS. The sequence continues at coordinate 96,983 of NZ_JARWKQ010000008.1, forward strand.
ATGTCCTCGAGCAGCGCCTTGATGGCTTCGGCACCCATGCGGGCATCGAAATCATCACCGAATTCTTCCAGCGCTTCGAAGTACTGCTCATCGTTGAGCAGATGACCCTTCTCGAGGGTCGTCATGCCCGGATCGATGACCACGAAGCTTTCGAAGTACAGCACGCGCTCGATATCACGCAGAGTCATGTCGAGCAGCATGCCGATACGAGACGGCAGAGACTTCAGGAACCAGATATGCGCGACCGGGCTCGCCAGTTCGATGTGAGCCATACGCTCACGACGCACTGCCGCCTTGGTCACTTCAACGCCACACTTCTCACAGATGATGCCGCGATGCTTCATCCGCTTGTACTTGCCACACAGGCACTCGTAGTCCTTCACCGGGCCAAAGATCTTGGCACAGAAAAGACCATCACGTTCCGGCTTGAATGTCCGGTAGTTGATGGTTTCAGGCTTCTTCACTTCACCAAAAGACCACGAGCGAATCATGTCCGGAGACGCCAGGGTAATCTTGATGGCGTCGAATTCTTCGGACTGCGCCTGCGATTTGAGAACTTTCACCAAATCTTTCATGGGTCGCTCCGTTGCGGAGTTGTCATGGGCAAAGCCTGGCTGCTGACACCAGGCTTTGCGGACCGTCAATACTTGTGGCTTTTCGGCGTCAGCCTTCCAGCTCCATGTCGATACCCAGCGAGCGGATTTCCTTCACCAGCACGTTGAAGGATTCGGGCATGCCCGCCTGCATGGTGTGATCGCCATCTACGATGCTCTTGTACATCTTGGTACGGCCTTCCACGTCATCGGACTTGACCGTGAGCATCTCCTGGAGGGTGTAGGCAGCGCCGTACGCCTCGAGGGCCCAGACCTCCATCTCACCGAAGCGCTGACCACCAAACTGCGCCTTACCACCCAGCGGCTGCTGCGTGACGAGGGAGTAGGAGCCGGTCGAACGCGCATGCATCTTGTCATCCACCAGGTGGTTGAGCTTGAGCATGTACATGTAACCGACGGTCACCTTGCGATCGAACTTCTCGCCGGTGCGGCCATCGTAGAGGTCCATCTGTCCGGAATCAGGGATACCGGCCAGCGTGAGCAACTGCTTGATCTCGTGTTCCTTGGCGCCATCGAAGACCGGCGTTGCCATCGGCACGCCCTTCTTCAGGTTGTGCGCCATGGTGATGATTTCATCATCGCTGAGCACGGAGAGGTCTTCCTGGCGACCGCCGACGGTGTTGTACACCTTGTCGAGGAATTCGCGGATCTGCTTGACCTGCTCGGCACGCTCTTCGCGCAGCATGTGCTCGATCTTCACGCCCAGACCACGCGCGGCCATGCCGAGGTGGGTCTCGAGGATCTGACCGACGTTCATGCGCGACGGTACACCCAGCGGGTTCAGCACGACGTCAACCGACTCGCCATTGCCATCGAACGGCATGTCTTCGACCGGCATGATCGCGGAGATGACACCCTTGTTACCGTGTCGACCGGCCATCTTGTCACCCGGCTGGATACGACGCTTCACGGCGACGTATACCTTGACGATCTTGAGCACGCCCGGTGCCAGATCATCACCCTGGGTGAGCTTGCGCTTCTTGTCTTCGAAGCGCTCGTCCATCTCGCGACGACGGATCTCGAGCTGCTCGTCGGCCTGAGCCAGCAGCTCGTTGAGAGATTCGTCCTGCAGACGCAGCTTGAACCACTCCTGGCGCGGCAGTGCTTCCAGGTAGTCATCGGTCAGCACGTCGCCCTTCTTGAGCTTAGGACCACCGTTGACGGCCTGACCGACCAGGTTGCGCTGCATACGCTCGAAGGTCGCCTCTTCCGCGATACGGTAGGTTTCCTGCAGGTCCTTGCGGACCTCGGCCAGCTGCATCTGCTCGATGGAGAGCGCACGCTGATCCTTCTCGACGCCGTCACGGGTGAAGACCTGAACATCGATGACGGTGGCCTTCATGCCGGTCGGGGCACGCAGAGAGGTGTCCTTAACGTCGGACGCCTTCTCGCCGAAGATGGCACGCAACAGCTTCTCTTCCGGCGTCAGCTGGGTCTCGCCCTTCGGCGTGACCTTGCCGACCAGGATGTCGCCCGGATTCAGCTCGGCACCGATGTAGACGACACCGGACTCATCCAGCTTGGAGAGTGCGGATTCGCCGACATTCGGGATATCGGAAGTGATTTCTTCCGGCCCGAGCTTGGTGTCACGCGCGACACAGGTCAGTTCCTGGATGTGGATGGTGGTGAAGCGATCTTCCTGCACCACACGCTCCGAGAACAGGATGGAATCCTCGAAGTTGAAGCCGTTCCAGGGCATGAACGCCAGACGCATGTTCTGACCCAGGGCCAGATCACCCATGTCGACGGACGGGCCGTCGGCCAGGATGTCGCCGATGGCGACTTCGTCGCCAGGACGCACGATCGGGCGCTGGTTCTGACAGGTATTCTGGTTCGAGCGCACGTACTTGGTCAGGTTGTAGATATCAACGCCGGCTTCACCGCCGATGATCTCTTCTTCCCGCACACGTACGACGATGCGCTTGGCATCGACGGAATCGATGACACCGCCACGACGTGCCACGGCGCAGACGCCGGAGTCACGCGCCACGAAGCGCTCCATGCCGGTACCGACCAGCGGCTTGTCAGCCTTCAGAGTCGGAACGGCCTGACGCTGCATGTTCGCACCCATCAAGGCGCGGTTGGCATCATCGTGCTCGAGGAACGGGATCAGTGCGGCAGCGACAGAGACGACCTGACGCGGAGACACGTCCATCATGGTGACCTTTTCCGGCGCCATGAAGGTGGTCTCGCCACGGTGACGAACCTGAACCAGGTCGTCGACCAGACGGCCGTTCTCGTCGACGGTCGCGGAGGCCTGGGCGATGATGAAATCGCCTTCCTCGATCGCGGACAGATCGACGACATCGTCGGTGACCTGACAATCCACGACCTTGCGGTACGGCGTCTCGAGGAAGCCATAGCTGTTGGTCTTGGAGTAGGTCGCCAGCGAGTTGATCAGACCGATGTTCGGGCCTTCCGGCGTTTCGATCGGGCACAGACGGCCGTAGTGCGTGGCGTGAACGTCACGAACTTCGAAGCCGGCGCGCTCACGGGTCAGACCGCCCGGACCAAGCGCGGAGACACGGCGCTTGTGCGTCACTTCGGACAGCGGGTTGTTCTGATCCATGAACTGGGAGAGCTGGCTGGAACCGAAGAATTCCTTCACCGCCGCCGCAACCGGCTTGGCGTTGATGAGATCCTGCGGCATCAGGCCTTCGCTCTCGGCCATGGACAGACGCTCCTTGACCGCACGCTCGACGCGGACCAGGCCGACACGGAACTGGTTTTCCGCCATTTCGCCCACAGAGCGAATACGACGGTTGCCCAGGTGGTCGATGTCATCGACATCGCCATTGCCGTTACGGATGCTGATCAGCTCCTTCATGACGGTCAGGATATCGTCCTGATCGAGCACGCCGCTGCCGGTATCGCTTTCGCGACGCAGGCGGCGGTTGAACTTCATGCGGCCCACGCCCGACAGGTCGTAGCGGTCTTCGCTGAAGAACAGGTTCTGGAACAGTGACTCTGCTGCATCCTTGGTGGGCGGCTCGCCCGGACGCATCATGCGGTAGATCTCGACCAATGCCTCGAGCTGGTTACGCGTGGTATCCAGTTTCAGGGTATCGGACACGAACGGACCGCAATCCAGGTCGTTGGTGTAGATGACTTCGAACTGGGTGATCTTGGCCTGAGCCATCTTCTCCAGCAGTTCCGGAGTGATCTCGCTGTTGCTTTCGCAGACCAGCTCACCAGTGGCCGGATCGATCTGATCCTTGGCCAGCACCTTGCCGTACAGGTAGTCCATCGGCACTTCGAGACGCTCGAGGCCGGAGGCTTCCATCTGACGGACGTGCTTCTGTGTAATACGACGACCTTCCTCCACGATCACGCTACCGTCGGCATCCTTGATGTCGAAGGCGGCGGTCTCGCCACGCAGACGTGCCGGCACCAGCTCAACGGAGAAGCCGCTGCGCTCGATGTGGTACATCGTGGTGTCGAAGAACGTACCGAGAATCTCTTCGCTGGTCATGCCCATGGCACGCAGCAGAACGGAAGCCGGCAGCTTGCGACGACGGTCGATACGGACGTAGACGTTGTCCTTCGGATCAAACTCGAAGTCCAACCAGGAACCGCGGTAAGGAATCACACGTGCGGAGTACAGCAGCTTGCCGGACGAGTGGCTCTTGCCCTTGTCGTGGTCGAAGAACACACCCGGCGAGCGGTGCAGCTGTGACACGATGACACGTTCGGTACCATTGATGACGAAGGTACCGTTCTCTGTCATCAGGGGGATTTCCCCCATGTAGACTTCCTGCTCCTTGATGTCCTTGATCGCCTTGTTCGACGATTCCTTGTCATAGATCATCAGGCGCACTTTCACGCGCAGCGGCGCAGAGTAAGTGACTCCGCGCAGCTGACATTCCTTGACGTCGAACGCCGGCGTACCGAAGCGGTAGCTGACATACTCGAGCGCTGCGTTGCCAGAGAAGCTGGCAATCGGGAACACGGACTTGAAGGCAGCGTGAAGGCCGACTTCCAGGCGCTGTTCTGGCGCCCTGTCCTGCTGGAGAAAGTCGTGGTAGGAATCAAGCTGGATGGCCAGCAGGTAAGGCACATCCATCACTTGGGGCAGTTTGCCAAAATCCTTGCGGATGCGTTTTTTCTCAGTGTATGAGTAAGCCATCTGTATTCCCCAGCTTGTTCACCTTGGGTGACCGATGCGTGGTCGGCTCATACCTGATGGCGCGGCGATGTCCATCAGGCGCGGACGGCAAGCCTCCCTTGCGGGCTGGCTCGCCGTCATAATTCGTCTTGCAACAGAAAAAGGCTGGTGGCGGAGTCCGCCACCAGCCAGGAAGCTTACGCAGCGTGCGCAGCCTGGAACACGAGTTACTTGAGTTCCACGGACGCGCCAGCTTCTTCCAGCTTCTTCTTAGCTGCTTCTGCGTCTTCCTTGCTCACGCCTTCTTTCAGGGTGGCCGGAGCGCCGTCAACAGCTGCCTTGGCTTCTTTCAGGCCCAGGCCAGTCAGTTCACGAACAGCCTTGATGACGTTGACTTTCTTGTCACCAGCAGCAGTCAGAACGATGTCGAACTCGGTCTGCTCTTCAACAGCTTCAGCGGCAGCCGGGCCAGCAGCGACGGCGGCAGCGGCAGAAACGCCGAACTTCTCTTCCATTGCTTCGATCAGCTCAGCCACTTCCATGACGGTCATGTCAGCGACGGCGTTGATGATGTCTTCTTTGGTCAGTGCCATTTTAGCAATCCTAAACTTTGCGGAGCAAAGATGCTCAGTCAAACGGAAATCGATTCAGGCTGCACGAGACAGCCAGGAGGTCAAAGCGCTGCTTACGCGGCGGCTTCGGCTTCCTTCTGATCGCGCAGTGCTGCGATAGTACGGACCAGCTTGCCTGCAGAAGCTTCCTTCATGACAGACAGCAGCTTGGACAGTGCTTCATCGCGGGTCGGCAGAGATGCCAGACGGTCGATATTCGCCGCCGGGATGAACTCGCCTTCGTAGGCCAATGCCTTGACTTCGAACGCCTCGACCTGCTTGGCAAATTCCTTGAACAGACGAGCGCCAGCGCCCGGGTGTTCCATGGAGAATGCAAGCAGAGTCGGGCCGACGAAGGACTCGTTCAGCACCTCGTAAGAGGTACCGGACAGCGCACGACGAGCCAGAGTGTTGCGAACAACACGCAGCTGGACGCCCGCTTCGCGGCACTGTTTGCGCAATTCGGTCATTGCACCAACAGTTACACCACGAGAGTCGGCAGCGACTACGGAGAGAGCACCCTTGGCGGTTTCGCTGACCTCAGCAACAATTGCCTTCTTGTCTTCGAGACCTAAAGCCACGGTGTTGACTCCATTTCGTGCCGGGGAACGAATTCCCCAGTGGTTTACCATCTCTCTCACCAGAACTGCGCGGGAGAGTCTTGGAGGATGGCTGCCACCAGCAGGGCTGGGACACCATCTGCGCAGGCTACGCGCAATGCAAGCATCGCGGCGCGATTAAGCCGGCCCTGTCACCGAGGTGACAAGGCCAGCGCCTGCGGTCTTTGACGGCGCCCCGCGGCTGAGCACGGGGACCGCAAAGTGAAACATTCTGAGACTGCCTTACGCGTACTTGGCGTGATCGACAGTCAGACCCGGGCCCATGGTGCTGGACAGGGTGATCTTCTTCAGGTAGATACCCTTGGAAGTGCTCGGCTTCAGCTTCTTGACTTCGGCCACCAGGGCGTCAATGTTACCCTGAATGGAGTCAGCACTGAAGTCGATCTTGCCGATACCGGCGTGAATGATGCCGTTCTTGTCAGTACGGAAACGCACCTGACCAGCCTTGGCATTCTTCACGGCAGTCGCGACGTCAGGGGTCACGGTACCGACTTTCGGGTTCGGCATCAGGCCGCGCGGACCGAGGATCTGGCCCAGCTGACCGACAACGCGCATGGCATCCGGAGAGGCGATGACGACGTCGAAGTCCATCACGCCCTTCTTGACCTGTTCTGCCAGGTCATCCATGCCGATCACGTCTGCACCGGCTTCCTTCGCTGCTTCAGCGTTGGCGCCCTGGGTGAAGACAGCGACGCGCACTTCGTTACCGGTGCCATTCGGCATCACGGTAGCGCCGCGAACGACCTGATCGGATTTACGCGGGTCAACACCCAGGTTCAGAGAGACTTCGATGGTCTCTTTGAACTTGACGGTGGACAGCTCGGACAGCAGAGCAACAGCTTCTTCGACGCTGTAGACCTTGCCGGATTCAACTTTCGCGTTGATCGCCTGGGCGCGCTTTGAAATCTTGGCCATGATCAAAGACCCTCCACGTTCAGGCCCATGCTACGGGCAGTACCGGCGATGGTGCGAACAGCAGCGTCCAGATTGGAAGCTGTCAGGTCCGGTTCCTTGGTGGTCGCGATCTCTTCGAGCTGAGCGCGAGTCACGGTACCGACCTTCTTCTTGTTCGGCTCGCCAGAACCGGACTTCAGACCAGCCGCTTTCAGCAGCAGGACGGCCGCAGGCGGCGTCTTGGTGACGAAAGTGAAGCTACGGTCGGAGTAGACAGTGATGACCACGGGAGTCGGGAGACCCGGCTCGACGTTCTGGGTAGCGGCGTTGAACGCTTTACAGAACTCCATGATGTTGACACCGTGCTGACCGAGGGCAGGACCCACGGGCGGGCTCGGGTTAGCTTTACCGGCTGCAACCTGCAGCTTGATGTAAGCCTGTACTTTCTTGGCCATGATAGGACTCCAGTATGGGTGGTAGCGCCTTGCGGCTCCCCGTAAAACCGGGCCGCCTCAGGCGACCCGTCGTGTTGCCGTGATGCTCGTGTTCAAACAGGTGAGATGATGATCCTGAGATCAGTCCTTCTCGACCTGGGAGAACTCTAGCTCCACCGGCGTAGCACGCCCGAAGATCAGCACGCTGACCTGCAGACGGCTCTTTTCGTAATTCACTTCTTCGACTACGCCATTGAAGTCCGCGAACGGACCATCAGTGACACGCACCGTTTCACCCGGCTCGAAGAGAGTCTTCGGACGCGGCTTGTCGGTGCCATCCTGAACGCGACGCAGCATGGCGTCGGCTTCTTTCTGGGTAATCGCTGCCGGCTTCTCCGGGGTTCCGCCAATGAAACCCATGACGCGCGGGGTTTCATTCACCAGGTGCCAGGACTGATCATTCATGTCCATCTCGACCAGCACGTAGCCCGGGTAGAACTTGCGCTCGCTCTTGCGGCGCTTGCCGTCACGCATTTCGACGATTTCTTCGACCGGCACGAGAATCTCACCGAAGTGATCTTCCATGGCGTAAAGCTTCACACGCTCGTTGAGCGAACGCATGACCTGCTTTTCGAAACCGGAATAGGCGTGTATGACATACCAACGCTTGGACATGGAAACTCCGTTAACTGACGATGCCGGACATCAGCCAGCCGAGGGTGGTATCGATGAGCCATAGCAACAGGCCCACGATAAGCACGGCACCCAGCACGATGGCAGTTGTCTGGACAGTTTCCTGTCGGGTCGGCCAAACGACGCGCTGGATCTCGCGGCGCGCACTACTTGCCAGCTCGACAACATCACGGCCTTTGTTGGTCGTGATCGCCAGAGCAGCCGCTGCAACACCAAGCACGACGACGCCAAGCACGCGATAAAGCAGCGCTTGGTCAGCAAAATAGGCGTTGCCAGCAACAGCCAGCACAAGAAGAATGACAACGACCGACCACTTGAACCCGTCGTGGCGCGCTTCCTGCACCTCGGCGTTCTGTTTCATCAAAGAGACTCCTCAAGGGTGCAGCGATCGCTAGAATCGAGAATCGGTAAGAAGTCGAATACCATCCTGGGGAAGGATGGCAGGCCAGGAGGGAATCGAACCCCCAACCTGCGGTTTTGGAGACCGCTGCTCTGCCAATTGAGCTACTGGCCTGTAACACTTGCGTGTTCCAGAGACTAAAAACAAGGCTGAATGAACAGCGGGCGCCATCATAGCTGAGACAACCCAAACTGACAAGCCTTATCTTTGACCGCGACCTGGGAGGTCGTCGGAAACAAAAAAGACGAGCCAAACTGCGACTCGCCCTTCCGTTGTATGGAGCTCGTGGGCGGATTTGAACCGCCGACCTCACCCTTACCAAGGGTGTGCTCTACCCCTGAGCTACACGAGCAAAACCTTTGCGCAATCTCGACTGGCGAGATGAACTGGAGCGGGCAGCGGGAATCGAACCCGCGTCATCAGCTTGGAAGGCTGAGGTTCTACCATTAAACTATGCCCGCTTTCCAACTCTTGCTGCCCTGATGCACGCGGCATCATAAGCGAATCTGGTGGTGGGGGAAGGATTCGAACCTTCGAAGCTTTCGCGGCAGATTTACAGTCTGCTCCCTTTGGCCACTCGGGAACCCCACCATCTGTGACGACGCATCTTACGTCGCTTGGGATACGCTGTCAAGTGCTTGATTTCATTCTACTTCAAGCGCTTGAGGGAATGTATCGCCTCAGAACGGGACGTAGTATGTCAAAGCATCTGGGTGAGCGCAAGCCCTGAGCGAAGTTTTTCTAGATCAGGCACTCGCGGCTGGTCGGGCGCACCTGACAGGCGCCCTGCCCGCTCGGCAGCGGTCAGTGGATACAGCGCCTCCAGGCCGGCGTACACCATGTCTGGCCAGAGCGCATGCGGCACCCGCAGACCGCGCGCCACCACCCGCGCGTCACCGCCGGTCAGCAGCAGCGGCAAGGCTACCCCTTCACGATCGCAGACCTCGGCATAGAGACGATTGACCGCACTGACGGCCGCCATGTAGATGCCGTGATTGACGGCCTCTACCGTATTGCGACCCGGCGCGAGCAGCGTATCCACCTCGGTATCCGGGTCGATGGCCACATTGCGCGTACCCAGCTTGAGGCTTTCCTTCATCAGACGCAGTCCCGGGAGAATATACCCCCCCAGATGCTTGCCACCCGGCAGCACGAAATCCACCGTGATCGCGCTACCGCAATCGACGCTGCAACAGCCCCCGGTGAGATGATGGCCGGCGAGTGCGCCCAACCAGCGATCGACGCCCAGGCGTTGCGGCTCTTCATAGCCGCAGGTGACGCCCAGCGCCTCCCGCGTCGAGTGCGCGACATGCACGACGCCGACCTGCTTGCGCAGCAACTCCACCGTCTCATCCAGCACCTGCTTGCGCGCCACGCTGGAGATACGCACGGCCGTGACGACATCCAGGTCAGGAATGTCCGCGCCCGGCCGCCACTCCTCTCGCGTCCAGACGGCGCCGCGCGAGCGGATCTCGCTGGAAACGGTGTCCTTGAGACGCCATTTTGACAAGGTGTTGCCGATATCAAGATCCAGAATCATGAGACGGCGCGCAGACTGATCTCGCCACCGGCGAGAGTGATGGTTTCGCCATTCATGCGCACCTCGAGATTTCCATTGACATCGACACCTTCTGCCACGGCTTCTTCTCGTCTGTCTCCGCGCAGAATCACCACATCACGCCCCTTGAAGGCATTGCGCTCATTCCAGCGCGCCTGCCATCCGGCAAAGCCCTGTGACTCGAACTCGGGCAACAGCGCCAGCAATGACTCCATCAGACGCGCGGCATAGCGATTGCGCGAAGCACCGGGAATGATGTCACGTACCGCAGCCACCGGCTGGGTGATCGCCTCGCGCCTAGAGGCCGGCAACTCGATGTTCATGCCGATACCGATGACGACGTCACAGGGACCGGACACATCACCTGTGACCTCGACCAGAATACCGGCGATCTTGGGTTGATCCTTCTGTATCTGCAGCAGGACATCGTTGGGCCACTTGAGGCGCGCGGGCAGGCCATCGGCCTCGAGCACCTCCGCCACCGCCACGCCGATCGCCAGACTCAGGCCCTCAAGCGATGCGGCGCCTGATTCGAAGCGCCAGCCAAGCGAGAAGACCAGGCTGCGCCCCCAGGGAGTCTCCCACTCACGCCCACGACGGCCACGCCCAGCCGACTGCACCTCCGCCAGACAGACCTCGGCATGACCGGCTCCCTGACGAAAGCGCTCGCGGATGAAGGTATTGGTCGAGTCCACCGACTCCTCGACGAACAGGCGCGTCAGGTATTTGCGAGTCTCGCGCGGCAGCGCCTCGATGATCTGTTGACCATCGAGCAACTCGATGGGGTTGGCCAGTCGATAGCCAAGCCCCTTGATGGCTTCCAGCGGAATGTCGAGCGCCTCAAGTTTCTTGAGCTGCTTCCAGACCGCCGTACGCGACACCCCGAGCTCTTCGCCCAGGGCCTCTCCGGAGTGGTAGCCACCATCTCCAAGCAGACGAATGAGATCACGGATGGTCATGCGGAGGCCTGTCCCTGTGCAAAAGCGCACATTCTATCGGATTCATGGGCTTGCGAGCCAAGAACAACGACCAAAGATAACGCTCTTTTCGTCAATTCCGCTCCCCTGCACGCATTCCCGCCCCCGCCAGGCGATTGAACAAGGCGGAAAGCAGCATCAGGACACTGCCCAGTCCCAGCCATGAACCTACTCGCCACAGCCCCTCCAGGGTGGCGGTATCCCACACCCCCACCTTGATCACGGTGAGGATCAGAATGCCCTGTCCGATACGCTGCCAGTATTGCTGCCCCACCTTGGCACCACTCACGACCAGCGCCGCCGCGACGACCAGCATCAGCACACTGTAAGCATATAGCTCCGCCTGCTCGATGCCCTGCCATAGCCCCAGCTCAGCGCCATGCCAGCAGTGACGCAAGTTGAGCGCCAACCACAATCCGGCTGACAGCAGACCGAGCACTTCGCTCAGCCCGCGCATTCGTGAGCGTGACGCGGCGCTTCCCGCATCCACGTCCGGTGCGCGCCTGGATGTCATGCGCCAGAGCATCGCGGCGCCGAGTGCAGGCAGGCCGTATGCCGGCAGAAGCCAATTGACCAGCGGCCAGCTCCCGACATCCCCCGGGTGCCAGAGCGGGTTGAAGATGCCCAGCACGCCGACACTCCAGAGAACCACGGCCGCTCCGCCGACCACCAGTGCCAGCACGCGATACAGCTGCGTCCCTGCCCGCGCATCAGCGTCGCCTCCACGAGCACGCCAGGCGTAGCTTGCCGCCACCCCGGCCAGCGCCAACACCTGCAGGGAAAGCTCCGCCAGGGTGAGGCTGCCCTCGAAGGGCTTTCCACCGGTCAACACATAGCGGATTTCCATCACCACCGTCGCGACGGCAAGCTGGACAACGGCACCTTCCAGCCAGCGCTGTGTCCGCGGGCGGTGGCGCATGCCGAGACTGGTCATGGCAACACAGGCCAATACCGGCAGCAGTATCTGCAGTGGCCAGTGCGCGATATCGGCATAGTCGTCATGCGCCATGCCATACATCAAGCGAGCCACGACACCCCACGCCAGCAAGCGTGACAGCTCAGCAAACACGGAGCGCGCCGTGGTATGCCCCTCGCGATACCAGCGCCATTCACAAGCGGTCAAACCCAATAGCTGCAACGCCAGCGCCAGGGTCAGCGATGGCCCCTCCAGCACTGCCACCAGGGCAAGGAAGATTCCGGCCTGCGCCGGCAGCCACAGTCCTGCGGCAAGCTGAGCGCCTTCGCGCGCCTGGAAGCGCATGGCACCTGCCCAGCACACCAGCCCCCAGACCAATGGCGGCAATCCTGTGTTGACCAGCCCTGTGTTGATCAGCCTCCCTGCATCGTTCGCCTCGGCCGCCCATGGCATGGCGTCCTGCCAGAGGGCCAGAGCCCATGCCAGCAGCGGCACCATGGTCGCCAATGCCCACCAGCAGGCTGCAAGCGGCCTCTCTGCTCCTTCACCCGCATCATGACGTGGTCGCCAACTCGCCAGCGACAACAAGCCGACACTCAGTATCAGCGGGCTGAACATCGCGCTGCTCGACAGCGATGCCGTCAGAGCAAGCCCCCACACCAGCAACCAGAGTCCGTTGCCAGCAACCACCATCGACCACAGCACCGCATGGCGGCGACTAGACCAGGCAATCACCAGCATCGGCATGAGGCTAGCCAGCCACCCCCGATGCCACAGGGACACACCGGAGCCGGCCATATCGGAAGGCGCCACCAATGAGCCAAAGGAGACGCCATGCACGAGACTGCCCAGCCAGGGCAGCCAGAGTCCCAGCACGACGCTCACTGAGACAAGGCTCCCGGCGAGCCAGTGCCGGCGCAGCTCAAGAGATGCGCGCCAGGGCAACCATGTCGCAAGTGAAGCCTGCGCCTGTCGCTCATCCTTTTCTACGGTGCCCGTGGATGACTCCCACGCCTCCTCCCACAGATACCCCAACGCCAGCACGGCCAGCCATACACCACCCACCCAGGGCAACAGCCCCACCAGCAATGTCGTGCCAGAGGAGATACCGAAGGGCATCAACAGCAACCACCAGGCGAGCGCTCCCACCAGACCGCCCCAATACAGCCAGCTCACCGCGACCTGGCGGTACAGCACACGACACGCTGCCGCTATCACACCCGCATACCCCAGCAACAGCAAGGTCGAGGCTTCCTGCCACTGCTGGTGAATGGGCAGCGCCAAGGGCAGAGCATATCCGCCCAACATGCCCAATGCTGCCAGCCACGGCCCATGATGCCGCGCACGCTCCAGCATCCACAGACTCAAGGCTGCCAACAGCACGAAGGTGACCGGCATGGACACCAGCGAAAGCAGAAAATGACCAGCCAGCAGGCTCGCCGCGAGCACCAGACTGCCGGCACCGCTGACGGCGCCTGTCAGACTCGATGACTGGGACGTACGCAGTCTCAGCCACTCGGCCAGTACCGTCATGCTCAGGCCGAACCCGAGACCCAGTGCCAGCCGTACCCCCGGCCCCAGCAAGCCCTGCTCAAGGGAGTACCCGACGAGCAGGATGCCTGCCATCACCAGAGACAAGGCACCCACAAGAATCATCCAGTGTTCCTGAAGGACCGTCAGCAGACGTGACATGCCCCCCGGCAGCACCTCTGATGCCTTTCTTGCAGCATCTGCGCCCTGCCCCTTCTCGCCTGAACGACTGGAGGCAGCGCCATGCAACAAGCGCTGAAGTAGCCGGTAGGACAGAGAGTGGCCGCCACTGGATGATGCAGTGGTCCGCGAGTCACTGATCGATGGCGTTGCATCGACTGCTGCCAGTCCTTCCCGGGGCGGCACTTCGACAGGCGATTTGTCCACACCCCCTTCTTGCAAGGGGGTGTGCATAACCGGAGCGCCATGAGCAGGAAGCTCGCGAGCAAGCCTGGCCTCCATATCGCGCAGTCGCTGCTCCAGCGCCTTGATGCGCAGCATGCTGAGCCACCCCATCAAGGAACCACCCAGTACCAGCAACGCCATCATGACGCCCACCAACATCAGCTCATCCATCGCCCAGCCCGTCATCGAAGAGTCGTGCTCAGAGACTACGGCATTTTGCCTGGCACCTCATGCTGTCAGTCTCTCGGCACCGTATTTGCACATTGAACGCAAAAAGCCCGACTCCTGGGGGAGCCGGGCTTTCTTTTTCTGCGCACAAAGAGAACCGCCCCTGCAGCAAGGCTGCAGGGGCGGTTCGGTATAAGTGCCTGACGATGACCTACTCTCACATGGAGAAACTCCACACTACCATCGGCGCTAAG
>NZ_JARWKQ010000009.1:0-101469 GCF_029846355.1 Cobetia sp. 2AS
GCGGCGTCGGTGACGGTGGCGGTCAGTTCAGCGCCGGCTTCCTGCTTCGGAGACAGCGTGATGCTGAACGTGCCGTCATCGGCAACAGAGCCGGTGCCCAGCAGATCGCCATCACCATTGGTGATTTCGACGGTCCCGCCGGCCTCGGCGCTACCATTGACGGTGCTGCCATTGGCGGTCTCGCCATCCGTCTCGCTCAGAACCGGCGCATCCGGTGCTGAAGTATCAACTGTCAGCGTGAACTCGCCAGACGCCGGGCTTTCGTTGCCGGCGGCATCGGTCGCGGTGACGCTGAAGACGTGATCGCCATCGGTGAGATCAGTGCTCGGGGTATAGCGCCAGGCACCATTGGCATCCGCCGTCACGCTATCAACGACTTCGCCGTTATGGGTGATGGTGACGCTGCTGCCGGCTTCGGCGCTGCCGGTCAGCGTCGGCGTCGCATCGTTGGTGCTGTCGCCGGAGGCGAGGGCACCGGTATTGGCTTCCACATCGTCGGTCGCGGAAGCGATGGTCGGCGTGTTCGGTGCGGTAACGTCAGCGTCTTCCGGCACCACCAGGGTGTCAGAGACTGCACTTTCATTGCCCGCGGCGTCAGTGACGGTGGCGGTCAGTTCAGCGCCGGCTTCCTGCTTCGGAGATAGCGTGATGCTGAAGGTGCCGTCATCGGCGACAGTACCGCTGCCCAGCAGATCGCCATCACCATTGGTGATTTCGACGGTGCCACCGGCCTCGGCGCTACCATTGACGGTGCTGCCATTGGCGGTCTCGCCATCGGTCTCGCTCAGAACCGGCGCATCTGGCGCGGTAGTGTCGATGGTGAGCGTGATCTCGCCAGACGCCGGGCTTTCGTTACCGGCAGCATCGGTCGCGGTGACGCTGAAAACGTGATCGCCATCGGTGAGCTCAGTGCTCGGGGTATAGCGCCAGGCGCCATTGGTATCCGCCGTCACGCTATCAACGACTTCGCCGTTGTGGGTGATGGTAACGGTGCTATTGGCCTCAGCGCTGCCGGTGAGGGTCGGCGTCGGATCATTGGTGCTGTCGCCGGAGGCGAGGGCGCCGGTATCGGCTGCCACATCGTCGGTCGCGGAAGTGATGGTCGGCGTGTTTGGCGCAGTCACGTCAGCGTCTTCCGGCACCACCAGGGCATCGGAGGCTGGGCTTTCGTTACCCGCAGCGTCAGTGACGGTAGCGGTCAGCTCAGCGCCGGCTTCCTGCTTCGGAGACAGGGTGATGCTGAACGTACCGTCATCGGCAACAGTGCCGCTGCCCAGCAGATCGCCATCACCATTGGTGATTTCGACGGTGCCGCCGGCCTCGGCGCTACCATTGACGGTGCTGCCATTGGCCGTCTCGCCATCGGTCTCGGACAGGATCGGGGCATCTGGCGCGGTGGTGTCGACGGTGAGTGTGAACTCGCCAGAGGCCGCACTCTCGTTGCCGGCGGCATCAGTCGCGGTGACGCTGAAGACGTGATCGCCATTGGTGAGATCAGTGCTCGGGGTATAGCTCCAGCTGCCATTGGCATCGGCTGTGACTGTCGCGATTTCCTCACCGTTATGGGTGATGGTGACGCTGCTGCCGGCTTCGGCGCTGCCGGTCAGCGTCGGCGCCGCATCATTGGTGCTGTCGCCGGAGGCGAGGGCACCGGTATCGGCTGGCACATCGTCGGTCGCGGAGGTGATGGTCGGCGTGTTCGGCGCGGTAACGTCAGCGTCCTCCGGCACATCGAGTGCCGCGGACGCTGCGCTTTCATTGCCGGCCGCATCGGTTGCAGTGGCTGTCAGTGTGCTGCCAGCTTCCTGCTCCGGTGAGAGCTCAACCGAGAAGCTGCCTTCTGCATCGACGACCGCTGTTCCCAGCACATCATCGTTGGCATTGGTGATCTCGACCGTGGTGCCCGCTTCACCGGTCCCGGCGACGGTGGTGCCATCGGTCTCGCTCAGAACCGGCGCATCCGGCGCGGTAGTGTCGACGGTGAGTGTGAACTCGGCAGACGCAGCGCTTTCGTTACCAGCAGCATCGGTTGCGGTGACGCTGAAGACATGCGCGCCATCGCCAAGCTCTGTGTTTGGAGTGAAGCTCCAGGCACCGTTGCTGACGGCGGTGGCGGTGCCGATCACATCACCATCGAGCGTGATAGTGACGGTGCTGCCGACTTCAGCAGTACCGCCCAGGGTCGGCGTGGTGTCATTGGTGCTGTCGCCATCCTCTAACGCACCAGTGATGGCTTCCACATCATCGGTCGCGGCGGCGATGGTCGGGGTGTTGGGTGCCGTGACATCGGCATCCTGCGGCACGGTGACTGCGGTGGAGGCTTCGCTCACGTTGCCGGCTTCATCGGTGGCGGTGGCGGTCAGTTCGGTGCCGGCTGCCTGCTTGGGAGACAGCTCGACCGAGAAGTTGCCATCCGCATCGGCAACGGCACTTCCCACGCTGTCGCCGGCGGCATTGGTGACCTCGATAGTGGCGCCGGGCTCACTGCTGCCGGTGAGAATGTTGCCATTGGTCTCGTCGAGGACAGGCGCCTCAGGCGCTGTCGTGTCTTCATCTGAGGAGGAGCTGTCATCGCCAGTGGCAGCGGCTACGCCGACACCGGCGGCCACGGCCACGCCGCCTGCCACGAGGCCAGCGGTGCTGATGCCAGCCCCCGCACCTGCGCCCGTTGCGGCTTCTGCACCCGCAGTGCCCGCACCCGCTGCTGCGGTAGTGAGAGCCGTCTCTGCCGTCGTCAAGGTCGCGGTACTGGTGAAGGGCACAGCGCCCCCTGCGCCAGCTTCACCCAGACCCACCTGAAAGAGCTCACCGGCGAACTCATCGCCTTGCAGATACAGGTGGCTGAGCTCGGTGGGGTCTGCGTAGAAGTTTTCGACCGTGATCAGTTCCCCGTTTTCGAGGGTGACAAGCAGGTTGTCTCCCTGGCGGGTCATCACCTCGATATCGCGAGGATGGAGGTCCAGACTGACATCCGATGATCTATTGAGGGCAATGGTGTCGACTTCACGCAGGACCGTTTCCTGTTCCGCGAGCTGACCGTGGGGAGCGACCTTGGCAGTTACCGGCATATCGTTATCCTCAATGGCACTTCTTGTGCATCCGCGACTTTCTATTAATTATCAATAATTAACACGTTATTATGACCTGGGTCAGTTTTCTAGTACTCAGGCGTCAATTCTCACCGTTAAAGCATAGTTTATTTGTGTTTCGGGCTTTCCTTAGGCGCCTCGGTTTCACTGCTCACTATGTCGACACCTCCTTGAGCCTTTGTTCTAAAGGAGATCGGGGAGTTGAGTGTCAAATTCAATAACGCCTGGGAGAGGCATTCGGATCATGCGCTGAGTATGATTTTTCTAATCGGCTACGAGACTAAAGGTCAAGTAGTGCTAACTGGTTAATTTAGCGGCAAAAAATGATTTTAATTTAAGGTATACTTATAAACTGTTGGCTATCGAGGGGTCATATACGTTGTTTAAACGCATGAAATATGTTTCGAGAATAGAAAAAGGCGCCACCCGCGAGGGTGGCGCCTTTGTCGTCCGTGGCGCGCCTTGTTTCAATCAGCGCTGAAGGGGGCGGGCATTCTCTCCGCCTTGCCACTCAAGGTAGGCGTCGATCTGTGCCTGGGAGGCTTCGATCGGCGTCTGCATGACAAACCAGGTAACGGGCTCAGAGCATGGCGGGGTGGTAAGCGAGCCGGAGTACTGCCAGCCGGCATGCTCGCGCGGCAGCAGCAGATTGGCAGACAGGCCGCTTGTCAGGGTCTCGGAGAGGCCGCGCTGGGGCAGGCGGCTCAACAGGCGGCTGAGAGCCAGGTTGTCATGCCCTTCCTCGACCAGTACGGCCAGCACGGCCAGCTTGCCTTCCGGCGTGCTGTGCACCAGATGGATTTCCATGGCGGCACGCTTGCCGTCGATGGCGTGCTCTGACGGCACATGCAGGTGCACCTGCGACAGGGTGTACTGGGTGCCATCCAGCGTCATGGTATTGCCGCTGGCCCCTTCGATCTGCAGGGTGTGGCCCGTATCGCGCGTGACGAGCAGCGGCGAATGGTAGTCGAGTTTCGGGCCCGCTTCATTCAGCGTGCGTGACTGGCTGTCGATATCGATCGGCGACTGCTGGCTGCCGGCCGAGCACTCGGCATAGCCCGGGGTGAGCTCTCCCCAATGCTCGGGGCCATTGGCTCCGGCGCTGGTGTCATCCGCGGATTCACTCGCATAGCTCCATTCAGTGACCGACGTGCCCGGCGCAGGCGACGTGGCAATGTCATCGGCGAGCGCCGGCAAGGATGACGACGTGGTGGCAAGCAGCACAGCCATGGCAAGTGGGCGTAACAGCGCGCGGGGCGACGAGGAAGAGGCTGGCATTGAGTTGTCCTTGCTCAAGAGTCCGTAACCGATCAGTGTCCTGAGCCGCCGTAGGCAGTCAGAACTCAGATGAATGAAGGCAGTCAGTGTGCCGGACTCAGGGGCGAGGTCAAGATGACGCTGGAGTGTCACTAGGGTGTCGCATTCCAGCGTCAGTTGTCGCGGCTGTTATCGCGGTAGTACTCACGACAGTGGTAAAGACAGTTGTAAAAACAGGTGTTAAGACAGGGAGAGGAGCGGTGTCAGCGCTCGAGCCACAGGCATTCCACACTGTCACCGTGGTTGAGCTGTGCGTGGGGCGGAATCACGGCCAGTGCCTGAGCACCGGCGCAGGAGGAGAGTACCGCCGAGTTCTGGTCCGGGAAGGCATGTGCCTCAAGCTGTCCATCACTGCCGGGCGCCAAGGTGACGCGCAGATGGTCCTGACGGATGGCAGTGCGGGCTGAGAAGGCCGCGCGTACCGTGAGACGTTTCAGCTCGCGCAATGCAGTGCAGTCGGTCATCTCGCCCAGTAACGGACGAAGGAACAACCAGCCACCGACCCAACTGGAGACCGGATTGCCCGGCAGGCCCACGACACGCACCGCGTCACCCCGGGGGCTGTTGATACGCCCCAGCGCCAGCGGTTTGCCCGGTTTGATGGCCAGGCGCCACAGATCCAGACTGCCGAGCGCCTCGATGGCGGGGCGGACGTGGTCTTCCTCGCCGACGCTGACCCCACCACAGGTGACGATCAGGTCAGCCTGTTGCGCCGCCGAAGCGAGAGCGTCACGGGTGGCCTCGAAGGTATCGGCCACATTGAGTGGCGCCAGCACCACGTCAGCCCCGAAGTCGCTGAGCATCTGGCTGAGCATCACGCGGTTGGAGTTGTAGATCTGGCCGGGCTTGAGCGGCTGGCCGGGCTCGATCAGTTCATCACCGGTCGCGAACAAGGCCACTCGTACCTTGCGGCGCACCATCACGTGACTTGCCCCTTGGCCACACAGAAGGCCCAGCGCGGCAGCGTCCAGTCGTGTGCCCGCCGAGAGCAATCGACTGCCCTTGCTGACATCCCGGCCTTGAACGCGAATGTTGTCGCCGCGGGTGCGAGGCCCGGGCAGCCAGGCCAGGGTGGTGCCATCTTCGCCTTCACGCAGTGTCACCTCTTCCTGCATGGCCACCACGTCGGCGCCGTCGGGGATTTCCGCCCCGGTGAACAGGCGCGCGCAACTCGCCACGGCCAGCGGCGTGGCAGGCTGACCTGCCGCGATACGCTGACTGATCGGCAGCCAGGCACCGTCACCGATGTCCGCCACCCGGGCGCAGTAACCATCCATCTGGGAGTTGTCGGCAGGCGGAACGTCAAGCTCGGCATGCACGTCCTCGGCAAGCACACGTCCTGCGGCGTCACTGACTGCCACGCGCTCGGCTGGCATCAGCGGACAGCTGTCACGGAGCGCTGCGAGTGCACTGGCCAGGGGCGCCAGCCCCTTGGCGCCGACAGGCACGGCGTCGCAGCTACACTCTGCCGCCGCGGAAGGCGACGGCTGGGAATGCGGGTCTTTACTGGCGTCAGTGGGCATGGGTTCCGCGCTCCGGAATCACCAGGTTGGCGAAGTTGCAGGGGCGGTGACGGCTGTCGAGCTGCTCCTTGAGGATGCCGTTCCAGGCCGTCTTGCAGGCGCCGGTGGAGCCGGGCAGACAGAACACCACGGTACGGTTGGCCAGCCCGCCCAGACAGCGGCTCTGGATCGTCGAGCTGCCGACTTCCTGGTGTGAAAGCTGACGGAAGAGTTCGCCGAAGC
Source organism: Cobetia sp. 2AS (assembly GCF_029846355.1). Lineage (NCBI taxonomy): Bacteria > Pseudomonadati > Pseudomonadota > Gammaproteobacteria > Oceanospirillales > Halomonadaceae > Cobetia > Cobetia sp. 2AS. Next base: position 6,152 of record NZ_JARWKQ010000009.1, read on the forward strand.
CCTGGATTTCCTTGTCGAGCAGCACGCGAATGGCTTCCGGCGTGGAGTCACGCCCGGTGAAGCCTGTGCCGCCCGTCGTCAGGATGACCTGCACGGCCGGGTCCGCGATCCACTCGCTGACCACGGCGCGCAGTTGATAGACGTCATCGGGCACGATGCGCTTTTCATGCAGGCTGTGGCCAGACGCCGTCAGGTTGTCGACCAGGGCATCGCCGGAGCGGTCATTCTCTGCGGTGCGTGTATCCGAGACGGTCAATACCGCGATGGTGAGGCCGATCTGTTCGTCATTGCCGCTCATGATCAGTCCTTCTTGCCTTGTTGACGTGCCTCGAGCGCTGCCAGCTGCTCAGGGGTCGCCTTGGCCTGGTGATGGGTCTTCCACTCGGAATAGGGCATGCCGTAGACATGCTTGCGCGCCGCGTCGTAATCGAAGCTCACGCCGCGCTCCTCGCCAGCGGCCATCAGCCACTTGGACAGGCAGTTGCGGCAGAAGTCGGCGAGGATCATCAGATCGATGTTCTGGACATCCTTGTTGTCATCCAGATGCTTGAGCAGACGACGGAACGCGGCCGCTTCCAGCTCGGTGCGGGTCTGTTCGTCCAGTTGGCTCAGGTCTTGTACGGCTTGAGGGGTCGGATCGCTCATCGAATTCTCCTGAGAAGGCGCAGCTAAGCGCCAGCCTTCATGCTGTCGGGGTGCCTGGTGGGCCCAGGCGGGATATCTGAAACTTTACGCAACTAATGCAGAGCTGTGAACCAGCGCTGCACGCCTGTGGTTTGGTCTGTGGTTTGGCAGACGGATTGGCAGGCGGGTTAGCCGGTGGAACGCTAGTGGGTGGCAGAGACTGTGCTGGCAAGCGAGAGAGCGGGCGCTGGCAAGCGAAAACGCCCGGCAGGCGAACCTGACCGGGCGTATCTTCACTCATCCTGCGGATGTCTGACGCCGCGCTAATTCGGACGTTGCTGACGTGCCAGGCTATCGTCAGGCGCCGTGGCGGGGTCTGCTGCCGGGTCCGTCGCTTCGGCCTGCTTGACCTCGTCGTACCACAGATTGTGGTGCTGCTTGGCCCAGGTCTCATCGACATAGCCGGTCTTCATGCCCTCGAAGGCACCCTCGGTACCAGCGGTGCCGATATAGATGTGGCCGAAGGACACCGCGATCAGCATCAGCGAGGCGATGCCGTGGAAGACATTGGCCCACTGCATGTTGTCACGCGTCTGGCCGAAGATCGGGAAGTCCAGCACCAGCCCGCTGGCAATCACTACCAGGCCGACCGTCGCCAGAATCCAGTACCAGGCCTTTTCCCCGCCATTGGCGAAGCCGGCGTCCGGATGCTTACCCTTCATCATGCCGCCACCCTGACGGAACCAGTCAAGGTCATGCTTTTTGGGAAGATTGAGCTTCAGCCACTTGGCCAGCACCAGGATCAGCATGATCGAGAACAGGGGCCCCACATAGTTGTGGATCACCTTGGTCGCCATGATCATGTTGGCCCAGAACACGTCCCCGAACACATTGCGGAACACGAACTTGCCCCACAGCAGGTTGATGCCGGTGATGGCCAGCGTCAGGAACAGCGTCGCCAGCGTCCAGTGCATGGCACGCTCCAGCGCCGTCCAGCGCAGCATCAGCTTGCCGCTGCGCGGGTGGTCCAGATTGTTGCGTCCCACCAGCAGGTAGAAGATCACCAGCACGGCCAGCATGCCACCCAGTGCGATCAGGCCACCCGGTGAGATCCAGCGATTGCGGATCTGACGCCAGGTCTCGCCGCTCTGGTTGATCAGGCTGTAGTTGGAGTCATGACGGCTGTCGATGGAGTTGCCCCCATCCTTGACCTGCCGCCAGGTATCGGCGTCCACCGTGCCGACCGCCTGACCGATCTCGCCGTCAGGGTTCGCGGCCAGTGCCTGAGGAGCCAGCCAGAGACTGGCCAGCATCAGGCACAGGAACATGGCGACCACGGTCAACCGTGAAGCTGTAAAGTGCGCGCGCATGTCGCCTCCTTACCCCTTGCGGGCTGCGTCGTAGGCCAGGTGGTCCGCCTGCTGAACGCTGCTGGTGGTCAGGTTGGCAGACGTCTCCGGGTGGCTGGCCTTGTCGACCGGCGACCAGGCGCCGTCTTCATGGCCACGGTAGACCACACGCTGACGGAAGATGTCGGAGACGGTCTCGGCATCGCCGGCCAGCAGGGCCTTGGTGGAGCACATCTCGGCGCACAGCGGCAGCTTGCCTTCGCTGATGCGGTTGGCACCGTACTTCTCGAACTCTTCTTCCGGGCTCTCGGCCGGGCCGCCGGCGCAGAAGGTGCACTTGTCCATCTTGCCGCGCTCGCCGAAGGCGCCTTGCTGCGGGAACTGCGGGGCGCCGAACGGGCAGGCGTACAGGCAGTAGCCGCAACCGATGCAGATGTCCTTGTCGTGCAGGACGATGCCGTCATCGGTCTTGTAGAAGCAGTCGGTGGGGCAGACCGCCATGCATGGCGCGTCATCGCAATGCATGCACGCCACCGAGATGGAAACTTCACTCGGCTTGCCGTCGTCCAGGGTCACCACGCGGCGACGCTGAACGCCCCATTCGGTCTCGTTGGCGTTCTTGCAGGCTGTCACGCAGCCATTGCACTCGATGCAGCGCTCTGCATCACACAAAAATTTCATCTGGGCCATGGTGCTTCTCCTTCACGGCCTGTCGCCGGGTTCCTCGGTCAACAGGCCGGATGATTCTGGTAACGGATACGTCCGATCGTGTCTTGCGCTGCGTCCGGGCCGCGTCACCGGGACGCGGCCGTCACTCGAGTCAGGCGAGGCTGACGCGGCACAAGGTGACCTTGGTTTCCTGCATCAGGGTCACGGGGTCGTAGCCGTAGGTGGTCGCGGTATTGGCCGATTCACCGAGCACATAGGGCACGGTGCCTTCCGGATAGCGGGACTCGAGGGATTCGCCCTCGTAATGCCCACCGAAGTGGAAGGGCATGAATACGACATCCGGGCCGACACGCTCGGTGACCATCGCCATCACCTTGACGCGGCCGCCCTCGGCGCCCTCGACCCACACCATGTCGCCGTCCTTGATGCCCTGGTCATTGGCCAGTGCCGGATTGATCTCGACGAACATCTCCTGCTGCAGCTCGGCCAGCCACGGAATGGAGCGTGTCTCTTCGCCACCCCCTTCGTATTCCACCAGGCGGCCCGAGGTCAGGGTGATCGGGTACTTGGCGCTGACGTCCTTCTCCTGGATGGAAGCGTAGAGCGTCGGCAGGCGATAGATGGACTCGGAATCCGGCCAGGTCGGGTAGTCCTTCACCAGGTCGCGACGCGCGGTGTACAGCGGCTCGCGGTGCTTGGGAATCGGGTCCGGGAAGGTCCACACCAGGGCGCGCGCCTTGGCGTTGCCATACGGCATGCAGCCATGCTTGATGCACACGCGCTGGATGCCGCCGGAGAGGTCGGTCTTCCAGTTCTTGCCTTCTGCCGCCTGCTTTTCCTCGGCCGTCAGATCATCCCACCAGCCCAGCTGCTTGAGCAGCTTGTCGGTGAATTCCGGATAGCCATCCTCGATCTCGGCGCCCTTGGACCAGGAGCCTTCAGCGAGGATGTTGGTGCCGTTGTGCTCCACGCCATAACGCGCGCGGAAGTTGCCGCCACCCTCGGCCACCGTCTTGGAGGTGTCATACAGGATGGGCGAGCCCGGGTGACCCATCTCCGGCGTGCCCCAGCACGGCCACGGCAGGCCGTAGAAGTCGCCGTTGGCCGGGCCGCCGCGCGCCTTGAGCGTCTCGAAGTCGAAGGTGTGCCAGTTCTGCTGGTGAGCCTTCAGGCGCTCAGGGCTCTGGGCGGTGTAACCCACCGTCCACATGCCGGCATTGAACTCGCGCGTGATGTCCTCGACGACGGGCACGCTGCCCTCGACCTTGATGTTGCGGAACAGCTCGTCGGCGAAGCCCAGCTTGCGAGACAGCAGGTACATGATCTCGTGGTCAGGCTTGGACTCGAACATCGGTTCGATGACCTGATCGCGCCACTGCAGGGAGCGGCTGGAGTTGGTCACGCTGCCGGTGGTCTCGAACTGGGTCGCGGCCGGCAGCAGGTAGACGCCGTCGGTACGGTCGTGCATGACGGCGGCGATGGTCGGGTAGGGGTCGACCACCACCATCATGTCCAGCTTGGCCATCGCCTTCTTCATCTCCGGCCCACGGGTCTGGGAGTTGACGGCATGGCCCCAGTAGAACATCGCCTTGAGCGCGGTGCGTTGGGAGATGCGGTCCGGGTTCTCGAGCACGCCATCGACCCAGCGCGAGACGGTGATGCCGTTGGTGTGCATCGGCTTGCCGTCGTGATATTCGGTCTGGTCGTAGCGGTTCTGGATCCACTCGAAGTCGACGTTCCAGACCTTGGACCAGTGCTTCCACGCGCCTTCTGAGAGGCCGTAATATCCCGGCAGGGAGTGGGACATCAGGCCCAGATCCGTGGCGCCCTGGACGTTGTCGTGGCCACGGAAGATGTTGGCGCCGCCACCGGACTTGCCGATGTTGCCCAGCGCCAGTTCCAGGATGCAGTAGGCGCGGGTGTTGTTGTTGCCGGTAGTGTGCTGGGTACCGCCCATGCACCACACGACGCTGCCCGGACGGTTCTGGGACAGGCGGCGTGCGACGTCGAGCATGTCGGCCTCGGCTACGCCGGTGATGCGCTCGACTTCCGCCGGCGGGAACTTGGCGACTTCGGCACGCACTTCATCCATGCCGTAGACACGCTGCTGGATGTAGGCTTCATCTTCCCAGCCGTTCTCGAAGATGTGCCACAGCAGGCCCCAGATGTAGGCGACATCGGTGCCCGGGCGCAGGCGCACGTATTTGTTGGCCTTGGCGGCGGTCCGCGTGAAGCGCGGATCGACGACGATGATCTCGGCGTTGGAGCGCTCCTTGGCCAGCAGGATGTGCTGCATGGCCACCGGGTGCGCTTCGGACGGGTTGGAACCGATGAACAGGATCGAACGACAGTTGTGCATGTCGTTGAAGGAGTTGGTCATCGCCCCGTAGCCCCAGGTATTCGCGACCCCGGCCACCGTGGTGGAGTGACAGATACGCGCCTGGTGATCGACGTTGTTGGTGCCGAACAGGGCCGCGAACTTGCGCATCAGGTAGGCCTGTTCATTGCTGAACTTTGCCGAGCCCAGCCAGTAGATGCTATCGGGGCCGTGCTCCTTGGTGAGCTCGAGCACCTTGTCGCCGACTTCCTCGATGGCCTGCTCCCAGGAGAGCTTCTTCCACTTGCCACCTTCGAGCTTCATCGGGTACTTGAGGCGACGGTCAGAGTGACCATGCTCACGCAGCGATGCGCCCTTGGCGCAGTGCGCGCCACGGTTGAAGGGGTGATCGAAGGCGGGTTCCTGCTTGGTCCAGACACCTTCCTGGACCTCGGCATAGACGCCGCAGCCCACGGAGCAGTGTGAGCAGATGGTGCGCTTCGTCTCGACCGGCGCATCAGACACTTCGGTCTTGGCTTCGGCGCGTTTCATCATCGGGGCGGCCATGAAGCTCGCGGCGGCAAGGCCGCCGGTGGCGACACCGCTGCGTTTCAGGAACTGGCGGCGGTTGATACCGAGTCCTGAGGTCTCTTTGGCAGAGGGGGTGGGGGTCAGTCGCATGACATCATCTCTCCTCGTCACCCGAATCATTGCCCGGGCCGCGTGAGCGGGTCAGGGGGCAATGTCGGGAGCGGCGGTCTTTCAGATCAGGAGCAGTCCTGATCCGTGCCGACTTGTCACTGTCGATGGCGGGCGGAAAGCTCTCCGCGCTGCCCGTTGTTCAGGCCGCTGGCCGCGCACATGGCGCAGGCTCAGGGCACTGTCTGTCTTGCATTCAGTCACGCAGCGTGGCGTAGAAGGCCTTGACGTGATCACTCTCGCGATAATTGTCAGTGCCCTTGTCCTTGACGGGGACCTCTGGCGCGGCCTGGTCCGGAATCACGGCACCGGCCAATGACCCTGCTGCGGCAACCCCTACGGTGCTGGCGCCCAATACGCGCAGGAATTTGCGGCGCCCCTGGCGCGCCTGGTTATGGCTGTCTTTTGCGTCATCAGTCTTCATGCTGATCTCCTGTCGGCAATGCTGCTGGGTGATGCGAGTTGGATAGCGTTGCAGTCTCGAATGTTGCTTCACGTCATGCGTGACATCATTGTCTTGCGTCGGGCGCCACACTGGCTGGCGTGACGAGCTGGACGGCCTCGGCCGTCACCTGCTTGCCAGAGTTGTTTTCGGTCGCCGGATGCAGCGGGATCGAGTCACCGAGGTTCAGGCGCTCTGCCCGCAGGAAGGCCTGCCCCAGGTAGCCGACGGCGGCATAGAAGGGGCTCTCGCGTCCCGCGAGGTCGGCGCAGCAGCGCTCGCCCCAGCTGGCCACATGGCGGCGGAAGAAATTGACCTGCTCGCCGGGCACCTCATCGATCAGCATGGCCATCACTTCGCACAGTGCGCCGAGATGATCCTCGGGCTCATGCACATCGCTCTGGCGTTCGAAGCCGAGCCGTTTCAGGTCCTGGCGCAGGGCGACCAGCGGCATTTCCATCAGCGAGCCGGTGAGGTACCAGCTGGCGTAGGGCACTACCTCGCCCTGCACCACGCCTACCAGGCTCTGGAAGAAGTCGTCTTCCAGCCGGCGCGAGTCGCTGACGCGGGCGGCCAATGACAGCGACGCCAGCGCGCGCGGCAGTTGCTGCTCGGCGGCCCCGGGCAGGCTGATGGCGTCATGGTCGAGTTCGGCCAGAAAGTCGATCAGCTCCGCATCCGGCGCCGCGCGCAACAGCCGCGCCAGCAGCCGGTAGAGGTCGGCGCGCAATGCCTGCTGTTCTTCACTATGGCTTATCAGAGAGTCGGCCGCAGTGGTGTCAGGTGCACGATCGTCAGTCCCACCTGCTGCAAAGTCGTCGGGAGTCGACGTGGGTGATGTCATTGGCTCAAACCTTGAGTTGGGCATCGGGATTACGTGCCATTTCGTGCCAGATGTCCTTGACGCGGCAGTCGCTGCACATCTTCAGGCGCAGTGCGCCATCGCCCTGGAAGTAGGCGTGCGAGGCCAGTTTGGTCTGCATCGCCGTGATGGTGGCGGTGGAGCCGAACGGCGTGCCACAGCTGATGCAGGGGAAGGGCACATCCTGCTTGATCAGCTGCGGTTCGCGGCGCATCTCGGGCTGCGGGGCAAAGCCAGGTGTCAGGGTGATGACCTGCTCCGGGCATGCCTGCTCGCAGAGGCCACACTGCACGCAGTCACCTTGAGTGAAGGATAGTGCAGGCGACTTGCGATTGGCCGAGAGGGCGCTGGTCGGGCAGACGGCAACGCAGCCCTGACACAGCGTGCAGTTGTCGCTATCGACGTTCACCACGCCGAAGGGCGCGCCTGTCGGCACGGCGATGCTGTCTTGCGCCAGGTCCGCGACCGACAGTGTCGCCAGGTGATCGAGCACCCGATTGAGGCGTTCGCGCTTGCCGGGGCTTGCCTGCGGCTGACCCAGCAGCCAGTCACGGGCGATCGGCTGACTGGGCTGCTGCTCTTCTTCGCTGTCCGCGCCCGGTGCCAGAGCGACACACAGCGGCGTGATCAGGGGCAGGGGGTCAGCCTCGTTGCTATCCATTTGTGGCAGGGCGGATGGCAGCGAGACGAAGCGAATGCGCGGCTCGCCACTGTCCGCATTGGCAAGTCCCATGCTGTCGAGCAGGGTCAGTGCCAGGCGCCGTTCGCTATCGAGCTGCTGGTGCTGGCCTGCGGGCAGGTCGTGGGGCAGTTCGACAATGACCTGCGTCGCGCCGAGTGCGAGAGCGGCCAGCCACTCGTCGTGCCCGGTGGCGGAGATTTCCTCGAGAGTGATATCGAGGCAGCGCTCCTGGTCGACACTCGCCAGGGCAGTCTGCGAGGCAGGGGATTGCTCCAGGCGATAGCGCAGCAGCGGGTAGAGGCCACCGCTATCCTGATAGCGCTCCAGCAGGCGCTGGATCTGCTCCATGCGCTGCTCGGCCGGGGGCTGGGTGAAGCTCAGCGCGCCGGTTGGGCAGGCGCTGACGCAGCTGGCTGCGCCATGGCACAGGTAAGGGTCGATCTCGATATGCGCATTGCGACGACCGGCCACCGAGAAGATGGCATCGGCGCTGCACGACGACAGGCAACGCGTACAGCCGATGTTGCCGGCACTGGAATGCGCGCAGGTATCGAGATTGACGGTCACGTAATTCGGTTTGTCGAAGTTGCCGATCAGGCCCGCGAACTGCATCGCCCAGGCGGTCAGCTGTGACAGTGATTGCTGGGAGGCTTCGGCATCGGCGACCAGCTGATCCAGCTCGGCGATGACGTCCGCAGCGGCTTGCAGATAGCCGGGCGGTGGCAGTTCCGCCTGGTTGAGCGGCTGGCTGGACAGGTCGGCGATCAGGTCGAAATGGGTCGCGCTGCCGGCACCTTGCGGCACCAGTGCGGCGGCCAGATTGACGCCATCACTGGCAAGGCTGAACTGGCCGAGGTGACCGCTCAGCGCGAGCATGTCACGCGGAGCACTGTGCGCAGGCAGCGACTCACTGGCGGCGAGATGCTGTTCATCCATCGTCACCAGCGCACTGTTGTCCTGCTCACTGATCAAGAGTGCCACCGGCAGCTGAGCGGTAGCCGGCAGGCGTGTCAGCAGACTCGCCAGTGCTCGCACTCGTGCTTCGCTGCCGATGATCACGGTGCGTCCCTGACTGTGATAACGGATGGGCGCGCTACCGGCATCCGTCGCCAACAGCGGCAGACTGGAGGCAGGCGTGCCACCCATGGCGGATGACAGGGCGCGTTGGCGTGCTTGTTGATTGAGGGCGCGTTGAGCGCTCTCGAGACTTGAGCTGAGCATCCTCATCCTTATTCGGTCGTGGCGGACCTTGCATGCAAGCTGCCGTCAGGTGGCAGGCGGATGATGAAGGTCCCGGTCGTCGCTGATTCTCGCGGTCAGGGCCGGGTCGGCGATCGACAGTCGTTCAGTGGGGGATTCATGACAGGCCAACCATCTTTGCATGCTGTTGATGACATTGCCGTTTTCACGCCCGGCGAGAAGAGGGGCGCGGTCAGGTCGCGCAGGCACTCATCACCGCAGTCGGTTGAGGTCAGTCATCATCTTCAAGGGTTGGCGTGTCATGCTGAATCTTGCATGTGCGTTGCAGTCAGTGCGCCTTGATGAGGCGCGTCAGAGTGACTCATGAGGCATCAGGATGACCTCGGTCAGACGTGTCCGGCTTACTCGTGGGTCATAATGACTCATGCTGGTTGTGCGGCGCGTCATCCTGACGCCCTGGCGTCCTGAACCTTGGCGTCCTGAGCCATGGCGCTGGAGGCGTTTGTGGGGCCAGCCCCGGGTCACGGCTTATGGCGGACGCCGCTGTCATCATCTGATACCGGAGCTGGCTCGCGCGAGTTTTCCGCAGGTATCGCTTGTGGGTCAGGCGACTCGAGTATCTCGTCGCTGGGCGTCGCGTGTGACTCGCCCACTGGCGCCTCACCGTCAGGCGCCTGCTCAGCGACCTGGTCGTCTGTCTCCAGCGTCGTATCCACCGCGGGTGTCTCGCTTGCCTCATCGAGCTTTTCCAGGCCTTCTTCGACCTTGCGGGTCCAGCTGCGCAGCGTGTCGGCGACACCTTCGGCGAGCGGGCGCATCTGGGAGAAGTCCTGGTCGTAGTCATCCAACCCATCGCGCACCGAGTGCTCGCCACCCATGAAGATGCGACGCAGCGCACGCTGGCGTAGCGCCGGGTCCACGCCGCTCTGCATGAAGGCGCTGATGTCGGCGTCTGGGGTCAGGGTGTCGGGGTCTGGCAGCTCGATGACGGGCACTTCAGCGTTGTCAGCGCCCGATGCCTGCTGATCGCTCTCGGTTGATGCCTGTTCTGCTGCCTGCTCTGCTGACAAGGAGGGGCTATCGCCGCCCAGGGCTTCGTGCTGCGAGACGCGCGCTGCAGGGGTGTCAGCGCTGTTGTCAGAGGCGACTCCCGCCTGTGGCGGCGGGAGGCTGTCGCCTTTGGTTCCCTCTGTGCTGTCCGGCTGTGCCAGTTGGTCTTCACGGCGGCTGTCGCCTTGCTTGCGGCGTGACCAGCGCGAGAACAGGCCTTCATTGGCCCGGCTTGCGTTATCGTCGTGCTGGCTCATGACGTGCTTTCCGTACCATCACCGGGCTGATGCGTCTTGTCGGGCGTCGCGGCGTGCTGCTCTGCCTGACTGGCGCGCCCGGCGCCCTTGCGTTTCTTCTTCTTGCCTTCGTCGAGTCGTTCGCCGTGACGCGCGAGGTAGGCTTCCAGCCACACCATCAAGGCCGGGGGCATCGGCACATCTAGTACCAGCTGGTCGCCATCCATCCAATGCGATGCTACCTCCTGACAGGCCGTCACCACGCGGGGCTGCATGCCGTCGGCTTCGCGCTCATCGCATTGGACGAACAGTCGCGGCTGCTCGCAGCGGAGGTTGTAGCGGTAATCGGTGCGCTCGGTGAGGTGAAGCTGCAGCGGCAGGATGCGGCGATGCGCTACTTCATCAGCGGCGGCAGGCTCCGCTACGTGCGATTCCGTCTCTGGCGTTGCAGAGGGCGAGAGGTCGGCAATCCGCCAGGTGTCGATGCTGAAACGCCCCAGCTTCTGCGTGGTGGGCGCCAGGGTGACGCTCAACCAGCGGGTATCGTCACTACGGGGAGGGATGGATTCAGACATGGCTTCCTTGTTCACTGCTGTACCCGCAAGCGGGTCTGAAAAGAATGCTGCGATGGTGCTAGTGTGCAAGATACATGCCGGCGAATGCGATATCAGGGTCACCGTCAGTCAGTGCGGGGACAGCTCTGCCATCAGACTGGTACTCTACGGCGATTCAGCGCAAGAATTGCCATTCCAACCGGCTCGATCAGGGAGACCCGAGTTCATGATGCCCTCTGCACGGCCAGCGATCAGTCGCGCCACACTACCCACCACGCTGGACATCGAAGTCATGGATGAACGCGGTGAGCGCCATCAGCAGTCCATTGCCGCCGAGCGCTCGCTGACCATCTATCTCAATCGGCGCGAGATCGTCACCTTGATGACCCTGGGTGCCGAACCTGAGGCGCTGGTGGCCGGTTATCTGCGCAATCAGGGCCTGCTGGGTGAGCTTGAGGACCTCGAAGCGCTGCAGGTGGACTGGGAGGTCGAGAGCGCCTCGGTGGTGACGCGTCATCTGCCTGAGGATATCGAGCAGCGCCTCGGCAAGCGCACCGTGACCACCGGCTGTGGGCAGGGCACGGTATTCGGCAATCTGCTGGAGCGCCAATCACTGGCTGCGCTGGACGCAGGCCCCTTCAGCCAAGCCTTGTTGTATCGCTTGCTGGAGGCGCTGGCGGCGCACAACGCGACCTATCGCAAGGCCGGTGCGGTGCACGGTTGCGCCCTGTGTCGGGATGATGAAGTGCTGGCGTTCATCGAGGATGTCGGCCGCCACAACGCCGTCGATACGCTGGCGGGGCTGAGCTGGTTGGCGCCTCTGAGTGATGATGCCAGTGATTATCAGGAGGCCAATATCTTCTACACCACCGGTCGTCTGACTTCCGAGATGGTGCTGAAAGTGGCTCAGGCGGGGATCTCGGTGCTGGTCTCACGCTCAGGTGTCACGCAGAAGGGGGTGGAGCTGGCGGAACGCTTTGGCGTGTTGTTGATCGCGCGCGCCAAGGGGCGCCACTTCCAGGCGGTGGACCCTGCCGGGCGGCTGGTGCTGGATGCCATCCCGCCGCTGCGTGCAGGTGACGCTCTCAAGTCATCGCGCCATGACGCGTCAGGCAAGCCATCTTCAGCAGACGGCGCAGCCGGACACGACAAGGGGGCGCAGTGATGAGTCGTCTTTCTTCGCCGCTGGGCGTCATACCCTCACAGGGCTTTTCCTCTGAACTCGGCGCACCTGCGGGTGGCTCTGTCGCTGAGTCTTCAGGCGAGGCCCTGAATGCGGCCACCGGTCGGCAGGCTCCGGTCCCCCACGACAACCCCTTTCTGACGGTGCAGGAAGTCGCGCGCCTGCTGCATCTCAACGAGAAGAAGATCTATCAGCTGGCCAGTGACGGCACCATGCCGGCGACCAAGGTGACCGGCAAGTGGTTGTTTCCGAGGCGCCTGGTGGAGCAATGGATTCTCGAGTCCAGCCATCATGGTGTACTGGCGGATCGTCTGATGATCACCGGCAGTGATGACCCGCTGCTGGCCGCGCTCTCCATGCGCCTCAATCAGCAGCATGCCGGTAGCGCCTTCTATGGCATGAGCGTCACCGGCACGCGTCTGGGGCTTGATCTGCTCAGCCAGGGGCGTGCTGATGTCTGCGCCATTCACTGGGGGCGCGCGGAGGAGGCGGCGCTGCGTCATCCGGCGCTGATTCGCGGCCACGATGGCTATCGTCAGTGGGTGATGGTGCGGCTTGCGCGTCGTACCCAGGGGTTGATCATCCGCAATGATGATCGTCATCTGTCCATCGACCCCAGCGGCCTGTTCGGTTCGCAGCGGCGTTGGGCGGTGCGACAGGAGGGGGCCGGTTCGCAGCGCTTCCTGCAGGAGTGGCTGTCCGGCCATCAGATGCGTGCCGAGCAGCTCAACACCCTGGCGATCGCCTATTCCGAGCGGGAAGTGGCCTCGATGGTGGCGCGGGGCGAGGTGGACGTCGGCCCCGGCACGCTGTCGGCCGCCAATGAGTTCGGCCTCGGCTTCGTGCCGGTGTGTGAAGAGGCCTTCGATTTGGTGGTACCGCGCAATGTCTACTTTCGCGATCTCTTCCAGGGATTGCTGGACTATCTGGCCACACCAAATGGCATTCAGCTGGCGCAATCCCTCGGCGGCTATGATCTGCGCGAATGCGGTCAGTTGATCTGGCGCGGCGATGCCGCACAGCACGATTGAGGCGCTCGGTATCGAGACGCTCGATAAACTGAACGCCCAGCGAGTGCTGGTGGTCAGGACTCGGCAGAAGCCATAAGTGCGACATCCAAAAAAATCGCCCATTAGCGCATGGCTAGTGGGCGATTTTTTTATTTCGGGCTGACGGCGAGCATGGTAAAGCAAGTCATTGTTTCGAATGGACCGGCCAGGTGGCGCTCGCGAGAAGGCTATCTTTGCGGTTTAGCTTCCTGCCAGCGCGCTCTACGTGGTCCAACTCGGCTCAGCTCACTTCAACACAGCCCAGCTCGCTTCAACACAGCTCGGCTCACTTCAAATCAGCTCAGCTCGGATCCGAATCATTGCGAGTGCACACCGACAGCACGATGGCATCTTCTTCGCTGGTAGAAACCAGGGCATGACCCATGTCGGAGTCGAAATAGATGCTGTCGCCATCGCCCAGCGGCAAGGGTTCATAGAATTCCGAATAGAGCAGAATGCTGCCCGCCAAGACCATCAGGAACTCCTCGCCGTCGTGACGCACCCAGTCGGGGAAGTCATCGAAGCTGCGCGCGCGCACGCGAGTCTTGAAGGGAATCATGCGTTTCTGCGCCAGCTGCCAGGACAGCAGCTCGTGCTCGTAGGTCGGTGTCGGGTGTGACTTGCCATCACCGACGCGCGTCAGGTCGCGACGCCCGAGAGTGCCACTCTGGCGCTTGGGCGGGCTCAGCAGCTGCGGCAGGTCGATGTTCAGACCATGAATCAGCTTCTGGACCGCCGTGAAGGTCGGCGAGATCTGCTCGTTCTCGATCTTGGACAATGTCGAGCGTGCCAGCCCCGTGCGCTGGCTGACATCTTCCAGCGTCCAATGATGGGAGAGGCGGATCTGCTTCACGCGTTCGCCAAGCTTCAGGGGCTCAACGAAGGGTTTGCGACCGGAGGCGATCCGGACGGCGGCGTCCTTGTCTGTCGGTGTGCTCATGAGAGTGGCTTCGCTATGGGCGTGATATTGGCGGCGTACGACATCGGGTGTCGCAGCGCTGTCAGCTGGCGATAAAGTTTACTATCGGAAACTTTATCGCCAGCTTATCACAGCATGGCAAGCGCGCATCATCCCGACACGTAGCCAACATGGCTGTCCGCGACATGGCTGTCTGTGACATGGATGTTCGCGACACCGAAGGCTCGCTGGTGCTCCCATGACGCAGCGACAGGTTTCCTGGCTGCGGGAAACCTGTCGTGAGGTGTGGTGCGCGCCAGGGGGCGGCCACCGGTGCGGGGGATGCCCAGCGCTAGAACAGCCGGGCACTAGAGCAGCCAGACGCTAGAACAGCGGGTGATCACGCTCATCCTCGGCGGGCTTGGCAAGCGGCGGCTGGACGCCGTCTGGCGTGCCAGAGACGGAGCGGGGTGAGAGGGCATCCACGGGGGGAGGCGCGAGATCGAGCTGGTCTGGTTCAGGTTTCTTTGACTCGGGCCGCTCTGACGTGGGTGGCTCTGACGTGGGTGGCTCTGAAGGGAGCTGGCCTGATGCGAGCTGGCCTGAAGGGTGCTGGCTGCCGGCACGCGCATCGAGGCCATCCTGCATCGGCAAGCCCGCCAGCGCCTTGAGATGCGCCTCGGTGCTGCGCCCCAGCGCCTCCAGGCAATACCCGCCCTCCAGCACGGAGACGATACGCCCGTGGCAGTGACGCCGCGCGACATCCATCGCCAGCAGGGTGACCCAGTAATAGTCGTCATCTTCCAGGCACAGTTCCGCCATCGGGTCTTCACGATGCGCGTCAAAGCCTGCCGAGATCAAAATCAACTCCGGCTTGAAGTCATCAAGCTTCTTCAGCCATTGGGCTTCAATGGCGCGCCGGAAGGCCAGTGAGCCGCTGCCTTCGCTCAGGGGCGTGTTGTGGATGTGCTCCCAGCGGCTCTCCAGGTAGCGCCACGGGTACATGGCGTCCTGAAAGGAGGAGCACACCAGGGTATCGGGATCATGCTTGAAGATATCGACGGTGCCGTTGCCCTGGTGCACATCGAAATCGAGGATCGCGATGCGCTTCACGCCGTAATGCTGGCGGGCGTGCAGGGCGCCCACCGCCACGTTGTTGTAGAAGCAGAAACCCATCGCATCGGCGCGTTCGGCATGGTGGCCCGGTGGGCGCACGGCGCAGAAGACGTTGTCGGCCTGATCGCGCATCACCTGGTCGACCCCGCGTACCACCGCGCCGGCGGCCAGTCGCGCCGCGACCAGGCTATCGGCACACATCACGGTGTCTTCGTTGATGGTCAACAGCTGCCCGGCCTGGGGCGGACATTTCTCCAGCGACTGCAGGTGGCGCATGGGGTGCACGCGCGCCAGCTGCTCAAGCGTTGCCGCTCGCGCACTGTATTGCTGGACATGCTGAATCACGCCGCTCAGCGCCAGCTGACGTTCGATGGCCTGCAGACGCAGTGGGCTCTCGGGATGGGTGGGGCCCATGAAATGCTGACCGCAGTCGCGATGGGATATGTAGGAGGTGATCATCGGCATGCCTGCGTGAGTGTGCGGGTCATAATGGTCTGCACCATGACGTAACAGTAAGAGTCGTCAATGGCATGAGCCAGTCGCCGATGGTCTACCTTGTTTCACGCATGAAGGGCGCGAGGATGGCTGTTCAGACCTGCGCTTTCGCGGCATGCTGCTCATATCGCGCTGACGAGGCGCAACCGCTGACAGGACAAGCCTATGGGAACGCGATTTCTGCGCAATTTCTTCGAGCCCGCCAGTATCGTGGTGATCGGCGCCTCGGAAAAGCCGCATTCACTGGGCGGGCAGGTACTGCGCAATCTGCTTGAAGGGGGCTTCAAGGGCGCCCTGACGGTGGTCAACCCCAAGGGATATGAGACGGTGCATGGCGTGGCGTGCGTCAAGCGGGTCAGTGAGCTGGAGCAGGTGCCGGACCTGGCCATTCTGTGCTCACCGCCGGATACCTTGCCGCGGGTGGTCGAGAAGCTGGGCCGGCGCGGCGTCAAGGCGGCGCTGCTGATTTCGGGAGGTGTCGCGCCGACGCCGGTCAGCTCGCTGGCCCGCGTCACCGGCAAGGGGCTTGAGATGCTGTCACGCCGCGACGGGCTGAACTTCTCTGCCCCGCGTCTGCCGGGCATTCACAGGTCCACTACGGGCAAGCCAGGCCCCGAACCCTCCGTCACCGACTCGTCGCCTTTGGATGAGGCCGGTGAGCCTTCTGTGCCGAGCGCCGAGCGCTACCCGCGGATCGCCGACAGCACGGACGACATACTGGATGCCTCGCAGGCACGAGAGCCGGGTGTCGAAGTCCCCCGTATCCACCGTGATCAGGAAAGCCTCAACAGTCGGTTGCTCAAGGCCGCCCGTGGCAGTGGGATTCGCCTGCTCGGGCCGGAATGCATGGGCATCTGCGTGCCCAACCGCCACCTGAATGCCTCCTTCAGTGGGCAGCCAGTGGCCAAGGGCAAGGTCGCCTATCTCGGCCAGTCGGGAATGCTGGGCAATGCGATGATTGACTGGGCGGCGGGGCGCGGCATCGGCTTCTCGCATCTGGTGACCCTGGGCGACAGCGTCGATGTGATGCTGCCCGATCTGATCGACTACCTGAACCAGTACGGGCCGTCGCAGGCCTTGCTGTTGCACCTGGAGCGCATTCACGACCCGATGCACTTCATGACCGCGCTGCGCGAGGCGTCCCGCAATCGGCTGGTGCTGGCGATCAAGAGCGGTCGTACCCCAGAAGCCGATCTGTTCGGCACACACGTCACGCGTGGCGTGCCCAATCGCGACCGGATCGTCGATGTTGCCCTCGCGCGTGCCGGGGTGGTGCGCGTCAATGACAGCGAAGACATGTTCGATGCGCTGGAGACGCTCAATCGCATGAAGCCGTTGCGCGGGGATCGACTGGCGATCGTCTCCAATGGGTTGGGCCCGGCCTTGCTGGCCATCGACAAGCTGATGGCGGGCGGCGGCAAGCTGGCCGAGCTGAGCGAGGAGAGCCGCCAGGCGCTGCTCAAGGCCGAGCTGGACGTCAGCCTGCCGGGGCGCAATCCGGTGGATCTGGGCGGCAATGCCACGCCGGAAGATTTCCTGGCCGCGGTCAACATCGTGGCCAATGACCGTGGCGTGGACGCCGTGCTGGTCGTGCATGCGCCGACACGCCTTGCTCCCTCACGGGCAACGGCCGAGGCGCTGGTGGCCCATCGCAAGCAATTCCGACGCAACCTGCTGACCAGCTGGATGGGGCTTGAACAGGCACTGTCGGCCCGCCATGAATGCCATCTGGCCGGCATTCCGACCTATCTGTCGCCGGAGAAGGGCGTCAAGGCCTTCCTGCAGATGGTCGATTACCACCGTGTGCAGACACTGTTGCAGCAGACGCCGCCGAGCTTGGCCTTCTCGACCAGCGCCGAGATCCGCGCCCGCGCCCATGACCTGGTGCACAGCGCGCGGCGTGCCGGCCGTGAATGGTTGACCCACTCGGAGACGGCGCAGGTGCTCGATACCTACGGCATCGCCACCGCGCCTAGCCGCTATGTGCTCGACGCCGCCGAAGGCGCGCGTGCCATCGTCGAGTTGCAGCGTTCTGCCACGGATGACGACAAGCCGTCTCGCCAGGGCCCCTATGCGCTGCGCGTGGTGCATGAACACAACAGCCAGCCGTTCCGCTATCGCCGCTACCCACAGCGGCTGTCTTCCGGCGTGGTGCAGGACCTTTCCGGTCCGGAGGATATCGCGCTGGCGATTCGCCGCATCACCCAGAAGGTGGCGGAGGGCGATGCCGAGCGCGGCCGCAGTGACCACGAGCGCACGCGTATTCATGAGTTCTGTCTGCAGCCGATGCAGCGTGGCAAACACTCGCTGCAGTTGAGCGCAGGCATCACGCGCGATGACGAATTCGGCCCGGTGATCGTGTTCGGCATCGGCGGTTACAAGGTCAATGTGCTGGCGGACCGTCAGGTCGCCTTGCCACCTCTCAACATGACCCTGGCGCGTGAGCTGATCTCGCGCAGCCATGCCTCCCGCCTGATCGCCGAGCACTCGCCGGACCCGGAGCGCGATTTCGAGCGCGTCAGCACGCTGTTGATCAAGCTCTCACAGTTGGCATCGGATTTGCCTGACATAAGAGGGTTGGAAATCAATCCGTTGTTGCTCAACCGCGAGGAGGCCGTGGCAGTGGACTTCGCGCTGGATCTCGGCAAACCGGCTCGTTTCGCGATCATGCCGTATCCGGAGGAGCTGCGTGAATGGGTGTCGCTGGACAATGGCATGCACGTCGAGGTGCGCCCGATACGAGGCGAGGATGCGCCCTTGATCACGGCCTTCCATGCGCGGCTCTCCGAGGAGAGCATTCGTTTCCGCTACTTCCACCACAAGGCGGCGCTGACGCAGCGAGACCTCGCGTTGCTCGCCCAGATCAATTACGACCGCCAGATGGCCTTCATCGCCGAGCGTGAAGTGGAAGCCCAGCCAGGTGAGTCGCCGCAGCGCGAGATGCTGGGGGTGGTGCGGGTATGGAATGACCCGGACAACATTCGCACTGAATTCTCCGTCATCATCCGGGATGACATGCAAGGCGAGGGGATCGGTAGTCTGTTGATGGAGAAGATGCTGCGCTATTGCCGCTCGCTGGGCACGTTGGAGATGGTCGGCAAGATCATGATCGACAATCACCCGATGCGCGCCCTGATGAAGCACCTTGGCTTCACCTGTCGCTACAACATGGAGGAGCAGGTCATCGATGCCAGCATCCGTCTCAACGAGCCGGTCAGTGATTGGCAGCGCCTGAGGCTGGAAGCCAAGGCCTGATGCGCCTTGTTGGTGCATGGGCTTGTGCAAGGGCCTATTGATAGGCGCATGCGTAGGCTTGCCAGGCGGTTCTCGGCAACACGCAATGCGTCCGGGGATGGAGAGCAATAGACCAATAACAACATGCAATGTCGTGATTCAGGGAGGTATCAGCAAGAGGCGTCAAGGGCATACCACCTTGGTCGTATAAACGTCTGTTCGTGTTTGAGCGCTTATCAATAAAACTGTATTGTAATTACAAATATAAGAATCCTTTATGGATAATGGCGCAGGGGATGACACAGTATTCTGTCAGTAGGTCGGCAAGCGATGCTTGCGGCCAGATTGCGCGATGTCAGCGGCAGGGCGAGCCATTCTCCCTGCCGGATTGAGTGCGTAATTGACAGAATCCGTGGATATTTCCTGCCCGCTGACGACAGGAAAGCCAATGACTGACACTCGCGACGTGAAGATTCGAGTGCGCAATCTGAGCAAGGTGTTCGGCAATCAGCCCGACAAGGCGCTCAAATTGCGTGATGAGGGCATGAAACGCCCCGAGATTCTCGAGAAGACTGGCCAGACGTTGGGGCTTTCCAACGTGGATTTCGATGTGATGGAAGGCGAGTTGCTGGTCATCATGGGGCTGTCCGGCTCCGGGAAATCGACCCTGATCCGCTGCCTTAATCGGTTGATCGAGCCGACGGAGGGCGAGATCCTCATCGACGGCGATGATGTCGCCAAGCTGGATGACAAGTCACTGCTGCGCTGTCGTCGCAAGCATTTCTCGATGGTGTTCCAGAATTTCGCGCTCTTCCCGCACCGCACCGTGCAGCAGAATGCAGAGTTCGGGCTTGAGGTGCGTGGCGAGGAGAAGGAAGTCTGTTATCAGCGCGGTCGCGATGCGCTCAAGCAGGTCGGCCTTGATGGCTGGGAAGATGCCTACCCCAGCCAGCTCTCCGGCGGCATGCAACAGCGTGTCGGCCTGGCGCGAGCGCTGGCCAACGATTCCACGGTGCTGTTGATGGATGAGGCCTTCTCGGCGCTTGATCCCCTGATCCGCAAGGACATGCAGCAGGAATTGCTGGCGCTGCAGCACAAGATGAAGAAGACCACCATCTTCATCACCCACGACCTTGATGAAGCCCTCTCCATCGGCGACCGCATCATCCTGCTCAAGGATGGCGAGATCGTGCAGATCGGCTCCCCCGAAAGCATCCTCACTTCCCCGGCCAATGATTATGTGGCGCGCTTCGTCGAAGGCGTCGACATGTCTCGCATCCTCACTGCCCGCTCGGCGATGACCGATGTGCGGGCCACCGCACGCGATGATGATGGCCCGCGCACGGCGCTGCGCAAGATGGGCGACAACGGCCTCGACAGCCTGTTCGTGGTCCGTCGTGATCGCACGGTACTCGGGATCATCACTGCCGAGGACACCGAACGTGCCGTGCGCGAGAATCTCACCGATCTCTCGAGCATCATCCACTCCGATTGCTGTCAGGTCTCGCCGGAAGAACCTCTGCACAACCTGTTCGCGATGTTTGCCGGTCATCACCATCCGCTGGCGGTGGTCGATGAGCAATCCCGCCTGTTGGGCGTGGTGATCAAAGGGTCCGTACTCGCGGAACTGGCGGAAGCAGGGGAGGCACACGCATGAGCGACGCAACCGGTTTTACCATCCCGAAGATAGAGCTGGGTGACTGGATCGAGACGGGGCTTGATTACCTGACGACCAACTACTCCAGCATCACGCGCGGCATCTCCAAGTTCACCGAGACCGGCATCGACGTCCTGAACGATGCGCTGATGTGGCTGCCCGAGTGGGCGCTGATCGCTCTGGTGACGCTGCTGTGCTGGCGGCTGGCCGGCACGCGCCTGGCCATCGGCTCCGTACTGGGGCTCGGACTGATCTGGAACCTGGATCTGTGGGATCCGATGATCGAATCGCTGACCCTGGTGGTGATCGCCACCCTGGTCGCCGTGGTCATCGCGGTACCGCTGGGGATACTGGCGGCACTCTCGGACCGCTTCTACAAGGTCATCATGCCGGTGCTGGATTTCATGCAGACGATGCCGGCCTTCGTCTACCTGATTCCGGCGATTCCCTTCTTCGGCATCGGCTCGGTCTCCGCCATCTTCGCCACCGTGATCTTCTCGATGCCACCGGCGATTCGCTTCACAACGCTGGGCATTCGTCAGGTGCCCAATGACCTGATCGAAGCGGCCGATGCCTTCGGGGCCACCCGCAGCCAGAAGCTCTTCAAGCTGCAACTGCCGCTTTCCCTTCCCACCGTGATGGCCGGCATCAACCAGACCATCATGCTGGCACTGTCGATGGTGGTGATCGCGGCCATGATCGGCGCCGATGGCCTGGGGAATGAGGTCTGGAAAGCCATCCAGCGCCTGCGTCCGGGAGATGGTTTTGAAGCGGGCATCGCGGTGGTCATCCTGGCCATGCTGCTCGACCGCCTGACCCAGACCTTCAGCAAGGAAAAGAAGCCCCGTTCATAAGGGGTTCACCGGCGGCCTCCGTGAGTTGCATGGCGATGCGGAGGCCGCCTCGAGCACTTCCATACCCGACTCAACGTTTGACTGTCGAGATGACGACGCGCCATTGGCCGTCGACACGCGTTTTTCGACAGACGCGCTGCGATAAACAATGAGTAAATTCGAATAAAGGGGAAAATGATGAACAAGCAAGATGCCTCCCACACTACCTTGAACGTCACCGCGAAGATGAATGCCGCCACCAAGGCATTGCTGCTCGGCGCAGTCATGTCCTCGTCACTGGCTGGGGCAAGCGCCGTGTATGCCGCCGGTGACAAGGGCGATGTGACGCTGGCCTACGTTGAATGGTCCTCTGAAGTCGCCTCCACCAATGTGGTCAAGGCGGTGCTCGAATCACAGGGCTACAACGTCGAACTCAAGGCGCTGTCTGCGGCGGCGATGTTCCAGGCGGTCGCCTTCGGCGATGCCGATGGCATGGTCGGTGCGTGGCTCCCCACCACCCACGAAGACTACATGGCCAAGATCGCCGACAAGGTCGACGACCTGGGCGTCAATCTCGAAGGCACCAAGCTGGGGCTGGTCGTGCCGTCCTATAGCAAGCTCGAGACCATCGACGACATCAAGACCCACGCCGAGGATATCGATGAGCGCATCGTCGGCATCGAGCCGGGCGCAGGTCTGACGCGTCTGACCGAGCAGGTGCTGGAGGACTATGATCTCGAGGACATCGATCTGACCACCGGCAGCGGCGCGACCATGACCGCCGCGCTGAGCAATGCGATCAAGGGTGAGCGTGAGATCGTCGTCACCGGCTGGACGCCGCATTGGATGTTCGCCCGCTGGGACCTCAAGTATCTGGATGACCCGAAGGGCGTCTACGGCGGTGCCGAGGAGATTCACACCCTGGCGCGCAAGGGACTCGAGGAAGACATGCCGGAGGTCTACGCGATTCTCGACAACTTCGCCTGGACCCCGGCTGACATGGGCGAAGTGATGCTCAACAACCAGGAAGACGACGCTGACCCCTACGAAACCGCCAAGGCGTGGGTGGAAAGCCATCAGGATATCGTCAAGGAATGGCTGCCGGCCGCGGCTGAGTGATGCCTGGCGCATGACTTACTGAGTCATGAATGACGAAACGCCCCCACAGGGTCTCCTGTGGGGGCGTTTCGTTGTGTGCCTGCAAATGACGCGTCGCTCACACTCGGCGAGCACAGACTTGATCAGAACGGGCGGGCTCAGAGAGGACTGGCTTAGAATGGACAGGGACTGCGCACTTCCATGCGCTCACCGCTCACCGGGTGATCGAAGCTGATCATCTCGGCATGCAGCATCAGGCGCTCGGCCATGAAGAAGGCCTCATCCGTCGCATAGAGATCGCAGCCTAGGATCGGGTGGCCGATCTGCTGACTATGGATGCGCAATTGATGCGTGCGGCCTGACACCGGCGTGAACTCGACTCGCGTGCGCGCCGGATTCTCCAGGCGTTCGATGACGCGGAAATCGCTGATGGCGGTCTTGCCGGTCTCGTGGCAGATCTTCTGCAGAGGGAACTGGTCGACGTCCTTGGCGATGGGCAGCGAGATGCGTCCGCTGTCCTCCTCAAGATGGCCATGCAGGATCGCGGTGTAGGACTTGCCGATGTTGCGGTCCTGAAACTGGCGCGTCAGGTTGCCGTTGGCCGGCTTGTTGAGCGCGACCAGCATGATGCCGGAGGTGCCGAAATCCAGCCGATGCAGCAGCTTGGCGCTGGGGTATTCCTTGACCAGGCGATGATGCAGCGAATCCAGATTGAGCGGATGCTTGCCGGAAAGGCTGAGCAGGCCACTGGGCTTGTGGATCAGCAGGATGTCATCGTCGGCGTACAGCACCGCGTAGGTTTCGTGGCAGACGGGAACGATGAACGGGTCGGCTTGTGGCTGCATAAGGGCTCGTCAGTGACGTCAAGGGGGCGGGGCGAAACGGCAAGTGGGCGAAACGGCAAGTGGGCGAAACGGCAAGTGAGGCAAGCGCTGGCGCGGTCTAGAGCACCAAAGTGGTCTAGAGGGCGATATCCTGCCAGTGATACTCATACTCATCGTCCTCACCATCCTCTGGCGCACGACCGATGAAGAGGCTGGCGGTAAAGGCGCGCACGAAGATCACCTGGCTGCCATCCAGTGCAGTCAGCAGCTCACCTTTCTTGAGCTTCTTGATCTTGCGCTTGCGCGCTGCGGCAGCATCACGCGCCGCGCGGGTGTCGGCGCGCCATTGGGCGGCAATCTCACCGGGCGCTGTCGACTGTTCGAGCAGCTCTTCCGGGCATTGCAGCGGAATGTCTGGCGTGCCCTCGTCACGGATATGGTATTCCCAGCGGCTGGGGTCACCATTCTTGGGGGCCTGCATCAGGTGCTGGCGAATGAAGGTATGGCCGTGAGGGTGCTCCAGCACGGTATACAGCACATTGCCGACCACGGCGTGATCGACCAGCGAGATGCCATGACTGTCGGATGGCGTATAGCCGGCCAGCAGACGGTCTACCAGTGTCTGACGTGCCACCTTGGGGGTACCGCTGTCATCCCAGGCCATGAAGCCTCCAATCTGAGCGTGTCTGGCATCGCAGGCCATGTCGGATGCGCCGGTGAAGGACGCAGGCCGACTGGCGTTCGAGAGGCCGAAAGGGCGGCCATTGTCCGGCTTGTGCCCGGCGAGGGCAAGCCGCTGACCGCGCGAATCTGCACCGGCGGGGTCTCAAGGGATAGCGCAAGCGATAACACAAGCGGCAACCCGGACGGCTCCCGGATGGTAACCCGAACGGTAACGCAAGAGGCCCCGCATGAGCGGAGCCTCGAGAAGAGCACTGTGTTGGCGCAGAGTGGCTATCGGCGCAGCCTGGCTATCGGTTCAGGGCGCCAGCAGTTGCTTGTGCCATTCGCCGTCTTCGGTGTCCAGGCGCTGGTAGCGCACGCGATCGTGCAGGCGCGAGGGCTGCCCCTGCCAGAATTCGATCATCTCCGGCACCACGCGATAGCCGCCCCAATGCTCCGGACGCGGCACTTCGGTGATGGCATAGACCTGCTCGAAGCGACCCTGACGCTCGCTGAGCCACTCGCGATCGGGAATCTCGACACTCTGCTGCGAGACCCAGGCGCCCAGCTGGCTCTCCTTGGGGCGTGAGGCGAAGTACTGATCGGAGGTGGCATCCGCGACCTTCTCGACGCTGCCTTCGATACGCACCTGGCGCTCCAGCGCGGGCCACCAGAAGGTCAGCGCGGCGAAGGGCACATTGGCCAGTTCGCTGCCCTTGTGGCTCTGATAATTGGTATAGAAGATGAAGCCTTCACTGTCGCAGCCCTTGAGCAGCACGATGCGCGCATGCGGCTTGCCCTGGCTGTCGACGGTGGAGAGCGTCATGACATTGGCGTCGTTGTCATCGGCGGACAGGGCGCTGGTCAACCACTCCTGAAACAGCTCGAAGGGCTCCAGCGGTGTGTTCGCAAGGCTCAGGCCATCACCGGAATAGGTTCTGCGCACATCGGCGATATCGCGGTTCATGGTGGGCTCCCTTGATGAATTGCTCATGTAATGACATGACTGTGACCGCTCACGTGCTGGATCGCAAGCCTCAGACACCGCCCAGCTGCAGCCACGTCATGTAAAGCCCGGTGCCGACGGCAATCGAGAGCAGCGCATTGCGTCGCCATAGATGCAGTCCCGCCACGCAGAGGGCCGCGACCAGCATGCCGGCGCCCTCGGCGCTCTCAAGCCAGCTTTGCCAGGCCGAGATGTGGTGCGCGGACTCTGACATGTCAGGCAGTTGCATGGCCGACAGCGAGACGATGATCAGCACGACCATGACGATGGCCGGCAGATAGCGGCCCATATGCAGAATCAGCGGATGGGCCGAATGGCGGGACAGGAACACGAAGGGCAGCGCGCGCGTGGCGAAGGTCGCGCCGGCTGACACGGCGATCAACAGCAAGGCCTGCAGGGTCGTCATGGGGTAGTGTGCTCCGAGGCTTGATTGTGCTCAGTCTGGCACGAGCCAGACTTGCCGTGTGGGGGATGTTCGTCACGCGGGGCAGGCGTGACGTGTGGCTGATGTTTGCCACGCTGGTAATGATATTGCCCGAGCAACAGAGCGCAGGCTGCCGCGATGCTGCCCAGCAACAGCTGATCTTCCGGCAACAGCCACAGGCCCGCGAGCGTGACCACCAGGCCGAGCATGAAGGGCCAGCGCTCGCGCAGGGCGAACCACTGTTCGATGCCCAGCACCACGAACAGCGCCGTCAACGCGAACTCGATGCCGCTGCTGTCAAAGCTGAGCTGTCCGGCTGCCAGCCCCAGCAGCGTCCCCAGTACCCACCAGGATTGGTTGAGGAAGGTGATGCGCAACATCAGGCGCTGGTCATCACGGCGCGCCACGGGATCATCGCGTTCGCCGCTGCGCGGCAGGCTGGCCAGCAGCGAGTAGGTTTCATCGGTCAGCCCGAAGATGAGATAGAGCTTGCCAAGGCCCGCCGCGCGGAAACGCTCCAGCAGCGACAGGCCGTAGAAGAGGTGGCGCGAATTGAGCAGCAGCGTGGCCACGAAGACCTCGGTGATGCCGGCGCCTGCACCGAGCAACGCTACCGCCAGGAACTGGCCGGCCCCGGCCAGGATGACCAGTGACATCAAAAGGCCCAGCCAGGGGCTCAACGGCAGCTGGGTGAACAGCACGCCGAAGGCAGCGCCCAGCGGGATATAGCCGAACATCACCGGCAGGGTCTGGTTGAGTGCCTGTTGCCATAGGTGACGACCGCTGACTGGCTGCCGGGGAGGCGAGCCCGCACCGGCGGTGTCGTCCCGGGAGGCGTGCGAGGTACTGGCCGTGGAAGGCGATGACATGGCGAGAGTTCCGTTCTGCGCAGGCGGGGTGAAGATGGGCGACACATGCAGGGAGCCTTCAAGAGGCCGAGTCCCCACAAGCCGCAGACAATCTACGCAGCATATAATGTCATCAAGCGTCAGGCGATGCTGCCAAGGTGGCAGCTGGCAGTGGAAAGTGCTGACTCAGCGCTTCATTGCTGATATTTCACATGTCTCATGGCGCTGTGATGGATTGATTTACCGTGAGTCGCCAGGTCATGGCCACCTATACTGGTCTGTGGCCGCTCGTTGGCTGCCATCGCTGCCTGACCGCGTGTCGTGCCATCAAAGGTTCATTCGCTGAGGGAGTCATCAGGATGAGTTCGAACCGATCCCGCAAGTCCTCGCCTGAGACGGTGCTTCTTGATCAGGGCGAGCCTTCGCCGCTGCGCAGTGTCATGATCTGGGGGCTGGCCATCCGGCTGTTTCACCTGCTGCTGATTCTGGCGATCATCGGCATGTGGTACACCGCCGAGGTGGGCGCAGGGCTCGATTTTCCGATGGTCTGGCATGCACGGCTGGGATATTGCGTCATCGGGCTGGTGGTGTTTCGTCTCATCTGGGGGCTGGTGGGCAGCGGGCATGCTCGCTTCAGCCGCTTCGTGGCGTCACCGCGCACGACCTGGCGCTACGCCGCTGACTTTCTGGCGGGGCGCGCGCCACGCCATGCTGGCCATAACCCCCTGGGTGGCTGGATGACGCTGGCCATGTTGCTGGTGCTGGCGATTCAGGGATCGAGCGGGCTGTTTCTGACCGATGATCTGCTGTTCGAAGGGCCCCTGCATGACCGGGTCCCAGCGAATGTCGCCGAGGGGCTGGCCTGGGTGCATCACACCAATATCACGCTGCTGTGGGGGCTGATCGCCCTGCATCTGATGGCCATCGTCTGGCACGGCCTGCGCGGTGAGTGGTTGATCTGGGCGATGGTGCATGGCCGCAAGCATTTCAGGCGCGATGAATCGGTGGCAGACGAGGGTGAGCCAGTGCCACCTTCACGCCCGCGCAGGTGGCTCGCACTGGGGTTGGCGATCGGCATTGCCGTTCTGGTCATCTGGCAGGGGACGCAGTTGCCGTAAGCTCTGATTATTCCTGCTCTCGCCCTCAAGTATGCCAAGACGCAAAAGCGCCGCCACGAGCAATCTCATGGCGGCGCTTTTGCGTCTTGACGGAGCTTTGGCTATATCAGTCAGCGCGATACTGCTGATGACAGCCCTTGCAGGTCTTGGCTGTCTCGACGAACTGGCTGCGCAGGGCGTCAAGGTCCTGACTGGCGGCGGCGTCAGCCAATGCCCGGCTCTGGGTCATCAGCGCCTCTGCACGCTTGTCGAAGCCTGCACGGTCGCTCTCTATCTTGCTCAGCGCGTCGGTATCACCGTCGTAGGAACCGGCGATGAAGCCCTCCCATGGCATCTGCGCCAACAGTGCCAGTCGCTCGGCGCGAGTGCGAAACTCCTCGGCATCATAATCCTGCTTGCCCTTGACCATCGCGCCCATCGGACTGAACTGCCATGCCAGCGTCTGGAAGACTGCCTGGCGATACTGGATGGCATCTTCCGTCTTGTCAGCCAGTGCCGCAGGCGACGCCAACAGGCTGGCAAGCACCACGCCAGCCGCCAGCACGCCAGTGGTCAGGCAGTTGCGCGATACGCCCACAGGGCGGGGGAAAGACAAGTGTGTTGTCAGGCCGATCATGGCAAAGCCTCGCTGTGGTCAACTCGCAAAGCCGATACCGCATGGGCGGCTCGCGATGGTTGAGGAGACACGCTGGAAGAAGCGGTGGGTAGCGTTGGGGAAAGCGGCAAGCCGCCGTGGGAAGGCGCAAACCGATACCCGCCATTCTAGTCGGCTATTTTACGGCTATTCTAGTCGCTTATTTTAGTCGGCTATTCTAGCCGAACAAGGCACGACGAGAAGGGCGGGCAATGGAGAGGCCAGGGCTTGATCAGGCCTGCGGCTGACGCTTGAGGTTGCGCGAGCGGAAACGGGCGTAAGCCATGCTGGAAATGAACAGCCCCAGCGCCGCCAGTGCTTCCAGTACGCCGATGACGGCGTGGCCAGGCACACCGGCCAGCATCACGCCCTGCATGATGTAGAGCAGGCTGACGAAGGCCAGCCAGACATGACCACGTGCCCGGCGGGTGAAGATGGCGGGCAGAAACAGTGCGATGGGCAGCAGGCGGATCAACAGCGGCAGCAGGCCGCTGTTCTCGCTCTGCGCCATCAGCTGAATGCCGCCGATCAGCAGCAGCAGGGCGACGGCCGCAAAACTTGCGATCACACCGCGACGGCTCTTGGCTTCGAGCGTGTCGAGACCCTGCTCACGTTCCAGTCGTTCAAGCCAGGCGCGCATCTATTTCGTCTCCCTGAGAGGTTGCATGGCAAGGGCCAGGCGAGCGATACGCTTGCCTTGCGCCAGTGCCAGGCGCTGTTCGTTGTCATCGACATCGTTGTCGCCACGCTTGCCGCTGACGTGGGTCGTGCCGTAGGGCGTGCCGCCCTGGGTGGTCTCGAGCAACTCGGTGGCGCTGTAGGGCACACCGGCATACACCATGCCATGATGCAGCAGCGGGATCAGCATGGTGATCAGTGTGGTCTCCTGACCGCCATGCAGAGAGCTTGAGGCACTGAAGGCAGTGGCGGGCTTGTCGATCAAGGCGCCGTTCATCCACAGCTCACTGGTGGAGTCCAGGAAGTACTTGAGCGGCGCCGCCATGTTGCCGAAGCGGGTCGGGCTGCCCAGCGCGAGGCCCGAACAGTGACGCAGGTCGTCCAGCTCGACATACATGGCCCCGCTGTCGGGGATTTCCGGCTCGGTCTGCTCGCAGGTGGCCGAGATCTCGGGCACCCGGCGCAGGCGTGCCTCGACACCGCTGATGGACTCGATACCGGCGGCGATCTGCTCGGCCAGCGTGCGGGTCGCACCATGGCGCGAGTAATAGAGGACGAGGACGTACGGCGTCGCGTCGGGGGTCGTTGCGGACATGAGCTTCCTCAGGTGGATGACAATCTATCGAAAGGGGCAAGCGGGGCTTGCGTGAGCACACCCTGTCATCAGGGAATCAGGCGTCGCTCAACAGCACCAGCACATCTTCGGGCGGGCGACCGATGACGGCACGCGTGCCATCATCGAGAATCGGCCGCTGCATCAATTTCGGCGTTGCGGAAATCGCGTCAAGGCGTTGCGAATCGCTGGGGTCTACAAGACCCAGTGCCTTCCACTCGGCTTCGTTCTCACGGGTCAGAGCCCGCGCGCCGCCTTCCACTCGGGCGGCCAGGGCCTCGAGCTGCTCACGATCGAGGGGGGCTTCCAGGTAGCGGACGGTCTCGAAGGCATCGCCCTCGAGGCGCGCGGTCAAAAGCGCCAGTGTTTCCCGTGACTTGGAGCAGCGTGGGTTATGGTAGAGTTTCAATATTGACATGACTGTCTCCGTTTCCGGACAGGTGATGGGTTTCACGCAAGCGCTACTGGCCATGGCCGGCGGTGGCGAATGAATCAGGCACGCATTGT
The DNA here is from genome assembly GCF_029846355.1 of Cobetia sp. 2AS. Classification (NCBI taxonomy): domain Bacteria; kingdom Pseudomonadati; phylum Pseudomonadota; class Gammaproteobacteria; order Oceanospirillales; family Halomonadaceae; genus Cobetia; species Cobetia sp. 2AS. Next base: position 35,714 of record NZ_JARWKQ010000009.1, read on the forward strand.
AGAGGGGCGCACAAGAATGCCACAACTGCCAGGGATCTCGCGGGTCATGCTCGCCATCGGCGTCATCCTCAAGCTGGTATCACGTTTCAACTATCACGACGGCAAGAAGACCGCGTCGGCACTGACCTATACGACGCTGTTCGCCATCGTGCCCTTGATGACGGTCATCTATGCGATGTTCGCCGTCATTCCGAGTTTCGACGGCGTGGGCGATCAACTGCAGACCACGGTGTTCTCCCAGTTTCTGCCTTCGACCGGCGCCACGGTGCTCGAGTACCTCAACGAGTTCTCCGGTCAGGCGCGCAATCTGACCTCGGTGGGTCTGATCTTCCTGTTCGTGACCTCTGTGATGATGATGATCACCATCGAAGGCGCCTTCAATGCCATCTGGCAGGTACCGGAAGGGCGCAAGGGACTGTCGAGCTTCCTGATGTACTGGGCCGTTCTGACGCTGGGGCCGCTGATGCTGGGCTCGGGCTTTCTGCTGTCGTCCTTTCTGACCTCGCTGTCCTTCTTCGACTCGGCCGCCGAGATGCTGGGCGGCAAGGCCCTGTTGCTGCGTCTGCTGCCGCCGCTGTTGAGCGCTGCGGCCTTCACCTTCATCTATGCCGCGGTGCCCAACTGCAAGGTACGCCTGCGTGACGCCGCGGTTGGCGCGCTGACCACGGCGTTGGCGCTGGAGCTGGCCAAGGCGGGCTTCTCGCTCTACGTGACGCATTTCCCGTCCTATCAGGCCATCTACGGTGCCTTCGCGGCCGTGCCGCTCTTCCTGCTGTGGGTCTTCCTGTCCTGGTGCATCGTGCTGCTGGGTGCGGAAGTCGCGGCCTGGATGGGTGAGCGCTCCAATGCTGACTGGCATCGCTGGCCGCCGTTCTGGCAGACCCTCGGCGCCGTGATGCTGCTCAAGGATGCCCATGAGCGCGGTGAGCCGCTGTCCGATGATCGACTCACGGAAGTGTTGGGCAGTCGTTATCGTCGTGTGCTCAAGCCGCTGATCGCCGAGAACATCGCCAGCCAGACCCAGGATGGCCAATGGGTGCTCGGGCGTGATCTCAGTCAATACTCGCTGTGGGAGATGGCGCACGCCTTGCCATGGGAACTGCCGGCCGGCGAGGCGGGCGAAGCGCCGCATCCGCGCCTGGAACCCCTGCGTGAGGCGCTGGCGCGTGCGCGTGCCGCCGAGAAGGAGCGCATGACCTGTGGTCTGGTCGAGGTGCTGCCCAGTGTCGGTGAGGTGGGTGATGAGACCATGGCTCAGGAGGAAAAAGACCCGCAAGATCCGCGACTTGCGACTTCCTGAGCGGCACTGGAACGCGATTGCAAGGTGACAGCCTGAAGCCGAATGGGCAGAATGCGCACCCTGTGCCGTCTGCTCGCCCCGACGGGGGTTGAGGCGGATGCCGATGCCCCGATATCGAAAGCGATGACGCCAATGAAAAGGCCCGACACCTGTTCGGGCCTTTTCCTTTATCTCTCGCACATGATCCGGAACCGCTCGCCTGCCTTGCCGCAATTCGGCCTGTACGCTGGAAATCCTGACTGAGGGATGAGCGAGGTAAGGGTGAGGCGTGGTCGAGGCATGAGTAAGGCAGGTCAGCTGGCGGCGGCCCGCTAGGCAGACACGCAAGTGAAAGGTTCGCATGCCAGACTGGCGACGGCGCCTTCCCGCTGTCTGATGTGACCTTTGCGCGACCTCTGCGCCAGCGCCAAAGCGAGCGGCGAGGCGAGAGCTGGCAGTCTGCCGGTGGCCAGGCACGATGGAATTGACGATGTGGCGTGCCAGTCCCTGGCGCGCCTGACATGCATGAGGGTGCCGTTCGCGGCGCCCGCTGGAGGTGACAACCCGCCGATGAAAAGCTCTGCTCCTGAGAAGGCCCCGCTGGTCAAGCTGCGTGGCATTTCCAAGACCTTTGGTGATCGCAAGGTGTTGGACAGCCTTGACCTGGATTTGAACGATGGTGAGTTCGTCACGCTGCTGGGCCCGTCCGGTTGCGGCAAGACCACCGTGCTGAGAATGATCGCCGGCTTCGAATCGCCGGATAGCGGCACCATCACGCTCGAGTCGACGGCCTTGCATGAGCGTCCCGCTCACCAGCGCCCGGTCAATACCGTCTTCCAGAGCTATGCGCTGTTTCCGCATATGAACCTCTATGACAACGTGGCCTTTGGCCTGCGCATGGAAAAGGTCGCCAAGGCCGAGATTCATGAGCGGGTGCGCGAAGCGCTGGAGATGGTGCAACTGGCCCATCTGTCGGACCGCCGCCCGGACCAGCTCTCCGGCGGGCAGCAGCAGCGCGTCGCGATTGCCCGCGCCGTGGTCAAGCGTCCCCGCGTCCTGCTGCTCGATGAGCCGCTCTCGGCGCTGGATTACAAGCTGCGCAAGCAGATGCAGAACGAGCTCAAGCGCCTGCAGCGTCGCCTGGGCATCACTTTCGTGTTCGTCACCCACGATCAGGAAGAGGCGCTGTCGATGTCCGATCGCGTGGTGGTGATGCGCGAAGGCGGCATCGAGCAGATCGGCACGCCGCGTGAAGTCTATGAATCGCCGAGCACGCTGTTCGTGGCGCGCTTCGTCGGTGAGATCAACCAGCTGGCGGCGCAGGTCGTGCGCCCCGCGGCGACGGCCGGACGCATCGAGATAACGCTGCTCGGTCAGACGCTGGAACTCAGCAGCCATGGCCGCACCTATCAGGGCGGAGAAGCGGTGCAGGTGTTGCTGCGCCCGGAAGACATGCGACTCAAGGGTGCCGAGGACAGCGAAGGCTTCCCGGCGCGCGTCATCGAGCGCAACTACAAGGGCATGACCCTGGACACGGTGCTGGAGCTCGACAGCGGACAGCAGTTGTTGGCCAGCGAGTTCTTCGACGAGGATGACCCTGACTTCGATTACCGCCTCGGCGAGCGCGTGCGCGTCAGCTGGGTGCCGGACTGGGAGATCATCCTGCCCGATGATGAGCCGGCCGTGACGGGGGCGGGTGCATGAGTCTGGTGCGCAATCCCTTCAAGACCGCCACCCTGACCATCATCTGGGGCTGGCTGATCGTGCTGGTGCTGGCCCCGACGCTGCTGGTGGTGCTGGTCAGTCTGATGCCGGAAAACACCGGCCAGCTGCTGGGCGGTGAGCTGTCGCTGAGCACGCTGTGGCAGGGCTTTCTGGCCAACTATGGCCAGATGATCAGCCCGGTGTACCTGAGCGTCTTCGGCCATTCGCTGTGGATCGGCCTGATCACGACGCTGATCTGTCTGCTGCTCGGCTATCCCTTCGCGTGGATGATCTCGCGGGCCAGCCCGCGCCTGCAGCCCTTGCTGCTGCTGCTGGTGATCATTCCGTTCTGGACCAACTCGCTGATCCGCATCTATGCCCTGCGCACGCTGATCGCGACGCGCGGGCTGCTCAATGATGTGCTGATGAATCTCGGCCTGATCGATGCGCCGTTGCGCCTGCTGTATACCGAGGAGGCGGTGATCGTGGGGCTGGTCTACATGCTGCTGCCGTTCATGATCCTGCCGCTGTATGCCGTCTTCGAGCAGCTGAGCCGCCCGACGCTGGAGGCGGCCCGGGACCTTGGCGCCAATGGCCTGGCCACCTTCCGCCATATCGTGCTGCCGCTGACCATGCCGGGCATCATCGCGGGCGTGCTGCTGGTGTTCCTGCCGGCGATGGGCATGTTCTATGTCTCGGACCTGCTGGGTGGCTCGCGCCATCCGCTGATCGGCAACATCATCAAGGGTCAGTTCCTGGAGGCCAACAACTGGACCTTCGGCGCGGCGATCAGCGTGATGCTGACGCTGGTGATGGCGTTCCTGCTGCTGGCCTATTACCGCAGCGTCAAGCTCTTCAAGCGTGAGGTGACCCTATGAAGGCGAGCGCCGCGCTGCGTTGGTTCAGCCGCTGTTATCTGACGCTGATCTTCACGCTGTTGTATGTGCCGATCCTGGTGTTGATCGGCATCTCGTTCAATGATTCACGCAACCCCTTCGTGTGGGGCGGCTTCAGCCTGCGCTGGTACGACAAGCTGCTGGGCAATGGCAATCTGATGGAGGCTGCGCTCAATACGCTGTGGCTCGGGGTGACGGCGGCGACGCTGGCGACCCTGATCGGCACGCTGACGGCCACTGCGCTTTATCGCTATCGCTTCCGCGGCAAGCCGCTGCTCAATGGCATGCTGTTCACGGTGATGATGATGCCGGACATCGTGATGGCGATCGCCTTCCTGGCGCTGTTCATTGCGTTGGGTATCCAGCTGGGCTATTTCTCGCTGCTGGTCTCGCACGCCACCTTCTGTCTGCCGTTCGTGGTGATCACCGTCTATTCCCGCCTGACGGGCATCAACCCGCAGTTGCTGGAAGCGGCGCGTGATCTCGGTGCCAGTGAAGCCCGCGCCGTCTGGCACGTGCTGGTACCGGCGCTGATGCCGGCGATCGCCTCCGGCTGGCTGCTGAGCTTCACCCTGTCGCTGGATGATGTGGTGATCTCGACCTTCGTCACCGGGCCGACCTTCGAGGTGCTGCCGCTGCGCATCTACTCGATGGTGCGACTGGGGCTCAAACCTGAAGTGAATGCATTGGCAACCCTGCTATTGGGGCTGTCGCTCTGTCTGCTGTTGATTTCACAGTTGTTGCTCAAGGAGAAAAAATAACATGCAAGGTACCCGTTTCCCGCTGCGCGCCGCTGGCCTGATGGCTGCCGTCAGCCTGGCTTCCGTGGCCACATCCGCCCCCGTTCTGGCCGCGGATGACAGCGACAAGGTCCTCTACGTCTACAACTGGACCGAGTACATGCCCGATGAGGTCATCGAGCGCTTCGAAGAGCAGACCGGCATCGATGTCGTCTACTCCACCTTCGATTCCAACGAAGCGATGTACGCCAAGCTCAAGCTGCTGGACAGCGACAACAGCTACGACCTCGTCTTCCCGTCGACCTATTACATCGACAAGATGGCGCGTGAAGGCCTGCTGCAGAAGCTGGATGTCAGCAAGCTCGACCATTTCGAGGACCTCGACCCGAATCTGGTCGATCGCGACTTCGACAAGGGCAACCAGTACAGCGTGCCCTACATGTGGGGCAGCGCCGGCATCGGTTACAACCCGGACTATGTCGAAGAGGGCGCGCTGACCAGCTGGAACGATCTGTGGAACGACAAGTATCGTGACAAGCTGCTGCTCTCCAACGACATGCGCGAAGTCTTCCATGTCGCACTGGCAAGCCTCGGCTTCAGTGGCAACACCACGGACCCGGACGAGATCAAGGCGGCCTACGAGAAGCTGACCCAGCTGATGCCCAACGTGCGTGCCTTCAACTCCGATGCGGCGCGCGTGCCCTTCATGCAGGGCGAGGTCGATGCCGGCCTGATCTGGAACGGTGAGGTCTATCAGGCCAACCAGGAAGGCGTGCCGGTCGAGTATGTCTATCCCAAGGAAGGCATCATCCTGTGGATGGACACCATGGCGATTCCGTCCAACGCGCGTCACGTCGATGCGGCCTATCAGTTCATCGATTACCTGATCAGCCCGGAAGTCAGCAAGGAAATCAGCGAGTACGTGGGTTACACCACGCCGAGTCTGGCGGCCAAGAACATGATGGACCCGGAAGTGCGTGACAACCCGGTGGTCTTCCCGACTCAGCAGGATCTCGCCCGCGGCGAATTCCAGACCGATGTCGGCGATGCGCTGTCGATATATCAGAAGTACTGGGAGCAGCTCAAGACCGGGCATTGATCCGCCCTTGAGGCGTGATGACGCAAGAAATCACGTCAGCGACTTGAGCTGAACCGACGCCCCGAGGCATGCTCTGTCTCGGGGCGTCGTCATTTGTCGACCTTGACTGCGCGCTCCACGTAATTGACACGTCCTGGTGAAGACTGGAGGGTGCCATGTCACGTTTTTCCCCTGCAATGATGTCGGCGGCGCATGCCCGTGAGTTGAGCAGTGCCGAGGCGGATGATCTGTTCAGTCGTGAGATGCAAGGCGTTGCTCCCCTGACGCGCGGCAAGGACCGCGCCGATGTCACCACGGCCCGCAAGGGCCCCAGCGAGGCTCAGCTGGCACGGCGTGAAGGCGCGCAGAAGACCCTGGGCAACGAGCTGGACGGGCTGTCCGACAGCTACGTGGAGCATCTCTCGCCGCATGACCCGGTCGAGTTTCGCCGCGATGGCATCCAGACCGGTGTGCTGGAGCGCTTGCGCCAGGGCGGCTACCCACCCGAAGCGCAGCTCAATCTGATGCGTCGTCCGCTCATCGAGTGTCGGCGTGAGGTGCATCGCTTCATCCAGGACGCCTGGCGCAGCGAGTTGCGTTGCCTGCTGGTGATTCATGGCAAGGGGCGTGACAGCGAATCGCATGCCGCCTTGATTCGTGCCTACCTGGTGCACTGGCTGGAGCAGATGCCCGAGGTGCAGGCCTGGAGCAGTGCCACGCCACGCCACGGTGGGTTGGGGGCGACGCTGGTGATGTTGCGCAAATCCCGCACGGCGCGTGACAACAACCGCGAACGCCATCAAAAGCGGCGCGGCTGATCGCCACGAGCAGCAAATCCCGCAAGCAGTCAAATCCCGCAAGCAGTCAAATCAGACGACAGAAAGCCGACAATGAACACAAGAAAGCCCCGCCAGGCCGCGATCATCGCGAGCTGGCGGGGCTTTTTCATGCTCATGATTCAAGCTGACTATTGCACGCTGTAACCGCGACCGGTGAAGCAGGCACTCAGCGCGCGGCGATAGGTGTCTGCGTTGCTGGCGGTCACGGGCGGTGCCGCGGAATTGGCTTCGGCGCCACTCTGCTGATTGGCCCAGCGATGGCACTCATAGCGGTCACGCGCTTGCTGGTCTTCGCTCTGGCCCTTGGTGGGGTAGGCGATGACATCGACTGCCGCGGCCGTGAGTGTCGCCTGAGCGGGGGCCTGGACGGGCAGATACTGCTGCTGGCTCTCTTCCCACAGGTAATAGGTGCCTGCCGCCAGGAAATACAGCGTAGCGCCCACCCAGACACCGCGCGCCCCTGCGGGCAGGCCATGACCATGCCCCGGGCCACCCGGTGCCCAGCGAATCAGCCGACCGGGCTCACCATGCCCGATCACGATCTCGGGGCCTATGTAGCCCGGCCCATCGAAGCGCCCATGCCCCGGGCCCGCCATGGCGGACGTGGTCGGCAGGGCACTCAACAGGGCGAGAGACAGCGCGAGCGCGCGCAGGGGGCCCTTGCCGGAATGACGATTGCGACTCATGCGTTTACTCCTGTGTGACCAGCATGGCATTTGAGTGTGCCGATGACGTTGGGTGCCAGCGTGCAAGCATCAAGAAAAAAAATGGCATCCTGCGCCATGTGTGCGCCGAGAAGTTGGACGGTAGTTGGACAAGACATTGGTCATGTAGACATTAGGTGATATTATCCGCGCGCAATCTGATCATGTTTTTTCATTATAGTGTTGTTTGCTAGCAGGGCGCCGAGACAGCTCACGGCGTCTCTCCCGGACACTCACAAGGAAATCTCCATGCGCAATACCCCTGCAGCGGGCGGTGGCGAAGATGCCAGTGCCGAGCCGCGCACCGGCTTGTTTGCCAAGGTCAACCCGCCGGTCTTCTTCGGCGCGAATGCCATCATCCTGTTATTGGTGATCTTCACTGCGGTGTTCTCGGACACGGCCATGTCCGTGTTCGAGTCGGTCCAGCATTGGATCACCAACACCGTGAGCTGGTTCTACATCCTGTGCGTGGCCATCGTGCTGATCTCGGTGGTGTATGTCGGCTTCTCACGCCATGGCGAGATTCGCCTGGGGCCGGACCACTCACTGCCGGACTACAGCAACGTCACCTGGTTCGCGATGCTGTTCTCGGCGGGCATGGGCATCGGCCTGATGTTCTTCGGCGTGGCCGAGCCGGTGATGCACTTCCTCAATCCGCCGACGGGCACCCCGGAGCAGGTCGAGACCGCGCGTGAAGCGATGAAGCTGACCTTCTTCCACTGGGGGCTGCATGCCTGGTCGATCTACGCCATCGTCGCGCTGATTCTGGCCTACTTCAGCTATCGCCATGACCTGCCGCTGACGCTGCGCAGTGCCTTGTATCCTCTGATCGGCAAGCGCATCTACGGTCCGATCGGCCATGCGGTGGACATCTTCGCCATCGTCGGCACTGTCTGTGGTGTCGCCACCACGCTGGGCTACGGTGTGGCACAGGTCAATGCCGGGCTCTCGCACCTGACCGGCATGCCGAACAACGACTGGACCCAGGTCGCGATCATCGTCGTGATCACCGGCCTTGCCACCATCTCGGTCGTGACCGGCCTGGACAAGGGCATCCGTATCCTGTCCGAGATCAACCTCGGCCTTGCCGTGGTGCTGTTGCTGTTCGTGCTGCTGCTCGGCCCGACCGCCTTCCTGCTCAAGGCGTTCGTCCAGAATTCCGGCTTCTACATGGCCGATATCGTCGGCAAGACCTTCGAACTCTACGCCTACGAACCCAATGACTGGATCGGTGGCTGGACACTGCTCTACTGGGGTTGGTGGATGTCCTGGTCTCCGTTCGTCGGCATGTTCATCGCGCGTGTCTCGCGTGGCCGTACCATCCGGGAATTCGTGATCGGCGTGCTGTTCGTGCCGGCCGGTTTCACCCTGCTGTGGATGACCATCTTCGGCAACACCGCCATCTCGATGATTCTGGAGCAGAATGTCACGGCGCTGGTCGACACCGTCAACGACAACTATTCGCTGGCCCTGTTCACCTTCCTCGAGCAGATGCCGCTGTCATCCATCACCTCGGTGATCGCGCTGGTGATGGTCATCGTGTTCTTCGTCACCTCGGCGGATTCCGGCTCGATGGTGGTCGACATGCTGGCCTCCGGTGGTCGTGAAGACACCCCGACCTGGCAGCGTATCTACTGGGCCTTCGCGGTGGGTCTTTTGGCCATCGTGCTGATGCTGGCCGGTGGGCTGGGGGCGCTGCAGACCGCTACCATCGCCACCGCCTTGCCGTTCGGCATGATTCTGCTGGCCGCGATCTTCGGTCTGCTGCGCCAGCTCAATCTCGAGTCCGTCAAGCGCCGCTCGCTGTCGGTGAACACCGCAGCCGCGACGCCGATGGGCGAGAAGGGCAACTGGCGCAAGCGTGCCCAGCACCTGATGAGCTTCCCGACGCGCGCCATGGTACGTGGCTTCCTGCGCGGCACAGTCGCGGAAGGCATGCAGGAGCTGGCTGAAGAGCTGCGCAGCCAGGGACTGGAAGTCGATGTCACCATCAGCCGTGATCGCGTCTACTTCAATGCACGCCACGGTGAGGAAGATGACTTCATCTACGGCGTGCGCATTCGCTCTCACCTGCGTCCGGACCTCAATCTGGACCAGGAAGACGAGGGGGATGAAGAGGACTACTGTCGTGCCGAAGTCTTCCTCAAGGAAGGCGGTCAGTCCTATGACCTGATGGGCTACAGCAAGGACCAGGTCATCAATGATCTGCTCGAGCAGTACGAGCGTCATATGCACTACCTGCACCAGCTGCGTCTGAGCCAGTCCGTCGGTCAATGATCTGAGCGGGCAGTCAGTGACGCTTCACGCGTCGCCATGACGCAAAAGCCCCTTGTGGAGAGATCCGCCGGGGGCTTTTGTCTGTCTGGATGAGGTTCCCTGAAGGAAGTGGCCTGGATAGGACCCATGTCGAAAGACGCCGCAATGTGAGGCCTCTTTTTCTCGGCTCAGGCATTAGCTCTGCTTATCCAGGCGGCGTCGAGATCTTATTGGTCTCGCAAGCGGGGGGCCTATAGCATGGACTCTCCCCACAAAGTCGCATATCGGCTGGGGTCAGATGACATGCCTTGGTGTTGTCGTCTGCCAAGGTTCCCGCCCATGACTGGCCGAAGGTGAACGCGATCTGCCCGCAATGTCCCCATGACGACTGAGGTTCCTTGAACCCCGGCATCCGCAGTCATGAACAACGATACCGCTGTCATGAACGACGATAGCGGCATCATGAAAAATGATAATAAAAACCCGTCACGAGGTAGAAACATGTTGAAAGGTAAGGAGCTGGATGCACTCATCGAGCAGCGAGGTGTCCTGAAGGGACTCAACTCGACGCTCGGTATCACCGCGATCACCATGACCGTGTTCTTCATTCTCTATGCGATTCTGTTGGGCAAGACGGCCAGCGATCAGTTCCTGGGCATCAAGGCCTGGATAGAGAGCACCTTGGGCTGGTACTACGTGCTGGTGATGTTCTCGACCTTCGTGGTCTGTCTTTACGTGATGTGTTCACGTGTCGGCAAGATTCGGCTGGGGCGCGACGATGAGCGTCCCGAGTTCAGCAATTTTGCCTGGTTCTCGATGCTGTTCGGCTGCGGGACCGGCGCGGGCATGCTGTTCTTCTCGATGTCCGAGCCCATGATCCATTTCGCGAGTGACTGGAGCGGTGGCAATCCGTTTCTGAGTGCTGACGTCAAGGCGGCCGTCGCCGCCTTCTTCGAGGCCAAGCAGGCCGCCCTGGCGAGTGGTCTCATGCCGGGGGACGAAGGCTTCCCGGTGCCTGACAGCCGCGTCGCGGAAGCGGCCGCCGGTGGCATCAAGCTCACCGTCTTCCACTGGGGCACGATCGCCTGGGCCATGTATGCCATCGTTGGGCTGTCTCTGGCCTATTTCGCCTTCCGCAAGGGCCTGCCGCTCTCGATGCGCTCGGCCCTCTATCCGCTGATCGGCAACCGGATCTACGGGCCCATCGGGCATACCGTCGATATCCTGACCGTGTTCGGTACCATTTTCGGCATCGCCACCACGCTCGGTCTGGGCGTCGAGCAGATCGGCTCCGGCCTGATGTCACTGGGCCTCATCGAAGAGAAGTCGCGCATGGTGACCGTGGTCTCCATCGTGTTGATCAGCGTCATCGCCACCCTGTCAGCGACCAGCGGCGTGGCACGTGGCATCAAGCTGCTTTCCACCTTCAATACCTGGGTCTGCCTCGGCATCCTTGCCTACTTCCTGCTGGCGAGCGACGCCAACTATCTGATCGCGAGCTCCATCACCGCGCTCGGGGATTACCTCACCGATGGCGTCTCGATGACACTGTGGACGGCGCGCACGCCGGACGAGCAAGTGTGGCAGGGCGGTTGGACCATCTTCTACTGGGGCTGGTGGATCGCCTGGGCCGGTTTCGTCGGCATGTTCATTGCCCGCATCTCGCGCGGCCGGACCATCCGTGAATTCATTCTCGGGGTGATGGTCATCCCTTCCATCGTGGCGCTGGTCTGGTTCGGCGTCATCGGCTCGGCGGGGATCTATCAGTCCCTGTACGGGGCCGACATGGGCATCTACACGGCTGCGGTCACCAACTGGGACTACGCCGGCACCCTCTATCACTCGTTCGAGGTGCTCACACCCGGCATCGCCGCGACCGTGGCCAAGGTGGCCGCGCTGGTCGTGGTGATCATCTTCTTCGTCACGTCTGCGGATTCCGGCACCCTGGTGCTGGGACGCCTGCTGGCCTTCGGTCGTCGTCCTCCGGTGCAGCAACGCATCATCTGGGGCATGATGCTGGGCGCCGTGACCTTGATCCTGCTGTTGCTGGGGGGCGATCAGGCGCTCAAGTCCCTGCAGGCGGCCTCGATCGCCGGTGCCTTGCCGTTCACCTTCGTGCTGATCGCCATGATGATCGGACTGTTGAAATCGCTGCGCGAGGACGGCGAATCGATGATCGAGAACGAGGAGCATATCCGCAAGATGATCGAGAACGAGGTCCGCGACCTCTCCTGAATTGCCGCTTGCCAGACGTATGCGTCTGGTGTGTGACTCAGGCGCGCATGCGTTCGGTGTGCAAGACATGAGGCCTCTGCCCCCTGGGCAGGGGCCTCGTTGTTTCTCGCTTACGGCTCAGGGCTGTTTCCCTTCTTGGGCTCAGGGCTGTTTCCCTGCTCCAGAGCAGGCCTGCGCATGTCACCAAGGTCGCAAGGAAATATCAAACGTACGTATGTTCCAATGCTGGCAGGTCCATCGATTCCGCCAACGGCGCGCAGCATCGGTTTGCGGCTATGCTGTCGACAGTGAAGAGCCCACAGGCTGACACCCACCCGACGGAGTCCCGACAGCGCCTCACCACGCATCTCACCACGATGTCTTTCGACCTGGTCTCACGACGATGTCTTGCAACGACGTTTACAACAACAAGGTAGCGGGGGCAGTGACGCCGAGCGCCCCACGTACTGATCAAGGAGCAACGCCATGCATGATCCCCTAGCGGCTCGACCCGATGAGTCAGGCAAGTCCACTACCGATTCCACTGCCGATTCCACTACAGAACCTTCTCACGTGGCAGATGCCTCAGCCGACGCTTCGAGAGCACAGCCAGCGGCAGGCGACATGAGCGGCATGTCGTGCCTGCGGTCTTCCCGGGAGGTGGATTTCAGCGGCTACGATTCCCTGATGGACATGCTGGAGAAGGCCTGCTCGGCACATGGCGAGCGTCCTGCCTTTACCTGCATGGACCGCACCATGAGCTTTGCGGAGCTGGATGCCACCAGTCGTCAGCTGGCGGACTGGTTCCAGCATGAGACCGACCTCAAGCCGGGCGATCGGGTCGCCATCCAGCTGCCCAATACGTTGATGTTTCCGGTGGTCGCCTTCGCCGTGCTGCGTGCAGGCCTGGTGCTGGTGAACACCAATCCGCTGTATACCGAACGTGAGATGGAGCATCAGTTCAATGATTCCGGCGCACGGGCGTTGGTGGTGCTGGCCAACATGGCGGACAAGGTCGAACGCGTACGGGAGCGCACTGGCCTCGAGTACGTGCTGGTCTGTGAATTGGGCGACATGCACCCGGCCTTCAAGCGGCTGTTGATCAACACCGTGGTCAAGCACGTCAAGAAACTGGTGCCGAGCTATCATCTGCCCGACGCCATCCCGCTGCGCACGGCCATCTCGCAGGGCAGGGCCGAGCGCTGGGAGCGGCCGACACTGGCACTCGATGATGTCGCTGTGCTGCAGTACACCGGCGGCACCACCGGGGTCGCCAAGGGCGCGATGCTGACTCACCGCAACCTGCTCGCCAACATGCTGCAAGGCAAGATGGCACTCACGCAGGGTTTGAATCCCGGCCACGAGACACTAGTGGCGCCGCTGCCGCTCTATCACATCTACGCCTTCACCATTCATCTGGCCTGCATGCTCAGTGAAGGAAATCACACCCTGTTGATTCCCAATCCGCGCGATATCCCGGGCTTCGTCAAGACGCTGCAAAAGCACGACTTCACGATGTTCGTCGGCCTCAATACGCTGTTCGTGGCGCTGTGCAACAACCCCGGCTTCCAGGCACTGGATTTCTCGAAGCTCAAGATCACCACCTCAGGGGGCGTGGCGCTGACGCGCAAGGCGGCAGAAGAGTGGAAGCGGGTCACCGGCAGTGATATCTCCGAGGGCTACGGCATGACCGAGACCTCGCCGATCGTGTCGTTCAATCCGCTGGATGCCATTCAGCTCGGCACCATCGGTCGGCCGATGCCCTCCACCGAGGTGCGTCTGTATGACGATGAAGGCGCGCTGGTCGCGATGGGGGAGCCGGGCGAGCTGTGCGTGAAGGGGCCGCAGGTGATGAAGGGCTATTGGCAGCGTGAGCAGGCGACGAAAGACAGCTTCACTGCCGATGGCTTCCTGCGCACCGGTGATATCGCGGTCTTCCAGGACGATGGCTACATGCGCATCGTCGATCGCAAGAAGGACATGATCATCGTCTCCGGCTTCAACGTGTATCCCAATGAGGTCGAGGACGTCATCGTGCGTCACCCGGATGTGCTCGAGGCGGCCGCCGTCTCGGTGGTGGATGAGCGCAGTGGTGAGGCGATCAAGCTGTATGTCGTACTCAAGGACGGCGCAGAGCTCGAGGCGGATGCGCTGCGAGACTGGTCGCGCAAGGAACTGGCCAGCTACAAGGTGCCGCGTCAGGTGGTCTTCATCGACGAGCTGCCCAAGACCAACGTCGGCAAGGTGCTCAGACGTGAACTGCGCGACTCGCCGCCGGAATCTGCCTGACCTTGCCTGTGAGCTCTCCCTGTTGGTGACAGCCTGAAATACGGAGCCTATACACAGCCCTGAAACACAGACGCCCCGCTCAATGAGCGGGGCGTCTGTGTTTCAAGGCAAGGCGCTGGCGAGAAGGCCTGCGCCTGGCGTCAGGCGTCCTTCTTGGGCTGGGTCGCGTTGTAGACCTCGAGGTCCAGCTCATTCTCGGACTTGCCGACCAGGGTGGTGACCATCAGGTCGCCCGCGACATTCACGGTGGTACGCGCCATGTCGAGGATACGGTCGATACCGGCGATCACCGCGATGGCTTCCAGCGGCAGGCCTACCTGGCTCAGCACGATGGAGAGCATGATCAGGCCGGCGCCCGGCACACCGGCGGTGCCGATGGAGGCCAGGGTACCGGTCAGCACGATCATGCCGTAGTCCATCATCGACAGCTCGATGCCGGTCATCTGGGCGATGAACAGTGCCACCACGCCTTGGTAGATGGCGGTGCCATCCATGTTGATGGTCGCGCCGACCGGCAGCACGAAGCCGGAGACACCTTCCGAGACGCCGAGGTTCTTCTGGGCGCAGCGGATGGAGATCGGCAGGGTGCCGGAGCTGGAGGCCGAGGAGAAGGCCACGACCAGTGCATCGACGATACCGCGCAGATAGCGCACCGGGTTCAGCTTGCCCAGCGTCGCCAGCAGGCCGGAGTAGACCACCAGCACGTGCACGATGCTGGCCAGATAGGCCACGCCGATCACCTTGGCCAGCGGCAGTAGCACATCCAGGCCGTAGTTGCCGGAGACATGCGCCATCAGGCCGAAGACACCGAACGGCGCGAAGGCCATCACGAACTCGGTCAGCTTGTACATCACTTCGGCGAAGCTATCGAAGACGCGCACGACCGGCTCGCCCTTGTCGCCGATCATGATCAGCGAGATGCCGATCCCGATGGCGAAGACGATGATCTGCATGATGTTGCCATTGGCCAGCGCATCGATCGGGTTGCTCGGCACCAGGTCGACCAGAATCTGCACCAGCGAAGGCGCGTCCTTGGTTTCCATCGCCTTGTCGAAGTTGAACTCGAAGCCGGCACCCGGCTGGAAGATGCTGGAGGCCAGCATGCCGATGGCGATCGCGAAGGCGGTCGTCAGCAGGTAGAGGGCGATGGTCTTGCCGCCGATGCGGCCCATCTTCTGCGGGTCACGCATCGAGGTGATACCGACCACCAGGGTGCTGAAGACCAGCGGCACGATCAGCATCTTGATCGCATTGATGAAGATATCGCCCAGCGGCTTGAACATGCTGGCGCTTTCTCCCATCAGGGCACCAGCGAGTACCCCAAGGGCGAGGCCGCCCAGGATCTTCTGCCACAACGGCAAACGGCGCCACAGGTTAGGGCGGGAGGAATCACTCATGGAACTGTCCTTAGGTGTCTAGCGATGATCATCGCTGATGATGCTCAGGGCGCGCCCGAGTCTGTCGTCTCGATGCCTTGTCACGATTGCGCACTGCATTAAGCACTTTTTTGGTGCGGGAAGATTAACAGTCAGCCTGCACTCACCCTCTGCACCTTTAGTCGCAAAAAAGCGTCCTTTCACGCGAATTCAGCTTTCCATGCCGAACGCGCATGCGCTCATGCCGCAAAAGGTTCCACCAAAGAAGTAGTCGTCAGGCAGGCATATCGTCTGTCTTTGCGTTACCTTGACGTTAACGTTAACTGTTAGGCCGCCAGAGCGACTTTCCACTAGTCTGATGGTAGGCACTGTTGTCATCGCCGAATTGACAGCTTCCGGTTCGACAGCTTGCGGTTCGACATTCATGAAGGTACGCCATTGCCTGCCCGGCCTCACGAGGGCTGGGTAATCCCTCAAACGCCTGATCGGTAAGAGAGGACGCTGATCATGTCCGATACAACAACACGTGGACCCGTATCCCCGGGGACCGCGCCGCCCGATGGCTCACAGCCAGAGCTCAATGACCTGACCGCCATGCCGACGGCAGACCAGATCGCGCCGCAGGGGCCAACGGTGCTGCATCACCTGGCCTTCATGACCGGCGATGAGCTCTGTATCCCGATTTTCAAGCGTCTGCGTCAGGACGGCACCCTTTATCCCGTCGATGCGCCACAGGGGCAGAGTAACGATACCCGGGGAGGCCAGTCGCAGGACAGTTCACCTATCGACCGCGACACGGCGCTCAAGATCTACCGGACAATGTTGTTCACCCGGGTGCTGGATGAGCGCATGCTGGCCGCCCAGCGCCAGGGGCGCTTGAGCTTCTACATGCAATGCACCGGCGAGGAAGCCACGGTGATCGGCAGTGCGGCGGCGCTTCAAGACGATGACATGATCATGGCGCAATACCGTGAGCAGGGTGCGTTGGCCTGGCGCGGCTTCAGCTGTGACGAATTCATGAACCAGATGTTCGGCAACGAGCGCGACTACGGCAAGGGCCGTCAGATGCCGATCCACTATGGATCGCGTGACCTGCACTACATGACCATCTCCTCGCCGTTGGCGACCCAGATTCCCCAGGCGACCGGCTATGCCTACGGCCAGAAGCTGGCGGGCAAGGGGCAGTGCACCATCACTATCTTCGGGGAAGGGGCCGCCTCCGAGGGCGATTTCCATGCTGCCCTCAACATGGCCTCCGTGCATCGGGTACCGTGCATCTTCCTGTGTCGTAACAATGGCTATGCCATTTCCACCCCGTCATGCGAGCAATTCGCCGCCGATGGCATCGCGCCCCGCGCCTTCGGCTATCACATGCAGAGCATCCGGGTGGATGGCAATGACGTGATCGCCGTCTACGAAGCCACCCTGGCGGCGCGCAAGATCGCGGTCGAGACCAATCAGCCGGTATTGATCGAGGCGATGACCTACCGTCTGGCGGCGCATTCCTCCTCGGATGACCCCTCCGGGTATCGCAGCAAGAAGGAGGAGGCCATCTGGCGCGACAAGGACCCCATCCTGCGCATGCGCAACTGGCTGGAGGCGCAAGGCTGGTGGAGCGAGGAGGAGGAAAAGGCCACTGGCGATCAACTGCGTCGCGAAGTGCTTGAGTCCATGAAACGTGCCGAGAAACTGGCGCCACCGGCGCTGGACACGCTGATCAGCGATGTCTACGACACGCCGACGCCGTTGCTCACGCAGCAGCTCGAAGACGTGAAACAGCATATTCGCAAGTATCCGCATGCCTATCCCAAGGGCGCTGCCAGCATGGGGTTCACTGCGCAGGAGCTGGATGACAGTCGCAAGGCGTATCAGGCACGCCAGCAGCGCATGCAGAGCCATCAGCCGGTAGATGGAGACCAGACATCATGAGCGAGCAGATGAGTGAGCAGCCGTTGGAGAAAACACCAGTGACAGACTCAGCTTCGGCAGAGGTGTCTGCTGCGACTGGCAGCAAGGAGGCGGCGGCCTCGGGCAAGAAACAGATGAACATGCTGCAGGCGATCAACAATGCGTTGGATATCGCCATGGCCGCCAATCCCCGTGTGGTGCTGTTCGGGGAGGACGTCGGGGTGTTCGGCGGCGTCTTCCGGGCCACCAGCCACCTGCAGGACAAATACGGTCGAGAGCGCTGCTTCAATACGCCCCTCACCGAGCAGGGCATCATCGGGTTCGCCAATGGGCTGGCGGCACAAGGCTCGACGCCGGTGGCCGAGATCCAGTTCGCCGACTACATCTTCCCCGCCTTTGACCAGATCGTGAACGAGGCGGCCAAGTTCCGCTATCGCTCCGGTGATCTGTTCGATGTCGGCGGCCTGACGATTCGCACGCCCTATGGTGGCGGCATCGCAGGCGGGCTCTATCACTCCCAGTCGCCCGAGGCCTATTTCGCGCATACCCCGGGCCTCAAGATCGTGATGCCACGCAATCCCCACCAGGCCAAGGGGCTCTTGCTGGCGGCGATTCGCGACCCCAACCCGGTGCTGTTCATGGAGCCCAAGCGGCTCTATCGCGCCTCGGTGGGCGAGGTACCAGAAGCCGATTACGAATTGCCCCTGGGTGTGGCCGACGTCATTCGTGAAGGCCGCGATATCACGCTGCTCGGCTGGGGCGCTCAGATGGAAGTCATCGAGAAGGCCGCCGCACTCGCCGAGCAGGATGGCATCGACTGCGAGATCATCGACCTGCGCAGCATTCTGCCCTGGGACATCGAGACGGTGTGTGACTCGGTGCTCAAGACCGGTCGTCTGGTGGTCAGTCATGAAGCGCCGCTGACGGGAGGTTTTGCCAGCGAGATTGCCGCCACTGTGCAGGAGCGTTGCTTTTTGTATCTAGAGGCGCCGATCCGACGCGTCACTGGCCTTGATACGCCGTTCCCGCTGGTGCTCGAGAAGGAGCATCTGCCGGACGAGCTCAAGATCTACGAGGCCATCAAGCAAAGCTTGAATTACTGATGACAGGGAGTGATGCGCGCCATGAAAGATTTCATCCTGCCCGATATCGGCGAAGGCATCGTCGAGTGCGAGCTGGTCAAGTGGTTGATCAAGGAAGGCGACGTGATCGAGGAAGATCAGCCGGTGGCCGAGGTCATGACAGACAAGGCGTTGGTGGAAATCCCCGCGCCCCACGCCGGTACCGTGGTCAAGCTTTACTGTCAGGAAGGCGAGATTGCCCGTGTCCATGCGCCGCTGTTTGCGGTGGATGATGGCGTTCGCAGCGACAGTGATAGTGACAAGACCCGACACGGCGAGCGTGAGGATGACCCCGCCGGTGATGTCATGACGGTTGCAGCGCCTGCTCGCTCGACGGCACAGGCTAAGTCAGCTGCCAGCCAGGCGGCCAGCAGTCAGTCGGATGTCGCGCTGTCAGGTAGCAATGAGGCACCTGCCACACCGACAGCCGCGGCCCTTGAGCGACGTTCGCGTGATTTCATCCTGCCGGATATCGGCGAAGGCATTGTCGAATGTGAGGTGGTCACCTGGCACGTCGC
This sequence comes from Cobetia sp. 2AS, assembly GCF_029846355.1. Taxonomy (NCBI): domain Bacteria; kingdom Pseudomonadati; phylum Pseudomonadota; class Gammaproteobacteria; order Oceanospirillales; family Halomonadaceae; genus Cobetia; species Cobetia sp. 2AS. The sequence goes on from NZ_JARWKQ010000009.1 coordinate 54,636, forward strand.
GGAAGGCGACACGGTGGAAGAAGACCAGACGATCGTCGATGTGATGACCGACAAGGCACTGGTCGAGATCACCGCCTCGGAGCCCGGGCGTATCGTGCGCTTCCATTACGCCCAGGGCGAAAATGCCCGAGTGCATACGCCGCTGTATGCCTATGTGCCTGATGAGGAGGCAGAGGCTGAAAGCGCTGAGAGCACCGAGAGTGGTGTCACCGCGCCTGAACGCAAGCAGGCTCAGCCAGAGTATCTGTCAGAGAACCGCCAGGAGGGCGACGGCAAGAGCGACAACAGGAGTGGGCAAGACGGGCGTCATGGGGAGAGCCGGCCTCGTATACCCGCGACCCCTGCCGTGCGCCGCCTATTGCGAGAACATCAGCTCGATATCCAGGCCATTGCTGGCTCGGGGCGTAACGGCCGGGTGCTGAAGGAAGATGTGCTGGCATATCTCAAGCAATCCGAGACGCGCGAGACTGACGTGACACCTGATGATGCTCACAAGGTCGGCGCGGCCGCCGAGACCGACAAGGCAGCTGCCGAAGCGTGTGCTGTGGCCAGTGACGTGGTCAGTGACGAGGTGCGATCGTCACGCCTTGAGGCAAAAGCGGTACCGCTCAAGGGTGTCGCGGCGGTAATGGCCAGGCGCATGGTGCAGGCCAGCACGCAGATCCCGCATTTCCATTATGGCGATGAGCTCGATATCACCGACCTGCTGGCGTTGCGGGCCCGCCTCAAGGTACGCGCCGAGCAGCAGGGCATTCGCCTGACCCTGATGCCGTTCATCATGAAAGCCATGGCGCTGGCGGTCATCGAGGAGCCGATTCTCAATGCGCGCCTCAGCGAGGATGAGAGCGAGATACTCTATCAGGGCGCCTGCAACATCGGCATGGCGGTGGACAGTGCCAGCGGGCTGATGGTACCGAACGTGAAGGGCGTCGAACGCCTGAGTATTCTCGAGATCGCGCGTGAGGTCGGGCGGCTGACCGAAGCTGCACGCAGCGGGCGCGTTGCCCCGGCGGACCTCAAGGGCGGCACCTTGTCGATCTCCAATATCGGTGCACTGGGCGGCACCTACGCCGCGCCGATCATCAACCAGCCGGAGGTCGCCATCGTCGCGCTGGGGCGCACTCAGCGTCTGCCGCGCTTCGATGGCGAGGGCAATGTCTGTGCGCGTGACATCATGACCATCACTTGGGCGGGGGATCATCGCATCATCGATGGCGGGACCATCGCGCGCTTCAGCAATCTGTGGAAGCACTATCTCGAGCACCCTGACGAAATGCTGCTGTCGCTGTCATGAGGCGCTGTCTGATCCAGGGTCCGGCTAGAGAGCATCCTGCATGAGTGATGCGCGCGCCCACGAGCGCCTGCAACAGTTCTATATCCCGGAAGAGCAGTCGATCTATCTGCTCTCGCATCATGATGCCAAGAAGCTCAAGGACTGGGTGGCGCTGTGCATCGCCCAGCTCGAGGGGCTGGGCTACCGGGATATCCATCTGGTCGGCAAGGGCGCCTACGGTTTCGTGTTCGCGGGCTGGCGCCTGGGCGAAGACCGGCGCACGCGTGAAGAGCACGTCTTCAAGTTCACGCGGGTGACTCTGCCCCAGGCACTGCAGGACCGCCTGGAGGAAGAGGCCTACATGCTCGACCAGGTCGCCCACCCGCTGATACCGCGTCTGGTCAGCTATCAGCGGGTACGGCGGCAGTCGATTCTGGTCATGCAGCGCGCGCCGGGCATCAATCTCGAGGAATATTCGCTGCGTCACGGGCGCATGTCGCCGCGACTGGTGGTCAAGATCGCCAGTCAGCTGGCCGACATCCTCAAGTCGCTGCGCGGGGCATCGACGGGAGCGGGCACGCCACCGGTCGTGCATGGCGACATCAAGCCGTCGAATCTGGTCTTCGATGTCGAGCGGGAACAGGTGGCATTGATTGACTGGGGCAGTTCGGTGTTCGCTCAGCTCGATGAGCATCAGCAGTTCATCACCACCAACGTGATGCAGCTGATGTCAGATAACCTGCAACAGACCAATGCGCGTCTGGGCGATGTCTATTTCATCGGCGAGGAGCAGCTCAATGGTGCGCTGTCCTCGCCGCGCTTCGATGAGCAGGGCGTGGCCGCCACACTCTATGCGCTGGCCTCAGGTCAGTCGTGTCGCTTTGGCGTGCGCGCCATTCCGGCGGTGTCGCTGGGGTTGCCCCGAGAATTCGCGCGTCTGCTCGATGGCATGCTGGCGCATGACCCGCAGCTGCGCATGCAGGCCGGCGACTACTTCCTGCGCGAGATGGGCAGGATCTCACGGCTGGTGATGCCGGAATTGCCCCTCGAGCCGCCACAGTCTCTGCTGCCGGTCTGGGTGAGGCCGGCAACGCACGAGATCGACACGGTCGTCTATACCTCGCGCAAATCCTTTCTGCGTGAAGCCTTCGAGGCGGATGAGACCGGCGAACATGCTGGCAACGCGCTGGACGCCGTCAATGATGTCCAGCTGGATCGTTATTACAAGAACTTCATGCAAGGCATGGGCGGCACCGAAAAAGCCTTCCTGGCCGCGGTCAGTCGTCTGGGCAAATACCCGATCGTCGGTGGTCTGGCGATTCGCTGGGAGCCACAGGGCATCTTCGTGGATACTGCGCTGCACCTGCATGACCCTGCCTTGAAGGCCGCCTTCGTCGTCGCGATCAACAACATGGTCGCTCTGGCGCGTGCCATCTATCGCCAGGGCGTGTTCAAGGCGTGTCTGTTCAATGCCCGCGATACCCTGCATCTGGAGCGGGAAGACCCGGAGGCTGCCTTTGTCTTTGCACCGACGGCAGACGGGGAGGCCAGACCTCGCTTGAGCTATGAGGTCAGTGCGGTGCCGGAGCTTGAGGATGACTCGCGCGTGCACTCCTACTTCGAGGACGGCCCGGATCCTGAGGAACTGCTGGTGCTGCCCGAGAAGATATTGAAGGCACTGGAGTCACTCAATGCCATCCATCACACCGGCATGCTGATCTTCGAAGCCCTGCCTCACCACCTCAAGATTCACAGTTATTACCGACTGCTGGACCCCTCGCGAGAGCAGGAATTCGCGCGTCTGCTGGCGGAGATTCTCGATGCCGTGCCGCTGATCTCCGGGCTGGGAATCTCCGGCTTCATGAAGATGCCCTATAAGAACACCAAGCATTTCGATCATATCGAGGCGCAACCCGAACGCTTCTATCCACGGGATCCGCGTGACCCGCACGCGGTGTGAAAAGGAGTTTGCCTTGGATGGCAGTCGCATAGTGATGCCGATTAATATAACGGCTATTATCGTGAGTCGTGTTATTGTCACATCGCGTGATCATTGCTGATCTTGCTGAACCCAATAATCAGATCGATAAAAATCGATAACCTACAGGGAACGTACTCATGTCTCGACCTCTCGCTCGGAAATTGCGTCAAGCTTCAGGTGGTCTGGCTATTCTGGCGCTGCTGGCAGGATGTAGCGCGCATACGACGATCAGCAGCCCGTCAGAGACGGCGCGTATCAACTTGAAAGATGTCTCCAGAGATCAGTCTACCGTTCAAGAAACGCTACCCACCACCAGCTTCGGCAATTACGAGTTTGAAGTAATGGATGACAACAAGATGCCGATGTATGGCATTCTGCCGCTGAAGTTCAATGGCGGTTATCTGGCGCTTGATATCCTGTTCTTTGCCCCAGCCGCATTCTTCAATCTGCGTGAAGTCCACCCTTACTATGAAATCGACCATGACGAGGGTGTCGTGCGTTATCGTGATGAGAAGGGCGGAGAATGGACGACCTATACACCCACCGTGGAAGAAGCTGAGCGTGCACGCAAATACTTTGCCGCGCATCGTGATGATGTAATCTCGCAGTCCAGCGCACAGCAGTAAGCGTGATGCCCTAAGTCAGTAAAGTCGTCTGATTTATGGCCTTGATACGACAGCGCCGCACCAGAGGCTTTCTGGTGCGGCGCTGTCGCATGTGACAACAGATTGATACGGCTAGCGAGCAGACTCTCGCTGAAGGGTCAGTCCTTCATCTGACGCGGGCGCGTCATGGCCTGCGGGGACAGCAGTGCCTCCAGGCGCGCTTCGTCCAGCAGGCCTTCCTCACGTACCAGTTCCAGCACGCTGCGACCGCTGACCAGGGCTTCCTTGGCGATGCGGGTGGCGTTGTCATAGCCGATATACGGGTTGAGCGCGGTGATGAGGCCGATGGAATTGTTGACCAGCTCGGCGCAGCGATCACGATTCGCGGTGATGCCGATCACGCAGCGATTCTTGAGCATGGTCATGGCACGGCTCAGCTGGCGGATGGAGTCGAGCAGCTTGTAGGCGATCAGCGGCTCCATCACGTTGAGCTGCAGCTGGCCGGCTTCCGCCGCCATGGTCAGCGCGGTGTCGTTGCCGATGACATCGAAGGCGACCTGATTGACGGCCTCGGGAATCACCGGGTTGACCTTGCCCGGCATGATCGAGCTGCCCGGCTGCTGAGGCGGCAGGTTGATCTCGTTGAAGCCGGTGCGCGGGCCTGAGGACAGCAGGCGCAGGTCGTTGCAGATCTTGGACAGCTTGACCGCCAGGCGCTTGAGCATGCCGTGGAACAGCACGAAGGCGCCCATGTCGCTGGTCGCCTCGACCAGGTCCGACGCCGGACGGAAGTCGATGCCGGAACGACGCGCCAGAGCCTCGATCGCCAGTGCGCTGTAGCGCGGGTCGGCATTGATGCCGGTGCCGATCGCGGTCCCGCCCAGATTGACCTCCTTGAGCAACTCATTGAGGTTGGCGATGCGATCGACATCTTCTCGCAGGGTGTTGGCGAAGGCTCGGAATTCCTGGCCCAGCGTCATCGGCACCGCGTCCTGCAGCTGGGTGCGACCCATCTTGACCACGTCATCGAATTCCAGCGCCTTGGTGGCGAAGGCATTGGCCAGTTCGCTCAGCGCGTCCACCAGCATCGAGTGGCTGCGCAGCAGGCCGACACGGATGGCGGTCGGGTAGGCGTCGTTGGTGGACTGCGCCATGTTGACGTGATTGTTGGGATGCAGCTGCTGGTAATCGCCTTTCTCGTAGCCCAGAAATTCCAGGCCCAGATTGGCGATCACTTCGTTGGCATTCATGTTGGTCGAGGTGCCGGCGCCGCCCTGGATCATGTCGACCACGAATTGATCATGGTGATCGCCATTCATCAGACGCGCACAGGCGTGCTGAATGGCATCGTGTTCGCGTGTCTCGAGATAGCCCAGCGCATGGTTGGCTTCGGCGGCGGCGGCCTTGACCAGCGCGAGCCCTTCGACGAGACGCGGGAAGTGCGACAGCGGCACGCCGGAGAGGTGGAAGTTGTTCAGCGCGCGCTGGGTCTGCACGCCGTAGTAGGCATCAGCCGGCACCGGCTCGCGCCCGAGGAGATCCTTTTCAAGTCGGAAGCCGTTGGCCAGTGCCTCACGCTCGGCATGGCTCAGGTCGGCCGGCGTGGAGGTTGCCGGGGTGGCATTGGCGGCGATGGGGGTTTCCGAGAGATGGTTCACTTGGGCGGAACTCCTGGCTGAAGTACACTGTGGCGCTTGGATGGCGGCTAGGTGGACAAGGGTAACCAGCGCAGCCCTTCGGCGGCCAATGCCATTCAACGCTGCCGTATACGTCAAACGCATAAGACGAAGGTGGTGGTGCGCCGCGACGCACCATTCTCCATGACAAGACCCTGCATGACCGGCCAGGCAAGCCTCGCTTGGGCATGTTCGACATTTTTGGGAGTTCGGGTGAACCTGGAAACTAAGTGGTTGGAAGATTTCGTTGCGCTGTCCAATACCCGCAGCTTCTCCACCTCGGCTCGCCTGCGACACGTTACCCAGCCTGCGTTCAGTCGCCGCATCCGTGCGCTTGAACAGGCCGTGGGCACTACGCTGGTCGACCGCTCGACGACCCCGGTCAGTCTGACGCCGGAGGGCCAGCTGTTTCTGGTCACCGCGCGCAACCTGACAGAGCAGCTGTCAGAGTGTCTCGCCCATCTGCGTGGTCTGGGCATGGCCAACGAGACCCTGGATATCGCGGCCGCGCATTCGCTGGCGCTGGCCTTCTTCCCCAAGTGGATCTCGCGTCTCCAGCAGGGCCTGGGGGAGTTGCCGACACGCCTGTCCGCGATGAATGTCGGCGACGCCATTCACTCGCTGCGCGAAGGCAACTGCGACTTGATGCTCGCCTATTACGACCCTTACGCCAGCATGCAGCTGGACGCCGAGGCCTTCCCGTCCTTCTCGGTCGCCAAGGTCAACATGCTGCCGGTATGCGTGCCGCTTGAGAATGGCGAGCCACGCTTCCCGCTGACCGGGCAGAGCGAGACCAGCCAGGATGCGATTCCCTTGCTGTCCTATACCCAGGGGGCATTTCTGGGTCGCAGCGTGAAGATGCTGCTCAAGAATGATCCGCTGCGCCTGCGCCTGCGCACCGTCTATGAGATGGCGATGGCCGAGGGCCTCAAGGGCATGGCCCTGCAGGGCGTCGGCATGGCGTGGATTCCGGATTTCTGCATTCGTGATGAGCTGGAAAGCGGCAAGTTGGTGCGGGCGGGCAACGAGGCGTGGGATATCCCGCTGGAGATTCGTCTCTATCGTTGCTCCCTTGTCCACAAGCCCGGCATCGACAAGCTATGGAAACAGCTGATGAACCTGCCGCGAGATTTCCTCGAAGCCTGAGCCTGAGTGTTGCAGGCAAAGACAAGGACAAAGGCGAAGGCGAAGACACAAGCAAAGCCAGGTGTCTTCTGACGAAAACGGCAGCCCCTTGGGCTGCCGTTTTCGTTGTGCTGATGCAGGGAAGAGCGCGCGCCTGCGTAGGCCGTTCCGGGTAGTCAGAAACTGCTTTGGCCTGCGTGCAGGCCGAGGAAATTCTGAATGATGAAGAAGTGGTCCTCGAAGAGGGTGTCGGGCTCCAGATCCGCCAGCGCGACCCAGCGTGCCTGCTCCTCGTTCTCGCCGCCGCCGCTTCTGAGCTTGGGAAGCTGCTGCTCCGGGCGCAGGGCGAAGTAGAAGGCCTCTGCCAGAGTGCGTCCGCGCCAGCTGCGATGTGGCGCGTCAAACAGACGCTGTCCGCGCAGAGAGCCACGCAGTACCGGTTCCGGCACCTTGAGGCGCACACGCTCCTTGAGTTCACGCAGACAGGCATCCAGCAGGCGCTCCTGGGGTTGCACGAAGCCGCCAGGCAGAGCGTAAAGCCCCTTGCCGGGTGCCGCGCGACGTGTGGTGAGCAGAACATGGCCGGACTGCACCACCACGGCGTTGACCGTGATGAACAGTGGTGGGTAGGGCGCATCGCTCCAGGCGGCGCGATATTGCTCCAGCAGGCGACGTTCCTCGACCAGCCCTTGCCACGCGGTCTCATCCAGGAAGCCATGCAGGTGCTGAGCCACCGGCGGTGGCAGCAGCTCCAGTCCCTCGTTGTCCAGCCAATCCTCGGCGCGGGCGCGCTCGGTGAAGATGACTTCACGAATACGGCTGGCCTCCATCCCCTCGCGCAGTGGCACCGCCACTGACTCCCATTGCGGGAAGAGGCTCAGGTAGTAGCTTGACTGGCTGTTGCTGTCACGACGATTGGCACCGATCAGCGCGATTCTCGGCATCCGGTTGGCCTGCGGACGCGCGATATCGCGTACCTTGCGCTGCACATCACGCACCCAGACATCGTCGTTGTAGAGCGCATCCAGCAACGGCACGATTTCCAGGCGCGCATTGTCGGCATCGTCAAAGCAGCTGCGGATCATGCGCGTGCGTTCAGAGAAGGTGAACGGGTTGCGCAGTGAACGTGCCTGCCAGGCAGAACCGACCAGCACGATGACCTGCCGCGCGAGGCGCAGGGCCTCTTCCATCACGGCAACATGGCCATGGTGCATGGGCTGGAAGCGACCGATGAAGACCAGGCAGTCGTACTGGGTGTCGGCGATCGCGGGAGAATCCTGAGTGCGAAGCGTTGCAGCGGGGGCAGAGGGCAACGTTGTCGTCGAAGGCATGATGAGCTCCGTGGCAGGCAGGATGGGGCGGCGTATGAGGCGCTTGCCCAGTGAGATTTTGCTAGCGTATCAGATTATGTGCATGCGCCGAACGGCTCGCCATTCACTCTCGTCTGGTAAGGGTTATTCAAAAGTTTATCCCGTTATCTTACTGAAAGAGTTTCCATAACTCAGCAACGTCTCGGTATTCGGGGCGTGGGAAGGCCGTTGCGGTAAAGGAGAGACGCCAAAGAGGAGAAGAGGGAAGGAGGAAGGGGAAAGGGGAAAGTGAACAAGCGCGAGTGCTCAAACCGAGACAACGCCCGCCAGCAATGACGCTGACGGGCGTTGTCTCGGTTTGTGGCAAGGCCGATGGCAGGCCCCAGGCGTGCCTGCCGGGCGCCGGGTCAGGACGCCTTGGCGGTCAGCACGTCGGTGATCCACTCGACGACCTTGTCGCCCTGGGCATTGACGCAGACGTCAACCAGCGGCGTCTGGGACCACTGATTGCCGAGAAATTCACGTCCTTCAGGGGCGAACAGCGTCTGACCTTCGGCTAGGCCTTCGACTTCGACATTCAGGTGGCCGCGCTCGGTGGTGAAGAGCTCCGGCTTCATCAGCCAGGCGAGGGCACAGCTGTCGTGCGGGCAGCAACCATCGATGCCACGCGCTTCCTGATAGAAGGCCTTGTAGAACTGATAACTGCCGGACAGCACTTCGCCGAGTGCGCCTTGCGCGACACGGATGCGCTCGACGTGGGCCGGAGACAGCACGCAGCGGTGCGTCGCATCGAGACCGACCATGGTCAGCGGCCAGCCGGCGGTCAGCACCTTGGCGGCGGCATGTGGGTCATTGAAGATGTTGGCTTCGGCGACCGGTGAGACGTTGCCGCCTTCACGGATGGAACCGCCCATGATGACGACCTGCTTGACCTTGCTGATGATGCTCGGGTCCAGCTGCAGTGCGGTGGCCAGATTGCCCAGCGGGCCGACGGCGACGAGGGTGATCTCGCCCGGACGCGCATTGACCTGCTCGACGATGAACTGCGGTGCGCTGATGGACAGCGCCTTGCCCTTGGGCTCCGGGATCTCCATGTTGCCCAGGCCATTGGCGCCGTGGATGTGCGCCGGCGCAGGGAACTTGTCCTTGACCAGCGGCTGGGCAGCACCCTGGGCGACCGGAATTTCCTGACCCGCCAGTTCGCCCAGCAGCAGGGCGTTGGAGGTGGCCGTCTCGATGGTGACGTTGCCGAAGGTGGTGGTCATGCCGAGGAATTCGATGTCCGGATGCGCCAGACAGATGGCAATCGCCTGGGCATCATCCACGCCCGGATCGGTATCAAAGATAATCGGTGTTTTCATGCTGACCTCGTGAAAGAAGTGACCTGCAATAGAGGGCGTTATTCCAACAGGGCGCCCATGAGATGACACGGGCACGGCACGGGCCACGTGGTGGTGCCCCGTGCAGGTAGTTCAGTTGTTCAAAGACTCAGTAGCCCAGAACGTCAGTTGCTCAGGACGTCGAGCGTCGGCCATTCGGCCAGGGCAGCGGCGACATCACTGGCCAGCGGAATGCTCGGCGCTGCACCTTCGCGGCTCACGCACAGGGCAGAGGCGGTGCTGGCACGACGCAGGCTTTCCTCGATGCTCTGGCCTTCGATCTGGCTTGCCAGGTAATAGCCGATGAAGGTGTCGCCCGCCGCGGTGGTATCCACGGCATTGACGCGGTGTGCCGGCAGCTGGATGCGCTGTTCCCCCAGCTGGTAGCAGACGCCTTCACTGCCCAGGGTCATGACCACTTCGGTGTCAGGCAGGCGTGTGTGCAGCGCGGCGAGCAGGGTGGCGACAGGCGCGCTCTCTTCCAGCTCGACCAGCTGTGCCGCTTCACCGCGATTGAGGAACAGCACCTGGCAGTGTTCCAGCGGCAGGCGCAGGACATCAGCACCCATCGGGGCGGGGTTGAAGGCGATCTTCATGCCCTTGGCATGTGCCAGCTCGATGACCTTGCCCAGTGCGTTGCACTCATTTTGCAGCAGCAGCCAATCTCCCTGCGTCACGCCGGAGAACAGCGTCGCAAGATGCTCATCGGTGAAACCGTGGTTGGCGCCCGGATGCAGAATGATGCTGTTCTCGGCGTGGTCGTCCACCTGGATGATGGCGTGGCCACTGGCGCTGGCGCTCAGCTCGACTTGCGAGGTGATGACACCGGCGCTTTCCAGCGGCTCAAGTGCCCAGCGATCACTGTTGCCAAGGCGGCCCCAGTGCGTGACGTCGCCTCCGGCGCGCGCAAGCGCGAGCGACTGGTTGGCACCCTTGCCACCCAGTACCTGACGGTAGGAGAGACTCGCCAGGGTTTCACCCGGTCGTACCAGGTGAGGTACCCGATAGACATGATCGATATTGATAGAACCGTAGTTGTAAAGCATGCAGCCTCCTTGGGGGCGAGCATCCTAGCAAAGCCTTGGCCGCCTGTCCCCAGTCGTATCACCAAGGTCTGACCTTCAGGTCATGTTTAAGCGTTGAAGCTATTAGCCTCTTGGAACGCAAGAGAAAGTGCATACTTCCTGTCATCTCGCTGGATTCAGGATAGTCGCCCATGTCGGAGTCGAAGCAACCCGCCGTCACGATCAAGAAGTGGGTCTGGCGAGCGCTCTTCACCAGTACCATGATTCCGTTGCTGTTGGTCGAGACCGCCCTGGTGGCGGTGTATTTCGTGTCCAATGACGAGATTCGTGATGCCAACCTCAATTACCTGCAATCCCAGTCGAGCAGCGAGCTCAATCTGGCGATGCTGCGGGAGGCCAAGTCACTCAGCCAGCAACTGGAGCATGTCCAGAACCTGTCGCGCGGGCTCGGTGCCCAGGCAGGCGAACTGGCCATGGGCGACACCGGTACCGGGGTAGCGGCGCGTGAGGTTGCCCGTCACGCAAGCCTGCCCAGCGGTGTCTGGGCCAGTCAGCAGACGGCTGACAATCAGGGCAGCGGCTTCTATCCCGTCTTGCCAGGTCTCGAGCAGGACATCCCCATGGCGCTGCGCATGACGGCGGTCGACCCGATCATGCGCAGTGTCGTGTCCTCGCACTCGGCCGTGGTGCAGTCCTTCGTCACGATGGCCGACTGCTATGTCCGCCTCTTCCCCTATGTCGATCTGGCCTCGCTGGTGCCAGCCGACCACGACTGTCGTGACTTCTCCTTCTTCTATCTGGCCGCACCAGAGGCAAATCCCTCGCGAAACACCATCTGGACCGACATCTACGAAGACCCGGCCGGCAATGGCTGGATGACGTCGGCCGTCAGTCCCTTCTATTCCGAGCAAGGCGAGTTTCTCGGCGTCGCCGGCGTCGACATGACCCTGGACGTGATCGTCAATCAGGTGCTGGCGATGGAGCTGCCCTGGCAAGGCTTCGCGATGCTGTTCGATGCCGAGGGGCGCTCACTCGCCGTCCCGCGCGCCGGTGAGCAGTTGCTGTCGCTGCTGCCGCTGGAGATTCCCGATGCCAATGACCTCCAGGAAGAGGATGTCATTCGGCCCGCCCAGCTGGAGCTGAAAGGTCATGACGTCTTCAAGAGACTCGCGCCCCGTATCCTCGAGCAGCGGCGTGGCCTGGAGAGCGTCAATGTGGCGGGAGCGCCCTACAAGGTGGCGTGGGAGCGCTTGCCGGGCAATGGCTGGATCATGTTGAGCATGGTCGAGGAGAGCGCCGTCTTCTTTCGTACCGCCGAGATCGGGCGCAACTTCCAGCTGGTCGGCATGGCGCTGGTCGGTGGCCTGATCCTGTTCTATTTCACCTTCTTCATTCTCATGAGCTGGCGCACGCACCACATCAGCCGCCGCCTTTCGGTGCCGCTGGCCGAGCTGCGTGAGCGTCTGCATCGCATCGGCATGGGCGCGGAAGTCGAGTCCGCGGGCGGCAGTGGCATCGTCGAGCTGGATGATGCCAACGCCACCGCCGAAGAGATGTACCAGCGCCTGCGCCAGACCCAGAAGGAATTGCAGTCCAGCGAGCGTCGCTTGCTGGATTCCCTCGAAGCCAGTGGCGATAGCCTGTGGGAAATGGACATTCCTGAGCGCATCGTCCAGATCCACCCCAATCTCTGGAAGATGCTCGGCGCTTCGGGCCACGAGCCGTTGGCGATGCGCGAAATGGACTTCGATCGCTTGATTCACCCGGAGGATCTCGAGCAGGTACATGCGCTCAGACACAAGATCATCACTACCTACGGCGAAAGCTGTGAGTGTCAGTACCGGATGCGTGCGCCGCAGGAAGAGGACCTTCAGCAGATCGAGGCGATGGGAATGAACGAGGTAGGCGTAGACGCCGGGACAGGCAAGGCTGGCGACAAGCTTCTGCAACAGCGGGGCTTGGCCGCTGACGGTGTGCTAGAGGGAGGCGCGCTAGAGGGCGACGAGAAGGAGGGTGAGGAAAGAGCGAGCGGCACCCGGTGGGTACTGTTGAGCTCACGCGGTCGTGTGGTGTCGTGGGACGCTGAAGGCAACGCCCTCAAGGCGGCGGGCATGCATATCCGCATCCGCTGACGCCAGGCCACTCATAAAAAGCCCCCGACTCGGCGCATATGCCGGTTCGGGGGCTTTTTTCGTGACGTACCGCTCACACCTGCCACTCGGCGTCAGTGGCTCTCATCGCGAGGTTGAGGCCGCGAGGCTGTGGCCGTGTCAGGCGTGTTCGCTCAGGAATGTCTCGATATTGGCCAGACTGAGATCGAGCATGTTCTGGCGCGCCTCCTGGCTGATCCAGGCATTGTGCGGCGTGACGATCAGGTTCAAAGGCGCACTCGCCGAATGGTGCTGGCTTTCCAGGGCCGAGAGCAGCGAGTGGCCTTCACGTGGCGGCTCCTCCGGCAGGCTATCCACCGCCAGGCCGCCGAGTTGTCCAGTGGCCAGTGCCTCCAGCGCTGCGTCCTCGTCGATGATGCCCCCGCGGGCGCAATTGACCAGCAGTGCACCGGGCTTCATGGCGGCGAGCGCCTGCTCATCGATCAGATGCTGCGTCTCTGGGGTCAGCGGGCAGTGCAGGCTGATGGCGTCAGCCTGGGGCAGCAGGCTTTCCAGCGCGGGGCGCTCGGCAGTGGGGGCTGTGCCCGGTCGGGCGGCAAAGGTCACGCGCATGCCGAACGCCTCGGCCAGCCTGCCCACCGCAGTGCCCAGCTCCCCTTTGCCGATGATGACCAGATGCTTGCCGGACAGCTGCACCACGGGGCGGCCCATCAGGCAGAAGGTCGCGCTGCGTTGCCACTCGCCCGCGGCGATGTCGGTCTGGTATTCCGGCAGGCGGCCTGCCAATGCCAGCAGCAGCATCCAGGTGTGCTGCGCCACCGAGTGAGTGCCGTAGGCATTGACGTTCATGACCCGAATGCCGCGTGCTTCGGCAGCCGCCATGTCGATATTGTTGGTGCCGGTCGCCATCACCGCGATCAGCTTGAGGGTCGGCAGCTCATCCATGTGGTGAGCCTCGATGCGTACCTTGTTGACCAGCACGATGGAGGCACCGCTCAGCCGTGGCACCACTTCCTCGGGCGCGGTCGCTTCATGACAGACCAGTCCTTCCAGGCGGGCCTCGAGACGCGAGAAGTCCAGCCCGTCACCGACGGAGCCGGCATCGAGCATGACGGCCTGCGGTGCGCCGGTGGACGAGGCAGTTTCACACTGAGAGGAAGCGGGCGTGGAAGGATGAGAGGGAGACTGCGCAGTACGATCGTGATCGGACATAGGTGCCTCATGATGGCGTAGGAAGATAGATAGGAAGAGAGAAAGGCTGGCCCGGAAATGACGAGTACGTAGCGTCTGGGCCGGTTTGTGCTTGGGTGTTGCCCCGCACGGGGCCGAGCACGCTATAATGTGCCCCTTTCGCTTTGACTTGAAAGCCGCTCAACTGGCCTTATTGTAGGCGTCTCTTGCTGGTGCTTGCGAAAGCTCTCATGTTGGGGCCGCAGGTGCGCTGAACGCAAGACGCGCCGCAAGGCATAACATTGTCATGGTTCACGGTGCTCAGACAGCCCCGTGACCAGTATTGTCAGGAAAGAAAACCATGCCGATCTATGAATACCACTGCAAGGCCTGTGGCCATCGGATGGACAAGTTGCAGAAGATCAGCGCTGCGCCGCTGACGGAGTGCCCGGAATGCAAGACGGACCAACTCGAGAAGCTGGTCTCCGCCGCCGGGTTCCGTCTGGCAGGCAGTGGCTGGTACGAGACGGATTTCAAGTCCGGCAGCAAGAAGAATCTGGCCGGTGGTAGCGACAGCACCGCCTGACACAGCTGGGATAGTGCGTCAGGCATCAGCATGATGAGGGTCAAGGGCGCCCGGTGGGTACCCTTGACCCTCATCGCCAACGGCAGGCCCTCTGAGACAGATGCGCATCAGCGCGTCGATCATGAATTTGAGCAACAAGGAATCAACATGCGCAGCCACTATTGCGGCAAACTGAACGAGACCCTGATCGATCAGGATGTCACTCTGTGCGGGTGGGTGCACCGCCGTCGCGACCACGGTGGCGTCATCTTCCTCGACATGCGCGACCGTGATGGCATCGCCCAGATCGTCGTCGATCCGGACACCGTCGATGCCTTCGCCACTGCCGACAAGGCGCGCAGCGAGTTCGTGCTGCGTATCAAGGGCCGTATCCGTCTGCGCCCGGAAGGCACCCAGAATCCGAACATGCCGACAGGCATGATCGAAGTGCTGGCCAAGGACGTCGAAGTGCTCAACACCGCACAGACGCCGCCGTTCCAGCTCGACGACCACAACAAGGTCGGTGAGGAAGTCCGCCTCAAGTATCGTTATGTCGACCTGCGTCGTCCCGACATGATCGAGAAGCTGCGTCTGCGCTCGCGCATCACTCACAGCGTGCGCGCCCAGCTCGAAGCCCTGGGCTTCCTCGACATCGAAACCCCGATCCTGACACGTGCCACGCCGGAAGGCGCTCGTGATTATCTGGTGCCGAGCCGCACCTACGCCGGCAGCTTCTTCGCACTGCCGCAGTCTCCGCAGCTGTTCAAGCAGCTGCTGATGGTCGCCGGTGTCGATCGTTACTACCAGATCGCCAAATGCTTCCGTGATGAAGACCTGCGTGCTGACCGTCAGCCGGAGTTCACCCAGATCGACCTCGAAGCCAGCTTCGTCGACGAGCAGGACATCATGGGCATGACCGAGACCATGATCCGTGGCCTCTACAAGGAAGTGCTCGATGTCGAGCTGGGCGACTTCCCGACCATGCCGTACTCCGAGGCCATCAGCCGCTTCGGTTCCGACAAGCCGGACCTGCGCATCCCGCTGGAACTGGTCGATGTCGATGACCTGATGAGCGGCGTGGACTTCAAGGTCTTCTCCGGTCCGGCCAAGGACGACAAGGGCCGTGTCGCCGCACTGCGTGTTCCGGGCGGTGCCAGCCTGTCACGCAAGGAAATCGACGCCTACACCAAGTTCGTCGGCATCTACGGTGCCAAGGGCCTGGCGTGGATCAAGGTCAACGAACGTGCCAAGGGCATCGAGGGTCTGCAGTCGCCGATCGTCAAGTTCATGGAAGACGTCGTGGATGAAGTGCTGGACCGCTGTGGCGCCGTCGATGGCGACATCGTGTTCTTCGGCGCTGACAAGGCCAACATCGTGGCCGAGGCCATCGGTGCGCTGCGCGTCAAGCTGGGTGAAGACCTCAACCTCTACACCCGCGAGTGGGCACCGCTGTGGGTCGTCGACTTCCCGATGTTCGAAGCCGATGCCAATGGCCGTCTGAGCGCACTGCACCACCCGTTCACCGCGCCGTCCTGCACGCCGGAAGAGCTCAAGGCCAACCCGGAAGCGGCACTGTCTCGCGCCTACGACATGGTCATCAACGGCACCGAGCTGGGTGGCGGCTCCATCCGTATCCACGATCAGGCCATGCAGCGTACTGTGTTCGAAGTGCTGGGCATCGGTGAAGAAGAAGCGGAAGAGAAGTTCGGCTTCCTGCTCGACGCCCTGAAGTTCGGCGCGCCGCCCCATGGTGGTCTGGCCTTCGGTCTCGACCGTCTGGTGATGCTGATGACCGGCGCCAAGACCATTCGTGAAGTGATTGCCTTCCCGAAAACCCAGAGCGCCGGCTGCATGATGACCGACGCCCCGGGCGTGGTCAGCGGTGAGCAGCTCAAGGAGCTGAACATCCGTCTGCGTCAGAAGGTCAAGGTCGAAGACGAAAGCGGTCAGGCCTGATTCAGCGGCGCATGACCGAGAGAGTGACTGGTGGGGCCGTCTGGACTGATTCGATCAGACAAGGGCGGTCCCGCAGTGGCAGGTTTGTCCCTTTGGCCTGGTAGGCAAAGGGGCGAGCAAGCCCGACAAGGCGGTGCGAGACTGTTTGCTGGCGTTCACGTCAGGCAATGACAGTGTCGCACCGCCTTTTTTGTGGCATGGTGGCTGGTTATATACACAGTAAGAGCGATGGCGCGATGACGACAGCAAAGACGCAAGGTGTGAGAGACGAGGCGGCAGCATGATCATTCTTGGCATCGACCCGGGCTCACGTCTGACCGGGTATGGGGTATTGGATGTCTCTGCGGCTCAGCCTCGCTATGTGGACAGTGGCTGCATTCGCATGTCACAGGTCAGCCTGGATCAGCGCCTGGCGCAGATCTATGCCGGTATCAGCGAGGTGATCGCCCTGCATCGCCCCGCGGAATTCGCCATCGAGCAGGTCTTCATGTCCAAGAACGCCGATTCGGCGCTCAAGCTGGGCCAGGCGCGCGGGGCTGCCATCGTGTGTGCGGCCAATCACGGCTTGCCGGTGTTCGAATATGGGCCGCGGCAGATCAAGCAGGCCGTGACCGGTACCGGTGCCGCCGAGAAGTCACAGGTGCAGCATATGGTCACGCATACGCTCAAGCTTTCCGCCACGCCACAGGCCGATGCCGCCGATGCGCTGGCCATTGCCCTGACGCATTGTTTCGCGCGTCGACGCCTGACGCCCGGCAATGATCAGCTGGAAGCCTTGGGGCTGGGGAATACCAGTCGACGCAAGGGAACCCGCGTGCGGCGTAGCAGCAGCTGGCGAGACTTCGAGCCCGACGCCTGACATGCCGCTGAGCGACAAATGCGGTATCGTGCTCAATTAATAGCGATTTTTCAGTCACTTGTAGAGTGTCTGCCGAGACTGGCAGCAGCCGATTGCGTGATGCGCCAAACCGCGTGGCATCAGGCTTCGTGCCATCACCCAAGGTATGACTGTCAGAAAGATGCGACAAATTCGTCGTGACACTGGGACATGCCGCCTACGCTTCATCTTTGGTAGGCTTGCCCGCATTGTAACAATCCGTGCAGAGAATCGGGTCTGCGAGCAGCACGATCCCACCGAACACGTTCTCTGCCGAGCAAGGACAGCCGCAACATGATTGGACGCCTGACCGGGACATTGCTGGAAAAACAACCGCCGCAGCTGGTGCTTGACGTACAGGGTGTCGGTTATGAACTGGAAGCTTCGATGAACACCCTGTTGGGCTTGCCGGCCGTGGGCGAACATTGCCAGCTTTACACCCACCTGGTGGTGCGCGAAGACGCGCAGTTGCTGTATGGCTTCGGCAAGGAGCCCGAGCGTCGTCTATTCCGTGAATTGATCAAGATCTCCGGTGTCGGTCCGCGACTGGCGCTGGCGATTCTGTCGGGAATGGAGCAGTCCGATTTCATTCGCTGTGTTCACGATGAAGACAGTCGGGCGCTGACACGTCTGCCGGGCGTCGGCAAGAAGACGGCGGATCGCCTGATCATCGAGATGCGTGATCGCCTCAAGCACTGGACGCTGCCGGCGGATGATGGGCTGGATGAAATGGCGCGTGCTTCGCAGCCACAACCGCCGGTCACCCATCCTCTGGCGGATGCCGAAGCCGCGCTGGTGTCTCTGGGCTACAAGCCTGTCGAGGCGGCCAAGATGCTCTCGGGGCTCGAGACCGGCGCCTCCACGGAAGCGCTCATCAAGGCGGCGCTGGCGCGCAAGATGGCCAGCTGAGGCCCCGCCAGGGCAGCAAACATGCGCCCTATAGTTTCCGTGAAGGAAACGGCGCATCGTGATTGGATTTATTGACTAGGGGTTGGCAGGTTACTGGGGTAGAAAGTGCGCGCTTGAACGCAGATGCGCTAGATCGTTGCACCGCCCTGGCAAACCTTGCCACCTGCCACTGACGCACGTTCATGGCCCATGACCCGCGTCATGTGCGTGACCTGCGTCATCAGGAGTTGAGCAAGCATCATGATGGAGTCGGACCGACTGATCTCCGCGGCGACGCATGATCCGGAAGAGCGGATCGATCGCGCCAACCGGCCACGCACGCTGAGTGACTACATCGGACAGCCCATCGTCCGCGAGCAGATGGAAATCTTCATCAGTGCCGCGCGAGGACGAGGCGATAGTCTGGATCACACCCTGGTCTTCGGCCCGCCCGGTCTCGGCAAGACGACGCTGGCGCATATCATCGCCAGCGAGATGAGTGTCGATATCAAGTCGACCTCTGGGCCGGTGCTGGAGCGGGCAGGGGACCTGGCAGCGATGCTGACCAACCTGCAGGAAGGCGATGTCCTGTTCATCGACGAGATTCACCGCCTGTCACCGGCCGTCGAGGAAGTGCTCTATCCGGCGATGGAAGATTATCAGCTCGACATCATGATCGGTGAAGGCCCCGCGGCCCGCTCGATCAAGCTTGAGCTGCCACGATTCACCCTGGTAGGCGCGACGACGCGTGCGGGGCTGCTGACTGCGCCGTTGCGCGATCGCTTCG
This sequence comes from Cobetia sp. 2AS, assembly GCF_029846355.1. NCBI lineage: Bacteria > Pseudomonadati > Pseudomonadota > Gammaproteobacteria > Oceanospirillales > Halomonadaceae > Cobetia > Cobetia sp. 2AS. Next base: position 73,364 of record NZ_JARWKQ010000009.1, read on the forward strand.
GCATCGTCCAGCGCCTCGAGTTCTACGATATCGAGTCACTTACCGACATCGTGGCGCGCAGTGCCAGGCTTTCCGGCATGGAAGTCGAGATGGAAGGGGCGCTTGAGATTGCACGTCGCTCCCGCGGTACGCCACGTATCGCCAATCGCCTGCTGCGTCGGGTGCGTGACTTCGCCGAAGTGCGCTCGGATGGTCGCTTGACGCTGGAAGTGGCCGACAAGGCGCTCAACATGCTCAACGTCGACAGCCACGGCCTGGATCACATGGACCGTCGACTGCTGCTGGCGATGATCGAGAAGTTCGATGGCGGGCCGGTCGGGGTCGATTCATTGGCGGCGGCCATCGGGGAAGAGCGCGATACCATCGAGGATGTGCTGGAGCCCTACCTGATTCAGCAAGGCTTCATGATGCGCACGGCGCGTGGGCGACTGGTTACGCGCTCGGCCTATCTGCACTTCGGGATCACCCCGCGTGAAGAGCAGGCGCGGCTGGGACAGGAAGGAAGTGACGCGCCATGACATCTGAAGGCGCAGGAAATACGTTGAAGGGTGAAGCTGCATGTTTTCACCACACTGTGCGCGTCTACATCGAGGATACTGATGCTGGTGGCATCGTCTACTACGTGAATTATCTGCGCTTCATGGAGCGCGCTCGCAGTGAATGGTTGCGAGCAAAGGGTTTCACGCAGCAAGCCTTGCTTGAAAAAGGCATTCAGCTGGTAGTACACAGCGTAACAAATCGTTATCTTCGTCCTGCGCATCTGGATGACCTGCTGACCGTGACGGCAACGGCAGGCGCCTTGCGCGGTGCACGCTTGACGTTCACCCAGAAGGCGCTGCGCGGTGAGCAGATATTGAGCGAAGCGGAAGTCGTGATCGCTTGCGTCGATGCCACGACCTTGCGCCCCAGACGTTGGCCCGGGGAATTGCTTGCGGCTCTTGAGGTCTGAGATCACAAGGCGCAGATGAGGCCGCTGCCAGTCAGGTGCCGAGACGCCAGGCTGATGAACAGATTATTTATCGTGTCACTGATTGACGGTGGCACAGACTGAACCAAGTAAAGAGGGATTTCCGTGGAAGATTCGATGTCGATCATTTCGCTGTTCGTGAACGCCAGTCTGGTCGTTCAGGCAGTCATGTTGCTGTTGCTGGCAGCTTCCATTGCATCCTGGGTGGTGATCTTTCAGCGCGGGATGGCATTGTCCCGTGCCAAGCAGGCTTACGCGGCCTTTGAAAAGCGCTTCTGGTCCGGGGTCGACCTCAATCACCTCTATCGTGAATTGCCGACGGATGAAGAATCCACCCCGGGCGCCTCTGGCGTCTTCCGGGCCGGCTTCCGCGAGTACAGCCGTCTCAAGCCCAAGTCCAGCAATGCCGATGCGGTGATGGACGGTGTGCAACGCAGCATGCGCGTCACGCTGTCACGTGAAGAAGAGCGCCTGAACATTCACCTGCCGTTTCTGGCCACGGTCAGCTCCGTCAGCCCCTATGTCGGCCTGTTCGGTACCGTGTGGGGCATCATGGGCTCCTTCCAGGCACTGGGTACGGCTCAGCAGGCAACTCTGACCACCGTCGCCCCCTGGATTGCCGAAGCACTGGTCGCGACCGCCATGGGCCTGTTCGCGGCAATTCCGGCCGTCATCTTCTACAACCGTCTGGCCAGTCGTGCTGATCAGCTGCTGGGTCGCTATGAAGACTTCGCCGAAGAACTTCACTCCATTCTGCATCGTAATCTGCACGGTCGTGGCAGCAACGACGCTTGAAGGGAGGCGAGTCAATGAAAGGACCGTATAGCAGAGGCCACAAGCGCAAGCTGTCCTCCGAGATCAATGTGGTGCCCTTCATCGACGTCATGTTGGTGTTGCTGGTCATCTTCATGATCACCGCGCCGATGATGACGCAGGGGGTTCAGGTCGAATTGCCCAAGGTCACCTCCAAGCCGATCGACAATCCCGATGATGTGACGCCATTGATCGTCTCGCTGGACGACAGCGGCAATTACTACATCGACCTGGGGTCGGATGAAGACAAGCGCACGCCGGTGGCACTGGATGAACTGGGCAGCAAGGTCGCGTCCATCGTGGCCGAGAAGCCCAAGACGCCCGTGCTGGTCAAGGGTGCCAAGACAGCGCCCTACGGCGATGTCATGGGGCTGATGAGCACGTTGCAGGGTGCCGGTGTCCCCAATGTCGGGCTGATTTCAGAACCACCGACCGAGGGCTGATGGATGAGTCAGCCAGAGATAGAACAGCGGGTCGGGTTGGGATTGCCTGTGGTGCTGGCCGTTGGCCTGCACCTGGGTATCCTGATTCTGACTCTGGTGAGTTGGCCAGAATCCGAACCGGAGAAGACCAACACCACCATCGTCAACGCGACACTGGTCAGTACCGAGACCACGACCAATCAGGCCCAGCAGGCGAAGTCCAGCAAGGCGCGTGATGCGGCCGAAGAATCCGATCAGCGCCAGAGCGCCAAGGAAGAGGCGGCCAGAGAAGCAGAGCGTGCAGCGGAACAGCAGCGCAGCGCCGCCGAGGAAAAGGCGGCTGCCCAGAAGGCACAACAGCAAAAGGCGGCTGAGCAGGCCAAGGCGGCGGAACAGTTGAAGGCTGAGCAGGCGGCGGCCGAAAAGGCCAAGGCAGAAGCGGCCAGGCGTGCAGAGGAAGCCAAGGCGATTGCCCTTGATCGCAAGAAAGCCGAAGCGGAAAAGCAGGCCAAGGCCGATGCCTTGAAGAAGGCGGAAGCCGAGAAGGCTGCCAAGGCCAAGGCGGAAGCCGAAAAGGCCGCCAAGGAAAAAGCCGCAGAAGAAGCGCGAAAGAAAGCCGAAGCGGAGAAGGCGGCCAAGGCCAAGGCAGACGCTGAAGCCAAGAAGGCGGAAGCCGAAAAGGCAGCCAAGGCCAAGGCAGCAGCGGAGAAGGCCGAGAAGGAAAAGGCGGCCAAGGCGGCAGCCGACAAGGCCGCCAAGGAGAAGGCAGCCAAGGCCAAGGCGGCGGAAGAAGCGCGCAAGAAGGCAGCCGCTGAAGCCGCACGTCAGAAGGCTCTTGCCGAGAAAGCGGCGCAGGCCTCTGCCGGTTCGCTGGATAGCCTGATAGATAATGAAAGCGACGCCATCAGCGGCGCCAAACAGGCCGCTCAGGCTGCCAACAGCTTCGAGAACCTGCTCAAGAAGTATGTCGGACAGAATTGGAATCGGCCCTCGGGCTCTGTTCCCGGTATGACAGTCACGCTGAGAGTGTCATTGTTGCCGACAGGCGAATTGGTAACGGCAGCGGTCAGCAAGAGCAGTGGTAACGCCGCCTTTGATCGCTCCGCGATTCAGGCGATCCAGAAAGCCGCGCCGTTTACCGAGATGCAGGACCTGCCGGCTGGTGCCAAGAGCCAGTTCCGAAACTTCAACCTGTACTTCAATCCAGAGGACCTGGGCCGATGAGACGATTGACCGCATGGATGATGGCAGCCGCCTTGCTGGCAGTGACCAGCATGGCAAGAGCTGACCTGACCATCGAGATCACCAAGGGCAATGACAGCGCCACACCTATCGCTGTCGTGCCGTTCGAGAATCTGACCGGGGGAAGTCTGCCGCAGGACCTCGCACGCATCATCTCCGATGACCTGGCGCGCAGTGGCCAGTTCGACCCGATCAAGCGCGACAATCTGATCGCGTTGCCGGGCACGACGCAGGACGTCTTCGTCAATGACTGGAAGCGTCTGGGGGCCAGTTACCTCGTGGTGGGTCAGGTAAAGACGGCCAGCAATGGCGGTTATAGCATCCAGTATGAGCTGATGGATGTGCTGGGCAACAAGCGCATGCTTGGCGAAGTCATCACCGGAAGCAATGGTGAGCTGCGCGCGCGTGGCCATTATATGAGCGATGAAATATTTGAGGAAATCACTGGAATTCGCGGTGCTTTCTCGACAAAAATCGCATACATTACCGCCAATGGTGTTGGCGACAATATTCGTTTTGCCCTGTACGTGGCGGATTCAGATGGCCACAATAGTCAGGAGATTCTGGCCTCCGATGAACCGATCATGTCACCGGCATGGTCGCCGGATGGCAAGAAGCTGGCCTATGTCAGTTTTGAAGCCGAACGTCCCGCTATCTATGTGCAGGAATTGGGCAGTGGTCGTCGTGCAAAACTGACAGGTTTCCGAGGCATCAATGGTGCCCCGGCCTGGTCGCCGGACGGACGTAAACTGGCAATGGCATTGTCAAAGGATGGCCAGCCGGAAATCTATGTGATGGATATTGCCAGCCGTCAGTTCCAGCGTCTGACCAACAATCCTGCGATCGATACCGAGCCGGATTGGTTGCCGGATGGCAGCGGTATGGTGTTCACCTCTGATCGTGCTGGCTCCCCACAGATCTATCGTCTTGATCTGTCCGGCGGCACGGAACGTGTGACATATACCGGCAATTACAACTCCCGCGGGCGCATCTCACCCGATGGAGAGAACCTGTTCATGATCAACCGCGCAGGCAACGGTTATCAGGTTGCCAAGCAAGATCTGAAGAGCGGTCGGGTTACCTCCCTGACCGATACTCAGTGGGATGAATCACCAAGTGTTGCGCCGAATGGCACTATGGTGATATATGCCACTCAGCAAGGAACCCGCGGGGTCCTGGGCCAGGTGTCGGCAGACGGAAGGGCACAATTCTCCCTGCCGTCTGCACAAGGCGACGTGCGTGAACCTGCGTGGTCGCCGTTCCTGAACTAAACCACTAGAATGCAACTGAGCCACCAAGAAAGGCTTGGCATTCGTACCCATTAGAGCAAGGAGTTTCACAATGCAGTTCACCCCGTATGCAAAAGGTCTGTTGGTTGCCCTGTCCCTGAGCGTCATGGCAGGTTGTTCCAGCAGCGGCGGCGCTCAGGACGGCGACATGGATTCAGCCAACAGCGGTGCGAACACTGCCGGCATGAACACTGGTGCCAACAGCAACGCCAACCAGATGAGCAACGCCACCATGCCTGACGTGCGTACCATCTACTTCGCCTTCAACAAGGACACCATCCGTCCTGAGTTCGAAAGCGTCCTGATGGGTCACGCTCAGTACCTGAAAGCCAATACCAGCGCCAATGTCGTTCTGGAAGGCCACGCTGATGAGCGCGGTACTCGTGAATACAACCTGGGTCTGGGCGAGCGTCGTGCCAAGTCTGTCGCACGCTTCCTGACTGTCCAGGGCGTGTCTCCGTCACAGATCGAGATCGTCTCCTACGGTGAAGAGCGTCCGGCAGTCCAGGGCCACGGCGAGTCTTCCTACGCCAAGAACCGTCGTGTGGTCTTCGACTACTAAGCACGGTTCATCTCCGCGATTCCCTGAAGAGGCGCGGAGACGCTAGAAACTTGTGTTGAGCTGGCCCGGGCAAGAGGCGTGTCCTTGAACCCCGGGCTTGCTTGCGCGATACCATGATGATTCGGCGGAGCCGACAGCATGAAACACAGCCTGAAAGGGTTGTTCGGTGCGGGAGCCTTGTTGCTCCCGTTGTCCGTTTTGGCCGCACCGACGGTCGAGGACCTCACTGGGCAATCAAACTCGCTCTATCAGCAGGCCAATACTCGTTTGAGTGGCGGCGGCACCCTGACCCTTCTCAATCAACTCGACGAACAGGCACAGGAAATTGCCCGACTTCGCGGCCGGATCGATGAGCTGGAATACCAGTTCAAGCGCCTGACCGAGATGTCACAGCAACGCTACCTGGATCTGGAACAGCGGGTTTCTGGCGGCGCTTCCGCCGGGGAGAACGGTCAGGTTGTCGATTCACAGGCAGCAGCGGCAGTCACTGGCGGCGCAAGTGCCGGTGGTGCAGCCAGCACCAATGGCGCCAGCAATGCCGACAGCGGTGCAGCTGCCCAGAAGGATTACGAGAATGCCTTCGCCAAGGTTCAGTCTCGCGACTTCGACGGTGCCATTGTCGCCTTTGAAGCCTTCGTGGTGGACCATGGGGATTCCAACCTCGCAGCCAATGCCCATTACTGGCTGGGCGAGCTGTATTCGGCCAAGAACCAGCTGGATGCTTCTGCCCAGGCCTTCGACACCGTGATCAGCGAATTCTCGCAATCCAGCAAGGTGCCGGATGCGATGTACAAGCTGGGGCTGGTCAAGGCGCGTCAAGGCAAGGCGCAGGAAAGTCGCTCCTTGCTCGAGAAGCTGGTCCAGCAGTATCCGGACAGCAAGGCTGGCACCATGGCCAAGGACTTCCTGTCCTCCGGCGCCTGAGTGCCCGTGGCCATTGGCCACCTGTATTCCCCAAAGCCCGCGCTTGGTATTCTACCAGGTGCGGGCTTTGTGTTATGTGGCGCTCGGCGTCTCATGCCATCGGCAGGCAACCCGGGTGCCATCGGCAGGCGACCCGGGCACGCTTCATTCGATTCATGTGGCCGAGCGAGTATTGCCGGTGTGGAGACAGTGACTCTCATCGGCGTTGACGACAGATCTCAGACAGGGATATCACCATGGCAGAGTGCAAGATCGACTATCAGGCCCCGGACGACATGCTGAAAGGGCGGATCATTCTGGTGACCGGGGCGGGGTCCGGCATTGGGCGTGAAGCGGCAGTCGAATATGCGCGTCATGGAGCGACGGTGATATTGCTGGGCAGAACCATTGCCAAGCTGGAAGAAGTCTACGACGAGATCGAGGCCTTGGGAGCACCGCAACCGGCCATCTATCCGCTCAACTTCGAAGGGGCATCGCTCAAGGATTATCAGCAGATGGCGGATACCCTGCACAGCGAGTTCGGTCGTCTGGATGGCCTGCTGCACAACGCGAGCCTGCTGGGCAAGATCACTCCATTCGAGCAGTATGATCCGGCGCTGTGGGAGCAGGTCATGCAGGTCAATATCAATGGCCCCATCTGGATGATCCAGGCATTGCTGCCGTTGCTCAAGGCCTCGAAGGATGCCTCCGTCGTGCTGACAAGCTCCAGTGTCGGGCGCAAGGGGCGTGCCTTCTGGGGCGCCTACAGTGTCTCCAAGTTCGCTACGGAAGGCTTCTCGCAGATGCTGGCACAGGAACTGGAGAATACCAGCCAGGTGCGCGTCAATACGCTCAATCCCGGTGGGACGCGGACCCCGATGCGGAAGTCGGCGTTCCCGGCCGAAGACCCCGATACCTTGCGTACGCCCGCCGACATCATGCCGACCTATCTGTGGTTGATGGGGCCGGACAGTCGTGGTCATACCGGCGAGATGTTCGACGCCCAGCCGCCGAAAGTCTGAGCCATTGTCAGCTGTCATCTCCTTACTGGATGACGAGTGATGCCGCCAGGCGGGGCATTCGCCATACCCTGCAACAAGAACGCCGACGGCATTGGCCGTCGGCGTTCTTGTGTCTAGCTGTTTGTTTCTAGCGGCTTGTGTCTATCTTCTGATGTTCATCTGCGGATCACTCGCTCGTGGGGGCTGGTTCGTGTGCGATTCGTGCGAGCTGTGTCCGTGTCGCTCGGTCAGCGCAGCTCCGCTGCCCGCAACGCGGCATTGATGACTTCTTCCGAGGTATCAAACCACACATCGGCAGGCCAGGCGTCCACATCGTCGCCCTCACGGACATAGCCGTAGCGCACCGCGACCGCCAGCATGCCCGCTGCACGCGCCGCCTGCATGTCACGGTCGTGATCCCCCAGGTACCAGCATTCGGAGGCGTCGACACCGAGGCAGCGTGCCGCCTCCCACAGAGGCTCTGGATGCGGCTTCTTGACCGGCAGGTCATCGGCACACAGCAGGCAGCCGGGCGTGAGCTCGAGCGCGGCGATCAGCGGCTCGGCGAACTGACGGGGCTTGTTGGTCACGATGCCCCACGGCAGGCCTGCGCGCTGACAGATCTCGATCAGGGCGTCATAGCCCGGGAACAGCACACTGTGCGCCGCGACATCGCGGGCATAGAACTCCAGCAGGCGAGTGCGCTCGCTGGCGTGCTCGGGGTGATCGAGCTCATGGCCCAGGGCCAGGGTCACCAGAGCGCTGCCACCATGCGAGACTTCGGCGCGAATCACGTCGTAGTCCAGCGCCGGAAGGGTGTGATGCTGACGCAGCTCATTGGTGGCGCGCGCCAGGTCTGGCGCGGTGTCCACCAGGGTGCCATCGAGATCGAAGATCAAGGCGGCGGGACGAGGTAGCGCTGCCGGCAGGCTCACGCAAGCTCTTCCTCGGTCGGGCGACGCGTGTGCATCAGATAATTGACGGTCAGGTCCGAGGAATTCAGGCGATATTTGCGCGTCAGCGGGTTGTAGGTCATGCCGGTGGAGCCTTCCATCTTGAGGCCCGCATCGCGGGTCCAGCGCCCCAGCTCGGCCGGACGGATGAACTTGCGATACTCGTGGGTGCCACGCGGCAGCATCTGGAGCACATATTCCGCGCCGAGAATAGCGAAGGCATACGCCTTGGGATTGCGGTTGATGGTCGAGAAGAACACCATGCCGCCGGGCTTGACCAGTCGTGCGCAGGCCGCGATCACCGAGGATGGGTCCGGCACGTGCTCGAGCATTTCCAGACAGGTGACGATGTCGAACTGGCCGGCCATCTCTTCTGCGGCGGCTTCGGCGGTGGTCTGGCGATAGTCCACCTCGACACCGGACTCCAGCTGATGCAGGCGGGCAACGGACAGCGGCGCCTCACCCATGTCGATGCCCGTCACCTGGGCGCCACGATGCGCCATGGCTTCGGAGAGAATGCCGCCACCGCAGCCGACGTCGATCACTCGCTTGCCTGCCAGGCCAGCGTGGGTGTCGATATAGTCGACCCGCAACGGATTGATGTCATGCAGCGGCTTGAATTCACTGTCACGGTCCCACCAGCGACTGGCCAATGCCGAGAACTTGGCGATCTCGCTGGCATCGACATTGCCCAGATGGTCCTGGGGCTGGGCATCTTGCTGGGTGTCGTTATCGCTCATCTTTGCATCCTTACCGTTACGGAAGTGCTGTATGGGAAGTGGCAGGCCTGTACAGGCACCTTACCCTCGGGCACGATTCCACCATTCTAATCCGACTGCCGTCGCGGGTCAGCGCCCAGCGCAAAAAACTCATCATGACGGGCACTTGCGTTACGATGGGGTGGGGCGTCGCGCCACGCGCGATGACCAGTCGTCATTATTGTCATGTAGCAACGGGGAGTGGTCATGAGCCTGGTTCCGATTCGCTGGGTAAGCCAGCAAGAGTGTGCGTCGCGGGAAGAAGACACGGCAGGCACCCCGCCCGATGCCAGCGCTGACGTTACTCATGATGTCACTTCTGATGTCACTCAGCCGGCGGTGAAGCTTGCACTGCTCGACCAGCGCCTGCTGCCGGGTGAGACCCGCGAGGTGCTGCTCGAGGATGCACGCGGGGTCGCGACTGCCATTACCGACATGGTGGTCCGCGGTGCACCGGCCATCGGGATCGCCGCCGCCTATGGCGTGGCGCTGGAGGCTTTCGTCATCAACCGTGAGGGCGGCGACTGGCAGTCACGCCTGGCCAGTGCCTGTGATGTGCTGGCTGCCTCGCGCCCGACAGCGGTCAACCTGTTCTGGGCGTTGGATCGCATGCGTACGGTGATTGCCGCACACGCCACCCGGTCGCAGGCCCCGTATGAGGCGTTGCTGAAGGAGGCCGTGCGCATTCATGAGCAGGATCTGGAGGACAATCTGCGCATGGCCGAGTTTGGCGCCCAGGTGATTGCGGCCTCCCTCGCGCAAGGCGAGACGCGGTGCGAGGTCATGACCCACTGCAATACCGGTGCGCTGGCCACCGGCGGCCATGGCACGGCGTTGGGCGTGATTCGTACCGCCTACGCCCAGGGCATTCTCGGCCGTGTGCATGTCAACGAAACGCGCCCCTGGTGGCAAGGCTCTCGCCTGACGGCGTGGGAGCTGGTGCAGGAGAAGATTCCCGCGCGTCTGGCCGTGGAAGGCGCAGCCTCGCTGATCATGCAGCAGGGTGCCCGGACGCCGGAAGGGGTTCGCTGGTTGATCGTCGGCGCGGACCGCATTGCGGCCAACGGCGATACAGCCAACAAGATCGGTACCTTCTCGCTGGCCGTTCAGGCCCGCGCCCACGGCATCAAGGTCATGGTAGTGGCCCCGCTGGCCACGTTCGATGGCAGCCTGGCCAGTGGCGCGGACATCCCCATCGAGACGCGCGACGCCGCCGAGCTGCGCGAGGCAGGCGGTCGTCAGATCGCGCCGCAGGACATCGATGTCTTCAATCCGGTATTTGATGTCACACCGCATGAGTATATTGATGCCATCGTCACGGAACATGGCGTGGTAGAGTCGCCCGATAGCGACAGTGTCGGTGCGCTGCTCGGGCGCGCCATGCGCCGCTGATGGCGTTTCACAGGGTGGTAGCGCTTACCAAGCCTCGGATAGTGCAGGAATTTCGCACTCCTTGATCAAACTGGCATAATCTCTGCCTATGATGAAGGATGGTCGTTGATTGGCTTCGACGACAGTAACCCGGTGGAGGTCCTTCGACGGGCTTCACCACGACATAGACACAAGGAAGACGCTACATGATACGCAAGGCTGTTCTGCCTGTTGCCGGTCTCGGCACACGTTGCCTCCCGGCCTCCAAGGCCATCCCCAAGGAAATGATCACCATCGTCGACAAGCCGGTGATCCAATATGTGGTGGAAGAAGCGGTCGCAGCCGGTATCAAGGAAATCGTGCTGGTCACCCATTCCAGCAAGAATGCCATCGAGAACCACTTCGACAAGCACTTCGAGCTGGAAACCACCCTGGAAGCCAAGGGCAAGCTCGAGCTGCTCGAACAGCTGCGTAACATCATCCCGGATGACGTCAAGATCATCAGCGTGCGCCAGCCGGAGCCGCTGGGCCTGGGCCACGCCGTGCTGTGTGCCAAGCCGATCGTCGGTGATGAGCCGTTCATCGTCATGCTGCCGGACGTGCTGGTCGATGGCGAAGGGCTCGAGAAGAATGACCTGGCGCGCATGATGGAGGCCTACGAAGCCACCAACGCCGCCCAGATCATGGTCGAGAATGTCCCGCAGGACATGGCCTACAAGTACGGTATCGTCGCGATCGACGGTGACACGCCGGAAGCCGGCAAGTCCGCCCTGATCAACGGCATGGTCGAAAAGCCGGCCCCGGGCACCGAGCCGTCGACCCTGGCGGTCATCGGCCGTTATCTGTTGCCGGGCCGTATCTTCGAGCTTCTGGAGAACACTCCGCCGGGCGCGGGTGGTGAGATCCAGCTGACCGATGCCATCGACGCCCTGCGTGACGACAAGGCCGTCGCGGCCTACCGCATGGCCGGTGATACCTACGATTGCGGCCACCAGCTGGGCTATCTTGAAGCGACTCTTTCCTTCGCCAAGCGTCACCCGACCTTCGGTGAAGGCTTCCGCGAGCTGCTGACTCGCTACCAGGAGAAATAAGCCATGCAGGTGCTGGTGCACGGAAGCGAACTGGCGGCGGCAACGGCCAGCGCCGCTCTGGCGAGCGTGGGTCACCGTGTCTGGTGGTGGCCGCATGAGGACATGGACTGGGCTGCCCTGGAGCGCGTCGACTGGTTGAACAGTGAGCCAGGCCTGCGCGAACGTCTTGATCGCCATCGGGAGCGGGGCGATCTCACTCTCATCGAGAACCTCGAGTCACTGCGGCGCATCGATATCCACTGGATCGCCGTCTCGCCGGACCAGCGCGAAGGCGCGCTGAGCCGTGTCGAGCAGCTGGTGGTGACCCTGGATGAGCCGCTGGTGCTGGTCAACAACTCGACCTTCCCGGTGGGCACGACCGAGCGTTTCGAGGCGTTGCTGCCGCGTGACGACCAGTACGCCGTCGCCTTGCCGGACATGCTGGAGGAAGGCCGTTCACTGGCCACCTTCGAGCGTCCGGCCCGTTGGTTGCTGGGCAGCGAAGCGGAACCTGCCACTCTGCGGGTGCAGGAGCTGCTGCGTGCCTTCAACCGGCGTGAAGATGTCTTCCAGATCATGCCGCGCCGCGCCGCCGAACTGACCAAGCTGGCCATCAACGGCATGCTCGCGACGCGTATCAGCTACATGAACGAAGTGGCGGGTCTGTCCGACTCCCTCGGCGTCGATGTGGAATATGTGCGTCAGGGCATGGGCGCCGATCCGCGTATCGGCTTCGGCTATCTCTATCCGGGCTGTGGGTTCGGCGGCCCGAACTTCTCGCGTGACCTGATGCGTCTGGCTGATGTCCAGCACCAGACAGGGCGTGAATCGATGTTGCTCGAGCATGTGCTCGACATCAACGAGGCCAAGAAGGAGACGCTGTTCCGCAAGCTGTGGCAGCACTTCGATGGTGAATTGCGCGGTCGTACCGTGGCGATCTGGGGCGCGGCGTTCAAGCCGGGTACCGCGCGTATCGACCATGCGCCGGTCTTGACCCTGCTTGAGGCGCTGTGGGCCCAGGGCGTGCGCGTGCGCGTGCATGATCCCGCGGCCTTGTCGGCGCTGGGTGAGGCCTGTGGTGCGCATCCGTTGCTGGAGCTGGTCGATGGCAACATGTATGACGCCCTGGAGGGCGCTGATGCCCTGATGCTGGTCACCGAGTGGAAGTGCTACTGGAACCCGGACTGGCAGCGCCTGAAGCGTGAGCTGGGCGCGGGCCTGGTGCTCGATGGTCGCAACATCTTCGACCCGCGTTACGTGGCAAGTCAGGGACTGGTCTATCGCGGCATCGGCCGCCGTGCCAGCCCCTGACGGGTATCTCGGTGGGTCAGGCTGACGGGTTCTGAAATTGATGTTCTCTCAGACTGACGCTCCTTCAGACTGACCCTTGCGTGCTTGGCACGCTAAAGCCCTCATCCGGAACCGGATGAGGGCTTTTTGTCGTGGGGCTCAGGTTTGAAATCTAGGCCGCCAGGCTTTACATCATGAGCGCCAGGCCTTACATGCAGACCGCTAGGCTTTTCATGATGACCGCCAGGCTGTCTTCAGGCCCAGGGCTCGAGCACGAACTTGCCCACGTGGCCCTTGCTCAGAAACTGCTGTTGGGCAGTGACGATCTCGGTCAACGGGAAGCTGGCCGCGATCAGCGGGCGAATCTCGCCTTGCTCCACATAGCGGATCAGATTGGGGAAGGTGGCTTCACACCAGGCAGTGGTGCCAAGCAGGCGCAGGTTCTTCAGGTAAAGATCGCGCAGATCCAGCGTTACCATCGGGCCGGCGATGGCGCCGGTGGTCACCAGACGGCCGCCACGCGCAAGCAGTTTCATCATGACCGGGAAGTTGTCACCCGCGACATTGTCGACCACCAGGTCGGCGCTTTCGTGGCCCAGCTGCTCGAGCAGGTCGGCCTTGCGGTCCAGAAGCTTGTCGGCGCCAAGTTCTGCAAGAGCCTCATGTTTGGCGACGCCCGCCACCGCATACACCGTCGCGCCGCGGCGCTTGGCCAGCTGCAATGCAGCGGAACCGACCCCGCCCGAGGCGCCCAGAATCAGCACACGCTCGCCCGCCTTGAGCTCTGCCTGTTCGAGCATGTTCTCCGCCGTGCCATAGGCACAGGGCAGGGAGCCAAGCTCGACGTCGCTCCAGTCACAGTCCACCGCGAACACTTCACTGGCGCGCACGCTGACGAATTGCGCGAAGGCGCCGTCGAAGTCTGACCCCATCCATTCATTCTCCAATGAGTCCCAGCCCTCGCTGCGCATGCAGGAGCGTACCAGCACGCGCTTGCCCAGCAGGCTGGCATCCGCATCCGGGCCCAATGCCACCACCTCGCCACAGCAATCCGTGCCCTGTATCAGGGGGAAGGGCGTCTCACCCTTCCAGCCACCTTCCGGCGGCGCCGGCTTGTCAGTCGCCGCGTCTGCATCCGCGTTGTCATGCAGGCTGCTGGCCTGTTGGGTCGCGGTAGTGATCGTGGAGGAATACCAGCCCAGACGCGTATTGATCTCGGTGTTGTTCATGCCAGCCGCCAGCACCTTGATCAGCACCTCGCCTTCACCGGGTGTCGGCACCGGGCGCTGCTGCGTCTCGAGGCATTCATAACCCCCATGGCCGGTGGTCACGATCGCCAGCATGGAGTCGGGCAGTGAGGAGGTCGAGGTGTCAGTGGGCATCGGTATTCCCTTTTTTCAAAGTATGTATTTCGCGCAGTCAAGGAATGCATTTCAAGCAGTGTGTGCCAGCAATGTCGTCGAGTCTCTTGTCGTCGAGTCCCTGTGAGCGATCATGGGTACGCAACGAGGTAGAGCATACGTTCTACTTATCAGTCATTAGATAGGGGCAACGCCGTCATTTGCAAGTCGACAGACGAGATTCTTCTCCTGGTGGTGCACTCCCAAGCTTAGTTAAGCCTTGCGTGTAGCAGGCTCGCGGCTGGGTGACATTGTCTTGAACGAAAAAACCCCGCCAGGTGGCGGGGTTTTCAGAGCAGGGCATCCAGGCGTCATATCAGGGTGACGTTAAATGCCCTGGCTCAGCTGGAGTCTCGAGCGGTAAACGACTCGACCTCCTGAGGCTTGCCAATCTCGATCTAGCCAAACTCAAGCTGGAAAAGCTCAGGCTGCGAAGTTCTGTGCAGCGAATTCCCAGTTGATGATGTTCCAGATGCTTTCCAGGTACTTCGGACGCGCATTGCGGTAGTCGACGTAGTAGGCGTGCTCCCAGACATCGACGGTCAGCAGCGGAGTCTGACCAGACTTGGCGATCGGGGTGTCAGCGTCGTCAGTGTTGACGATTTCCAGCTCGCCCTGGGCGTTCTTGACCAGCCAGGTCCAACCGGAACCGAAGTTGCCAGCGGCGGAAGTGTTGAAGGCTTCCTTGAAGTCAGCAACGGAGCCCCACTTGGCCACGATGGCGTCTGCCAGCGGGCCGGACGGCTCGCCACCACCATTCGGGGACAGGCAGTGCCAGTAGAAGGTGTGGTTCCACACCTGAGCTGCCTGGTTGAACAGACCACCCTGGGCGCTCTGGATGATCTCTTCGAGAGATTTTTCTGCGTCAGCAGTGCCTTCGACCATGCTGTTCAGCTTGGTGACGTAGGCTTGGTGATGCTTGCCGTAATGGTACTCAAGGGTCTCGGCAGAGATGGTCGGCTCGAGTGCGTTCTTTTCGTACGGCAGTGCTGGAAGTTCAAATGCCATGGGGATCAGCTCCTTTTCCTCACCAATTGGGTCGTACTCTGCCTTCGTGGGGCTTGGGGCTGAGTATTTCAATGCCTGACCTGCCATCGCGTGATGGAAGAGGGTCAGACAAGCACAGACTCAAGCTCCGCGACCAGCATCACTCCCGGCCCTGAAACTGGCCACCCGCTCAGGCAGCGGGCAAGGGCGAAAGTGCATGACTCGCCGTGCATCCTTCATGCCGTGGCTACGCGCATGAAATGTGCAATCAGCGTGAAAAACCTTGTGAATCCAGATAGCTACGAAGACAGAGGCTGCGCGTATCGCAGTGTCTGGCACTATAGCACCCAGACACCGACAGGCCAACGCTGGTGGGCACTGACCGCGCTATCCTCTCAAGCGTCTTGCAAGGCTCACGTGCATTGCCAGGCTTTTGCCACATTCCTGCCACTCTGCCCTCGATGACGGGCCGTGGCGGGAACCTGATGAGATGACCGAGGTCAGCTGTTAGACTCGATTTCCTGTACGTGAACCGTGACTTATCTTTTGCAGAACCTGCATGACTGTATTTTTATACAGCAAGGCGAAAAAGCGCACTTCCGGTCGTCTTGCGCCGCCTTGAAGATGCTGCGCTGAACCTTTCGCTGATGATCGTTTGCCGGACCTGGAGCCAGAATGCGGCCGCACAACGCTGAACCGTCTCTCAATGACTCACCGGACGATGCGCTGGTCGCGCGTCCCGACGATGCGCTTGGCGTGCATCACACCCGTCCCCCCGCGCCCAGACGCTGGCCGACGTGGCTTTGCCTCCTCGCCCTGGGGGGCGTGGTGGGCTGGCAGCAATGGCAGCTGCATGACCTGCAGACCCTCGGGGGCGATCAACGCGATCAGCTCGGCGCGCGTGTCAGCCAGCTCGAACGTTCCGTGGCCCAGCTTGAGCAGCAGGGTGATGAGCGCCTGAGCGAACTGCGTGATGCACTGGGTGAGCAACTCAGTGCCCTGGACAGCCAGTTGAATGACACTGTCGTGCCGGCGCTGACCACCCTGCAGGAGGACAAGGCATCCCTGTCCAGTGAGGCCGTCGCGCGCCTCGAGACGCTGGAAGGCAAGGTGGCGAAGGACGCGAATGGCGCTCAAGAGCGTCTGACCGCCATGGACGAGGCGCTTGATCGTCTGGACGGTCGCGTCACGACGCTTGCCCAGACAGATGACAATCACGCGACCCTGATCACGGCGCTGCAAGGCTCGATGGCGGCGCTGGAATCCCTCAGCCGTGATGGCCGTGCTGCGCTGGGCGCGCGCCTGGACGCCCAGTCGGCCACGCTTGAGCACCTCGAGCCGCTGGTGGACAAGACCTCCAGCACCCTGGACACGCTGGCTGCCCGCATGCAGAGCTTGCAGAGCGATATTGAAAGCGAGGTTGAGAACAATATTGAAAGCGTTAGCGCCGAGCAGTTGGCCTCGCTCGAGACTCGCCTCACGGCACTCCAGACGGACCTGGCCACGCAACAGACCCAGACGCGTGACTTGCAGCAATCGCAGCAGCAACTGGGCGAGACGCTGAAGGCACTGCCGGAGCCTGCAGCCGCCGCTGATGGCGATGAACTGGCCAGCAAGCTCAAGGGCCGTTTCGCGCCGCTTGACGAGCTGGCAGCGCTTGAGAGCGCGCAACGCTCACTGGCCTCCCAGCTGGGCGAGCTGCGCCGTCAGCAGACAGCGCTCAGTGCCGGCCTGGAAGCCATTTCTCAGGGGGCGTCAGAGGACACACGCGACCAGTTGCGCTCGCTGGATGCCAGCCGCCGTCAGCTGAGTGGCCGTGTCGCGTCGCTGCTGGGCCAGGTATCTGAGCTGGAGCAGCGCGTCAGTCGACTGGAACGTCGCTGAGCTGGCGCCGCAGGGATATAAGCAACGAGATATGGCGTGGTCCGCCACTGGCGGGCCATGTAACACGCCCCGTGATGACCGAGCGCCGCACGACATGATGAATGGGAACGATGGACAGTGCTTTCCACCAGCACTCAACAAAGGACGAATCATGAGTGGCGACAACAAAGAGTCTGCTCGAGCGACCGGGACGCGCGGATTGCCGCATCGCTATCTGACGCCGCTGATCGTGTGTGGCGGCCTGTGCTTCGCGCCGCAGGCGCTGGCGATCGATGCCGCCGTCAAGGGCGTCAAGGGCGCGACGGCCACCAATGTGGTCAACTTCCTGGCCGGGATGACGCTTGAGGGCGATGCGCCGGCCGAGCGCTATGAGGATGAGATCATCCGGCGCACCCAGGAAGCGCTGCAGGCCTTCGGTTACTACGATGCCCAGATCACGCTCAGCTATCCCGAGAAGGGGCTGTTGGGCGGCGATGATGTGGTCGTGACGGTGGATGCCGGTGAGCCGGTCACCATCGAGACGCTGGAGCTGCGACTCGAAGGCGACGCCGCGCGCGACAAGGTCATGAAGAAGGTGCTGGCCGACGCCGACCTCGAGGAAGGCGATGTGCTGCGTCACTCACGCTATGACAGCCTCAAGTCGACCCTGACGTCGCTCAGCCTCGAACGCGGCTATTTCGACACCTCCTTCTCCCAGCAGCGCATCGAGGTACGCCCCTGGCTGCACTCGGCACGCATCTATCTGGTCATGCAGAGCGGTCAGCGCTACCGCTTCGGTGATATCACCTACCTCAACAGTCAGATAGAGCTGGATCGCGTCAGGGCCATGCAGCCGTTCGAGACTGGCGATTATTACGAAGCCGGCAAGTTGACCCAGTTCAACCAGCGGCTGAGTGAGGCCGGCTGGTTCCGCTCGGCCGCGATCAAGCCACAGCTCAATCCGGGCGCCGAACTCAAGACCACCAGTCCCGACAGCGAGATCAAGACTCCCTATGCCGAGGCACAGGGCTATGAGGGCTCATGGCTTGCCGATGTCGAGAGGACAGAAATCGAGGCGGAGGATGAGAGCCGTCGCGCTGACGCGGCGTCCCGCTCGGACTCGACGGCGCCCGTCGCGCAGGCCGCCGTGGAGGCTGATGACGCTCGCTCCGCTGTGGCTGGCACTACCGAAGCCGCCGGCAACGACACGCCGGTGCTGACGGGCGATGCGCTGGAGGCCGCGGTCAAGACGGCCAACGGCCCCATCATCCCCGTGGACATCAGCCTGATTCCCGCAGACCGTCACAAGTTCGAGACCGGTATCGGCTACGCGACGGATGTCGGGCCACGCCTGCAGTTCAGCTGGGAGATGCCGTGGGTCAATCGCTATGGCCATAGCCTGACCAACAGCCTGTTCCTATCCTCGCCGGAACAGACCTTCGAGGGCGAATACCGCATGCCGCTCGAAGACCCGCTCAAGGATAGCTATGTCCTCGAGTACGGGATGTCGAACACCGACGATGAAGATACCGAGAGTCTCGAGACCACCGTGCGCTTCACCCGCGAGTGGAAGTTCGACAATGGCTGGACCCAGCGCGTGTTCTTCGGTTCGACCTATGAGGACTACACCCAGGCGGACGAATCCGGGGCCGTGCTGCTGCTGTATCCCGGTGTGAGCTGGAACCGTACCCGCACGCGTCCCAAGACCTTCCCGATGTGGGGCGATCGCCAACAGCTGACCTTCGAGTACGGCGATCAGATGTGGGGCTCGGACGTGACCTTCCTACGCTCCCAGTTCAACACCAACTGGATACGCTCCATCGGCGACAACCATCGTTTCGTGGCGCGCATGGGCGTCGGCCACGTCGATACCGACAACTTTGATGACATGCCGCCCTCGATGCGCTTCTTCACCGGGGGCGACAACAGTGTGCGTGGCTATTCCTACGAGACACTCGCCCCTGAAGATGATGACGGCGATCTGGAGGGCGGTAGCTCGTTGCTCACCAGCAGCCTGGAATACGATTACCGTCTGACCGGCGACTGGTGGGGCGCGACCTTCTACGACGCCGGTAACGCCTTCAATGGCTGGGACGCACTCGAGCTCAAGACGGCGGCCGGCATGGGGATTCGCTGGATCTCGCCGGTAGGGCCGATTCGTCTCGATATCGCCCATCCCTTCGATGACGATGACAACGATTACCGTATTCACTTCTCGATCGGGCCGGAATTCTGAGCGGCTCGCGCATCGTGAGCGAGTGTCGTGCGGATCAAGCGCCAGCAAAGGACCATCAGCTGAGCGGGTGAGCTGATAAAAAAGATATGGAGATGTTGGAATTGTCTAATCCCTATGTACGTCGGGGCGGCCTGGTCATCCGGTTGCTGATATGGCTGCTCGTGTTCCTGATCGGGCTGACGATGCTGCTGGTCGGGGGCGTGCTGTCTCCGTGGGGCACCGGGCTGGTGCTCGATCAGGCGCGCTCGCGTGGCTTCATCGATTACTCTCAGGCCTCCGGCTCTCCGCTGGAAGCGCTGTCACTCAAGGACGTCTCGCTGGACCTGCCGGGGCTGGCCGTCAATGCCGACTCGTTGTCGCTGGCCTGGGGTGAGGACTGCCTGCTCAAGGGCAAGCTGTGTCTCGAGTCGCTGGAGTCCAGTGGTCTTGCGATCACCCTGAGCGATAGCGGTGCCAGCACTGAACCGGAACCGGAGAGCGGTGAGAGTCTCAATGTGCCCATCGTGGTGCCGATCCCCATCGAGGTGCGCAAGGTCGCCATTGATGACTTCGCCCTGGCGCTGGCGGATGGCAGTCGCGTCACCTTTGATCACTTCCATACCTCGGCCGCGCTGTCAGTGAGTACGCTGACGCTGGGCGAGACACGCCTGATCACCAGTCGTTTCATTCCGGCTGATGCCGCCGCGGTTCAAGCGACGTCAGACACTGCCAGCCTCGAGGGAGTGAGCATCACGCCTGAGGCTCAGCAAGCGGCAAGTGCAGTGGTCAACACTCAGGTCGTGGCGTCTCAAGCCGAGAGCGCCGCCAAGGCTATTTCGAATAAGACCATCTCGAACAAGTCCATCACGGATGAGACCGTCACGGATGACGCCGCAGAAGTGTCTGGCAAGACTGCCGCTGAAACCACGGATGAGACAGCACAGGCCGGGCGCATCGCCCTGCCGGAAGTCTATATTCCGCTGACCATCGAGGTTCCCGACCTCGCCATCGAAGACTTTGCGCTCGAGGGGCCAAGCCCGTATGAGGTCAGTCGCCTGTCGCTGGCGCTCAAGGCGGAAGGGCATGACATCACGCTCTCGCGTCTCGAGGTCGATTCACGTGATGTGAACGCCGATCTCGTGGCGCAGGTCACCTTGAAGGACGAGTATCCCCTGAGCGCCACGCTCAATGCCGAGACCCTGATTGATCCCGTGCGTCATGAAAAGCTGCGCCTGTCTCTGGAAGGCTCGCTGGCGGATCTTGAAGCCTCTCTCAAGGCCGACGGCCCACTTGCCGCTGAGCTTGTGGCCAGCGCGGATGTGTTGGACAGCGATCTGCCCTTCGAGGCGCGCCTGAGCTCCGAGCGGATCACCTGGCCCTTTGCTGCCGTCACTGATGCCTCTGATGACACCTCCGCGGATGCGCAGAAAGGCGCTCAGACAGCGACCCAAGCCAAGGATGGCAAGAATACGTCTGGCACCGCTGCCGCTGCCTCCTTCACGCCTGACTACAGCGTCGAGAATCTGGCGCTGGTCGCCAAGGGTTCACTGTCGGGGTATACGACCACACTGGACGCCATCATCGAGGGGCGTGACATTCCGCGCGCCACCTTGTCATTGGCAGGCGACGGCGATCTCGCGCATTACCGCTGGCAGCCGCTCAAGATCGCGCTCAAGCGCGGCTCCGCGACCACCCGTGGCGAGATTCATTGGCAGGAAGGCATTAGGGTCGCCGCCGAGCTGGCCCTCGACAAGCTGCATCCCGAAGACTTGCTGCCGGCCCCGACCGGGGGTGGTCAGAAAGCCGTGCGTGGTGAGCTGAGCGGCAATCTCGTGGCCAGCTTCAACCAGCCGCAGCAAGGACCGTGGGCCGTCGATGTCAGCAAGCTGGATATCCATGGCACCTTGCTCGAGCGTCCGCTCACGCTGACCGGCAAGCTTTCAGGCAATGCCGACATGCAGTGGGACGTCAACGCGCTGGAGCTGCGCCAGGGCCAGAACCGTCTGAGCGCCAATGGCAAGATTGCCAAGACCATCACCCTGGCGGCCAACATCGATTTCCCGGCGCTCTCGACCCTGATGCCGGATATCGCGGGTGAGCTCAAGGGCAAGATCGATGCCTCGGGCACTCTCGACAAGCCTCAGCTGGCGAGCAACTTCACCGCACGACGCCTGCAGATCGGTGAGAACCGTATCTCCGACATGGCGCTGTCGGCCGGGGTCGATGCCCGCAAGCGGGGGATAGATGACCCGGCACTGGATATCGCCCTCAATGCCGATGATGTCAGAGCTGGCGGACAACAGATCGCGACGGTCGCGCTGACGCTGGGAGGCTTCCTGAGCGATCACACCCTGCAGTTCGATACCGAGATGGCCGGTGAGATGCCGCTTTCTCGTCTGGGACTGACCCTCAAGGGTGGGCTCGACAAGGCGCGTGAGCATTATCGTGGTGCGCTGTCTCCGCTGACGGCGAATACCGATTTCGGGGACTTCAACTTCGACACGCCGGCGAGCTTCGATGCCAATCTCGCCAAGGGCAGCGTGCTGGTGCAGCCGTTCTGTCTGAGTCGCGAACAGGGCGGCCAGATCTGTGTCGCCGAGCCATTGAGCGCGGGTAACGACGGTCAGGCCGTGGTGACTCTCGAGGGGATTCCCCTGGACATGGCCCAGAGCGCCATGCCGGAGAGCTGGATCATCGGCGGTGCCACGGGCGGCAAGATCACGGCAAGCTGGAAGCAGGGCGGCCAACGCTGGAATGCTGACGCGGAGCTGGCGGGCAAGTTGACGCTGTCCGGCGAAGACGCCGACGGCAATGCCTGGTCTCTGCCCGAGACCACCCTGCAACTGGCGCTGGAAGCCACGCCCGACAAGGCCGATCTCGATACCCAGATTCGCCTCGACAGCGCTGGCGGCATCGGTCTCTCCGTGTCGGTCCTCGACCCGGCGGGCGCAGGCAATCTGGATGGCTCGCTGGCCATCCGCGACATCGACCTCTCGCCGTATCGCCCGCTGGTGGCAGGCATGACTCAACTGGAAGGCAAGCTGGCGGGTGACGTCGAGGTCGGCGGCAACCTGAGCCTGCCGTCGTTGACCGGCCCGATCGCGCTGACCGGTGTCAAGGTGCAGGGCGAAGGCCTGCCGGTGTCGCTGTCGGATGCCCAGTTCACCGTCAACTTCGATGGCAACAGTGCCGATATCGATGGCTATCTGGTGGGCAATGATGCGCGCTGGGGCATCGATGGCGAGGCGGCGTGGCCGACGCTTGAGGACTGGACGGCGTCATTGAACCTCGACGGTGCAAAGAATCCGCTCGAGCTGCATATCGCCGGGATCGGGCGCATGCGCGTCGCACCGGATCTCGAGATCAATGCCAGCCCCACGCTGCTCAAGCTGCGGGGCGACGTCAAGGTGCCGTGGACACGTATCGAAGTTGACCAGGTGCCGCCGTCTGCCGTGTCACCCTCCAGTGACACCATCATCATCGAGCGTCCCAGTGATGAGGACACCTCCAACCCGGCCGAGCTTGCCGATGGCAGCGATACCGCCAAGGCGCTCAACGAGGCCGGCATGGCGCTGGAGGTGCGTATCGGCATCCATATCGGGCCGGATGCGCGCCTGGAGGCGATGGGGCTCAAGACCAAGCTCAGAGGCGATCTCGATGTGCGTCAGTCCAAGGGCGGCGTGCAGGTCTTCGGTGAGGTCAATCTGGTCGACGGAACCTACAAGAGCTTCGGGCAGGACCTGCAGATCAGCAAGGGGCAGGTCTTGCTGGCCGGGCCGCCTTCTAGCCCGCGTCTGAATATCGAGGCGATCCGTGATCCTGACAACACCGAGGACGACGTGACTGCAGGGGTGCGTGTGACAGGACTTGCCTCGTCACCCAGCGTCGAGATCTTCTCGGACCCGTCGATGGATGAGTCCTCGGCACTGAGTTATCTGCTGCGCGGTGAGGGCCTGGACAGCGACACCAGCAGTGACAGTGCGGTCACATCCGCCTTGATCGGCATGTCGCTGGCGCAAAGTGGTCAGGTGGTCGGCCAGATCGGGGAAACCTTCGGTGTGCGCGACCTGAGTCTGGACAGCTCCGGCAGCGGGGATGACAGCCAGGTGGTGGTCAGCGGCTATATCGCTCCGGACCTGAAGCTCAGTTACGGCGTCGGGCTGTTCTCGCCGATCGCGGAGCTGACACTGCGCTACAAGCTGTTCCGCAATCTGTATGCCGAAGCGGTGTCCGGCACGGCGCAGGCCGTGGATCTGCTCTACAGCTTCTCGCTGGGTCGCAGTGAGCTGGCGCCCAGAGTCGGCAAGGACAGATGACACGCAGGGCCAATTGATTGCCATAGGTTCAGCCCCCATCGACAGGTTCGGTGGGGCTGTCTCGTTTTGGAGGGGGCGTTTCGGAGAACTCGTTTCAGAAGGTGCTCGAGAGATCGTGCTCACGCGTGTCAGCACAAGACGCTGACGGTCACGCAGTGCAGCAACGCTTGATCTTCTTGCCGCTGCCACAGGGACACAGGCTGTTGCGCCCCGGTGTCAGTGTCTGCCACTCGGCATCACCGTCGACATAACGCCAGTGATGGCCATCGTGATGAAAGCGGCTAAGTTCCTGCAATTGTTGGAACTTTCCCTGCTCGAAGAAGGTGGCATGAAAGCGTACCATGCCGGTATCGGCGTCTTGTCCGCTGTCCAGAATCTCCAATGCCAGCCACTGCGGGCCAGCACCTTCGAGATCGGCGCGCGCCGGGCAATGTGCCGGATCCCAGCTTTCGATCAGGAAGTCACTCAGCGAAAGGCAGAAGGCACTGTAGCGGGCGCGCATCAATTGCTCGGGGCGTTCGGCGCGGGTGATGTCAGCATGAATCGGCTGACAGCAATCGACGTAGCGTCGCGCCGCAGCGCTGTTGGGCTGGCAGGGGCAGATCTTGGGGGGCAGAGATGACATCATTGAACCTATACACGATTGCACGACGCGACACAGGAGAGAGTCCGCCATGTGGATAACGGAAGATAAGCAGACCATTCCTTCAGCACAGGACAGCTTGCCAGGGCGCAGTGAAGCGGTTCGCATCAGCGGCGTTCATCACGTCAATGGCCGCTCGATTGTACCGCCGTTCGACAGTGAGTGTGAGGAGATCGTGCTGGGACTGGGCTGCTTCTGGGGAGCTGAGCGCCTCTTCTGGCAGCTGCCGGGCGTCAAGGTGACGGCGGTCGGTTATGCCGGCGGCCATACGCCGAATCCGAGCTATGAAGAGACCTGCACCGGCAAGACAGGCCACACCGAGGTCGTGCGTGTGATCTTTGACCCGACGGTGATCGGTCTGCCGGAAATCCTGCGGGCCAGCTTCGAGGCCCATGACCCGACTCAGGGCATGCGTCAGGGCAATGACATCGGCAACCAGTACCGCAGCGCGATCTATTACACCCGCGAAGACCAGCGCGCCATCGTCGAGAAGAGCATGGCCGACTACCAGCAGGCGCTGGACCAGTCCGGTCTCGGCCGCATCACCACCGAGGTCGCACCGTTGCGCGAGTTCTACTACGCCGAGGAATATCACCAGCAGTATCTGGCCAAGAATCCGGGCGGCTACTGCGGCCTGAAAGGCACGGGAATCAGCTGTCCCATCGGCTGACAGCTCGGCAGTCATGACAGGCAGGGCATGCCGTCATGAGCCTGTTGGTGACAGATTGCCGCTGAGAGACACGAAAGCCTCATGGTCGCCGCGACGTTCACGGCCGCCATGAGGCTTTTTTTCTTTCAGGAACAGCTTTTGTCAGAAACCGCTGTCGGTCAGGTGCGGCGAGGCACAGTGTCAGCGGTAGCGCTGTCGGTCCTGCTCGGCTTCTGCAAAGCGATCGATCCACTGCACCAGGGCACCATCGCCGGTGACGTTGCACGCGGTGCCGAAGCTGTCCTGCGCCAGATAGAGCGCCATCATCAGGCCGACGGCGGCGGCATCGAAGCCCAGCAGGCTCTGCAATACGCCCACCGAGGTCATCGCGGCCCCGCCGGGCGAGCCGGGCGCGGCAATGATGGTCACGCCCAGCGCGGCGATGAACGGCAGCAGGGTGGTGAGCTCGGGCGTTGCCAGGGAGGGAGTGACCAGCATCACGCCAATGGCGCACACGGTCAGCGTGATGGCACTGCCGCACATGTGGATGGTGGCCAGCAACGGTACCGCAAAGCTCGCCACGGACGGCGAGATGTGATTGAGGTGCATCTGGCGCACGGTGACCGGAATCGTGGCCGCGGAAGACATGGTCCCGGCGGCGGTGAAGTAGGCGGGCAGCATGTGGGCCAGCGCCTTCATGGGCGAGCGGCCGGTGCTGGTGCCGCTGGTGACGTAGAGCACGCTCAGCCACAGCCAGTGCAGGGTCAGAGCCAGCAGCAGGATCATGCCGAAGCTCTTGAGGGTATTGGCTACCGTGCCGGCGATCGTCATCTCGCAGAACAGGCCGGCTATATAGAACGGCAGGGCAGGAATCAACGCCTTGGCAATGAAGCGTTCGACGATGTCGCGGCCGCCGTCGGCCAGCTGGCGCATGCCGTCATGCTCGGTGGCGGAAATGCCGATGCCGAACAGGAAGGCCGTTACCAGAGCCGTGCTGATATCGGTCAGCGGCGGAATATCCAGCGTGAAGTAGGGGCTCAAGTGCTTGATGGCATGACTGACCGGCAGCTGGTCCTGTTGCACGATATGCGGCACGACCTCCAGCCCGACGATGCCCGCCAACAGTCCTGCCAGCGTGGTCGAGGCATAGGCCAGCACGATGGTCAGGGTCAGCAGACGGCCCGAGGAGCGCTCGAGACGTGCGATCCCGCTCATGATGAAGAACAGGATGATCAGCGGAATGGCGTATTCCAGCAGTTCACCGAACAGTACCTTGAAGGTCAGCAGGGCGCGTATCAGGGATTCGGGAGCCCATTGTCCCAGCAGTATGCCAGCCACGATGCCGAGCACCAGGCGAAAAATCAGGTTCATTATCAGGCCAGTAGAGTCTTGAACGTAGGATGGGCGCGCAGTCTACCATTCTCCCTGAATCGTGACAGTGATCCGTGTCACCCTACACTCCCTCATTCTGTATACCGTTATCATTTTTAATGCTCCAAATTTGGCCATCCCAAAAGCGTACACGGTAGTAGTCAGGGCTCAGGGCTTCCCACCGGATCTGAGGGTGGGAAGGCGAGCAAGGGTGGGAGAGACGGAACAGGCGAGGAAAGCCAAGGACAAGAAAGCCAGGGAGGGGAAAGCGTGTTGGCGTCTGAATGGCGGACAATGCCGCCAGTTCGATGCACGACAGTTCAATGCAGCCGGTTCAATACAGGTAGCTCAGTGCGCTTCGCTATGCACCTCGGCCTGCGCTTGCGGCTTGGGCAGCCCGCTCCAGGCATCCAGTTGCTGACTGACACGACGAGCCAACCAGGAGCTCAGTCGCCCACGGCGCCACTCGACGAAGCCGACATGCCCACCGCGCTCACTGAGCTCGATACGCACGGCCTCGGAAGGTTGGTGGAAGCGTGCGAACAGATCGCGTGGCATGAAGGGGTCGTCCAGTGATTGCAGTATCAGCGTCGGCAGTTCGATCTCGCTCAGCAGACGGCCCGCCGAGGAGCGCGTGTAGTAATCACTCGCAGAGGTGAAGCCATGCAGGGGTGCGGTGACTTCGTTGTCATAGGCCCAGAAACTGTTCAGCTGGGTCAGCTGATGCGCTCCGATCGAGATGGGTAACGGACCATTGGCAAGCTTCGCCGCCACCTTGGCCTTCAAGCCCTTGAGCAGATGGCGCTGGTAGAGGCGCGAGAAGCCCTGATTGAGCACGTCCGCGCTGGCTGCCAGGTCCAGCGGGGCGCTGATGGCGATCGCGCCGGCCAGGTCCAGACCATCACCGCCTTGCTCCGCCACCAGCTTGAGCAGCATGTTGGCGCCCAGCGATACGCCACAGGCGACCTTGATGGCGTGGGGGTAGCGTCGCCCCAGCTCGCCGAGCACCCAATAGGCGTCAGCGGTATCTCCGCTGTGATAGGCGCGTGGCAGGCGGTTGGGAGATTGCCCGCAGCCACGGAAATGCATCATCACCGGTCGCCAGCCCATCCGGGCGGCTGCATTGAGCAGCTCACGGGCGTAGGGCGAACTCAAGTCACCCTCAAGGCCATGAAACAGCACGAACAGCGGCGCATCGTCGCTCAGGGCCGTCGTACGCTCACGCTTTTCATGACCGTCGCTGATGACCCAGGCGAGCTCGACGAAGTCACCATCGGGGAGATTGAGAATCTCGGTGCGTCGACTCAGGGGCGCGCGGGGCAGAAAGCGGGGCAACAAGGTCTGGACATGGCGATTGCGCAGACCAAGGGCAGGGCGAAACTCTGACGTGAAGATGGAGTGCGGCATGTGAGGTAGCTCCAGTGGCAGGCCAGGGCGATGACGTTGTTGGTCGGATGATGGACATGCCCTTGATGGCGGTGGCCTGCAGCAAGATCTGACAGGAATTTCTGCACGGATATCGTTGGCATCATTTCACTTGGCGACGCCAATCGCTAGTCGCAGTGCAGCATACGCATCGATGCCAACGGCGATAGCTCGGCCCTGGATCACATTCCTGGCCTGGTGCTCGAATACTCAGCCCCGGGATACGCGACAAAAAGCCGCCATCGGCACAGGGCCCATGGCGGCGTGAGGCAGGCGTGTGACGGCAAGTGTCACAGCGAGAGACCCAGACAGTTTGTGGCAGGCCTGATTACAGGCCCGTCGCCGGGCTGCGTGTCAGATTGAGGGCACCGTCTGCGGTGATGACCAGATTGTCCTCGATACGCACACCGCCATGCGGTGCCAGCGCCTCGACCAGCTTCCAGTCGATATGCTCACCGCGTGCATCGTTGCGCAGCGGCTCCAGCAGCATGGGGATGATGTAGCAGCCCGGTTCGATGGTGATGGCCATGCCGGTCTCGAGCACACGCGTCAGGCGCAGCATCGGGTGACCTTGTGGCGGATGACGGATGTCGCCG